>DATKPJ010000035.1:0-9324 GCA_035524195.1 Occallatibacter sp.
CCGTCGAGGCCGAGCCTCTGGCGCAACGTCATTGCCACGCCTCGATGACCTCTTCGAGCGCAGCAGGCCACGATCCGGACCGGCTCCGAGAACGGAGCAGGATGGCCACGACCTCGGCGGCAAGTGCTGTGAGCAGAGCGAGCGGCAGGGCAAAAAACACGACCCCAAGGACGATCCAGAGCCTGTGCCGCGATGTGGGCCGGTCTGGCGCGACTGCCGGTTCAACGATCTGGATCAATGCTCCTTCGCGAGCTTCATCCACACGCGCGCCTTCATACTGGCGCGTCAAAAGCTCTTCGAGCGTTTCGCGATACTTCACCTCGCGCAGGGCGCGCTCAAAATCCAGGGCAGACTCAGTTGTAGTGCCTTTGGGTGCGATCAGGTCGCCAGTCCTGCGGTTGTTGTTCGCGTCCAGCTCCGCCAGTTGCGCTTCCATCCCGGCGGCCTCTTGCTCCGATCGCTGCAGATCGGGGTTTCCCTCAGCGGCAAACTCCCGCATGGCCCTGATCTCCACCTGTTTTGCCGCAAGTTGCCCGCGCAAAACGGCTGCCGACTCGATCATGGAACGGTCCTGGCCCTGGATATCGATGATTCCGGTGCGCTGCTGGGTCCGCTTCATATCTTCTTCGGCAAGCGATAGATCGTTTCGAGCCGCATCCAACTGCCTTTCGTAAAAGAGCCTTCGTTGCGAAGCTTCACTGATGGCAAGGGTCGCGGTGAACCGTCGATATTCATCAACCCATCCGTTGGCCAGTTCGGCGGCCCGGCTGGGATTTCGATCCGTGACGGAGACGCGGATCAGGCCATCCTTCAATCCGTTGTCGGTGGTCGTTACCTTTTCCCACCGCTTGCGCGCACTGGAAAGATACTTCCGGTGATATTCATCCAGCAGATGAAAGCGCGAAACCACGGCGTCTTCGACAACTCGGCTTCTCAGCAGGGAAATCTGCTGATCGTTCGGGTTCTTGATCCCCAGCCCGCCTCCCGCAGCTGCGGCGATGCTACCCATGCTGCTGAGTTGGGCCATCATGGCCGCTCCGATCGAATTGCCTTGCTGTGGAGGCAGAATAACCACGGTGGCTGTATAGAGGTTAGGAAGCAACAAGGCTACTGCGCAGCCGATCCCGATAATTGCGCAGGTTTCCCATAAGATAAGCCTTCTCCACCTGATCGCTACCTGAATCCATGTGAGCAGAGAGCTAGGGGCGGTAACGCGGGTGCGGTCGGTCTGCGGGGGAACTTCGATTGCCACTGTGGTCTTCTTTTCCAATTCGGTACTTACCCAGGTAACGGATACGGTTCCGTTATTGATCCCCATGGCAAGCGGATTCGATGGGAGAGTTGTTCAACTCTTCCATCTATGCCAAGTTTCATCATCTGACCGGAAAGCGCTGCACGGTCGTTTGGAGCTTGCAGTAAGGCAAGGATGACGATCTTCATCTACTCTATGGATCATTTATGAGCAACAAATGTGACGCCCATCACGCTCGGCGAAACTCTTGATTCTTACTCTAGATACTAGGAATGAAAACCCAAACCTATAAAAACCTTGTTCGGTTGCGTGTCGGCGCTGTTTCTCTGTTCATCTCAGTGATCCTTTTATTCTGCTCTCACGGGCTCCATGCGCAATGTCCGACAGGGGAAGACTCGGATACGCCCGGGTGCACAGCAACAACCCCTGTGCCTTCCTACAGTGCAACCCCTTCTGCGGCACAAACAACCATTCAGGAGAGCCCGCAGCCAGGCACGACGAATTCTGACATTCCCGCCGACAATTCGTTGGAGAGGAGACCCCCGAAGAACGGAAACCAGAAAGAAGATACGGCAGTTAAGTCGACCAGTCAACAGACCGCCTTGCCGTCTCCTGAAGCCCCTCCCACCGAATTCCAGAAATTTGTTTTGGCTTCAACCGGCCAGAAGCTCACAATATTTGGTGCAAAACTTTTCTCTTCGGCTCAGCCTTCGTTTGGCCCGCTCGACAATGGTCCTGCGCCCGGAGAAATGATCGTTGGCGCCGATGACGAACTGCGGATTCGAGTCTGGGGTCAGATCAACTTCAGCTCCAACCTCCGTGTCAGTCGCGAAGGAGAAATCTATCTCCCCAAGATAGGGGCCGTGCACGTTGCGGGGTTACCTTTCTCTGAGGTTCCTTCCCATCTGCGCAGTGTGATGGCGCATGTATATCGCAACTTCGAGCTGAGCGTAGACATGGGAGAGATCCATTCGGTTCAGATTTACGTTGCGGGTTTCGCACGCCGGCCCGGCGAATACACAGTGAGCGCCCTCAGTACACTGGTGGACGCGGTCTTCGCCAGTGGGGGCCCGGCTGCGTCCGGCTCCATGCGGCATGTCCTGCTGAAACGCTCCGGTAAGGTGGTCACCGACTTCGATCTCTATGCTCTGCTTGTGAACGGCGACAAAACCGGCGACGCGCAACTGCAAAACGGCGACGTCCTCTTCATTCCGCCCACGGGACCTCAGGTTGCCGTCCTTGGCAGCGTACGCGAGGCTGGCATCTACGAATTGCGCGGTGAAGAGTCGATTGGACGGTTGCTCGAAGACGCCGGGGGGAAAACCGCAATCGCTTCCGGCGGCCATTTGTCGCTGGAAAGGATTGAGAATCACTCGCACCGCATCGCCTTTAGCGTGAACGCTGATCCTGCCGGTTTGGCTGCCATTCTGGCAGATGGCGACATCGTTCGCGTCGATCCCATCATCTCCAACTTCAATCAGACGGTCACACTCAGGGGAGCGGTGGCCAGCCCGGGGCATTTTCAATGGCATGAGGGAATGCGGCTCAGCGAGCTGCTGCCTGATCGAGATTCGCTCGAGAAGCGCAACTACTGGTGGCGCCGCACACAACTTGGCCTGCCGGCTCTGCAAACTCTTCCAACTCCCGAGCGCGGCACACCTGTGGGACGCGACGACGCATCGCGGATTGACTTGCGTGGTTCTCCGCTTCCTGAGCAGGCTCAACCGACGGGAGAGTCCCAATCCTCCGAGTGGCGCGCAGCAGTCGAGAGTCCGGCGATCCAAACCAACTGGAATTATGCGGTAATCGAGCGGCTGGATATGGCCACGATGACGACTTCCCTGATCCCGTTTAGTCTCGGGAAGCTGATCTTGGAACACGATGAGTCTCAGAATCTTGCTCTAATGCCTGGGGACGTGGTCACTATATTCACGCAGTCGGACATACAGATTCCTGTTCATGAACAAACCAAATATGTAACTCTCGAGGGCGAGTTTGTACACCCTGGAATCTACAGCGTTTCGGCAGGCGAGGGGCTGCGCTCAGTGGTCGAGCGCGCTGGTGGTTTGACGAATCAGGCCTATTTGTACGCCGCCGTATTTACGCGTAAAAGCACGCAGACTCTGGAGCAGCAACATCTGAACGAATTTGCCGAACTGTTCCAGCACCAGGTCGAGCGGAACTCTGCTTCGCCGGACGGAGTTGCGCCCGGCACAACGAGCGCCCAGGCTCAATCGGTCAATCGCACATTAGTTGAGCACATTCGCGGTGTGCGCGCCACAGGCAGGGTCGTGCTCAATCTGCATCCTGATGGAAAAGGGAAATTTGAGCTGCCTGATATGCACGTTGAAGATGGAGATCGCCTTGTAGTTCCCTTTAAACCCGACACGGTTCAGGTCCTGGGCGCGGTTTTCAATCCCCACGCCTTTCTTTTCCATCAAGGCGCGAGGGTCAGCGAGTACCTCCGGCTCGCCGGAGGGTCCACCCGCGAAGCAGACAGAAAACGCATCTTTGTTCTGGCCGCCGACGGAACAGTCATCAGCCGCGAGTCCGATAGGTCGCTTTTTGAGCGCGGCTTTCGCGACTTGCGGCTTCATCCCGGCGATAGTATTGTAGTTCCCGAAAAGCAGATTCGTCCCTCCGCTCTCAGTCAGGCGCTTGCGTGGAGTCAGGCGCTATCTCAGTCGTCTATAACGGCCGCAGAGCTTAACACGATGCACTAGAACTTCGTTCAAATCGCTATGCCGCGTCATGATGCAGGTGCGGCAGAACAAGAAAAAGCAAGTCTTTATCCGCGATGTTTCCTTTTGTCAAAGCGGAGTTTATGAATTTGATTGAGTCGTGCATGGGACATGGTTCAACTTTCGATGCAGTTCTATTTTGGAAAATCAGAGTACGCACGGAACCCACGCACTTTGACTGACTGCGGTTTTTGTCCTAAAGTGAGGTAAGTCAAGCTTTCACATTAAGGCGCACTCTGCGGTGGCAAGAAGGGTGAAGTCCGTTGAAACAAGCAAGCTGTGTTTCTGAATACGAAGAGCTTAACGATTCAATCACTTTTGTTGGTTCCTGTGGGCGTTCCCAAAGCGCCTCGTTCGAATCCTGTCTCGAGAAACCTCCCGCGAGTCCGTGGATTCGGTCTTATTGCAGGCGGATCGTTGAAGTTCTCATCGCTCTCCTCGTGCTCACCGTTTGTGCTTTGCCAATGGTCATTATTGCGTTGGCTGTAAAGCTCACCTCCAAAGGAAACGCGATCTTTACGCAAGAGCGAGTTGGTCGTGGGGGGCGCCTCTTCCGGATCTATAAGTTCCGGAGCATGACAGAGTCATCGCACGGTTCCGCGGGCCCTGGACTTACAAAGGACGGCGACCTGCGTGTTACCCCGTTGGGTCGATTTCTACGGAAACTCAAGCTCGATGAACTTCCACAGTTCTATAACATTCTTCGCGGAGATATGAGTCTGATTGGGCCGCGCCCCAAGTTGCCCCAGTATGCCGTGGTATTTAACATGCCATACCGCCCCGGTATTTCAGGAGCAGCCACGATTGTTTTTCGCCGCGAGGAAGAGGTACTTCGTAACTTCAATGGTGACGAAGTCGAAGCGTTCTATGAAAGACACATTAAGCCTTGCAAGGCTCGCATTGACACGTGTTACATGTGCAAAGCCACCGCACTCACCGATATCCGTTTGGCTGGAGCTACCTTGCTTGCCTGCGTAAAGCCTGCCCTTTCTCCGGTTGACAGCCCGATCAAACACGCGCTGGGCGGCGAAGGGACTTCGCTGAGCCGCGGAACATCTCAGGATCGGAATTCGGTTGCACAATTGAAAGGTTGGCTCCCAAACTGCGTTGCCAATCTCTTCGAAGAGAATGGCGAAGTCTGAGTCTGGTCTGCGCCTCTTCGAAATCCGCACTGGCTCGACTCTCGGGCAGAATCTCGCGCAACGAATTCTGCGATCTCGTGTCAGCGCGATACGGTGGTTCCCGCATGACCGACTTCCCGGAGAAGAGTCCCGGTCATCGAGTTAAAGTAAATTGGGAAATCCTCTGGCCAAAGGTCATTGACCATAAGTTGGCACGGCCTGTTCAATCAGTAACCGGCCCTCAAATAATTTGACGGCCCTCAAACGCTCGGCGGCACCGGGGATGGACTGAGGTCAAATGATGAGAAATGGCGCCGTTCACCGTCGATCTCAGCCCGCAGCTCGTTCCACAATTCATTGGGAATTTTCAGGAACACTTCAACGACACTAGGATCAAACTGCGTTCCCGAGCAGCGCAGGATTTCCTCGCGGGCAGCATCGAAACTTCGCGCCTGGCGATACGGCCGATCGCTGGTAATGGCATCCAGCGCGTCTGCAATGGCAAAAATCCGCGCCCCGATCGGAATCTCATTCCCCTTCAACTTGCTCGGATAGCCATTCCCGTCGTAGTGTTCCTGGTGCGTATAAACGATCGCTGCCGCCTCGCTGAGGAAGGGAATCTTGCGCAGAATGTGGTACCCACGTGTGCAGTGGTCGCGCATGATGTCTTCTTCTTCCTCTGTCAACTTGCCGGGCTTGCGCAGGATCTCGTCTGGAATCGCCATCTTCCCAATGTCGTGCAGGAATGCGCCTCGCGCGATGACCTTGATCTCCACCGGGCTGATGCCCATCGCACGCGCCAGCGCAATCGTGTAGGCCGTCACCCGTTTCGAATGTCCCTCTGTCTCTGAATCCTTCAGATCCAGCGCATCGCCCAGTGCCTCCAGGGTCACATCGTAGCTGTGCTCCAGGTCTTCCATCGCCTGCCGCAGCATCTCAGTTCGGGCCCGCACCACCTGCTCCAGGTTCTGCTGGTAGTTGTGGCTCTCCTGCAGAGCCTGTCGATGATCCAGGGCCCGCTGCACGGTGGCCACAAGGTGTTCGCGCTCAAAAGGCTTCAGCAGGTAGTCATATGCCCCGCGTCGCATGGAATCGATAGCCACGCTGATGTCGTGAATTGCGCTCACCATCACCACGGGAAGATTCGGTTGTTCCGCGTGGATGCGTTCCAGCAGGGCAATGCCGTTCCCATCCTGCATCACGATGTCCGTCAGGATCAGGTCGAAGGATGTTCCCGCCAGAGTCTCCATCGCCTGCGAACCGCTTATGGCCAGATGCACCTCGTACCCCTGCCGTTCCAGCGTGGCGCCAATCATCGACCGGACAGGCGCCTCGTCGTCAACCACAAGAATCCGGGCAGTCCTGTACGTCCGCGCTCCGGCGCGCGATTCTTCTCTTCCGGCTTTAGGCCGAGTCGGGTCCATTCCGCCCAGATCCGCCAGGTTCGCTGCCAATCCTGTTCCCTTCCTGCGCACCGGTCGCCCTTGCTTCATTCGGGTCGGATTTTCTCTATCGAGGTTCGGTGCTCTCCGACCGCTGAAGCCCTTGCCCAATCAACCCAGACGAAACTCTGTTTCACGCAACGCAAAAGAAGGGAGAATTGCCCGTCTCGGGCACGATTCAATATGATTCCGCGCGGCCGGCCTTTTCACAAACCGTGCCTTCTTTGCTTGCTCGCCCCGACCGGCAGAGCGTATGACGAAATTACGCCAGCCGAGTCGCCTGCGCAAGCATTTCCACTGCAAGTACCAAATTATTAAACGAGAAACGCCGGTTTTGTCCAGAGCGGAATCGATTCAGTACCGGACGATTGTGTTAGTTCGTGACCGTACCAATCCTCCGAATGCGCGAAGGCTAGCTCCCCGTCTTTTGCCGTGCGCGTCTCGCCGCGGCCCATCCTTCCTTTGTTACCTGGCGGGATCTTCCCACGGCAAGTGCTCCCGCCGGCACATCCTTCGTAATGCAGGAACCCGCGCCCACAAAGGCGCCATCCCCAATCGTCACCGGGGCAACCAGCGTTGAATCGCTGCCCACGAATGCGCTATCGCCAATGCGCGTGGCGTGCTTGCGAACACCATCGTAGTTGCAGGTAATTACGCCAGCTCCGATATTGGTCCCCGATCCAATCTCGGCGTCGCCCAGATAGGTAAGGTGATTGGCCTTGCTGCCTTTGCCAAGCCGTGCCTTCTTCGTCTCCACAAAGTTCCCCACATGGGCGCCCTCGCCAATTTCGCTGCCTGGGCGAAGATGGGCAAACGGACCAATCATGGCGCGATCCGCCACAACGCTCTCCCCCAGAACACAATGTTGCCGCAACAGCACCTCGTTGCCGATCGTTGAATTCTCAATCACCGTATATGACCGGATGCGGCAGTCGCCTCCTATCCGTGTGTTTCCCAGCAGCTGTACATAGGGCTCGATGATCGTATCCGTCTCCACTTCCACGCCCGGGTCAATCACGCAGGTCTCCGGCCTGAAGATCGTCACACCAGCCGCCATCAATCGCCGGGCATTCTCCATCCGCATGGTCGCATCCAGGCTTACGAGATCGGCAATTGTGTTGGCGCCCAGCACCTCGGCGGCTTCGGCTGCTTGAATGGCAACCACACGCTCCCCCGCGGAAGAAAGCAAACCGGCGACATCCGTCAAATAGAGCTCGCCATGAGCGTTGTCCGCTGATAGCCTGCCAATCTGTTCCAGCAGCGGCTCGGTCTTGAATGCGTAAATTCCGGAGTTGATTTCAGGAAGGGAAAGCTGATCGGGTTCCAGGTCCTTCTGTTCCACAATTCTTTCCACTTCGGCAGAGCCCGACAATCGGCGAATCACGCGCCCGTATCCCGTTGGATCTTCCGGCGCAGCCGTAAGAATCGTCATAGCAGCCTGCTCGGTCTCGTGAAATCGCGACAGCTTCTCGATCGTTTCCGGACGGATCAGGGGAACGTCTCCCGAGAGCACGAGCACGTTGGCAAAGCCTCCAATCGCCTTGCCTGCACATTGGATCGCATGCCCGGTGCCCCGCTGTTCAGCCTGCTCAACGAATTGAACACCGGTGCCCTCCACAGCCTCCCGAACCCGCTTTGCCTCGTGGCCGACCACAACGTAGATGTCGCTCGGCCGTACGATCCGGCTTGCCGCGGCTACCACGTGGCCCAGCAGCGACTTGCCCCCGATCTCATGCAGCACCTTGGGACGGCGCGTCTTGAGGCGTGTTCCTTTGCCCGCAGCCATAATCACGACAGCCAGCGTGCCACCCGTCGTCGCCGCACGGCCACTTCTTTCCTTGCTCACAATCTTTCTCCTTTACGATTCCGGTTCTCTGTGCCGACAACCTCAAAGCTATTGCGCCGGTCGGGTCGCGTCAAACCCGACCCAAATTCCCGATCCAGGCCGCCCTCCTTTGCCCTCGGTGCATTGCCCTATACTGAACACTGCGTCTTGCGGCGTTGCAGCGCGGCTGCAGGGTGCGGCTCGGAGGGTTTTCTTTTGGCTTTGGATAGGGATTTGAAGGCGGCAGGAAGTTCGCGCATCCGATCCACCACCGTGATCTGTGTGCGTCGCGATAGCGACGTGGTGATGGCGGCCGACGGCCAGGTGACGCTCGGTGATCATGTCATCAAACACTCGGCCCGCAAGATCCGCCGCCTGTATCAGGATAAGATCCTTGCCGGTTTTGCCGGATCCACCGCCGACGCCTTCAACCTGTTCACGCGTTTCGAGTCAAAACTGGAGCAGTTCGCCGGCAACCTCAACCGCTCTGCCGTGGAACTCGCCAAGGACTGGCGCACCGACAAGATGCTGCGCAATCTCGAGGCCTTGCTGCTGGTCGCCGATACCGCCCAGACCTTTCTCATCTCCGGATCAGGCGATGTGATTGATCCAGACGACCAGATAGCCGCCATCGGTTCCGGCGGAAGCTATGCCACCGCGGCAGCACGCGCGCTTCTTGAGAACACCAGTTTGAACGCCCGCGAAATCGCCGAGAAGGCCATGAAGATCGCCGGCGAAATCTGCATCTACACCAACGACCACGTCACTATCGAGGAGTTGAAGGGCTAACAATCGAATTCCTGACGCCCGATACCCATGGCTATCTACCTTCCCGCATCCGCTGAAGAACAGGACATCTCGCTTGACGAGCTGACTCCGCGCGAGATCGTCGCCGAGCTCGACAAGCACGTCGTTGGTCAAAGAGCTGCCAAGCGCGCCGTCG
>DATKPJ010000036.1:0-4868 GCA_035524195.1 Occallatibacter sp.
CCAGCTTGGCAAAAGTATGGAACACCGTTGATTGTCACGCTTCTAGCAATCGCGATCGTTGTGACGATCACTCGTAACTGGAATGGCTGGGAGGGCAGCCGGGTCGAGCAAGTGACCAACGATGCGTACGTACGCGGTGATCTCACGCCGCTCAGCACAAAGGTTCCGGGTCTGGTCCGCGCCGTAAAAGTGAACGATTACCAGCAGGTTTACAAAGGTGATCTGCTGGTCCAGTTGGATGATGATGATTTCAAGGCCCAGGTGGCGCAGGCTGCTGCAGGAGTTGAGGCAGCAAAAGCTGCACTAGAAAACAATCGACGGCAGCGGGAACTTCAGGATGCAAAGATTGAACGTGCGCTCGCTGGTATCGATCAAGCCAACGCGCAGATCACGGCCGCGCAAGCAGGAAAGGAGGCAGTTCAGGCGGATGTGACGCGAACGCGTCTGGAGCGGGTTCGGCAGGAAGCGCTGCTCAAGACTAATTCCACCACCGAACAGACGGTGGAAAAAGCAGTTGCCGATGAAGAACGCTTTACCGCGCAATATGCAACTCGCGACGCTGACTTGGCGGAGGCCCGTACTTTGCTCCGTAGCAACGAGGCGGCATCAGAGGCTGAGCGGCGAGAAAAAGCCGTACTTGAATCGCAAGATATACAGCTTGTAGCAGACCTGCACGCCAAAGAAGCTGCGCTGGAAGTCGCACAAGTGAACCTGGGTTACACACGAATTCTTGCGCCTGCCGACGGCACAGTCGGCGAGCGGCAAGTCCGAACTGGGCAACTCGTTTCTCCGGGAACACAGGTAATGACATTTGTGGAAAACACCAGGTGGGTGTCTGCAAATTATCGCGAGACGCAGCTGACCAATGTCAACATCGGCGACCCTGCGGAGGTTCGCATTGACACCTATCCCGGCCGGGTTTTTAAGGGAAGAGTCCTCGAGATCGCACCCGCGAGCGGATCGCAATTCGCGTTGCTGCCACCTGACAACGCCACCGGCAATTTCACCAAAGTGACGCAGAGGGTGCCAGTCAAGATCGCGCTCGACGACTCTTCGCTTACTTCTCAGCTGCGGCCGGGGCTCTCTGCAGTAGTCGCTGTCCGCACACGGTAGTGAAGGAATAGAAGATGGCCTCATCTACCATCGCGATGCCGAGCAATGCCACGATTCAAATTGCGCAATCTGCAGCTGCGGGGTTGCCGAGTGAGATCTCGAAGAGTCCACTGCTTGGGATTCTGGGTGTAATCATCGGTGCTGGCGTAGTCACGCTTACGGGACGCATGATTTCACTCGGTCTCGCCGATCTCAGGGGCGGTCTGGGATTTGGTTTCGATGACGGCTCGTGGATCAGCAGCGCCTACAACATAGCGCTGATGTTCATTGGGCCGTTTACGGTGTATCTGGGGGCTTTATTGGGAGCGCGGCGAATTTTATTGATTGCTGCGACTTCGTTCACGTTGATCTGTCTTCTGGCTCCGTTCATGCACAGTTACAGCCTCATGATCGTTGTCATGGTTTTGGCCGGGCTTACCTCAGGCACCTTCTACCCCCTGACGCTGACTTTTGCGCTGCGCAACATTCCACTTCGATTTCTTCCGTACACCATCGCGCTGTATGCGACCTTTGTGGATGGAGCCGTCAATATTGCGCCATCGCTATACGGTTGGTATCGGGAGCACCTTTCATGGCACTGGATGTTCTGGAATTCCGCAATCATTACGGTGTTCATGCTGATTTGCATCTACTTCGGAATTCCCAAACCAGCGGCGGCAAAGAAATCGGATTCGGCTCCAAGCTTTGTCGGTTTTCTGTACGGGAGTGCGGGATTGGCGATGCTTTACGCAGCCATCGATCAAGGCGAACGGCTTGACTGGTGGCGTTCCGGCCTTTTCAATGCTTTACTCTTCGGAGGCGTGTTCCTAGTGCTCTGCGCCAGCGTGCGCCGTCTGCGAATGCCTAACCCTCTGGTCGCAGTGCCCTATCTTCGGCAGTGGAACACAATCCTGCTGGCTATCGCACTGTTTTTCTTTCGATTCTGTCTGGTCTCTACCATCATCCTCATTCCGCAGTCGTTGGCAATTCAGGGATTCGTTGCTGATCAGATCGGCCCGGCGGTTATTTGGAGCGCTCTCCCATTGCTCATCATCGCGTTCATTGCAGGGCTCTTACTAGCGAACCAAGCGGACTCCCGGTTCCTCATGGCGTCAGGATTCGTGTGCATGGCCTTTGCCTGCTATCTGAACGCGGATCTGACCAGCGCGTGGTCGGCCGCGAACTATGATCGCACTGAACTGCTGATGGGAGTTGGGCAGGCATTCGCATTTATTGGTCTGGTCGGAGGCCTGATCTTGCAGGGGATCTTTTCAGGAGGGATGTCGAAGCCGGAGCGGATTTTGACGTTCTCCGCCTTCATTCACACGGTGCGCCTATTTGGCGGAAACCTCGGTGCCGTTTACATGGGGCACCTCATCGCGCAGCGGGAAAAGTTGCATTCAAATCTCCTAGGCCTGCACGTACAGAGCGGAAATTGGATCACGGATACCAGCATTCACCAACTGGCAATGGGACTCTTTTCAAAATCATCCGGAGCTACCGCAGCCACAGGGCGGGCAGTCGGCGTTATCAGTGCTCGGCTGCGTCTTCAGGCTTACACGCTGAGCATAAACGATGGGTTCTATCTCGTTGCTTGGGCGTGCGCCGTCATGCTGCTGTTAACAGTTCTGGTGCGCCGGTCTCCGCTGAGTTATGGCGATCTCACTGCAATTCAAGAACAACTGCACGCCCCTGAGGGTACGAAATCATGACTCCTGATCAAAATCGTTCAAATCGCCTATTCCGTCAGGGGGCGACAGTGCTCATCCCCCTTTTCAGCTTTTTAACGTTTGCCCTGGCGCAGCAGCCAGAGTCGAGCATCGCGCGTCGTCTCAATCTGCATGAAGCTGTCGAACTGGCGCTGAAACACAATCACTCTGCGCGTATCGCGGCCCTTCATGTCGAAGAAGAGCAACACGCCAAGGAAGTTGCCAGAAGCGCCTATTTGCCGGCACTTCGGAATGACAGCGGGTTTACGCACGCCACCGATACACAGTTCATCGGCATTCCCGAGGGTGCGTTTGGAAATATAGGAGGAACTACGATTCCGCCACGGCAATTCAACATCAGTCAGGGCGCTAAGAACTTCATCGTGAGTGGCACGGGGCTCACCCAACCTCTCACCGAACTTTTCAAAATCAAAGCGAGAAATGACATATCGCGCGCCGAGTTGAATGCGAGCCGTGAAAAGGCTCGAGGAGTTGAGAACGATGTAGCCCTGCAAGTCCGTCAGATTTATTACACCATCCTGGTAACTCAGTCTCAACACCAGGCCATCGAGGCGAAGATTCGCAACGTCGAAGACGTGGAAGCTGAACGCGTGCAGCAAGTCAAGTACGGCAGCACCCTCGAAGTAGATCTGATCGAGAGTAAGGCCCAGTTACTGGAGGCGAAACAGGATCTGCTCACGACCGAGCTGCAACTCTCGGATCTGCGATTGAAGTTCAACGATCTCGTGGGGCTCCCGCTCAAGACTGCTATCGCTCTCGATCCCGATGTTCCAGCGCCTCAAGACAACTGTGAGCGCGAGCAATGCATAGGACTCGCTCTGGAGTCTAACCCGGAAGTCACGGAAGCGCGGGCTGAAGTGGAAAAAGCTTCGGCCGGCGTGCGCTCGGCCAAGCGCGAATATATCCCCGATATCGAGGGGTTCGCACGCTATAGCTACCAGGAAAACGTGCCGTTTCTCGCCCGGAACTTCGGGACCTTTGGCGTTCATTTTGGCTATGACCTGTTCGACGGGGGAAAGAAACGGGCTACACTTCGGGAGCGTGACTCTCAGTTGGCCCAAGCCAAAGAAAACCTAGCCCGAGTTCGCGACGAAGTCGAAGTACGAGTGCAAACCGCCTATAACAAGGTGGAACGCACGCAGCAAATGGTCGCGGTTTCCCGTGAACTCCTTGCCACGCGCCAAGAGGCTCGGCGAGTGTCCGCGCAACAGCTACAACGGGGCGCTTATCTTCCATCTCAGGCCGACGCCGCTGCGGCGCAAGAGTTCGAGGCCCAGACACTCCTGCTCCAATCGCAACTCGAATACGCTCAAGCGCAGGACGAGTTGACCGACGCGATCGGGCGAACGGCAGAATGATCGATTCGAAAATCTTTAGGATACGAGGGACTACCGCCGTGACCCACCGAACGTCAACGCATGTCGGCTGACATATGACCGTTCGCGCTGACTGACGAGGGGCTTATCTTTCGGCTGTTTTATTTGTGTTTGTCGATAAACTGAGCGAGGCGAGCATTCGCTCGCTTATATCGAGAATCGCCGTCGAATAAGCCGAGTCATGTTCCTGGAACGCCCGGCGGAGGCCATGGGTGGAATCATCGAGTTGTGTGGGAGCGATTTGCACGTCCGGCTCCGCCGCCGCGGTATTTGCGAGCGAGATGCTATATCTGTGTAGGAAAAGGCTCAGCGCCTCTCGTTGGTCAGGGGTCAACTCGGATTCGGTTTCCATCAAGTCTCGATACCGCGAGAGACTCAGTTCAAGCACAAAGATTGATCGCAGCGCCAGTTGGGCCCGTTGCACATTCTCGCGCTCGATGATGTCTAGCTCTCGACCGCGTGCATTTCCAAATTCGAACTGTACGGAGTCCATCTGCGAGGCAAGAGTAGTGAAGTTCTCATTGATCTGACTTCGAAGATCCCGAATTTCGGACATAGCTGCGGCATGGTCACGTTCAGACGAGCAGGTACCGAAACGCGCGAGCATTCGTAAGATCCGCGAGAATTGCTTCCGAATCTCTTCCGCATCGCTCTTCGTACCAAATCGATC
>DATKPJ010000037.1:0-4107 GCA_035524195.1 Occallatibacter sp.
AATTCGGCCACAGGTTCCGATCCAGCCAGGCGAGAGACAGTTCTGGCGCATTGTGAACGCCTCTCCGGATCGGTACACAGACCTCCAGTTAAATGGGCAGCAATTGGAGATTCTCGCGCTGGACGGCATGCCGCTCGCGTATCACGACCGTAACCGCCCTTCTCTCAAAGTCGACCACATTCTGCTTGCCCCCGCTGCCCGTGTCGAAGCGATTGTGACCGGTCCTGCACCTGGAACGCGTTCCACATTGAGCACACGCTGCCTTGATAGCGGCCCTGACGGCAATCTGACCCCCACGATGATATTGGCTGACCTAGTAACGGGTCAGCCAGCCAGTGAACCCTCGCACAAAGTCCCGTCCACCTCGGGAGTTCCTGTCTACCGGGAATTTTCTCGCCGTCGACTTGAAACGGTTGAGTCCGGCCAGCCCGATTTCACCGTCGTGTTCACCGAGGATAAAAACGGTTTCTACATCAACGGTAGGAAATTCTCGATGGATGACAAGCCATTGGTAAAGGTGCGCATTGGCTCACTGCAACACTGGCGAATCGTCAACGCCACGCGCGAATTACATCCCTTTCACATTCACCAGGTTCACTTCTTCGCCTACAAGGTTAACGACGCACGAGCGGACAGGCCAGAATGGCTCGACACCGTCAATGTTCCCTACGGAGGCACAGTGGATCTGGTCATGGACTTTACTGATCCCATTATCCGGGGAATGTCCGTATTTCACTGCCACCTCCTGAACCATGAAGACAAAGGGATGATGGCAAAGGTTCTTTTTGAGTGAGAGCGGTTGCAAAAATAAAAGCGCGGTACGCCGTCTAGGCCATGGCGCGGTGGGCACGCGTGATCACCTGAGCGCCGCGAAGAGCAGAGACTCACATTTCCGTTCTTAAGCAGTCTGTCAAAGCCACGATTCTCCTCGAAAGAAGAAGAAACGACTGTATCTGTGGCGTGAGCTGGCGTTCTTGGTCAGGCGGCCCCTGCAATGCCGCCTGTTCGAGTTGCGCATAAGCACTTGTCAAATTGTCCACGCGTGTCGATGCCTTACCGTCCATTCGATCGCCCAGTCCGTCCAGGGTCACAGCCAGGCGATTGTCAAAGCCCTGCTGTGCCTGCTGGATTGCTTCCGGCAACTCGAATCCCGGCAGTCCAGCACGGTACCTCCACAAGACGTTGCGGGTGATGAACAGCATCCGCAAGTTCGGTTGCCATTGTCGGATGCGGTCACGCAACTCGAGATCCTGCTCGCGGGAAGGCCCGAATTCAAACAGAACACCGTCCGCAAGAGCTCGTACCTTGTCGAGGTTGGCATTGATTGTCTCTCCAAGTGCAAGACTCCGTGCGATTGCAGTTTTCCGGTCTTGCGAAAGAGGTTCTCTTGCGAACTGCGCTAATAGGCGGAGATTGGAAATGAACCTTTTCCTCATCTCGACCCCGGCAGGTGCGCCCCACAATTGATCAAACACGAGCCACATGATGAACAGACCCACCAAAATTCCGACGACGCGATTTCGCGCAACTTCGAGTGAGATCTGCATTTTGAACTCGCTTAAGTTGATCAGGTAATAAGCCAAAGCCACCTGAAAACCGAAGTAAGACAGCCGAGGGCTGGACGTCATAAACCAAGAAGACAGGGCGGTGACAGCGACGAAAAGAACCACAAATCCGGCGAAAGAATCGAGATGGGGCAGAACAAAGATCTGCGAGCCCATCCCGATTACAAAGCCGCCAACCATAGCTCCTGCAATGCGAAGAACCTGCTTCTGGTGAGATGCACCAATTGTGGTAAGCGCGGTCAGTAGGCATGTGGTTACGGCGGTGCTAATGCCGGGCCAAGCGATTGCGTTGTAGATGACGTAGCAAAGACTCGCCGCCAGGGTGCCTTTGAGCGCGAACTGAAGGTGCTCAGGATTGTGGAGCGCGCCCTGGACAAAGAGCCCCCTTGACCCCGCGTCATCTGCTGATGCGAAGTATTCCCGGACTGATCGAGAATCCGCAAAGGCCTGGGGGATGAGAGCGACTGTATGCTCCATCTCGCCAAGTAGTGGAACGAAACTCGCCGAGTCTCCATGGTCATGGAACTGGACCGTGCCCGGAATTCGCCGCTTCATCAGGTCATCACGAATGCCTGCGACAGTCGAGGCTAAGTCTTGCAATCGTTTCCGATCGCGAGCTGAGAATTTGGAGCTAAGCTGGGTCAGGGTTGCCGCTAGATCGACCAGCCTGCCAACCAGGGCTGCAACACCACCCATCTCGACCGAATACTGGGGCGAATAGTCCGAGCGCCGCAAGGTGACCCGCAATAATGATGTTCCAAGCGTCTGGAGCCGGATCACTTCTTGCTCGACTCCGGAATCTATTGTTTGGTTCTCAGCGTAGCTAGTTAACAAATTCTCCACCGCTGCCAGCCGCGCCGCGATGGGCAAGACAATTTCGTCTCCAGGCGGCAGCCGCACAAATAGCAACTCCACCAGCGCTGTAATCCCGACCCCTATTAACGTCGCAAGGCAAAGCCAAAGCGTATCTTCCACGCTGGTTTCGGCTGGCATGTAACGGTCCCACAGGGGAAGTCCGACCGCCATCATCGTGGCGAAGATCAGCGCCGCCATGTAGTTCTTCGCAGCGCTGATCACATAAAAAGCCAGGAAAAAAGAGCCGATGATCCAGAGAAAATGAAGCAGCGGAGAATTATTGAAAAATCTCGCAAAAACCAGAAGATATGCGGATCCGATACCGGTGGCGAGCAATATCGTTGTGGCGGATTGCAGGGTGGCTCGCGAGCTCTCACGAGAGATCATCAGCACGTACACTGCGCCTTGAAACGCGAACGGGATCTGAAACGTCATGCAGACGATCATCACGAGGGTGGCGGCTAGGGTCATCCGCCCAACCCGGGCGGCCCTCCCTGGATAAGTCGCCAGTTCCTCTTTGAGAAAGTCCCTTAGCCAGGTCAGGGGACTGGAGAATTGAGGAAGGTTTTGGACGATGGCTGCCATTGTCAATCGCCCCGAATTGTGATTACGGCGGACTCACTGATTCGAAACAGGTCAGGGGTGGGATTTTCAACGCGTACACGAACTGGGAAGCGCGACGCGAGATGCACCCAGTTCAACGTGCGTTGCAGATCGGGAAGGCCGGGTTGCAGCTTGCCGATTTTATCCGGGTCCGGAGTAACGCCGAATCCGACGCTGTCGACCACACCGGCAAAGCGGAGATTCGGCATCGACATCAGATAGACATCAGCCCGCATGCCCGGAGTAATACGCTTGAGCTGTCCTTCTCGGAAATTACCAACCGCCCACCAAGTGCGGGCGTCGATGAGCGTGAACATTTGCTGACCGGTGTGGGCATAGGCGCCCTCGGAAATCGTAAGATTGGTCACGCGTGCATCGAACGGAGCATAGACGCGGCAGTTGTCCAGGTCGTAGCGAGCCTTCTTCACCGCCGCCGCTTTTGCCCCACGCTGATTGATCAAAGGTTCGAGCGTTGTGACGGCATGCCTGGCCTGTTCGTGCTGCGCCAAGGCTGAGTTCAACTCCGCCTTCGCCAACTGCAACCGAGATTCCGCCTGCCCCAGGGCTTCGACTTCTGCAGTTTCAGAAGATCTGGCTTTATCCACTTCGTCCACCGTGACAAACTGCTTCGCCAGCAATGGTTCGATGCGATGCAAATTGTTGTTCGCGTAAGTCCATTCGGCGCGCGCCCGGTCGACGCCCCGCTCCGCGTTCACCACGCCGGCTTCCGAGCTGTGAATGTTCGCTTGTGCGACGGAAACTGCGCTTTCCAAAGCTGCTATTTTTCGTTGCTCGTCCCCGACTTGCCCTTCCAGAGTGCTCTGCTCCGAAATTGCGTTCTCGAGGGCGTACTCATAGGGGCGTTCATCGATTTCGTACAGCAGTTCGCCTTTTTTCACGAACTGGTTGTCTTTCACGTTCAGGCGGACGAGAGGACCGTCGACTTGGGGCGCTATGCCGATGAAATTAGCAAATATTTCGGCATCTTCGGTCCGCGGATAGTAGTTCTCGCGATAAAGTACAGTGAGTCCAAGGACCACCGCGGCCGCGACGATGGCGATACTGATTGTGCGACCCAGAGGTT
>DATKPJ010000038.1:0-4274 GCA_035524195.1 Occallatibacter sp.
ATCCAATGGCGTCAGCGCTGTGATCCAGTTGGCCTTCAGGCCGGAGTTCCCGGTGGTCAGATTTCTTCGCACGATGCCCCCGCTCACCACCGACAGACCGCCCAGCGTCCCCACCAGCAGCGCGTCCTGTTTGGCAGCCAGCGCGTATACGTGGTTGCTCACGAGTCCCTGAAACGCATACATGCTGTGCGGCCCCCCGGCGTCGAGAAACGTGATTCCCGCCGGCGTGGCCGCTACCATCTCGCCGCCGTCGAGTGCGACATCCGTCACATGTGCGGCAATCAAGCCTGAATCGCGCGTTAGCACCTGCTTCTCGTGTCCGTCCCGGTCGAAGAGCACCAGACCATTTGCCGTGGCCACGGCAACCGTCCCCTGCGCCGCATTCTCAACGATGCGGTTTATGCAGAACACGTGATCGTTCTCGATGTGCACCGGCCTTCCGCCCGCCGCTGGAAATATGTCCAGACCGCGGTCGAAGTACCCCACCCAAAGACGTCCGTCACCCGCCACCATCAGCGCCGAAACGTTTCCGTCGGTCATCCGATGCTCTTCGTCTTGCAGAACGGCACGCCATTCGCCGCCAGACGTACGCTCCAGCAGCGCGCTTGCCATCAACGCATAGCGGCTATCCCCGGCAGCCAAGAACTGTTCAACAGGATCGTGCGTCACGCCTGGCGCGCTTTCATCTGAGTCATTGTCGGCGGGTGACACGATCGGACGGCGTGGCAGCGGCTCGCGCCCGCCATTTCGCGGAACAGCTGTTATCTCACCATCGAACTCGCCTAGCAGCAGCGAATCGCCGTCCGGCTGAACTGCCCGCGCAAAGTGGCCGCGAGCAAGCACGCGTGCCACCCTGCCCGCGTGTATCTCGGCCACACCATTGGGCGTTCCGGCGTAGACTGCCTCCCCATCCAGTGCCAGGGACTCGACGCGGACGTCAGGCATCCCTTCGCTCTCTCCGACGCGTTCCACTTGCCCGCCGCGCCAGTGCAGGACCCCCTGGTTTGGGGTGCCAATCCACACATCCGATTCCGTCCCTGCCAGCGCTGTTACATATAGGTTGGCTGTAGTCGGATGGAATTGCTTAAGCGAGCGCCCGTCAAACTCCAGAACTCCGCGTTTGGCCGTTCCAATCAGCAGGCCGCCCGATCCCAGTGGCAGAATCGCCGTGACGTCTCGCGCCTCGGCCGCTGCCGGCCGAATTTGCCGAAACCTGGATCCGTCAAACGCAAGCACACCCTCGCCAGCGGTAGCGATGAGAAGTTCGGGATGACGGCTATCGGCCAGAGTTCCCGACGCCAAAGCGCCAAGCGGAGCGGGCGGCAGGTCCAGCCCTACGCGGTACACATGCTGGAGCGCACCGTCCAGCGAGTAGGCATAGAGGCCGGCAGGTCCTGACAAATATAAGGTGCCTTCGAAGATGGCCGCTGCACGGTAGACCGCGGGCGCTGAGAATGCTTCAAAGCCGGGGTTCGGCTGGTCCTGGATCGGAGAGACGCGAACTGCAAGATCTTTCTCTGAGACGGTGGCGCGCTCCGAACTGCGCAGCGCCCGCTCCGTGCGCCAAGCAATCCATAGGGCACAGGCACACAAAAAACCTGCAGCGATTGCTACAACCGCTATGGTGCGCGATCTACGTTTCACCGTTGTCCCGTGTTTGCTCGGAGAGCTAACAATAACCCACGCGGCACGGAACGGCAAGCCATCTGCGCCCAAGCCCACGAAGGCACGCCGCGCGGAGGTCCTCGCCGGTTTAGGCCTCCGCCTCCGGCGCAATCGAGGACCTTAATGGCTGATCAATTCTGCTATTAATTTAGCGGCAATATCGGTGCCAATGTCTTGGGCCTTCTCGAATACGATTTGCTCATCTTTGACAGGAAGGACGCAACTTTGTGCCTGTCGCCTCTCTCTGCAGCATCGGCCGCATCGCCAATCAATGCGACCTGCCTATCGTCTTCGCGACTTGTGGACGTCTGGCGATAAGCAGCCCGCAGTTGTTCCAGCTGCATTGCCAGAACATTCATGTCCACCTGTTCGATCGCTGAGTGCTGGTTCTGGATATTCACTATTCCATGAGACTGAGATCCAATAGCGCCGACCGGACCGCTCCGGGTCTTAGCTATCAACGACACTTTTCGCCTTTCGCGCTTACAAGGCCCAGGTCTCGGACCCGCTCGACGCGACGCTGCTTGACCGTTGGCAAACACGTTCTGAAGATCACCGAATGCGCTCTGCCTCGGCAATTGCCAGATCATTGATGCTCGCTTCACGGCGCTGCATCAGGCCGGACGGAGCAAATTCCCATAGCTCATTGCCATATGAGCGATACCACTGGCCATTGTCATCGTGCCACTCGTATTGGAACTTCACAGCCATACGGTTATTGCGGAATCCCCACAGTTCCTTCTTGAGCTTGTAATCTAATTCCCGATTCCATTTTCGCTTCAGGAACTCGATCACTTCGACGCGACCGTTGAGGAATTCGGTTCGGTTTCTCCACTGAGTGTCTTCGGTGTATGCAGCAGCGACTCCCTCGGGGTCGCGGGTGTTCCAGAGATCCTCCGCAATCTGCACCTTCTGTGCTGCGAGGTCAGGATCAACAAATGGCGGGGCGATAATGATGCTCATAATAGATTCCTTTCCTGATCTATCGGTCGCTCATCAAGGGAGACGGGGTCACCTTCGGCCAGTATGCCGGGGCTACCGACCGAACAATCAAGCGCCAGCTTTCCGCCGACGTTTTCCACGATATTTCGGAGGATGTCGAAGTCCTGCCGAAGGGTATCGGGATCGTATGTTGTCATTACGCAACGCCTTCTCAGTTGCATAACGTTGATCACTACCTCGCCCGATCGCAGACTAGAGCCCGGCCAGCCTCGTTCGGCTTGACCGGCTATCTCGCCGATCACGATATTTGGCCGCAGTCTTCTCATGTCGATGCCCAGTGCCTGGACAGCTCCGTCGGTTGCGACCAGCAGTGGCAAGATGTCGAACCGGTCTGGATGCTCGCCGGCATCGTATAGACGGACAGGCTCGCCTGCGGCTTTTCGAGTTAAGGCCAGCGCCTGCGGGGAGTGCCACGGATGACCCTCGATCAAAGTGACTCCCGAGCAAAAGGATGCCTGCAGTCCGAGCAGACCAGGATGGGTACGGGCGGTAATGACCAGATCATCCGCCTGCGAAACCACCACGATGTTGCGATCTCCTTCGATTCCGGTTCTCTTCAGAGTGACCTGCTTCTGTCGCTCTCCACGCATGCTCTTCACCGGATATCTCCACAGCTCGAGAACCTGCATATCGATCTCCCGCAGGAGCCCACGCGAATTCCTGTGAGCTCCCGATTTCGCGTTGGCATTGGCTTAGGCTAT
Organism: Occallatibacter sp.; assembly: GCA_035524195.1. Classification (GTDB taxonomy): domain Bacteria; phylum Acidobacteriota; class Terriglobia; order Terriglobales; family Acidobacteriaceae; genus Telmatobacter. The sequence continues at coordinate 3,369 of DATKPJ010000038.1, forward strand.
CTCGGAGTAGACGATCTTAGGAAAGTCGATGTCGACGTCAGTCGCGATATTGAAGTAGTTCGTAAAAACATTCAGAGCGACATGCGCGATGATCTCTGCGACTTCACCATCGGAGAAGCTCGCTTTGGGGACGGCGTCCAGATCGGATTCGCTGACTTGTCCCTTGCTATCCAATACGCGCTTCGCGAACTTCAGCGCCGCGGTTGTCTTGTCGTTCTCGCCATCTCCCTTGCGGCTTGCAATCAACTGGTCCCCTTTTAGACCGACCATCTTGCCGATGGCCGAATGGGCTGAGAGGCAAAAGTTGCAGTGGTTTTCCTGTGCCGTAACCAGAGCGATTTGTTCGCGCAGTTTAGCATTTAGCTGGCCGCCGGATAGCGCGCCGCTGAAGCCCAGGTAGCCCTCGAGGACTGCCGGAGAGTTGGCCATCACGCCGGTCATGTTAACAAATGCCGACACCGGCAAATGCTGGTCGAGATTCTCAACGCCGCTCATGCGCCCGCTTTCACCTTTGTCGCGAAGAACGCGCTGGGCAGGCCGACCAAGAGAGCGTGGCCGATGATGCCGTTGATCAACGCCGCTGTCGGGATTGACCCATGCGCGACTGCGGTCAGTGGCAACACGACCAGGTTCATAACTACCCACACGGCAGCACCGAACAGCAGTCCCAGGAGCACCCACTGCGTGCGCAATACAGCGACGCGCCGGCTCGCAAGGATATAGATCGTTGCGACTACCAGCGAGATGGCGAAATGCAGGACGAGGCCAAGTCCCGCACTTGCAAGACCGCCCGAGAACGATCGTGTGCCCAGCAGACTGCTCGCGATGTACTGCAGCACCTGGATCGGGTTCTGGCCGTGCAGGCCGAGGAAGACGACGCCATCGGTTGCATCGAGCACTCCAACC
>DATKPJ010000039.1:0-19922 GCA_035524195.1 Occallatibacter sp.
GTGGATTTGTCCATCATCTGGCTTGCCGCGGCAAGCACTTGATCGGAAGCATAGGGCCGGGAAAGAAGACGCACGCCCTCGACGTCGTAGTCTGCGGCTCTCTGATCCCCATCGCCAAGGACGAGGACGGGAACTGAAGGCAAACGGGAGTGCAACTCCGCCACGAAATCCGCGCCAGCGATTCCGGACGTATGCAATCCCGAGATGACGAGGCGGAGATGGCTGGCAAACTGCGGCTGCTCAATCAGGCAGAGAGCTTCAGCCGGGTCAGAAACCCGCTCGACATCGCCAAAGCGCTTTTCCAAAGAGGATTTTCGGACGAGGGCCTGCAAGGGGTCGTTGTCTACAAGCAGAATCGTTGGCATCTATGTATTCCCCATATCCCGTACAGCCCCATGTTCGACCGGACCATGGGTTATTTAATTTGCAGGCTGCTTTTAGGATGACGGGAAACGGAAAGCCGTTGCCCGATGTCTCGCAAAGTTTCGGATTTCTATCCAAACAGAAATTCTTTGTCCCGGAGTTCTTTGATGCTGTCGCGCAGGCGAGCGGCCTTTTCGAATTCGAATTTGCGAGCCGCTTCGCGCATGTCGGTTTCAAGCCTGGCAATGTATTGATCGACATCGGCCTGAGAGTTGAACTCGGGGATGCCGGCGACTTCTTCTTCGACGACTTCGCCGTATTCGGCTTTAAGAATCTGGGCGAGGCCCATATCAGTAGAGCTGATGATGGATTGCGGGGTAATGCCGTTTTCTTCGTTGTAGTCCCGCTGGATGGCGCGGCGGCGATCAGTCTCGCCGATGGCCTGGCGCATGGAGTCAGTGACGCGGTCGGCGTAGAGGATGGCGCGACCCTCGATGTGGCGCGCAGCGCGGCCCATGGTTTGAATGAGCGAGCCAGTGGATCGCAGGAAACCTTCCTTGTCGGCATCGAGGATGGCGACTAGGGAGACCTCGGGGAGATCAAGGCCCTCGCGAAGGAGATTGATGCCAATGAGGACATCGAATTCGCCTTTGCGCAGACCGGCGAGAAGCTTAACGCGCTCGAGGGTTTCAATTTCGGAGTGCATGTAGCGGCAGCGCACGCCAACCTCGGTGTAGTAGCCGGCGAGGTCTTCGGCCATGCGCTTGGTGAGGGTGGTGACGAGCACGCGCTCGTTTCGCCTGGCCCGGTCGCGGATTTCGGCGAGAAGGTCATCGATCTGGCCTTTGACGGGGCGGATTTCGACTTCAGGATCGACGAGGCCGGTGGGACGGATGACCTGCTCGACGACAACGCCGGCGGAGCGGGTGAGCTCGTAGGGCCCGGGCGTCGCGGAGACGTAGATCGTCTGATGTATGCGGTTCTCAAACTCTTCGAATTTCAGCGGGCGATTATCCATGGCCGAGGGTAAGCGGAAACCATAGTCGACGAGGTTCTGTTTGCGGCTGCGGTCGCCGAACCACATGCCGTGAACCTGCGGAATGGTGGCGTGGCTTTCATCGACAAAGAGCAGGAAGTCGCGCGGGAAGTAATCGAGGAGGGTGGGCGGCGGTTCGCCGGGAAGGCGGCCGGAGAAGTGGCGCGAGTAGTTTTCGATGCCGTGGCAGTAGCCCATCGACTTGATCATTTCGAGATCGAAGCGAGTGCGCTGGTGAACGCGCTGCGCCTCGACCATGCGGCCCTCGGACTCGAGCTTGGCGACCCAGTCGTTGAGTTCGGTCACGATGGATTGGACAGCTTCAGCGCGGCGATCGGGCTGGACGACGTAGTGCGACTTGGGGTAGATAGGCAGTCGTGAAAACTTCTGCTTTACGGTGCCGAAGAGGGGGTCGATCTGTGAGAGGGACTCGATTTCGTCGCCGAAGAGCTCGATGCGGTATGCGGTCTCGTCGTAGGTGGGGAAAACCTCAATGATGTCGCCGCGGACGCGGAAGGTTCCACGGCGGAAATCAGCGTCGTTGCGCTCATAGAGGATTTCGACGAGGCGGCGGGTGATGTCTTTACGGCTGATCTTCTGGCCTTTTTCGAGCAGCAGCAACATGCCGTAATAGGCTTCAGGCGAGCCGAGGCCGTAGATGCAGGAGACGGAACTGACGATGATGGAGTCGCGGCGCTCGAAGAGCGAACGGGTCGCGGAGAGACGAAGCTTGTCGAGTTCCTCGTTGATGGTGGCCTCTTTTTCGATATAGAGGTCGCCCGCGGGGATATACGCTTCGGGCTGGTAGTAGTCGTAGTAGCTGACGAAGTATTCGACGGCGTTGCCGGGGAAGAACTGCTTGAATTCGTGATAGAGCTGCGCGGCAAGGGTCTTGTTGTGGGCGAGGATGAGGGCGGGCCGGTTGGACTGCTCGATGACCTTGGCCATGGTGAAGGTCTTGCCCGAGCCGGTGACGCCGAGCAGGACCTGGTGCTTTTCGCCGGCGGCGAGCCCGTTGACCAGTTCGTCAATGGCGCGGGGTTGATCGCCGCGCGGTTTGTAGCTGGTAACGAGCTGAAAGTCCATTGGAAGATTATAGCGTAAAGGCGAAGATGAGGCGAAAGCTGGAGCTGGTATCCGCGAGAGGACCGGTCGTCCTGTTCGTCGTTGATCACGTGGAGCGACCCTCGGAGAACTGACCGCCAACATATCGCAGTGCGCCGGGGTTTTACACTGACACAGGGAAGTTGGATGAAGACAGTTGTGATTGGGCTTGGCGCCCTGGCCGCGGTTTTCGTGGGGATCATGGCGTACAACGTGTGGCGGGGTGAGACGACGCCGGTCGAGAAAACGCCCGGAATCGTAGAGCAGGGGCGCGAAGATCTGCACGCGAAGCTGCTGGAGCAAGAACAGCGCGAGGCGCAGATTGAGAAGCTCTACTGGAATTCGCCGGAGCAATTGCGGGTGCTGATCAAGTCGCATCAGCAGCGGATCGATCAGCTCAGGGACAACACGGCGGGCGCGGAGATTGTGTCGCACGACAAAGACGCGATCGCGCGGCTGGAGAAGCGCATCGCGGACATCGAAGCCGAACAGGCAGCGCAGGCGAAATCCGCCGAAGAGGCCAGGAAGGCACAGCAGGAGTCCTTGCACCAGAGCCAATGAAGGCGAGCGGGATTGTGCTACCTCAGGATGGCACCCACGTTTGCGTGGACCGATGGGGCTGATGCGGTTCCGGTGACGGTGATGGGAATACCGCGACTGGCTGGAGCCGCGGCTGGCTTGACTTTTCCGTGCATAAATCCGCTGGCGAATCCGCCGACGGTGCCCACTGCTTTGATAGCGCCATTCGCAACTGCGCCGACCGCATTGGATGACGCGAGATTCGCCAGCATCTTGAAGTCGATGGCGCCGGAGGGAGAGACGGTTCCGTTGCCGGTGGCGGTACCGAGCTGAGGCAGGTTGGCATAGATGTTCGAGATCTCGGTGATCTGCGGCGTGGAGTTGACTGAAGCTTTCAGGGTCTGGATTTCTGTACCGCCTCCTTTGCCGCCAAAGGGATTCAATCCCTGAATCTTTGTGCCGAGGTCGAATCCTTCGAGTTTTGTATTGTCGACTTCGACAGGTCCGTTCAGGGTTGCCGCGGTGGCGGGGCCGGTGGCTGAAATATTGGCGGTGAGAGCGCCTCCACTGAGCCTGGACCCGGTGGGCAAACGCACGCCAAATGCCGGCAACATCTCTTCCAACTGATCGATGGGCAGATTGGGCGCAGCAAGGTGCAGGTTGAGCAGAACGGCTTGCGGAGTGAGTTGGAGGGTGCCGGTCACATGAGCTGCAACCGAGCCAGTGTGAATGGCGATGTCATTGACCTGGGCGGTGCGGGCTTCGAGATTTTCAGAAAGGTTGTAGTCGATATCAACCGGCTTGGGCGCCGGAGAGCCAGTGCGCGCCAGTTGAAGGTGATCTGCTTGAATCTTGCCTGTGGTGGAGAGAGTCGTTCCATTGGACACGAGCTGTGAGTCGATGTCGAGAACCATGGCGATGCCCTGGCTGGGATCGATGATGCCGGCGGCGACAGGATCGAAGTGTTTGATCTCGAGCCTGGCGTTGAAGGGTGTGTCTGCCGCGTTCTTCTGCGAAGTCGGGCCCGCGTTGCCGGTGAGCTTGAACGTTCCAGACGCCGGGAGTTTGGCCGTGAGATCGAAAGGGAAGGATTTGAGGAACGAGAAATCGTGAACCGTGAGGTTGATATCAGAATAGACGAACGGCTTGCGAATCTCTGGGAGGGTCGCAACGGAGGAGCTGCCGTTCTTGATCTGCAACTCGCCTACTGTGAGGTCAGGGATAGAGCTCTCCTTCTGCTGATTTTGTGTGGCCGCGGCTCCGCCGATGCTGGAGAAGTTCCAGAGGCCGTTTGCTGCGTGCAGCAGATTGATGGATGGGGAATCGAGGATGAGGCGCGTGATCTCGACCCGGCGACTGAAGATCAAGGGCGCAACATGAACGCCGACGTGGAGAGATTTAGCCTGGATGAAGGGTGTCGTGCTGAAGGCGGGGTCGTCTGCGATCGCGATGTTATCGGCTACGAGACTGCCGGAGAAGAGTGAAAAGCTGAGGTGACCGAGCGTGACTTTGCGGCCGACGGCGCTGGAGAGCTGGTCCTGCAGCGTGGGGCGGAATGTGTCCGCATTGACGAAGAAGGGAATGAGAATCAGGACCAGGACAACGACGGCGGCGGCGATGGCGGCAATTCTAATCCAGCGCTTCTGCATGTGGTCTCCTTTGCGAAGCCCGATTGGGTGGAATTGTACCGCTGACTCCCATGTGCTCTTCAACGGCCAGGCTGGAATGCGGGTTTGAAAATCTGTGAGCGTGAAGGCGTCACAAGAGCAGGTGCGAAGCGCTCAGGTTGCGACGTAGGGAGCCTTGCGAATCCATGTAGCGTCAGTGAGCTGGCGGAGCATGAAATCGGCGACGTCGGCGCGGGGAATGGTGAGGCCTCGCGGCGGGAGGCCATCTTCCTGCACCCGGTAGTGGCCGATGGCGGGCCGGTTGAGGAGCCGAGGCGGGCGCACGACTGTGTATTGCGCCGGGCTGGCTGCGAGAAGACGTTCCTGCTCCTGCTGGGAACGGAACGGCTCGCGCAGGACCGTAGCTTCGATGATAGAGAGAAAGATTCGCGTAGCCACGCCCTGGTGTTGTGCCGCGCCAGGGATGGCACCCGATGCTCCGAGAACAATAATGCGCTGGACGCCGTGTGTCTTCATTCCGGCGAGGATGTTGCGGATTCCAACTTCGAGCAGATCTGACCGGGCGAGGTTTCGTGCGCCAAGGGCTGAGAATACGGCATTCTGCCCGGCGATGGCGTTGGATACTGCCGGGCCATCGTATATGTCGCCTTCGATCACGGTGAGGCCGGGGGCCGGAGCCGCGAGAATGGAATCAGGGCGCCGGGCGAATGCTGTGACGGTATGGCGAAGGGCCAGCGCCTGTTGAACGAGATGCTGGCCGGTTCCGCCGCTTGCTCCAAAGATGATGAGTTTCATGGCAGCCTCCCTTGCGGGCTTGCCGCGCCGGTATGCGCTGGCCGCTTGCGCCCGCCGCGATTGGGTAAGCATGAGCGCCGGAGCGGAATGCTCCGGACGCCGCGTTTACCACGGAAGTGACTGGCCCATGTGAAAGTATCCGCCTGTTGGTCCATCGTTGGGAAGAGTGGCGAGAGCGGCGCTGGTTTTGCCGCCTTCGCTCAACTCCATGGGTGCCTGTTCGCCGCCCATATCAGTCTTCACCCAGCCGGGATGAGCGGAGTTGACCTTGATGTTGGTGTCGCGCAGCTCGTGGGCCAGGTGAATCGTGAAGGCGTTGAGAGCGGTCTTTGAGGCGTCGTAGGCGAAGGATTTTGCGTTATAGATGGGCGATTTGGGATCGGCCTGGAGGGTGAGAGATCCGAGGATGCTGGAGAGGTTCACGATTCGCCCTGCGGGGCTCTTTTTGATGAGAGGCAGGAGGGTTTCAGTGAGAGCAACCTGGGCAAAAAAGTTGGTTTCGAAAACCTTGCGCAGCAAGTCAGGGGGCACTTCGGAAGCCGAGTGTTCGGGGCCAGTGCCAGGGAATTTTCCGGCGGCGACACCGGCGTTGTTAATGAGAACGTCGAGCCGGCCATATTTGGAATTGAAGTAGTCGTAGGCTGACTTGTGATCGACGGAGCTGGTGATGTCGAACTTGAGCACGTCGGCATCGACGCCGGCGGCGCGCAATTTGTTGACAGCCTCTTTGCCCTGAGCAAGATCGCGGGAGCCGATAACGACTTTCACACCGGCATCTTTGAGGTCGAGCGCGGTCTGGAAGCCGAGGCCGCGATTTCCTCCGGTAATGAATGCAATTTTCTTTGACATTGGGGACGTTTCTCCTGTTCGTGTTGGATTCGGAGGCGAGGCGTGAAGGTGCAGGAATTGAATCCACAAGAGGCATGGCGAAGCGGCGTTTGGATGGGTGTTGCGGCGGATGCGCTCAAAAGGGTATCTTTCCTGCAAGGTTTGGAGCCAGCATGCGCCCTTCTGATTCCCCGGAACGGGAGGCAACGGCTGCGGCCAGTCACGACCGGGCCCAGTTCGCCGAGTTTGCGTTCGAGAATCTCTTTGAAGTTTCGCCCGACGCAATTTTTGTTACGGATGCTCAAGGGATCATTCGTAGCGCAAACCCGCGCGCCGCGGAGCTTTTCGGCTACACGCAGGATGAACTGACAGGTCAACCGATCGAAAATCTTGTACCGGAACGCTTTCGCGGGCGACATCCCCAACATCGCGAGAACTACGCGGCTCACCCGAGGACGCGGCAGATGGGTGCGGCGATGAATCTTTTCGGACTGCGCAAGGACGGCACCGAATTTTCGGTGGATATCATGCTGAAGCCTATGGCGACTCCGACCGGGCCGGTGATCCTGAGTTTTGTGCGCGATGTGACCGAGCAGCGCCTTGCGATGGAAGCGCTGCGCCGCTCTGATCTGCAGCTTCGCTCCATTGTTGAAGGCGTGAGCGATTACGCGATTTACCTGCTGGATGAAGATGGCTGCGTAATGACGTGGAATCCGGGCGCGGAGAGGATCAAAGGCTACAAGGCGGAGGAGGTGTTGGGGCTGCACTTTTCGCATTTCTTCACGCAGGAAGACATCGACCGCGGCCGACCTGCTGAACTTCTGCGATTAGCCGCATCGCGAGGACGCGTGGAACAGGAAGGGTGGCGGGTCCGCAAGGACGGCTCACGATTCTGGGCAAACATTGTGCTGACCGCGGTTCGTGACGCAGCCGGGCAGGTGACTGGGTACGCGAAGGTGACGCGCGACTTTACCGACCGGCAGCGCGCGGAAGAAGCCGTGATGCTGCAGCTGAGCGGGGCGCTGCTGGCGAACATGGATGTGAGAAAGCTGCTGGAGGCGATTTCAGCAAGCTTGCGCGAGGTGGTTCCGCATGATCGCGCAACATTGAGCCTGTATGAATCCACAAGCGACACGGTGCTGGTTCAGTTTCTGGATGCGGAAGAAGCCAAGACAAGGCGCGGCGAGGTGCGCATACCACTGAAAGGGTCTCCGGCCGAAGAATCGTTTCGAACGCGCGAGCCGGTGTTGATCGACCGGATGCTCGGATCGAAGTTTGCACCGGAGAGCGTGCGTCATTTGACGGCGATTGGGATGCAGTCGGCATGCAGTGTGCCGTTGATCCACCGGGGTGAGTGTATTGGGACCATGGCGGTGGCAAGCCGCCAGCAGAGCGCGTTCGGAAGCCAGGAAGCGGCGATGCTTGTACAGGTGGCCGGCCAGGTGGCGATGGCGGTGAGCAATGCACTGGCATTTCGACAGATTGCGGAGATGCGCGACCGGCTCACGCAGGAAAAGCAATACCTGGAAGAAGAGATCAATGTTGAAAACCAGTTCGAGGACATCGTGGGCGAGAGCACGGGCCTGCGCCAGGTGCTGAAACAGATTGAGACGGTGGCACCCACGGATGCAACGGTGCTGATCCAGGGTGAGACGGGAACAGGCAAGGAGCTGCTGGCACGCGCGATTCACCGGCTGAGCCATCGAAGCGATCGTACGTTTGTGAAGCTGAACTGTGCGGCGATTCCTGCGGGATTGCTGGAGAGCGAGCTCTTCGGGCACGAGAAAGGCGCATTCACCGGGGCGATTGGACGGAAGATGGGCCGGGTTGAACTGGCGCATGAAGGCACGTTGTTTCTCGACGAAGTGGGCGAACTGCCGCTCGACCTGCAGCCAAAGCTGCTGCGCGCGCTCCAGGAGCGCGAAATCGAGCGGCTGGGAGGAACCAGGGCGATCGCGGTGAACGTGCGGCTGATTGCGGCGACCAACCGGGATCTCGGACAGATGGTGGCGGAGAAGCAGTTTCGGAGCGACCTGTTCTACCGGCTTAAGGTGTTTCCTATATTTTCTCCGCCGCTGCGGGATCGGGCCAGCGACATTCCGATCCTGGTCCGGCATTTCGTTTCGTCGCACAGCCGGCGCATGGGCAAGACGATCGAAACAATTCCTGATGCAACGATGAGGGCGCTGGTGAAATGGCCGTGGCCGGGGAACATTCGCGAGCTCGAAAATTTTCTGGAGCGCGCGGTGATTCTGACACGAGGGAACGAACTGTATGTTCCGCTGGCCGAGTTGCAGACTTCAGAGGCCGATGAAGCGGAGGCCGTGGAGGAAAGCCCGACGCTGCAGGCGGCGGAGAGGGAACATATTCTCAGGGTATTGCGCGAGGCGAAAGGCCAGATCGGTGGGGACGACGGAGCCGCAGCGCGATTAGGGCTGAAGCGAACCACGCTCAATTCGAAGCTGAAGAAGCTGGGCATCGAGCGAAGTGACTATATGTAGTCTGTGTGACGAGATTTCGTCATCGTCACTTCGTCACGTTTCGTCGTCACTTTGAGAGCCGCTCTGGAAGGCTTCCACTAACTCCTTACTTCTCAATCAATCAGACAATCCTTTGGCGTGAGAATGAGTTTGGCATTGCGGATGCATTCGTCATGGCATCGGCGCAGGAAGAGCCACCATACGCTACGAATAACCATTCATGAAGACCAGAGTACGGTGGGGATCACGCTGGAAGGGCGCATTGCGGGGCCGTGGGTGGCAGAACTAAGCCGCGTCTGGTTGGATACGGCTCCGCGCCTTGCGTCGAGGAAATTGTCGATTGATTTACGCAATGTGACCTATGCAGATATTCGAGGCAAGCAGGTGCTCAGAGATATATGTTCCCTGGCGAAAGCCGAGCTCCTGACGAGCACACCATGGACCCAGTATCTTGCCGCTGACGTCAAGGACGACAGCGCGGAAACACACGAAGTGGAGGGCGGAAATGGCTACGATTCGTAATGCGGTGAGCAGTTCGAGGACCGAAGTTGAGCGCACTGGAGAATTCTTCGGCAAGCTGTCGCTCGAAGCGTTCAGGGACCTGGCATCCCTCCAGATTCCGATCTCGTATTCGCCGAACCAGATTCTGTTCTCAGAGAAGGAAGCGACGCGCGGGATCTTCGTTATTTTGGAAGGCGAAGTGAAGCTGTCGATCAATTCGGCTGAGGGTAAGCGGCTGAGCCTGAGCATCGCACGGAAGGGCGACATACTGGGGCTTTCGTCGGCTCTCTCGGGCGGAGGGTATGAGATGACCGCCGAGGTGCTCTATCCGGCCAAGATCGCACCGGTGGAGCGTCAGGACTTTCTCAATTTTGTTGGGCGGCATCCCGAGGTTTACCAGATCCTGATTGCGGAGATGAGCCGGCAGTACGCCCTGGCCTGCGAACAGTTGCGCACGGTTGGGCTGGCTTCGACGGCGCCGGAGAAACTGGCACGCCTGCTGCTCGATTGGAGCGAGTCCGGACAGAAGACCGGATCGGGCGTGCGCTTCCGCTTCTCGCTGACCCATGAGGAAATTGGGGAGTTTATCGGGGCGTCAAGAGAGACCGTTACGCGCACGCTGAGCGTGTTCAAAACGAGGCAGCTGGTTGCATTTCACGGATCTATGCTGACGATTCCGAGCAGGATGGCGTTGGAGCATTACGCACACGTTTAAAGCTCGGCGAATTTTGCCGAGGAGTTTGTCGAGAAGGCGCTCAGAGAAGCGCTGGGGAAGTTGCAGTGCAGGGAAGTAGTTTGATTGCCGGGGCGTGGCAGCAGTGATTTGAATCTATCCGGCGATCGCAGGCAGTCGGTTTCAGCTTGTTCCAGTTCATTCATTTCGTTCATTCATTCCGTTCATTCAGATCATTCGTTCTAAGCGTGTTCCAACCTGTGGCGGAGAAGGAGTGGCCGCTGTAAAACCGAAGCTTCCGTTTACCCTGTTTCCTCCGATGACCTCCACGGCACAATGTAAGCCCATTGTTCCGTGGAGGGTTTTTTGTGCGCGACGGGAGAGCATGGAAAAGGGACGAGGGACTAGTCGTCCCGGTGGCGCCATTGTTCAACGAGATCTTGCGTGGCGGCAGGCCAGTCAGGGAACCGGAAGGTGAATCCCGCGTCGAGCAGGCGGCCGGGTATGACGCGCCGGCTTTTGAGGACGAGTTCCGACTCGGTGCGGAGCAGGAAGGTCGCGAATTCGAGGAGCGGAACCGGAGCCGGAAAGCCGTTCGGCATATTCCAGGCATCACGAAGGGTCTCCATGAATTCGCGATTCGACAGCGGGTTGGGAGCGGCGATATTGATGGGACCGGAAAGATCCTCCCTTTCAATCAGGAATTCGACAGCGCGAGCGAAGTCGGACTCGTGAATCCAGGAGACGAACTGACGGCCATTGCCTTGTGATCCGCCGAGGCCGAGCCGCACCAGATTTGAAAAGATCACGAAGGCATTGTGGGATGCCGGGCTCATGACGATCGCGGAACGGAGGGCGATCTTGCGAGTGCGGGGCGTAGGGGAGTCATACAGCGACCGCTCCCAATCTCTGGCGACAGCGACAGAAAAATTCCAGGTATCAGGCGCGCGGCGATGCGGAGAGATCAATTCATTGCCCCCCAGCTCGCCGGTGGTTTCGTCCATAGGACGGTCGAGCGCGTGCCGGTAGATGGTCGCGGTGGACGCATTGAGCCAGACTCTGGGTGGATCGGCGAGATTGGCGATTACATCATTCAGCAGGCGGGTAGTGTGGATGCGGGAGTGATAGATGGCTTCGCGATTGCGGGGGGTGTAACGGCAGTTTACGCTGCGCCCCGCCAGATTGATGCAAACGTCGGCGCCTTCCAGGGTCTCTGTCCACGGACCGAAATGCTCGCCATCCCAATGCACGGTTTGCCACGGCGCGGTATATGGACCTCGGGTGAGGACGGTGACGTAATGGCCGGCTTGCTGGAAGTATTGCGCGAGGACCTGGCCCACCTGGCCGCTGCCGCCCGGAATGATGATGCGCAAGGGGCGCCATGGCCCGGCGGCGAGAGAAGTCATGCACCAAGGGTACAGCGCGGGCTAAAGATGCGGTGGTGGCGGCGGGAACGGGTAATTTGCCATCATCTGCCGGTAACGGTAATTGCGGACAACGCTCACCAGGAAATAAAACAAACAGCCGAGGATACAGAGCGGGATCAAGAGAACCCAACCGGGCTGAAAGACGCGATCACCGCCAACAGAGACAGATCCCGGCGCACTGACCCCGCTGAACATGGCGACCATGTCGTTGCCAACGGACACATTGTGGCCGAGACGAATCATGCCGAAGAAATTGACCAGGTCGTGGGAGATGGTGGCGTTATCGTCAGCGCGGACGTTGCCAAAGAAACTGACCACATCGTGGTTGGCATGACTGGCGATGTGGACATTGCCGAAAAAGACAACAATGTCGTTATCGGCGGTGCCTTCGACGTTGACGCTGCAGAAGAAGCAGACAGCGTCGTGGACGGTGGCGCCAGGTGGAACGTCGATGTCGCTGAAGAATTGCACCGCATCCCGGTCGGCGTGAGCAGGGAGGGCTGCAAGCGCAAAAGCGCCCGCGACGAGGAGACATGTGAAAAGGCGACGACTCATCATGGACCTCTCAGTGGGAGGTACGTCGGAACCGGAGAAGAAGTTCCAAGCCGATCGGAAGAAAATCGGATTCCGGCCTCGTAATCAAGGTTACGCCTGGAACGGATGGAGAGGAAATGAGCGGGATAACGCGTCGACGGGCATCAAAGCGGCGCTCCCAGGCGCTCAAACCTCTGCCTTCCAAAAAACCGGTGTAATGCCCGTAGCCTTCAGAGCCTGGCTATTCTCTCAAGCAGCGGCCGCGGAGGAATCTGCGGCCTTCGTGTTCAGTACCCGGACGATTTGGGCTGCGAGGCGAGCCAGCTTTGCAACTGGGGTCCCTGGAGCTTGCGCAGCTCGATGCAGCCGTTGATGCGCTCGATGGCATGCTTAAGCGACACGCTCGAAGCAGCTACCTTGTGCTCAGTGAAGAACGACTCGACATTATCGCGCGCGGATTCGGAGCAGAAGCTTCCAGAAGATCCCACGAGAATGCTGCCCATGTTGGTGGTCAGCTGGGCCTGCACTTTATTCCAATTCGCCTGAATGAATTTCCAGGCCTCTTCGCGGGTTTCAGGGATTTCAAGGGCAATGGCGAGTTGGATAGCGGCATCCTGGTTTCGCACTTTTCCGGACACGGCAAAGTTGAGAGCCCGTTTGGCGAGCGCCGGATTCTCAAATTCCGCTAGCAGACGGAGTGCGCCAATCTGGAATTCCGGATTCGTTGACGTTTCGTAGACCTTCTGCAACTGATCGAACAGAGTGGCGTCGCCATTGCGGGCGGCGATGGCGAGGGCGGTTTGGCCGAGTGTGGGATCAACCGACGATTGATTGGAGACATACTTCTCGGCGATTTCGTGGGCCTCAGCGAGAACTTTCGGGTCTCTGCCGTAGTAGCCAAGCACAGCGAAGAGGTGGGCGCGCAGTCGGCGTTTATTGGGCGAATCGTTTTCGCTCGGAGCACCGAGTCCGGCGTACACGTCTGAGAAGGTATCGCGAATCCAGGCGGCCAGGGCGGCCTTTTCTTCGGGAGTGGAAGCAACGCGTTGGTAGATAGCATCAACCCCGCCGATGGCGGAGTCAATCACTTCGGCGCCGGGGTCGTCCTTGACCGCAGCCACGAGATCAAGGTATTTGCCGACGGTCGATTTGTCGGCACGAACCTGCGCCCATTCATCTCCAATGAGGCTGATGCGTTCGGTTGGGGTGAGGCCCGCCTCCACGTGATGAACGAGATCGGAGTAAACGCCGGAGGGATATGCGCTGCGGTAGTAGCCTTTGCCGCGAGCATTGGCAAAAAAGAGACTGCCGGCGGGGATCTTCAGGCTGGTTTCCGCGGGGGTGAGAAGTTCGCAGTCCTGGCCGTCAGTTCCGGTCTTGAAGCAAACGGGCAGGGTCCATTTCTGGGAGGGATCGGGCTGGATGCTCGGGCTTAGAAAGAATCGTTCCTGGTGGACGGAGACGTTGCCGTTGGAAGGATCGCCGAAGGTGAGCAGCGGAACACCGGGCTGGGCGACGAGCGAATCCATGATTTTGTCGACGGGTTTGTGGCTGACCTCGGTTTCGGCATTCCAGAAATCCTGGGCGGTGGCGTTGGCGTAGAGATGCGCCGTGAGGTAGGCATGAACGCCCTTGCGGAATGTTTCCGGGCCGAGATAGTTTTCAACGGTGAGCAGAACATCGCTGGCTTTGCCGTAGGCGATGCCGTCGAACAATTGGTTGATTTCAGCCGGCGTGCTGGCATTGGCGCGAATGGCGCGGGTGGTGGGCATCGCGTCGATATTGAGCGTGTCGTCCTCATTGGACGCGACCATTTCAGGGATGTTCCACTCCGGGTGCATGGCAGCGACGGGTTTGTTTTCCATCCAGGTAGCGAAGCCCTCGTTGAGCCAGATGTTGTTCCACCACTCCATGGTTACGAGGTCGCCAAACCACTGGTGAGCCATCTCGTGTGCAACGACGAGCGCGACGTTTTCTTTTGCGCTTACCGAGGCGGTTTCAGGATTGAGCAGCATGTCGGTCTCGCGGTAGGTGATGGCGCCGAAGTTCTCCATGGCTCCGGCTTCGAAGTCGGGGATGGCAATGAGGTCGAGCTTCTTGAGCGGGTAGGGAATCCCGAAGTAAGTGTCGTAGTAGTGAAGGACGAACTTGGCGACGTCGAGGGAATAGGGAGTGAGGTTGACTTTGTCGGGCGTGGCACACGAACGGATGGCGACGCCGTCGGATTCGCCAGAGGTGCATTTGAAGTCGCCTACGAGAAAGGCAACCAGGTAAGAGGACATTTTCGGAGTGGTGAGGAACTTCAATGTGTGTTTGTCCTCACCGGGGCCGGGAGTATCAGAGATGATGGGGCCGTTGGAGATCGCGGTGTCGCCTGAATCGACGATGAGGGTGACGGCATATGTGGCCTTGAAGGCGGGCTCGTCGAAGCTTGGAAAGGCGCGTCGTGCGTCAGTCGGTTCGAACTGCGTGACGGCATAATTGCGATGGTCACCCTTGGAGAGATAGAAGCCGCGCAGCTCGTTGTTCAGGATGCCGGTGTAGTGGATGTGGAGGACAGCCGGGCCGGCGGGCAGGGTGTCAGGAAATGTGAAGGTGGCCTGCTCTTTCTCCTTGTCGAGGGAGACGGAGGCGGTCTGGTCCTTTCCCGCCGCGGAGATGGTGACGGACTGGAAGGCGATTTCGGCGGCGTTGAGGGTAATGGAATCGGAGGGCTGCCGGATGTCGACGTCAATGGACTCAACGCCCGTGAAGGTGGCCGTTTTGAGATCGGGCGCGAGGGTGAGGGTGTAGTGCTCGGGGAGAACGGTGGTTGGAAGGCGCTGCGCGTGCAGAACGAAGGTGAACGTAAGGGCAAGGCAGGCTAGCAGCGCTGATCTGACGGCGCACAGTGAGTGGGAAGAACGGATTATTCTCATGGACTCCTCGTGAAGTTCGGCGGAATGGATTGACGTTCAACGTGATCGAATTCCGGAATTGGCGCAAAGGCGTCATGAAACCGGCCCAAGCCGCCCAAAGTGCTCCTTCAAGATTGTAGGAGGTTGAATCAGCCTGATGGAAGTACGCAGGCCGCGGCGTTCCAGTTCGGGAAACGGGCTAAGCGCGCAGGTCTCATCAAATTGAAGGATGCTTGCGGGGCAGCAAGGAGTCAAGCAACAGCAGGCATGCGCCGATGACGATGGAGCTATCGGCGACGTTGAAGTCGGGCCAGTGATAGCTGAAGATGTGCACCTCAATGAAGTCGACGACCGAACCGTAGACGATGCGGTCGTGCACGTTGCCGAGGGCGCCGGCGAAGATCAGAGCAAGGGCGACGGTGGTGATGGAGATGCGATCGCCAAGGCGGATCATGGCAACGAGAACGGCGAGCGCCGCGATGAGCGAGAACGCAATGAGGCCCCAGCGCACGGCGTTGGGAGAAGCTGAGTCGGCGAAGAGGGAAAAGGCCGCTCCTTCGTTGGTCCAGTGGGTGATGCGGAGGACATGAGGGATCACGGTGATGCCTCCGCCGAGCGGGATGCGAGCTGCAACGAGCGTCTTGGTGAGACGGTCAAGGAAGATGACGGCGGCGGAGATGAGCAGGAGCCAGGGCAGGCGGCGACCACCCCATCGACGTGGACCTGTCGATGGGGACCCCGGAACGGGAGATGTTGGATGGTTCACGAGGCTGTCTCCGGGGAGTTCGGGGGTGCGATGCCCATTTCGCGGAGCGCGGATTGGCAGCGTGTGCAGACGTTCTGCCAGATGCCGTAGTTGGCGGTGTCGTCTGTATAACGCCAGCAACGATTGCACTTAGTGCCTGTCGCGACCGAGACCTCGACATCCGAAATATCGAGTGGTGACGCAGTTTGGCTTACGAATTGTTGTTCAACTAATCCAGCCAACGATGGCTGCGTTGTACCTGTTTCTGTATCGACGGTCTGAGCTGCAAGAAGTCGATCTTCGATGTCTTTCTGAGGGACATAGACTATTTCCGTCTTTGAAACGATGGCGGCTTCTGTTAGTGCGGCTAGGTAGCTCTCATAAACGCCTTTTCGATGGTCTGGTACTAGCCACTTGAGACTGCATTCAAGGGATTTACCCACGCGCTTGTCTTTCCTCAAAGCCTCGATCTTCTGAAGCACGCGATTTCTGACGGGGAGCAGGAGCTGCTGCCATGTAAGAAGCTCTTCAACAGGGTCCCCGGAGTAGATTTCTTCCGGCTTGGGAAACTGCGCGAGGTGGACGCTGGCTTCGCGGCCCTCGACTTTGGGCAGATGATCCCAGACTTCGTCGGCGGTGAAGGTGAGGATGGGGGCGACCAGGCGGACCAGCGTCTCAGTGATCTGCCAGAGGACGGTTTGCGCAGAACGGCGCGCATGGCTCGTGGGCGCGAAGGTGTACATGCGGTCCTTGAGCACGTCGAGGTAGAAGGCGCTGAGGTCGACGATGGCGAACTCGTTGATGGCCTGATAGACGCGGTGGAATTCGAATGCCGCGTACCAGGCGAGGATTTTTTCAGCGAGGTCACGGGTGCGGGCGAGCATATAGCGGTCGAGCGGGAGGAGATCCGCCTGCTCGATTTTGTCGGTCGCGGGGTTGAAACCAGAAAGATTGCCAAGCAAAAAGCGGAAGGTGTTGCGGACCTTGCGATAGAGCTCGGCGCAGCGCTGCATCAAGTTTTCGCTGGCGGCCATGTCTTCGCGGAAGTCGATGGAGGCCACCCAGAGGCGCACGATTTCACCGCCGAGGCGATCGGCGATGTCGACAGGATCGACTCCGTTGCCGAGCGACTTGGACATGGCGCGGCCTTGTTCATCGAGAGTGAAGCCGGCAGTCGCGACGAGCGAATACGGGGCGCGGCCGCGGAGAGCAACAGAGGTGAGCAGCGAGGAATGGAACCAGCCGCGATGCTGATCGCCGCCTTCAAGATAGAGGCACGTCGGGACTTCTTGCCTCTCCCTCTTTTGGAAGGCAGTATAGGCAGTGCTGAGGTCTGGATCGGCTTCGCAAACTGCGAACCAACTCACACCGGAGTCGAACCAGACGTCGAGAATGTCGGTCTCTTTGCGGAAGCCCCGGCCGTGCGTATGGACTGCCCCGCAATGTTTGCAAACTGCATTGTCTGGCAACAGAGCCTCGACGGGAGTGGTGTGCCAGGCAGCAACACCTTCGCTCTCGAAGAGGCCGACGATCTTGCGGTTGAGAGCAGGATCGAGGATGGGTTGGTTGCAGGTTTCGCACATGAAGACGGCGATGGGGACGCCCCAGATGCGCTGGCGGCTGATGCACCAGTCGGGGCGCGTAGCGATCATGTTGGTGATTCGCTCCTTGCCCCAGGCCGGATCCCAGACGACCTTGTCGATTTCTTCGATGGTGAGCTGGCGATATGTAGTTTCGGACCCGTCGGCGCGCTTGACAGGCGTTTCGAGGGAGATGAACCACTGCTCGGTGGCGCGGAAAATGACCGGATTGTGGCAGCGCCAGCAGTGCGGATAGGAGTGCTCGAGATCGGCTGATGCCATAAGAGCGCGTTGCTCTTCGAGCATCGCCAGGATGATGGGATTGGCTTCCCAGATGATTTTGTCTTCAAAGGGCGGCAGGGCCGCGAGCGGCCAGGCCTGCGGATCGACGTGCAGATGACCGGCTGCGTCAACACGGGTGGTTGCGTCGATTCCGTAGCGCTGGCCGGTGCAGAAGTCGTCTGCGCCGTGGGAAGGGGCGGTGTGGACCGCGCCGGTGCCTGTATCCGCGGTGACGTAGTTGCCGAGGACGCCGAGGATGCTGCGTTCGAGGAACGGGTGCTTGAAGGTGGCGTGTTCGAGCTTGCTGCCTTTGAAGCGGGCGAGCTCTATCGTCTGGCCCAGTTTGCAGGCGGAGATGACGGCGGGAGCCAGTTCCGCGGCAACGATATAGACAGGATCGGACGGCGAGGCCGGCGTTTTTGGGTCGCCGCTCGCAGCGAGAGCAACGTATTCGAAGTCAGGATGGAAGGCGACCGCCATGGACGCGGGCAGGGTCCAGGGAGTGGTTGTCCAGATGATGGTGTAGGTTTCGCGCCCGGCGAGAACCGGGTCGAGGGCAGCCGGATCAGAGGTGAGGCGATAGCGCACGTAGATGCTGGGGCTGGTATGCGGCGCGTATTCGACCTCGGCTTCGGCAAGTGCCGTGCGGTCGTGGATACACCAGTAGACCGGCTTGAGGCCGCGGTAGACGAAGCCTTTCTCGAGAAAGCCGTAAAAGGCCTCGAGAGTCCGGGCTTCATAGTCGCGATCCATGGTTTTATAAGGTGCGTCCCAGCGCCCGAAGCAGCCGATGCGTTGAAACTGGCGGGTCTGGAGGTCGACGTACTCTTGCGCGTAGGCGCGGCATGCATCCAAGACTGCAGGAACTGGCATTTCGAGCTTCCTGCGCCCCAACCGCTCATCGATCTTGATTTCAATGGGAAGGCCATGGCAGTCGAATCCGGGAACGTATGGAGCGTTAAAACCGGCCATCGTTCGGGATTTGACGACAAAATCCTTAAGGCACTTGTTGAGCGCGTGACCAAGGTGAATGGGCCCATTGGCATAGGGCGGGCCATCATGCAGGAGATAAGCCGGACGACCCTGGCCGGCTTTGCGCAGTTCGTTGTAGAGGCACAGCGATTCCCAACGGGCGAGCCGAAGTGGTTCATTTTTTGGTAAATCGGCCTTCATCGGGAAGGCAGTTTGAGGCAAAGTGAGCGTCGCCTTCAACTCCGGCGCTGGGGGCATCGTAACTCCCTGTTTTGGTGCAAAGTTGTCCAATGTTTAGTGTAAATGTTAGGGAGAGAATTTTCCGGTAACAAGTACAGGTTCGAGTCGTCTATTGTTTATGAGAAGGTCGGCCTCTGGGAGATATGAGACTCTGGAGGAAATCAAGGTGGAACCGGATATCGCCGACTTGCAGACACAGGAAGGCAAAGTCGAGCATAATGGAGTAGTGGACCTGACCGGGAGCCGGTTTCCAGCGGAGCCGAGCCTCGATTCAGGGCCATTGGCAAATATGGCAAACGAACTGCTTTCCCAGCCGGGATCGGAGACCGAAAGCACCGTACCGAAGACGACGGGGCACGAACTCGATGCGTTCCTTGGGAAGGCATTCGACGAGCGGCCCATCTGGTCTGGTCTCTACGAAAACATCCGGGACTTTTTCTTCCCACCGAAACTGCCACCACTGGAACTGACCTCGCAGCCGATACCGGTGCCTGACCGGATGGCAGTGAAGGCCAATCCCTGGGCCATTGGCATTTCGACGACAGTCAATATCGGCATCCTGGCATTCGCGATCTGGCTGGGCATCAAGGCGGTTGTGAAGATCATCGCTCCGCCTGTTCAAGCGGTGAATGTGGATGTAGGAAATTTCGATTTGAAGGCGCCCAAGGCGGCTAAGTCAGCGGGCGGCGGCGGTGGTGGTGGGGCACACGACATTGTGGATCCGACGAAGGGCAAGCTGCCTCCTCGGATGAAGGACCCGATCACACCACCGATGATTCCGGTGTTGGATAAGCCGAAACTTGCCATCCCGTCCGCGATCAATGTCCAGGAAAACATTCAGTTGCCTGACAATCCGAATATGCCGAACATCGGTGTGACCAAGTCGCCCAACGTGACGATCGCGTCGAATGGCCAGGGCGGCGGCAGCGGAATGGGCACCGGATATGGTGGCGGCCTGGGATCGGGAACTGGAAATGGATTTGGGCCGGGAACCGGCGGGAATACGGGCGGTGGAGTGTACCAGGTGGGCGGCGGGATTTCAGCGCCGGTACCGATCTACCAGCCCGAAGCCGAATTCAGCGACGAGGCACGCCGGGCGAAGTACCAGGGCGTATGCCTGATTTCGCTGATTGTGGATGCGCAGGGCAATCCGCAGAATCCACGCGTGATTCGAGCGCTGGGCATGGGACTGGACGAAAAGGCGCTGGAAGCGGTGAGGAAGTACAAGTTCAAGCCGGCCATGAAGAATGGCAGAACGCCAGTACCCGTGATGATCACCATCGAGGTCAATTTCCGGCTCTACTAGCCACATGGAAAA
>DATKPJ010000040.1:0-99770 GCA_035524195.1 Occallatibacter sp.
CCGGAAATGCCACTCCGGCGTCCCAGCCATTCAGAGGCTGATGTGATCCGGGCAGTCCGTTGAATGAGTTGGTGAGTTCGCTGAAGCCGCCATAGATCTGAAAAGGAGCGGATTCCTGCGATTGAGCGCCCAAAGCGAGAGGCGCGGACATCAGCGCAATCAGGAGGGGAAATCGAAATCGCATACGCTCAATTTGAGCACATGCTGCCCCCTTTCAGGACCATATCTCGTCAGAAAACTCCGAGGGCAACGAGCGGCATCCCTCCGTGGGAGAATGGTTTGGCCTGGCGGTCGAAGTCCGGGTAAAACCGTAATTCAACCCTGCCCAGCGTCTGCAGCGTCAAATTCGCCGGCAAGCGCCAAGCATGCCGGTAGTGTCTGCGGAGAGGCTATATAATCTGATCGACTCGGGCAAAAAAAGAAACGCTTAGTACGGAAGCGGAATTCACCCCAACGATCAATGATCATGCGGACCCCTCGGATTCGGGTGAACATGCAAACTCCAATGACTGCATAAGGGAGAAGATGGATTCGAGAACAGAGTCAGCAGCACCTGTGCCGCATATCCTAATTCTCATGCCTCTTCGCGATGACTGGGCGTCGGCCTTGGAGCTCATCCGCCGGCTTAGTCAGGCCATTCCCAACTCCTTTGCTGTCGATATTTTTATCGTCGACGATGGCTCGCTTCAGAGGTGCCACCGGGAAGACTTCCGTCATCTCGTTGATTCAGTGCATGGAATAACGGTGCTGCGTCTGCGGCGAAATCTCGGCCACCAGCGGGCAATTGCCATCGGGCTCGCATACATTCAACAGAAGATCAAATGCGACGCCGTTCTCGTGATGGACTCGGATGGTGAGGATACGCCCGAGGGCGCAGTGAAATTACTCCGCACTTACTTTGAATCGCCCGGATCAAATGCAGTTTTTGCGGAGCGAAGACGCCGATCAGAATCCATCGTTTTTCAGTGCTTCTATCATCTTTACCGTTTTCTGCATCGGGGTCTTACTGGTATCGGCGTGCGAGTGGGAAACTTCAGCATCCTGCCAGCGGAATACCTGGATACTCTTGTGGTGATGCCCGAGATGTGGAATCACTACGCCGCCGCGGTGTTTCGATCGAAGCTTCCCTTTACGATGACCCCTATATCCCGTGGACCCCGCATTTCAGGAACTTCACACATGAACTTCGTTGCGCTGGTCTCTCACGGTCTCAGCGCCATGTCGGTGTTTGGGGATATTGTCAGCGTGCGCCTCCTAATCGGTTCTCTCGCGGGCTCGGTCCTGGCGGGCTTGGGGATTTTATTGATCGTGATCATCAGGCTCTTCACCGACAAGGCCATACCGGGGTGGGCCACTTATATGGCAGGAATACTCGCAATCATCATGATTCAATTCATCACGATTGCAACCAGTTTTACGTTTTTTATGCTTGCCAACAGAACGAATCTCGGGTTCATTCCGCTCCGGGATTACGCCTTGTTCGTGGAAGAGGCAGTGAACCTCCATTCTCATGAGTGAGTTCAGATATGCTGCCTCCGAGCTGGACCTCTTCGCTGCTGTGCAGAACTGGAAGTCCTACTGGTCGAGCCGGATCCGGCCTTTTGTCACCGGGGACGTTCTGGAGGTCGGCGCAGGAATCGGAGCGAATACGTCCTTCCTTGACCGAAATGTGCATGGAAGGTGGGTCTGTCTCGAACCCGATCCGCTTCTCGTCGCTCAGTTGCGCGTGAACCTTCCGCAGGCGCGGACTCGCCGCGGATACGAAGTCGTGTGTGGCTCGCTGCAAAATGTGGAACCGGGCCAAATGTTCGACTCCATCGTATACATCGATGTGCTCGAACACATTGAGAACGACCGAGAAGAGCTGGAAAACGCGATGAAACTTCTCAGGGTTGGCGGACGAATCATCGTACTGTCGCCCGCCCATCAGCGCTTGTTCACCCCGTTTGACGCCGCCATTGGACATTTTCGGAGGTACGACCGTTCAATGCTCCGAAACATCTCCCCGCCTGGCCTCCCGGTTGAGCAAATGTGGTACCTGGATTGTCTCGGCCTTCTCCTTTCCGCTGCCAATCTCATGTTTCTGCGGCAATCGATGCCGACCAAGGCTCAACTCGCCTTTTGGGATCGGTGTGCGGTCCCCTCCTCACGCGTCCTCGACAAGCTGCTTCTTTATTCGCTGGGCAAATCGATCGTGGCCATTTGGAAGAAACCGAGCTGAATGGAAGCACAATGACGTTTTTGGGAAACCTTTCCCCTTTACTGCGTTGTCGGCGTCAAGGGGACGGTCGTGCGACCGTGTCAATCCACGGTGATTTCCGCTGAGGATTCACCCGGATCTCATAGCCATCCTCCTGGAATACCTCGGGCATGGTGTAAAGGATGTACCTCCCCAGAGGCAAAGCATCGAGATCCTGCTGCTTCGAACCCCAGAAATGAAGGAGCTTTTCGTTATAAACGACGCAAGATTTCGGATTCAGCTCGAGAATGTGAAGGATCTGTTGTTCTTGCTCAAGACTGAATGCTCTCATCCAGCCGGTCATATTCAACCCATTTGGAGTCGGGACTCCGGACCAGAAATTCAGACTCCCCATTCCGGGGAGCGTAAAGAGCACAGCGCAATTCGCTTGAATGTTCGAAGCAAGGGATTCATAGAGGTCCTCCTGTTTCTTGGGGAGATGCAGAGAGCTTGCGCCTCGCAAATGGGAGGGAGGGTCGGGATACGATTGAGGCCAGCCGCCCGAGCGAAACATGGCAACGATCAGTGCGAGTGCCACGAGGGCGCCAAGGATTGATTCCTGTCGAGGCAGATTTTCCCCAATCCAGTCTCCGGCACGCCGGAGCACAAAGAACAGCCCGCCGGCGCCATCATGCACGCAGATGAATGCCCAGAGCAGCGCCGGCGAATATGCGATATTCAGTTGACTGCCTGCGACAGGATAGGCCTGCAGGAACTGTGCCGCGGCAAGGCTTGTGACAAATAAACGCGGGAAAACATTTGCAGGCCCCCAGGCGCGGCCCTTTGCCGGGAGTAGTCCGAGCGGAAGGAAAGCCACAAAAAAGTAATGTGTACGAAAAATCGATATCTGCGAGATCGCCCACAACCCAACCAGACAGCGCACGGCATCCACCCATTCGGAATGTGCGCGCCAGCGATCCCGATACCGATACAGCCCGACAATGCACGCCGACACCAACATTGCAAAGAGCGCTTCGATCTTCGAAATTTCCAGAGCATAGTCTAATACTTGCGGCTGCCTTAGAGGATCCAAAAGAACCCCCCGGATCAATGTGGGGATAGATATGCCATCCATCAGTGATCCCGCGACAATGATGGCTCCGGTCGATAAGGCGCCCGAGGCGACATACAGAACGTCTCGCATGGGTGCTGGAGAAGACGGTGTAGTGAACAAACCCATTGCTAAGGTTGCAGCGCCGCATGCGACAGCGAGCACACAGTACCCGCCGGCCCAGCCCATGACATCGCGGCGCATCAGCATCAATGGACCGCCAATGGTATAGAAGAAAAAAAGAACCGCTCCAAGAGTCCGAATGCGGCCAGCCGGGAACGTGCAAACCAGGGCGATCGCAAGCGCGGCGAAATAAAATACGCCGACGTTGATCTTTGTAAAGAACAGCGCCGCCCCGAGCGCGCCCAACAGGATCAAAGCGATTCTTCCGGGTGCGACAGAAACGCAACAAGCCAGCATCAACAGCGGAAGAATCAATTGTTGAGGATGCACCGGTTCCATGCTCAGGACTCTTCCGGTTGCCATGGTGGCCAGGCCGGCGGCTGAAGCCAGAAGTGTGCTCCTTGAAAACCGGTAAGTGAAATATCCCCCCAGCGCGGCAGCCAGAAGCCACCAGATGAGTGTCACAAATCGACCGGAATCGTGATTCACGGGAAGATGCAGAAGGTGAAAAAGAGTCCCTTCGGCAAAGAAAGCAAAGGGGCCGTATTGGCTGAAAACCTGCGTGTAAAGATGCCCGCCGGAAAAGTAATGCTGAAACATAAGAAGCATGTAGCCTTCGTCGTCATAGGCCTCGAACCGCGTGGCCAGCAGATGTCGACCGAAAGACAGTGCAATGAAAAAAGCAGCGACGACGACTCCCGCACGGAGTATTCCGGTGCGCACATGACTCCACGGGCGTTGAATCGAATCGTTGAGCATGAACTAAATCTACTCGAACGGGAATGATTTTTGTTGGCCGGCCTTTCCCCTGCCTCAACTCAAGGGTTCCCCTTGCATCATGGAGTGATATCCTCCCACTATTGGACGTCGAATGGTCGCGAGTCCTGCCATCGCGACCCGTTCAAACTTCCCCGGGGCGATCTCTAAGCCAGACAGACATAACGCGGAACCTCAAACAGCCTGCAATTGTTTACGTGTCTTGCCGACGCGTAAAACGATGAGGCCACAAGCAGGAGAGTTGCTCACAATATGACAAGGCAGAGCGAACGGGACTCGCGGATCGCGCCACTCGACGGGTGGCGAACAATCAGCGTGGCGCTCGTAATCATCTCTCACCTTACGGCTTTTTCGAGCATAAAACTAAGTGTTCCAGGGAGACTCGGACGCGCCGTCATCATCCCTATTCTGAAGGAAATTGGCCCTCTGGGCGTAAGCATCTTCTTTGTCATCAGTGGCTATGTGATTGTTGGCGGCCTCATTCGTGAATACGCACGCGCTGATAGAGTCTCTCTCTTTAGCTTTTACGTGCGTCGAGTATTCAGAATCCTGCCGCCGCTTCTCATGTACGTTCTAGCCGTTATGGCTTTGGCACAAGCGAATTTGATTCCGCCCTTCGCATCCGGAGTCGTAAAGGCCCTTACTTTTACATGCAACTTGGGCACCGATTGTGGGGGATGGTTCGGCGCGCACACATGGAGTCTGTCCTATGAAGAACAGTTCTATTTGGTAATACCAGTCTTGTTCGCCGTCTTGTGGAAATCACGCAGGTCAGCGTTTATCTTACTTCCGGCTGTTCTGGGCGTGCTCACGTTGTGCTCATATCCGTTCAGCGAAATCGCTGCGGACCTTTTCGGCCACTTTGTTGCCATTTCAACCGGTGTGGCGTGGGCTGCAGCAGAGCAGGACGTTCTGCGCATATGTAAGAGACTCCCTGGTTACGTGGTCAGTCTCATTCCAATTGTGCTGATTGCTTCTGTGCGGCTAACTCACACCAGGTTTTGGCCTGTCGGACTACTGGTTTCCCCGCCGATTATCACCGTCATGCTTGTGCACAGCACCTTTATAAGCAAACGGATGGCTGGGGCCCTATCTAAGCCGTGGCTAACATACATAGGGAGAAGTTCATATAGCATTTATTTGTGGCAGCAATTGGCAACCTATGGGTTCTCCGGTGCGAGCGTGTCATTCTATCTTGTCAGCGTGACTCTTTGCGTGCTCTTGGCGGCAGCCTCTTACAAGTGGATTGAAACCCCGCTTATAAGGATTAGCCACTCTATTAGTAGACGTGTATCTCTTCCGGCGGAAGCGAACGCGCTGTAGCGACATTTCACTGAGAGTAAGTTTTGGGATCATTCGCGGAAAGCCCCGGTTGATGGCGCGCCTGAATCCTGCAAGAGAGACTGATATGTTCGGCGAATACCCTCTTCCAGACTGACTTGCGCTTTCCATCCGAGAGCGTGGATGCGAGCGACATCGAGGAGCTTTCGCGGCGTGCCGTCAGGCCGCGAGGTGTCGAAGATGATGTCGCAGTCGAATTCGAGAACCCGCGATATCAGTTCTGCCAATTCACGAATCGTAAGGTCCTCCCCTGTGCCGATGTTGATGAGAGGCGCTTGATCGTGATTCAGCAGTTGGTCAAAAGTTTGATTCGGTAGATTCAAGAGATGGATACAGGCATCCGCAAGATCCTCACTAAAGAGAAGCTCGCGTCTTGGCTCACCGGTACCCCAGACCACCAGATTCCGCTGTCCGGCTTGCCTGGCTTCGATCGCTTTACGCATGAGCGCGGGAAGAACATGAGAGCCTTGAAGATCAAAGTTGTCTGCCGGTCCATACAGGTTGGTGGGCATGGCTGCCAAATAGCGAGTTCCGAACTGGCGATTATAGGACCAGCACATTTCGATTCCGGCGATCTTCGCCAGAGCGTAAGCGCGATTCGTTGGCTCTAACGGTCCGGTGAGGAGGTACTCTTCTTTCATCGGCTGCGGAGCAAACTTAGGGTAGATGCAGCTCGAACCGAGAAACAGCAAGCGTTGCACGCCGAAGCGATAGCTCGCATCAATGACGTTGGTTTGAATCTCGAGGTTGACGCGAATAAAGTCTGCAGGGTACGTTTCATTTGCCAGGATGCCGCCAACCTTGGCGGCCGCGAGGAAAACATAATCCGGTTGCTCTCTTTGAAAGAAGGTCCGCACCGCCTCGCGGTTGGTCAGATCAAGTTCGGCATGGCTGCAAAGCAACAGATTCGAATAGCCACTCTGCTCAAGGCGGCGGTGAATCGCCGAGCCCACCAGGCCGCGATGTCCCGCCACAAAAATCCGGCTTGTCTTCTCCATGTTGGTCTCTACTCTTAACAATCAATTCTCGTGATGATTGAAGACGGAATAGCCGTGCTTTCGGACCAATGCGTCCCTTTCCGCCACCTTCAGGTCCTCGTCGACCATCTCCTTCACCAGATCGCGGAAAGTCGTTCGCGGCTGCCAGCCAAGTTCCTCACGAGCCTTGCGGGCATCACCCAGCAGTGACTCCACTTCGGTAGGACGGTAGTAGAGCGGATCCACGGCCACGATTACGTTTCCGGATTTGTCGATTCCCTTTTCATCTGCCTCTGATCCTTCCCACGCAATCTCCATATCGAGAAAACTACCGGCAAGGGAAACAAATTCGCGAACGCTATGCTGTTCACCGGTCGCGATGACGTAGTCCTTGGGCTCGTTCTGCTGGAGCATCAGCCATTGCATCTCAACGTAATCGCGGGCGTGGCCCCAATCGCGCAGAGCATTCAGATTGCCGAGATACAGCCGGTCCTGCAATCCAACCTTAATGCGGGCCAGCGCTCGAGTAATCTTGCGGGTCACAAAGGTCTCGCCACGCTGCGGCGATTCGTGATTGAAAAGAATGCCGTTGCAGGCATAGATGCCATATGCTTCGCGATAATTGACTGTGATCCAATACGCATATAGTTTCGCGACCGCGTAGGGAGACCGTGGGTAGAACGGGGTCTTCTCGTTCTGCGGGACCTCACGAACCAGGCCATAGAGTTCCGAAGTCGAAGCCTGATAAAACCTCGACACCTTTTCAAGACCCGCCGTCCTGATCGCTTCGAGGAGGCGAAGCGTTCCGAGACCATCGGTATTTGCCGTGTATTCCGGTTCCTCGAACGAAACCTTAACGTGGCTCTGTGCCCCAAGATTATAGATTTCGTCAGGCTTTACCTGCTGCACGATTCGTATTAGGACACTGGAATCGGTCAGATCGCCGTAATGCAATATGAAATGTCGCCCGGTCTGATGCGGATCTTCATACAGATGATCAATCCGGTGGGTATTGAAGAGAGATGCTCGCCGCTTGATGCCGTGCACCTCGTATCCCCGCTGCAGCAGCAGTTCCGCCAGGTAGGCGCCATCTTGCCCAGTGACGCCTGTAATCAGGGCACGTTTCATGATCTGCTGCTCCTATACGAAGGCTCAATTGAAAATACCCACGAATACAGGCAATGATAGCCGTCCCGTTTTCGCAAAGGCAACCCCAGTTGAACTCCGCGCATTCGCCTGCGAGAGGTCTCTCATGATGCGATGGTTCGGCATGGATCACGGCCGGGGCCAAAGGCCGCTCCCTTGAGTTGTCAGATATGGAGTGATATCCTTCCAATATTGGAGGGATCGCATGATCGCCGCCGCCACCATCCCGCAGATTGCCGGCTACCGATTCGACGTGGCCGCCAATCTTTCAGAACCCTCCATCCGAAAACGCCTCAGCCCCGCCGCGATCAAAGCCTTCCTGCGGATTGCCGAGAAGTGGGGCGTCAAGGATCAGGACACCCGCAGCCTCCTTGGCGGCATCTCTTCCGGATCATTCTATGGCCTCAAGAGAGAGCCAAGCCGGCGCGTTCTCGATCAGGACGCCTTGACCCGCATCTCTCTCCTCATCGGAATCTTCAAGGCGCTGAATATCCTCTATAGCCAGCGTCTCGCTGACGCCTGGATGACCCTCCCCAACAGCAATCCCATGTTTCAGGGGTCCACTCCATTGGGTTATATTCTCCGGCTGGGACTGCCGGGCATGATCGAGGTCCGGCAGATGCTCGATGCCCGCCGCGGAGGACAGTGATTCCACCCCTCCATGAGTGCTCTTTCGCTGACACGCATCGTCTCATCCCGTCGAAATACAGCCCGGAAGGGACCGTCCTCAGCGAACTCGCCGATAATGAGCGGGAATTGCAGAATCTCGTTGAGCTCGACGGGACAACCAATGCGCGCCTGCTCGGAGAAGCCGGGCTTCTGCCGGACATAGGTGTTCATGAGCTCCTGTATGGCGTCGCTTACAGCGAGGTCGTGAATGCCTCGTTCACGCATGCCGCGCCCAACGGCGGAAGGTTCAACAGCAGCCGCCGTGGCGCCTGGTATGCGGGTCTGGAGCGGGAAACCTCAATCGCTGAGGTTGCTTTTCACAAGATCGAACAGCTTCGAGAAGTCGATTGGCCATTTGAAGAGATCTCCACCTGTGACGACTATCTCGCCGACTTTGCCGCTGAGTTTCATGATCTCCGCGGAAAGAATCCGCGATTCGGAAAGTATCTCCGGGCCGGCCCCATTCCACAGTGCTATCAACCTTCGCAACAATTGGCGCAAGACCTTCTGATGCGCGGCTCGAACGGCATTGTGTTTCCCAGTGTCAGGCAAGCCGGTGGAACGTGCGTTGCTTGCTTCCGTCCGGCGCTCGTCTATCATGTACGTCGGGTTTCTCGTTTGGAGTTTCGCCTGCATTCATCCCGTAAATTTGCGCCTGACCAGGTGCGCGAAGTGCGAGATCCGAGTCGGTAGATACGGCGAGAACGCTCGAACATCCAGATCCCATCTCATCCGCGCCTCAGAAACACGATGACAGCGAACAGGAAGGCGCAATCCCTCCTTGGCGGCGTAGAATGAGGCCGCTACCGAAGTACATTTTTCTGGCGGCGGTCTCTGACGGCAGGAAAGGCCTTCGGCAAATTCGACTGCGTTTTTTGGGGGATGGACTAAGATGAAGCCTTTCTTCCGCGCCTTTTCTGCTCTTGCTGTTGCCCTTCCAGTTTCGATGGGGACCTTTTTCGCAATGAACGCCCAAGCTCAAGCGGTGACTGACATCGGCGGTCAGAAAATCGTAACTCTGACCCGGAAAACAACCAGCACAACCAAGCCGGAGTTCACGAGCGTCACCCTTGCTCCGGGCCGCGGCATGGAGTTGCTGCAGGTCACTGCCAACTTCCCCGGCAAGGGCAAAGTCGATGTCCTGGCCTCGCCCAGCCTGGACGAAGCGAAGAAAATGCTCGACGACCAGGACGACGCCAACGGCGATCTGGGATATCGCCTTGGCGCGGCGTTTCTTGTCCCGTATCCCAACCGCATCATTGGCAAAATCGCCCCCGACGGCAAAACTCTCACTACAGAGTGGGAGGGTCACGTCCTCACCCTGCCCGCCAACAACGTGGGCAAACTCCCCGGCGCCGAGCGTCATGCCATGCACGGCTTGATCCTCAAAGCCAAAACAGACGATGTCCGCGTCCATGACATTCCCGGCGGCCAGGAAGTGACCGGAGTGATCCACGCCGGAGATTTCGGCGGACATTGGCTCTCCAAAACCGATCTCGATTTCACCATCCGCCTCACTGCGGATGCGCTCGACGCCATCATCGTCGCTCACAACGTGGGCAATGAGGCAGAGCCCATCGCCATTGGCTGGCATCCCTACTTCAATTTGCCCTCCGGCGACCGCGAACAGGTCAAGCTCCACATCCCTGGTTCCATGCAGGCCCAGGTGAACAACTATGACAGCGTTTTCCCCACCGGCAAGCTTTTGCCCGTGGCCGGTCAATACGATTTGCGGGCTCCCGGTGGCGTCGCGCTCGATACGCACTTCTACGACGACAACTGGAGTCATCTTGATTGGAAGAACGGCGTGGTGACCGTTACCGTCATCGATCCGGCCGCCAAATACGGTGTCGCGATCGAGGGCCTCTCGCCTGAGATCAAGACCATCCAGGCCTATGCGCCTCCCACTGCAAAGTTCGTTGCCGTCGAAGACCAGTTCAACTTCGCCGATCCCTTCGGCAAGGAGTGGCACGGCATGGACACCGGCATGGTTACGCTAAAGCCTGGCCAGAGCACCCGCTGGCACGTCCGCCTGAAGGTGTTCGTGCCGTGATAGATCCGAGCCTCGGTCCACCACTGCGGCCCGCATCTGTTTTTGCGTGCGTTTCGAGTGATTCACCGCGGGCGGAAGTTTAGGATGCGGCGCTGACAGCCTGATCCGTTTGCGGCGTACGTTGTGGACGTGCGCACTGGCCCAAGGTCGATGCCGGCCTCAGTCTCTAAGGAATCTTGGGACACGGCAAAGCCCTGGCGCATTCTCTCAAGGAACGAATCACGCCAACGGCGGGCACTCCTACGGCGTTACTTCCTCGGCAGTGGCTTCGTTTCCGTCTCTCCGGAACTCGAATCGCAGTCTCCACACGCTTGAGATAGCCCGGCCATTCACCGCGGCCGGTTTGAACTTCCAGGAATGTGCTGCCTCCTCAGCCACTCTCGCAAAGTATCTGCTCGGCCCCTGCGATTCAAACCCAACATTTGCGACTTGTCCGTCGGGATCGACCGTCACCCGCAAGACCACATAGAAGGTACCTTGAATCGTCCCCTGCGCAGCCGGGAGCACGTTCGGCATCACGCGCTGCGCCACCGATCCCTTCACTGTCGGTCCCGCGGGGGCCCCGCCCGCATTACCTGGAGCCGCCGGCATTGGTTCGGTTTGAGTTTCTTGAGTTTCCGCATTCGATTGCGATTTATGCGACCGGGCCACAAGAAACCAGACGATCACCGCCAACCCCAGAATCGCCACCGCCATCGGCAGCACGCGACGCTTTGAAGGAGTGACCGGCTGTGCCTTTGCCTCGGTTCCGATTACGATGGCCGGCTTGTTTATCACTGGAGGAGCCACAACAGCCTTCGAAGAGGCCGGAACCTTTTGAGCCGACGGTCGGGCTGGCGCACCCTGGCCCTCAAGCAGCGCCTTTATATCGCCTAGCGTGCAACGGCGCACAGGTTCGGCCTGCAGGCACCTCCGCGCAATCTCGGCAAACGGCTCCGGAACCGTTGCCGGCACTTCCGGATTCCCGTCTTTCCCGCGGTCCCACAGCGGAGGCCGCTGCGTCAGAGTCTCCACCAGTATGACTCCGAGCGACCAGACGTCCGCCGCCGGCGAAACGATCCCCAGCGCAAGGTCCGGCGCATCGTGAATGCCGCGAGGCGCGGATTCAAACTTGTAGCGGCTTGGAACCACGAGTCGGGTTGCCGAGAGCTTTACTTCTTCGTTCACGACAAGGATGCTCGATGGATTCAGATAACCATGAACCAATCCTTGCTGATGAAGGTAATCGAGCGCGTCCACCACCGGTCCCAGCATCTCCCGCGTCTCCTCGGGCGTCAGCGCTCGTTGCGGCAGGATCTGCGAGAGAACCTCGTCGGCATAATCAGTGACGGCATAAACGAACCCTGAGCCATCGATCTCAACCATTCCGGCATGCAGAATCCGCGCCAGATGAGGATGACTCAAATTCATCCCTTCAGGACCCTCATCTCTTTCTTTCGGAGTCACCCTGATGGCCGCTTTTTGCGATCCGGCCCCATCCTGCTCCGTCAGAAACACACCGCTGCCGTCCGAGCCGCCCAGCCATTCCAGCAGGGTGAATCGCCCGTCGATCACGCGCCCCACCCACTCGCTGCCTATCATGCTTTCTTCCATATCCTGCCTTCGTCACACGCCGCCGGCTTTACTCCTCAAGCCTTGTCAGCCGCACCGTCTTGCCCGTGCGCGCCGACTCGCGCGCCGCATCCAGAATTTGCATCACGGTTACATTTGTGTCCAGCGCCGAAAGATCTCCCTTCGGAACAATCTCGCCCCTCAGCACAGCAGCCAGGTAGTTGAGCGAGTTGTTTCTGGGAGCGCTCAGCCCCGGCGCAGTCGTCTCCCGCTCCTCCGAGTCATGCTCGTGGCGCACGCGCACCTTATCAGGACCCACGGTAATCACGTATCCCCTGGATCCGTACACTTCCATATCCTTCCTCGCAAAGGGCCAGTTCCACGATCCCATCATCACGGCCTCTGCATGCGGATAGGTCAGCACAATCGTCGAATCATCGTCGACCTTGGGATAGATTTCGGGCTTGTCATGCGAAACAACTGCGGTCACGGTCAGCGGAGTTTCTCCGTGCATCAGCCACGTCATCAGGTCCACTCCGTAACAGCCAAAGTCATACATCGCGCCCGCACCGTTCTGCGCCGGATCGGTAAGCCAGCTCAGAAACTCGGGCGGAACGTTAATCTCCTTCGGTCCCTGGTGGCCGTCGTGAACCACCACTCTGCGCACCGGGCCAAGGTGTCCGGTTTCCAACTCGTCGTATGCTTCCTTGTTGCTCGCATACCAGGTCGTCTCGTAATTCACCAGGACCTGGATATGATGCTCGCGCGCAACCCGCCGGATGGCCAGAGCGTCATCGAGCGAGATCGTCAGCGGCTTCTCCACCATTACTGAAACACCATACTGCGCCGCAATCTCGATCGCATGTCGATGTTCGCCAATCGAGGTGTAGACAAGGACCGCCTGCGGATGCCGCACTTCGATCATGTTGGCCATGCTCTTAAAGAAGAGTGTTTCAGGCAGTGAATACTTCTTTTCGTATTTCTCAATCAATGCCGAATTGGCGTCCGCGATTCCCACAAGCTCCACATCAGAGTGTTTCGGAAACTGCGCCAGAAACCCTTCCACATGCCCATGCTCCAGCCCCACAATGGCTACCCGCAACGGTGCAGGGGCAGATTGAGCGGAGAGACCCACCGGCACAATGGGAATCAGTAAACCGAGCAACACCCGACGCAGGGAGAGGCCAATCGCGGCAGGCAGACAGCGCATTCTGAACATTTTGTCCTCGCGCCCGATTCTACTCTGCCCCAGCTCTCTGCCTCCGCACCGCCGCGCACAGTTTTGAGGGGGCACCGGGTTAACCGCTGCGGGGTGCTCTCCGCGCAACGTACCTCCCGGTTGTTCGCTTCCGACCGTAAACCCCTATCCCATGAATTCGTCAACATGCACGTGGAATCCGTAAAGACTCGTTACCGCTGTCCGTGCTGCGGTTACCGGACACTGGAAGCGCCCGCGGCCATGGCGCTCTGTCCCGTCTGTTGGTGGGAGGATGATGGACAAGAAGATGCGGACGCCGGCGAGGTGCACCACACCGTGAATGGTTCCCTGAGTCTCCAGGAAGCCCGCCGATACTATGCGGAGTGCGGTGCATCCCATCCCCGTTTTCAGCCCTACGTCCGCAAACCGGACGTCTCCGAACAGTAACGTGCCTTCCCCGGTGCGAACAGGCAGCCGGCTTGACCGGTCGGTTTGACCCTGCCCGCAAACCCCCTTACCATGAAGTGAGGTATTTCCCCGCCAGACGGTGCTGTGCCGCCAGGAGCGTCAGCACGTTATGGCTGCGGATACGGCGCCTCGCGCCTGGAAGGCAAAACGTTGAGTTCAACCGATACCCTCGAAAACACCCCTCAACCTGAAACGGCAGAGGAACCGCACACACACGAAGACCACGGCCACGAACACGCGCATGGGCCTGTCCTCAATCCCGACTGCACCCGCGAACTGGTGCTTGACGTTCCGGAAGAAGACGTTTCCAAAACATTCCGCATCGTCCTCCGGAATTATCAGAAATACGCCAAGATCCCCGGCTTCCGCCCCGGCAAGGTTCCGGAATCGGTCGTCCGCAGGAAATTCGCCACCGACATTCGCAAGGAAGTCATCGATACCCTGCTCCCGGAGCGCTTCAATGCAGGCGTCCGTGAATTGGGCATCAAGCCTGTCGGGCAGCCGCAGGTCACGGAACTCACCGTTGAAGACGGCCAGCCATTGCATGTCAAAGCGGTCTTCGAATATCTTCCCGATTTTTCCATCGACGGATACCAGGACGTGACCGTCGAGAAAACCTCGGCTGAAGTCACTGAGGACGAGTTCGCTCACGAGTTGGAGCAGTTGCGCGAGTCGCGCGCCACCATCGAGCCGGTCGAAGAAGACCGCGCTTTGGTCGACGGCGATTGGGCACAGATCACATACACCGGTCAGGTCGAAGGTGAGCCCGATACTGCGCCGGTTGCCGGCGAGGATGCCCTGGTCGAGATTGGCGGCAAGGATACTCTCGAAGCCTTCACGATTGCCCTGCGCGGCGCAAAGGCCGGCCAGGAGCTCAAGGCTGAAGTCATCTACCCGGCCGATTACAGCGAAAAAAAGCTCGCCGGAAAGACCGTTGCCTATGACGTCGCCGTGAAGGGCATCAAGAAGCGCAACCTGCCCGAGTTGAATGATGATTTCGCGAAAGAATTGGGCAGCTACCAGAACCTCGACGAGCTCCAAAACAGGATCCGCGAACACATGGCCAATCGGAAACGCCATAGCGCAGAGAATGAGACTAAGGAACGGCTTTTCGCGGCTCTGAACGAACGATTTCAGTTCCCGATTCCGGAATCGCTCGTGCAGGACCAGATTGATACCCGCCTGGAGCGCGGACTTCGCGCTCTGGCCGCCCAGGGAATGGAACCTGAGCAGATGCGCAAGCTGGATTTTGCCCGCCTTCGCGGGGCCCAGCGCGACAGCGCCGTTGCCGAGGTGAAGACCCACATCCTTCTCGACCGCATCGCGGAAGCTGAGAACGTTACCGTCAGCGATGAGGAACTGGATCACGAGGTACAGTTGGCGGCTCTTCAGTCACGCGAACCTGTCGAAACGCTCCGTCAGCGTTTGACTCAGGACGGGGGTATCGCTAGAATCCGGGAACAAATGAAACGAGAGAAAACCGGAAATCTGCTGCTCCAGAGGTTACCAGCGTAAGTCTCTGATGCAGCGCATATTGCCTCCCAGCCAGAAATTGGATCGAAACTGGTAGAGGGGCCACTCACGGGGAGCAGGCGCCCCAGCGGAAAGCGGGAAAAACATTCAATGGCATTAGTACCCATGGTGGTGGAGCAGACGAGCCGAGGCGAGCGCGCCTACGACATCTACTCCCGTTTGCTACGCGACAACATCATTTTTCTCGGCACCCCGATTGACGATCAGGTGGCCAATCTGATCGTTGCTCAAATGCTCTTCCTTTCCGGAGAAGACCCGGAGAAAGACGTGCAACTGTATATCAACTCCCCAGGCGGTTCCATCACCGCGGGACTGGCGATTTACGACACCATGCTGTTCATCAAGAACAACGTGGTGACCTACTGCATCGGGCAGGCCGCCAGCATGGGGGCATTTCTGCTTCTCGCAGGCACCAAGGGCAAACGATTCGCCCTGCCCAACTCACGCATCCTGATTCATCAGCCTTCCATGGGCGGCCTGAGCGGCCAGGCAACCGACATCGACATTCATGCGCGCGAGATTCTCCGCATTCGCGAGATTACTAATAATCTGATGGCGCGCCATACCGGGCAGTCCCTCGACCGGATCGAGCGCGACGTCGAACGGGACTTCATTATGAACGCGCAGCAAGCCAAGGAATACGGCATCGTTGATGAAATTATTGATCGGCCGCGCACGTAACGGCCGGTTCTTTGCAGTGACACGATCTCGAACGGTTCACATCAGGGGGTAGTCAAATGAAAACGCGCACGGGACCCGAAGAAGCGCTGCGGTGCTCGTTCTGCCACAAATCGCAGGACGCCGTGGCCAAATTGATCTCGTCGCCCAGCGACTATCCTCGCGCATACATCTGCGATGAGTGCGTTGCTGTATGCAACTCGATCCTCGAAGACGATCGCGGCGAAGCGCATCCCGCTACCGCGGCCGGGCATCTTCCGAAACCACAGGAGGTCAAAGGCTTCCTCGATGATTTCGTGATCGGTCAGGACCAGACCAAGAAAAAGCTCGCTGTGGCTGTGTACAACCACTACAAGCGCATCCAGATGAACCGCATGCGCAACAACGAAGTCGAGCTGACCAAATCGAATATCCTGCTCATCGGCCCCACCGGCTCAGGAAAGACGCTGCTGGCACACACACTGGCCAAGATGCTCGATGTGCCATTCGCGATTGTCGACGCGACCACGCTTACTGAAGCCGGTTACGTCGGCGAAGACGTCGAGAACATCATCCTCAAGTTGCTGCAGGCTGCCGATGGCGATGTGAATCGCGCTCAGCAGGGCATCATCTATATCGATGAAATCGACAAGATTGGCCGCAAGGACGAGAACCCCTCCATCACACGCGATGTCTCGGGCGAAGGCGTGCAACAGGCTCTGCTCAAAATACTGGAAGGAACCGTCGCCAACGTTCCGCCACAGGGCGGACGCAAGCATCCGCACCAGGAGTTCACCGCCGTCGATACCACCAACATCCTTTTCATTTGCGGCGGAGCATTCGTCGGGCTCGAGCGCGTCGTTGGCCGCAGAATCGGCAAGAAGGCCCTCGGTTTCAAGACCGTGGATGCCGAAGCTGAAAGTCCATCTTCTGCCTCTCACCGCGACACCGAGTTGCTGCGCAGAACCGAGCCCCAGGACCTGATTAAATATGGGCTCATTCCCGAATTCGTGGGGCGCCTGCCGGTGATGGGTGTTCTCGATGAGCTGGACGAAGCGGCGCTTATCGAAATCCTCACCAAGCCACGCAACGCCATCATTAAGCAGTATCAGCGGCTGCTTGAGTATGAAAATGTCCGCCTCCACTTCACCCAGGAAGCAACCTGCGCGATAGCCCGCGAAGCATTGGCGCGTAAGGTAGGCGCACGCGGCCTGCGCATGATCCTCGAAGAGTTGATGCTCGACCTGATGTATCACCTGCCCAACAACAAAAAAGTGCGCGACCTCGAAATCACGAAGGATATGGTCGAGCGCCGCGATCTGTCGCTTTGCCTGCTTGAAAAAGCCGGCTGATTGTGTTTGCCGGAACATCATCGTGTCGCTCAAGCGTTACCTGCAGGTGCAGGTGATGCTTGAGCTTGATGCACATTGATCCGATTTCCGCTGTACAATCCCAACATGAGTCGCTAGTCTTCCCTGTTGCCGAAGCCGGCTCTGCGCGTCTAATTCCTAAGGTGCCAAGATGACTACGTCCCGTGAAAAGACCGAGCCCCGCAAACTTCCCATGATGCCCATCCGCGACATGGTGATCTTCCCTTACATGATGACGCCTTTTGTCGTGGGCAGGCTTTCAAGCGTGCGCGCTCTCGAAGAGGCTCTCAGTGGCGACCGCAAGATATTCCTCGCCACGCAGCACGACGCCTCCATCGATGAGCCCAAGGCCAAGGAGATCTACCAGGTCGGAGCCATCTGCAACATCGTGCAGAGCGTCAAGATGCCCGACGGCAATATCAAGGTTCTCGTCGAAGGCGTGGAGCGGGCCAAGTCCATCGAGGTGAACGACCGCGACGGTTTCTTCGTAGCCACGGTGCGCACGGGCAAAGCCGAATTCGAAATGACTCCAGCGATCGAACAGCTCATGCAGCGTGTCACCGGCCTCTTCGAGCAATACGTCAAGCTGCAGCAATCTCTCAATTACGAAACCATTATTGCTTCAGTCCGCATGGACGAAGCCGCCAAGCTCTCTGACACCATCGCCGCCAACCTTCAGCTCGGCATCGAAGACAAGCAGGAACTGCTCGCAATCTTTGATCCCGCGGCCCGCTTGGCCCGCATCGCTGACGTGCTCGATGTGGAGATTGAAAAACTCGATCTCGACCGCAACATCCAGTCGCGCGTCAAGCGCCAGATGGAGCGCGCCCAGAAAGAGTACTACCTCAATGAGAAAATCAAGGCCATCCAGAAGGAACTCGGCCGCGGCGAAAAGAACGAATTCGATGAGCTTCGCAAGAAGATTGAATCCGCCGGCATGCCCAAGGATGTGCTCGAAAAAGCAAGTCAGGAGTTGAAGAAGCTTGAGGCCATGCCGCCCATGTCGGCCGAGTCCACCGTGAGCCGCAACTACATCGACTGGTTGCTCGCCGTGCCGTGGAAAAAGAAATCCAAAGAAACCCGCTCCATCGACTATGCGGAAAAAGTTCTTAATACAGATCACTACGGTCTGGAAAAGATCAAGGAGCGCATCCTCGAGTTTCTCGCCGTCCGTCAGTTGGTCAAAAATCCGAAGGGCTCGATCCTGTGTTTCGTTGGACCTCCGGGCGTGGGCAAAACTTCGCTCGGCATGTCCATCGCCAAATCCACCGGCCGCAAGTTCGTGCGTCTATCGCTCGGTGGAATCCGCGATGAAGCTGAGATTCGCGGCCATCGCCGCACGTACATCGGCGCGCTGCCCGGCCAGATCATCCAGCACATGAAGCGGGCCGGCACCAAGAATCCCGTCTTCCTTCTTGACGAGGTCGACAAAATGGCCTCCGATTTCCGCGGCGACCCGGCTTCGGCACTTCTTGAGGTGCTGGACCCGGAACAGAACACCACGTTCCAGGATCACTATCTCGACGTCGATTACGACCTTTCGCAGGTGCTCTTCGTAGCCACCGCCAACGTTCTCCACACCATTCCGGCTGCATTGCAGGACCGCATGGAGGTGCTGCGTCTCCAGGGCTACACCGAACAGGAAAAACTTGAAATCGCACGTCAGTATCTCGTGAAGAAGCAGCGCGAGCAGACAGGCCTGAGCGAGAAGAATGTTGTCTTTCAAGATGACGCCATCCTCGAAATCATCCGCGGCTACACGCGCGAAGCAGGAGTTCGCAACCTCGAGCGCGAGATCGGCAACGTGTGCCGCAAGGTGGCTCGCCGGGTCGTCAAGAAAGGCGCAAAGCACAAGGAAGAGATCACCGCCGCCAACGTCAGCGAATTTCTCGGCGTCATCAGGTTCCGCGATTCTGAAGTGCACGAAAAGAGTGAAGTCGGTCTGGTCACCGGCCTTGCATGGACCGAGGTCGGGGGCAGTATTCTTACCACCGAAGTGCAAGTGCTCGACGGCAAAGGCAAACTCACCATCACCGGCCAGCTCGGCGACGTTATGCAGGAGTCGGCGCAAGCCGCCCTCGCGTACATCCGCAGCAAGGCTCAAGTTCTCGGCCTCACTCGCGAGTTCTATCGCAACGTGGACCTGCACTTACATGTGCCCGAGGGCGCCATTCCCAAGGATGGCCCTTCCGCCGGCATCACGATGGCCACAGCTCTCGCCAGCGCCTTGGCGAAGATTCCTGTCCGCCGCGATATCGCCATGACTGGCGAAATCACGCTCCGCGGCAAGGTGCTTGCCATCGGCGGCCTCAAGGAGAAACTTCTCGCCGCGCTACGAGCCGGGATCTTCGAGACCATTCTGCCCCACGCCAACGAGAAGGATGTTGCCGAGTTGCCCGACAACATCAAGAACTCGATGAAGCTGCATTTCGTCGACACCATGGATGAGGTGCTGGCCCTGGCGCTCGAAAGCCCGCTGCCCACTCCCGTCTCTGCCGAAACCGACGGGATCACTTCAGTGCCGCCTCCTCCTGAGATAACACCTAATCTTCCCGCCCGGCAGTGAATCCAATGCGCGGAATCAACGGCCCCAAGACCAGTTGGGGCCGTTGATAGCGACTGCTCCCAATCCGCTCAATC
The DNA here is from genome assembly GCA_035524195.1 of Occallatibacter sp. Lineage (GTDB taxonomy): Bacteria > Acidobacteriota > Terriglobia > Terriglobales > Acidobacteriaceae > Telmatobacter. The sequence continues at coordinate 19,794 of DATKPJ010000040.1, forward strand.
CTCCGCCCAAGCCGCCCCCGCCTCACGCTTCTGAATTCGTCCTGCGGTAGAATTGCCGCGTGCAGATCGCCATCGCCACCGACATGTTTGGCAGTGACGTGTTCCGCCTTGTCGTTGGTGAGATCATCCTCATAGCCGGCCTCGGCGCACTTGTCCTTTATGGAATTCGCTCCAGGACAACGGATCGCTCCACGCTCCACTTTGGCATCGTATCGACTCTTTACGGCCTCCGACTCATCTTTGGGTTGCAGATGCTGAAGGCGGCGTTCCCTTCCATTCCGTGGCTCATCTGCGAATCCTCGATCACCCTTGTAATCGGTATACCTTTCGCCCTTTTCCTGGGCAGCACGCTTGGTCGCGCATATCCATGGTTCGTCCGCGCGGTGGTGATCGCGAACATCTTGCTGGCCGTGTTCGGGGCTGTCAGGGAGATCCAGCAGGCACACCTGGATCAGGTCTCGTTCCTGAATGGAGCGATCGTTGTTACCAGTCTGGTTGGATGGCTTTACATCGGCATCTTTCCCAAGATCCCCATCAACCGCGAGGTGCATGTTCTTCGAATCGGACTCATGGTCTTGGGACTATTTGCGCTCTTCCAAAACCTCTCTGTAATGGGGTATATCCCAGACCTGGGATACTTTGAGCCTGTTGGAATGGTGGTCATGCTGGGGACGTTCCTGTATGTGAGCGCATCGCGCAACCTGCGTATGGAAAGCAGCTTCATCGCCATGCGCAACGAGCTCAGCATCGCCAGCAAGATTCAATCGGATCTCTTGCCGAAACTGGACAATGCGATGGCGGGGTTGGAGATCCACGCTCGCTACTCGCCTGCCGGATCGGTCGCCGGCGATTTTTACGATGTCCTTACCGATGGCCACGGACTTGGCGTGCTTATCGCCGATGTCTCCGGCCATGGCGTACCAGCAGCCCTTTCGGCGTCTATGCTCAAAGTCGCGTTGCACGCACAGGCGGCGCAATTCGCAAGCCCCGGTGAGGTTCTCGCCGGGCTCAATCGTGCCCTGTCAGGGATGCTCGGGAGCCAATTCATCACTGCGGCATATGTCTATTTCGATACCGGGCAGCAAGAGTTGCGTTACGCTGGCGCTGGCCACCCTCCCATACTCCTTTGGAGTTCCAAAACAAGGCGGGTTGAATCTCTCGAAGAAAATGGACTGTTTCTCGGACCATTCCCGGCGGCGCGGTACACATCGCGATCCTGCCCTTTCGAACCGGGCGATCGCTGCCTGCTTTATACCGACGGAGTGGTCGAGGCCTCGAACGCCAACGATGAGGAGTTCGGCGCAGCGCGCCTCACCCACTTTCTTGCCGATCACCCGGAACTTCCGGCAAGCTCGATTTGCAGCGCCTTGCTGCGTGAGGTTACGGGCTGGTCCGGCCGTGGGTTGGAAAGCCAGCAGGACGACATTACGCTCGTCTCTATCGAGTGTCAGCCGATCCCGCTCCCGGTGGATGAGGACCACGTTCTTGTATCCTCACCTAAGGCGGTTCTGCCTGGGTAATGGCTGAATCGCTGCTCTCTTAAAATCATGCACTACTCTACCCAATTCCTGCTTTCGGCCGTGGCGGCGGCTCAATTCCCCGCTCCCTCCGTCCCGGAGATTGCCTTCCTCGGCCGCTCCAACGTGGGCAAATCGAGCTTGCTCAACGCGCTCGTCGGCGGTAAGGCGGCCAAGGTCTCATCGACTCCCGGCCGCACCCGCGCTATCAATTTCTTCGCGCTTCTCGACAAGCGCCAGCAGCGCAGGCTCGTCTTTGCTGATCTGCCGGGTTACGGTTATGCAAAAATCTCCAAATCTATCTCGGCCGGTTGGCCCGCATTCATCGAGCCGTATCTCGCGAGCCGCCCCACTCTCGCGCTTTGCGTCTGCCTTGTGGATTCGAACGTCCCGCCTCAGCCAGGCGACCGCCAGCTAATCGACTGGCTGCGCGCTGAAAATCGCGCATTCGCTGTTGTTGCAACCAAGATCGATCGTCTCAGCGGCAACGCCCGCACCCGCAATCTGTCTGCTCTAAAGAAAGGCCTGGAACTGGAGGACATCGTGCCGGTTTCAGCAAAGACGGATTTCGGCATCAACGATCTGTGGAACCGCATCGAAGCGGTTGCCGTCAGCACGCGCCAATAAGTTCAGCCAGTCACATTTGATGGATCAGGTCCAAACGCGTACTGGTCGACCCTCTTCCCATCGGTCATTTCAATCAGGCCGCGCACTTTGATCTCCCCCCGCGCTACGCCTTCCCGCGTGCGCTCAACCAGCCTCGCGCCAAACTCGCGGTTACTCCTCACCAGGTGCTCTCCGTGGCCCAGACGCCCCATATATCGCCCCGCAAGCCGAATCCAGCGCCGCGCAATGCCATCCTCCGGTTCAAGACAATCAAGCGCGACCGCATCGAGTTTCGGCAGCCACAAGGCCGCTGCCTTCTCCACTTTCCAGATCACCAGGGCATCCATGGCCATCGGATCCGGAATCGGGTAATGGTCCTGATCTTCCCCCATACCGTGATCCAGCCCGGTTCGATTCGCCGCCGAAATAATCTCCTCCCGAATCAAGTCAGGCCGCACACCGCGCTCCACCATCTCGCGTTCCACCGCTTCCAGCGCCGCTCCCACGCACACTGCCACTGGTTTTTGCTTGCGTATTTCATTCTTGAGGATGCGCAGAGCTTCATCGAGCGAAGTGACCACAAAATCTACCGCGCCGTCGCGAACAGCCTGCTTCTGATGTTCCGTATTGGACGTCGCCACCAGCGTCGCCGCTCCGGAAATATTTCCGGCCAGGGCAAGAACTCGGCCCGTGGCGTCAAGTTCGCCGGCCCACAGCAGTCGCCCGCCAAGCCCCGGCTCCAACCGCTGTTCCGGGCTCGTGCCCAGACTCTCTGCACGATCCGCGGTCCCCATCAAGGTGGAATAGAACGTGTAGACCTGAAGACTGAAAGAAATCACCGTCGAATGAGGATCGAGCGCCAATGCTGGATTCTTTCTGTTTCCGGCTGGGGCATGGGGACTACTTCAGAAGTACCTTCCCGCGGTCGTGCCAGGACACTTTCCGGACAAAGATCACAAGCTCCCCGGGCTTTGCAGTAATGTCGAGTTTTTCCAGCTCCTTCGGCTTCACGCAGCCATCCGCAGCCACCAGGCCCTTGGTCATGACGTCAGACACCGAATACCATAGCTCAGCGGGTGTATCGAGCACCGGCGGGCCGTCGCAATTTACATAGTATTGCGTAGCGTCCTCATATGTGGCGTGCACCTGCAATACTGTGGCGCTTTGCGGCAGCGTGATCGTGGTCGTGCCATCCTCATTCGATTTCACCCATTCGCCGTGCGGGGTTGAATCATGATTGGCGCCAACCAGGATGCCTGCATCAGTGATGATTCGCCCCGTCCTGCCGTCCAGCAGCCTGAGTCGAATCGTCTTTGCCGCTTGTGCCGGCAGATAGGCGCAGAGCGTGACCACTCCAATCACCACAAGTAAGCAATCGGATCGGCAAAGCTTCATCTTCTTTGCGCCTCTTTCGGAATGATCGCTGCCTGATCACCAGGACGAATACGGCTGGCCGTCTGTGCCTGTCTCCTGCGATCCTGAATGTACATCAACGATTCCCGGATCCGTCTGATCCACGGACGAGAGCGAATCGCTTGTGTCCGTCACCCACGTCTCGCTGCTGTGCGTCATCGGATCAGCCGGAATGCTCCGAAGGTAGCCACTTTGGATCAGATCGTCAAGCGACTGCGGCGCCTTCTGCTTGTCCATGGTATAGGAATCGATGGCCGCGCGCATCACGTGCAGGTCCTCTTTCAGCGCCGCTTCCCGAGCCGACCGGATGGCGCCGATGAAGCTGGGGATGGCAAGCGTAGCCAGAATGCTGATGATCATCATCACGATCATCAACTCCATCAGCGTGAAGCCCGCGTCCTGTTTTCTTATGCCCCGCATTGCCAATCCTACCAGTCGGAATATTTCGTGCCGTCCAGGGCCGTGCCCTGGGACTTCGAATAAACGTCGAATACGTTCTGCCCGCCGAACGAGTCCGACTTCGGATCGTCCTGCATCGAGCGCAGCCCCCAATCCGTGTTGCCCGTCATGGGATCCACCGGAATCCTGCGAAGAAACTTCACCTTCTTGCCTTGCACATCCACGCCATTCACCAGTGTTTCAAGGTCAGGGGGATAATTCTGGCTCTCCAGCTTCGTCTGAAACGCGCCTCGGTCCGCCGCATCCTTGTAGTGATCGATCGCATCGCGCATCTCCCACAGGTCCCGGCGCAGTTCCCGTTCCTTTTCCCGCTTCACTTTAAACCGGGCAATCGGAATGGCCGCGGATGCGAGGATCGCGAGAATCGTTACGGTCACGATCAGTTCCACTAATGTCAGGCCGTGCTCCGTGCGTTTCCGGGTTGGCCGTTGGGCTCTCATCGATACCGCATTCCTACTTCACCGTGATACTTGTTCGCGCACCCGGGGCTTGCAGCGATTGCTGTGCGCTTGTCATGGCCAAAGGATGCGCGATTGTAATCGCGCTCTCACCCGAACTCTTGGCTTGAAACGTCAGCACGCACACCACGCCGGCTCCGCTTACACCCGGCGCTCCCGGGGGACGCGACGCGTTCAGCACGATATTTCCCGGCCCATCATCACGATGCACCAGAGCAACCGGCTGATTTCCACGATTCAGAAAATCTCCATCGCCCACGTTTACCAGCGACAGCTTGCTCGGGTCGTACTGCACCTGCAAAGGAACAGACGCAATATCCGTGGCTCCCGTTATCACGATCGGCACCTGAATCGTCGCGCCCGCGTTCACCGGACCCGGCGGAGGCACAAGCGAAAAGCTCAACGCTCCCGGAGCAGGTGGCGTGGGCGGTGAGGCTTGCGCACTGGGAGCCACTTGATTCGCATTGCCCTGGGCCGCGGCATTCAATTGCGCCATCGCTGCCGGAGCCGCACCCGCCGCACTCTCGCCCTGAACCGTGCCCGCGGTGGGCTCCGTCGTTATCGAATTCGTAGGCTGAGCCGCAGAGGAACGATTGCCATTGGTGGTCGAAGCCGGAACATATCGCAGCTCAATCGTCTGACCCGTGCCCGTATCCACAGGCCGCAAATTCAACGGGGTTAGATCCTGCGCACGCATGATGTGCGGAGTAACCAGAAAGACAATTTCGTCTTCCGTAATCGTATGATCCTTCGATCCAAACAGGTATTTCACCAGCGGGATCGAACTCAACCCCGGAATCCCCGTCCAGGTCACCTGGTCCTGCTTCTCGAGAATGCCGCCTAGAATGCTCGCTTCGCCTTCACGCAGCCGGATCACTTGCTCCGTCTGGTGTTGCGCAAAGATCGGTTCCGTAACCCCGCTGATCGTCGAGTAGCTGGCAATCGAGGACACATCGATCTTCATCTTCAGCGTCACTTCGTCGTCGTAGTGGATCGTCGGCGTCATCTCGATGTTCACGCCCACATCCTGGTACTGGAACTGCGTGTTCACCAGCGAACTCACCAGCGCGGTGGCCGCGCCCGTTTGATACGAACCCGTCGCAATCGGGACTCTCTGGCCGATCTTCATCGTCGCCTTCTGCTGATCGGTCGCCCGGATGCGTGGATTCTGCAGCACCTTGGTATTCGAGTCACTTAGCAGCAGATTCGCCGTGGCCGCGCCGATTGTTACCGCGAAGTCGTTTGAATTCAGGTGTGCCAGGTTATATAGCGTCGGGCTCGTGCCGGTGGTGGGAGTACAGTTCGTGCTGCCCGTCGGACAGGTTGAACTGCTCGCCGTCGGCGACTGCAGTTGCACGCCCGCGCTGTTCGGCCACGCAATGCCTAACGTCCGCTCCCAGTTCTTGTTCACTTCGAGCACCGCGATATCGACCACCACCTCCGGCCGCGCCTTATCCAGATCATTAATGATCTTCTGCGCAAGCAAAAGCTCATCCGGCGTGGCGCGCATCACGATGGCGTTCTGGCTCTGCACTCCGTACACATGCGTGTTCGGCAGCAGGTTGCGAATCGCCGTCTGGACGTCGTTGAGATCGTTCTGCTGCCAGGCGTTCGTCAGATAGAAAGTCTGCACCGCCTCCTCTTCCAGTTCCGCCCGTTTGGTCCGCGAATTCGCCGCCACAAAAATGCTATTGCTCGTAATCGGACGCCAAAAGGTGTTCGACAGCGTACCGACAATCCTCAACGCGTCCAGAAGTGACACGTTTTTCAGATCGACTTGAATACGCTTGCCCGTGTAGTCAGGATCGAATAGCACGTTGATGCCGGCGGCCTGACCGATCGCCTGGTAGACGGTCTTGCTGTCATTCACCATGTAGAGCGTAAGCGGCTCATTCGATAGGGGCTTGAGTTCAACAGGAGCTCCCATCGATTCAATTTCCTTTTGTTCCGCTGGGGTTTCGGCAACCCCGGTCATCGACGGCGGCGCCTGCTCGGGCTGCATGGCCCTGATTTTGGCGATCTCCTGCTCTGCGGCTTCGTTGCTCGGGTCAATCTCGACAGCGTGCAGGAACTCCATCAGAGCGCCCTGCTGATTGCCGGCCTGCAAAAGCTTGCGCCCCTTCCCCACATGCAGCGCAGAAGCCGAAATCCGCACGCGATAGAGAGCCGTTTGATAGCTCATCTCGTTCGGAGCCATCGACAAGGCCTTTTGATAATCGTTGTAGGCGGTGTCGTAATCCTGACGCGCCTCGGCTGCCTGACCCTTCTTGAAGATGGACTTCGCCGACTCCGCCTGGGCCGGGATACCGCCCATCCCTGCCATAACCAGAACCGCGAAAACCGTCAGCAGCAGGATCACCCCGGAAACGGGTCGCAAGCCGGCGCAACAGCGCTCTGCGTTCGCCCGACCCATCGTCGATCCGGTTTCCATGCTGGCCCCTTTCAGGTCGCGATGGTCGCATTCCCCGCAGATTCTGTAGATTGCGATTGCCATTGAACGAAGCCTCATTCTAACAAATCCTTGTTGTGGCGAGGCTTATTCTTCCGTTTCCATATCCAGCCGTGATCGAGCCTCCTTTGCTCAGGCAGACCGCTGAATCCGCACCGATGCTACGATGAATCCTTGAGGCTCTTTTGCCATGCCCCGCCAGTCCAGCCACGTGATCACCCAGCCCGATCGCACCGGACCTCAGAAGCCGGCGCGTCCTCGCGACCCAGTGGCCTCCGGCGAACGGGACGCCGCCCATAATCGCGCCGCCAGCCACAACTATTTCCTGCTCGAGAAATTCGAGGCGGGCGTGGCTCTGCGCGGCACCGAGGTCAAATCGATTCGTGAGGGCAAAGCCAATCTCAAGGACTCCTACGGCCTCATCAAGGACGGGGAGGCGTTTCTGCTCAATCTGCATATTGGGCCTTATTCGCACGGAAATATCGCCAACCACGACGAGACCCGCACACGTAAGCTCTTGTTGCACCGGGACGAAGTTCGCAGGCTACAGGCAAAGACGCAGATCAAGGGTCATACGCTCATCCCCACACGCCTCTATTTCCGCAATGGACGCGTAAAAGCCGAGTTAGCCGTCGCCAAGGGCAAACAGGATTGGGACAAGCGCGAAACCGAACGCCGCCGCGAAGCCGATCGCGAAGCCCGTGCCGCCATCAACGCCAATAAACATCGCATGGGCCACTGATCCCGCCCCACACCTCTAAAATGAATGTCTGAGGAGAATGATGCGGACAGAACTGTCTTTTACCCCGATGAGCGGCATTAGCACCGAACTCCTGGCCGTCCTGGCTGCCGACACCCAATCCGCCAAAGGCCGTGACGCCAGGCCCCAGCCTGTCCTTCTCACCGGCGATGAGGCCATCAAAGCCGCCGCGTTATCCGTCCTCGCCAGCGGAGAATTCAAGGCTGCCCCCAACGAAACCTTGCTTCTCCACGCACCCGCCGGTCTGACCGCCAAACGCCTGCTCATTGTGGGCATAGGCAAACAGGCCAAGGCCACGGTCCACAGCGTCCGCAATGCCGCGGGAACAGCCGTGCGCTTCTCCAAACCGCGCGGCATCCGCGAACTCGTCTTCGGGCTTCCCGTTGCAAACACCCTGCCCGCCGTGGCCAGCGTGCGGGCCGCTGTTGAAGGCGCATTCGTCGGCGACTTCGATGCCGACACGTATCGCAGCGACCGCAAAGACCAGAGCATCCAGTCCTTCAGCGTCGCCGCGCCGGCAGACGCCGACCAGGCCGCAAGCAAAGCCGCATTTGCCGAAGGCGTCATCATCGGCGAAAGCCAGAACTTCACCCGCTCGCTGGTCAACGAGCCAGGCAACAAACTCACTCCCACCATCCTTGGAGAACGCGCCACGAAAATGGCCGCCGAAGTCGGCTTGAAGTGCGACGTCTACTCAACCGACAAGCTGCACGAATTGAAAATGGGCGCCTTCTGGAGCGTCTCTCAAGGCTCCGCCGAGCCGCCAGCCCTCATCGTTCTGCGCTATGAGCCGGATGGCGTCACAGAAGGTCCCACGCTCGGCCTGGTCGGGAAAGGCATCACCTTCGATACCGGCGGAATCTCCATCAAGCCCGCCGACAAAATGGAGCTGATGAAGTACGACATGGCGGGCGGCGCGGCCATGCTCGGCGCCATGCGCGCCATCGCGCTTCTCAAGCCCAGGGTGCGCGTCCTCTGTATCGTGTGCGCCGCCGAAAACATGCCCGATGGCAAGGCCCAGAAACCTGGCGACGTCCAGACCGCCATGCCGGTGGCCGATGAGAAGCCCGGCAAGACCATCGAGATCATCAATACCGACGCCGAAGGCCGTCTCGTCCTCGCAGACGGCATTACCTACGCCCGCCGCCTCGGCGCCACCCACCTCATTGATGCAGCCACGCTCACCGGGGCCTGTGTCGTCGCTCTCGGCACCATCAACGGCGGGGTCTTTTCCAACGACGACCCCACCTTCGACAAATTCAATGCCGCCCTTTCCACCTCCGGCGAAAAGTTCTGGCGTCTGCCCGTCAGCGACGAGTACGCCGAGATGATCAGGTCCGATATCGGCGACATCAAGAATACCGGTGGGCGTCACGGGGGCGCCATCACAGCGGCGGAGTTTCTGCGTGCCTTTGCCGAAGATACTCCGTGGATTCACCTCGACATCGCCGGCATGGCCTGGATCGAAGACGCGCGCCCCCACATTGCCAAAGGCCCCAGCGGCGTCGCCGTGCGATCGGTCCTCGAATGGGTCCGCAGTTACCAATAATCCGCTGCCGGAACACCAGAGGACTTTAGCTCGACAAATCTCGCATAAAACGAAGACAACAAGGAACTTATGCCCAGACACCCCTGAGGGGGACTACTTCGTTGCCTTGTCGATGAATGCCTTCAGGTCGTCGCTCAGATGGTGCAATGCTTCCACATTCAGGTAGATCATGTGCCCCGAGGGATAGTAACCGAACTGCACATTGGACCGGAGAGCCGGATCCAATTCCATGTGGTCGAGATCGTATTCGGTGGCAAAGAAAGGAGTGGCAAGGTCGAAATACCCATTGGCTGAGAAAACACGCAGGTGCGGATTCTTGCGGAGCGCGTTGGCAAGGTCTCCGGCCACATAGGGCTCCGCCTGCTCGCCGCCGGGTCCGCGACCGCCGCTCGGTGGCCGGTGCTTCCAGTCCCACTGGCCGATATCGTTCGCGCTCGGGCGATAGGTTTCTGTCGATTGGTATTTCAGATCATTTTCGAGGTAGTTGTTCAGAGCAGCCACAAAGGCGCCGCTGATGCCTGCGTCAGAGGGATCGTAGCTGGGGACCTCGCCCGCCGCGTCCACATCTTCGCCCTCAAAGCGCATGTCATAGCGCCCTAGCGTTTTGCGATCGTCGCGCAGCACTTCTTTGCGGAATCGCGACGGAGAGATGCGCAGGTTTGCTTCCTTGATGTAGTCCACGCTGAGCCCTGTAAAGTGGCTCACCTGCCTGGCAATCTCGTCGAGTTTGGAGGCAGGAAGATTGTCTCCTTCAAACAGGGCCTCCGCATACGGGCCTGATGCGAACTCCCGCGCCTGTTGTACCCAGGTCGAAACATCGGCCGGCTTGTTCGGAATTTTGTCGAAATACCATGCCGCAGCCGCATAACTCGGCAAGTTGAAGATGTAGATGTTGTCATAGCCCGGAGCGCGAATGCTGTAGTTCAAAATCGATGAAATCAGCACCACGCCATTCAACTGCACTCCATGATTGAACAGCACATCGGCCAGCGCCGCGGAGCGTGTTGTGCCATACGATTCTCCGATAAGAAACTTGGGCGAATTCCATCGCTGGTTCAGCGTAATGTAGCGCTCGATGAAACGATCAAACGCCTGCAGGTCCTGATCCACGCCCGCAAAATCCTTGGCTACGCCCTTGCCCGCCGCCCGTGAGTACCCTGTCAAGGGCGCGTCAATGAAAACCAGGTCCGTCTTGTCCAACAGCGAATACTGGTTCGGCACCAGTTTGAACGGCGGGCCTGCCGTCGGTTTTGGACTATCCGTCTCCACGCGCACCGGTGAGAATGAGCCCATGTGCAACCAAAGGGTTGCTGAACCGGGTCCGCCGTTATAGAGAAAGCTCACCGGCCGCGAGTTGGGATCGGCTCCATCCAACGTATACGCCACGTAAAACATGCTTCCGTACGGCTTGTCATCCTGCTCGCGAATAAGCAATGTCCCCGCGGTCGCCGTATACTTCAGCGTTTTGCCGTCAAGAGACATCTCATGATGTGTCGCAACGGTTCGTTCCGGCGGAATTGGCGCGTTTTCCTTGTCCCCTTCCTTGTGTTGATCGCTTTGTGCTGCGGGCGTCTGTGCAGGGTTTCTCTCCTCCTGGCTCTGGGGTTCCTGACCTCGAATTTCCAGTGCACCAGCCACTGAACTAAACAGCAAAAGCGCTCCAAGCGCAACCATCCCATGCACTGATTTCATAAGCAATATGCCTCCGGGGAACCGCCGCAAAGACGTCCAACGACCCTGCATATACTGACCGCAACAATGCATGCATGGTAAATCAACCCTCGGGCCGGCGCACCAGTCATGGGCCCAGGCAGTCTCCAACTCGCCGGCTCGATGCAACCCGAAAGCGCCCTTCGACCCTCAAAGAGATAGAGTTTTGAGCGGCTCAAAATTGCCCGACCTGATGCGGAATTGAGCTTCCTTCGGATCATCGGGCTCGTGCGGCTCATCTGCGAATCCCGGTGCGTTGACATGAGTAGCCTGTCTGTCCCTCGGATGCACCGACGTCAAGACCGATTCATCCTACCCAGTCTGCACCTCGTGTTGACTTGCTTGGTCTTTGTGCTCTTCGTCGGGTGCGGAGGCTCAAGCATGGTGTCGACGCAATCCAATGCCGCGAACACTCCTGTTGTTCCCCGAAGCCGGCACATCGTCATGGTGATGGAAGAGAACCAAAGCTATGCCAGCGTGGTAGGCGATTCATCTGTCTGGCCCCATTACAACAATCTGATCAGCCATGGAGCTTTGCCAACCAACTATTTCGCCAACGCGCATCCTTCAATTCCCAACTACTTCATGCTGACAACCGGGCAGACACTGACCAGCAACGACAACTCAACCGCGGTATGGAACGTCGACAATCTCGCCCGGCGCATGCTGGCGGCGAACGTCACGTTTCGTGTCTACGCTGAGGGAATATCCCGCGGTTACGTCGGTGGAAATTCCGGCCTCTACGTCATCCGCCACAATCCCTTCGCCATGCTCTCCGACGTTGCTGGAAATTCTCAGGTCGCCAATAACGTCATTTGGCCATTCACGCAGTTTGCCAAGGATATCGCCGCCAAATCCCTGCCTGAGTTCTCCTTCATCGTGCCCGACATCAATGACGACGCGCACAGTGCGTCGCCACAGATTGCCGACGACTGGCTGCAATCGAATATCGTCGAGCCCTTGTCGAGCGACTCCGCGTTCCAGCCCGGTGGCGATGGCCTCCTCATTGTCAACTTCGATGAATCCGTGACCAGCGACACCGCTCATGGCGGAGGTCACGTCGCGCCTGTCTTCTGGGGACCGATTGTGATGCCCGGTTTCCGGCAGCAATCCGGCACCGTCTACCAGCATCAGAGCATGCTGCTCACCGTCATGCAGGCGCTCGGACTCACCAACCCTCCTGGAGCCGCCGCAAACGCGCCTTCTATGGGCGAGTTCTTCGTCCAGAAATAAACCGAACCACCGCAGGAATGAGGCACTATTTGTGCTCTGGGTGCGGAATCAGTCCCTGCGCTCTGAGCCAATTCTCCAGCAGGTTTGGCCATTGATCGAGCGCCGGGTCTCCTGATCCCAGCCCCGTTCCGTGGGGACCATTGGCAAAGATATGTGCCTCGGCCGGAACACCCGCCTTCACCAGCGCCTCGTAGAAGCGCAAACCCTGCTCCACCGGCACGGTCTGGTCATTGAACGTGTGATACCAGAAAGTTGGCGGCGTCTCCCTGGTGACGAATAAATCGGGCGAATATTTCTTGCGCAATTCTTCGCACTCGTCCATCAGGTTGAATTCCTTGCAGTAGCTCAAGTGCGAGGTATCGGAAGAGATCGCGCCAATCCAGGGATAGCCGAGCACGAGATAGTCCGGCCGGCTCGAAGCGCGGTCGATTGCATCTTCTGCATCCGGATTTCCAGGCACGAACTGCGTTGCCGCCAATGCGGCCAGATGTCCGCCCGCAGAGAATCCGATCAACACAATGTGTTTGGGATCAATCCGATAATCCTCGGCCCGCGCCCTCACCAGTTGAATCGCTCGACGTGCATCGAGCAGAGGGACCGGCAGCAGGTAGCCATTCACGGGAAGCCGGTAACACAGGATAAAGGCGCGAAAACCGCGCGCGGCAAACCAATCCGCGATCTGCCTTCCCTCAAGATTGGCGGCCAGCCAGGTGTACCCTCCGCCAGGAAAAATCACCACTGCCGATCCATTCCCGTCGCCTTGCTGCGGGTCAAAGATGGTCAGCGTGGGTATATCTTCACAACGCTTTCCATGCGCCTGCGGAGCATCGCCCGGCCACAACCGAATGGTCTGAATGCCGAGGAAGTCATTGTTCTCGCCGGGCACAGCACAAGGCGGCTTCTCCGCACGGGCAAGAGCGCACACAGCCAGTATCGCGAGCAGCATAGTCAAAAATCTTCTTTTCACGGGACCCTCACCGAGGTTCGGAAGGATTATACGAAATTACGGTTGATTGTCGGTTCTCAGGCCATTTAGTCGTCAGACCTAAAGCCAAATCGCCTTGTGCCCCGGACAGGTATCGACCGCCTGTTCCGTCAGATTCTCAGCCAGTTCGAATCCATAGCGTCCGAAGTAGTACGCCGCTCCATGCAACCGTTCCTGCAGTACGCCACCCGGATACAAGGCACGACTGATGGCTTCTGCATGCCGCTTCAGCGAGTCCTCTCGTTGCAGCTGGAAGTTTGCCGCCAGCCGGCGCAGCCGGTTCATCTGGTACCGCATTTTGCTCGCCGCGGTTTCAGCGGAACGGCCCAGGCCGGCGTCCAGCGCATGCATCCACTCGAGCAGCGGAAGCAGTTCTGCATCGAGAGCGGTACCGGCCGCGGCCAGTTTCCGTTTTCCATCGACGGGCATAGCGCGAGCGGCCAGCAACTGGGCGAGCGAATCGAGTGTCTCGGCAAAGACTCTCTCCAGTGTCAGTTCGTGCTTCTTCAGCAGTTCGCCGATTGCCGGCTCGATCAGCGTGGCGCTGAGCCGCGGTTCAGCCGGCGTCATCCGCCCAAGAATCCGCTCGTAAAGTACTGCCGACTGCGCAAAATAGGAAATTTCCGCAGGGCCGCCAATCGTCAGCGAAGTCGAGAGCAGGTAATCCTGGAAAACAGGCCGCAGAAGCGCCGAAGGCGAGACCCGTTCAGGCTCCGCTTCCAGAATCGCGACCAGGTCCCCTGTCGAAAACCGGTCCCGCCCCGCCTGCCACAGACCGTTCGGCTCTTTGGAATTCGGCGCCATTCGCTTCAATGCCAGCCGTGCTCCACTGCGCTTATCGATCAAAAACAGCAGGCTTGATTGCGCCGCCACCGCAACTTGGGCGTGATAGCCGGCCGCTTCCAGAGCCTTGTTCCGCTCTATCAGGGCCGCGTGCAGTTCGTCGGAGCGCTCAAGCGCCGCTCGCAGCACCGGCGAGCCTATGCGATGCAGGTCTCGCCCACCCGCATCCAGCACCAGCAGTCCCTGCGCCGCAAAGACTTTGGAGTAGAACTCCGCAAACGCCTGCCCGAATGTTCGGCCTGGCCGATATGCTGCCGCCAGCGCCTCCATCGCATCCGAGTAACCCACCAGTTCCCACGCCTGTTCCAACAAGGGAGCGATCGATTCGTTCATCAAGACGCTGCCTACCGGTACTGGCTCTGCAGGCGTCTTGGTGTACTCGAGAGTGCGTAGCTCTTTCCGCGCCGGCAAAACCACATGATTAATCTCGGCAAAATCGTGATCTTCGGTCGCCAACCAGAAAATCGCTGCATGAGGTTTGCCCACCGTGGTTGCCTGTCGAGCTCTTGCCAGAGCCGTCGCCGCCTTGAACGGAGTGAAGAGCGATCCGCCGAAAAGTCCGACCTGCTGTCCAGTCACCACAACGCCCGATCCGCCCCTCAAAGCATCGAGCTGCTTTTGCGCCGCACTGCCGGCCGCTGCCGGATTTTGCGCGGCAATCAATTCGATGAGTTCCGCCCAATGCGCTGGAACTTCCGGACGCGCCTGCCAGCCATAGTCTGCCAGCGCCGCTTCGTAAAAGGTCCGCACCTTCGGAGCGCGCGCACAGAAATCTCGAAAGAGCGGATGCAACCCCGGTATCAAGTCGATGGGATGACAGTCTGCGGTGGGCAACGTATTCACTTCCAGGGGGTGTGACGTGGTCGAGTCCTGGTCTTGGCATTAAACCGATTGTGTTAAGGATGCCATGGCAGGCCTTATCGATGCACAACAGCGTGATTCCATCCGAGCATTCCGAGAGCCCGCGCTCCGGTGCGTATACTGCTCTTGTCAAAGATTCGAGGAGAGGAACCCTGGATGCCCAAGACCGCAAAGGCCAAAAAGGCCGCCGGAAAATCAAAAGCCGCCAAGCGCCAAGCGGCGAAGCCTACGACGCAGGGCGCCGAACTGATATCCGAGAAAGCTCAGCTTCTCAGCTCCGAGATTGTTTATGAGGGGCCTCTTTTTCGTGTCCGGCACGACAAAATCATTGAGCCAGGCGGCCGCCAACGGGAGCGCGACGTCATCCGCCACAATGGCAGTGTTGTCATTCTCGCCCTCGATAAGTCCTCCAGCAAGAAAGATCCCTGGATCGTGATCGAGCGGCAATACCGCCATGCGGCCAATCAGTATCTGTGGGAACTGCCTGCCGGAAAGCTTGACGCCGGCGAGGAGCCCGTCGCGGGCGCCCAGCGAGAGTTGGAGGAAGAAACCGGCTACCGCGCCAAAAAGTGGAGCCCGCTGGTCGAGTACTACGCCAGTCCCGGGTTTCTCGGGGAAACTATGATCGTATTCCTGGCCGAAGGACTGGTCGCAGGCGATGCCCACCCTGAAGAGGACGAGCACATCGAGTTCCGCCTCGTGAAGCTCTCTGACCTGATCAAAATGATTGACAAGGGCGCCATCAAGGATGGCAAGACGCTCACCAGCATTCTCTTCTACGCCCGAAAACTGGCTCAGAAAAAGAAAAAATGATGGATTGGAGCCTCCCTGCATTTCAATCGATTCAATAGCTTCCGTCTGGGGCGCTGCGTCTTGCATCAAGCCTGTACCACTTTGTGAACACTTCCCGGGAAGTTTGAATCAACCTTTCCTGCGGTTTGATCGTCATAGAGTTTAGGCGGCCCGCGTCCCTCATTCCCTCGCTCGCCGCAATCACATTGAAACTGCAAGAAAGGCACAAGCCTGTGGCTCAGTACAAAGGCAAAGTGAAGTGGTTCAACAACGCCAAGGGCTACGGATTCATCGGCCGTGAAGATGGCCCTGATGTCTTCGTTCACTACTCGGCGATTCAATTGGACGGTTACAAAACACTGAAAGAGGGCGATGACGTCGAGTTTGACATCGTCCAAGGCCAGAAAGGTCCGCAGGCGGATGCAGTTATCCGGCTGAAGGACGCCGCCCATAGCGCAGCTTAGTTTCTTTATCGTTTCCAGGAAGTCGCAATTATCTGGAACGTTGCAGTGATAGGTACGACTGGACCCTCAAGCAAGACCACCGCACGTGGTACGGGATGTTTACGCCTTGTCCCGCGGCTATTGTCACCATGTGGCTCTGCCCTCGGCGCGAGTTCCAATTTCACCCGCCAGTTTTGATCCCTGATTCATAACCGAAACGTCACCGCGATCATCCATACTGATCGCGGAGACTTTTCCATGGACAACCTCACCATGGCTCGGCTAATTGCCGAGACCGCCGACCTCATGGAAATCAACGGTGCGGACAGTTTTCGCATCCGCAGCTACCGCCGTGCCGCAGAGTCCGTGGAGCAAACGACGGTGGATCTGGCTACGATCGCGCTCGATACCGCCCGACTGCTTGAGATTCCGGGAATCGGCAAGAGCATGGCCGCAAATCTGCAAGCCATCGCCACCACTGGCACGCTCCCGCTGCGCGACGAGTTGCTCGCCAAGTATGGCGCGGGCCTTCTTCAACTCCTCAAGCTGCCGGGAATGGGTCCCAAAACCATTGCCCTTCTTTGGGACGCCGCTCAGATCTCCAGCATTGATCAGCTCGCCCAGGCCATCGATGAGGGGCGCCTCGCAGGTTTGCCGCGCATGGGCGCAAAGCAGATTGAAAAGCTTAAGAGGGGCATTGAGGACTACCGGCGAAGCGCTGGCCGATTCCGCCTCGATGAGGCCGAGGAAGCAGCCGAGCGTATCTCTTCGTATCTACTTGCGTTTGAAGGTATTGAACATGTGACTCCGGCAGGCTCCCTTCGGCGCGGCCGCGAAACGGCCGGCGATCTCGACCTTTTGGTCACCGGCCCTGCTTGCCTGGTCGAGAAGGCGGGTGCTGCTGTCGATTATGTGGTCGCCTATCCGGGAATTCACAGCATGATTGCCAAGGGAGAAAACAAGGTCAGCTTCTATCTTTCCAACAGTCTCCAGGTAGATGTACGACTGCTGCCGCCAGCCTCCTATGGCGCTGCCTTGCAATATTTCACCGGCTCAAAGGCGCATAATGTCTCGCTCCGCCAGCGTGCTCTAAAAATGGGCTACACCCTTAGCGAATGGTCGCTCGCCAGGCTCGATGACAATTCCACTGTGGCGGCGGCCACCGAAGAAGAGATATACTCCGCCCTCGGCATGGACTGGATGCCGCCGGAGCTCCGCGAGAACCTCGGCGAAATCGAGGCCGCAGCCCGCCATCAGCTTCCTCGACTGATCGAACCGGCTGATTTAAAAGGTGATGTGCACATGCACACCGACGCCACCGACGGCCACAACTCCATTCGCGAGATGGCCGATGCCGCTCTCGCCCATGGCTACCAGTACATTGCCATCACCGACCACTCCAAGAATCTTGCCATGACCAATGGTCTCGACGACGCACGGGCTCTCGAGCACATTCGCCGCATCCGCGAAGTCGACCGGCAAATGGAAGGCCGGATTCGTGTTTTCACCGGGATCGAAGTCGATATCCTCGCCGACGGTTCTCTGGACCTTGACAACGAAGTCCTGGCGCAGATGGATGTTGTCATCGCCAGCGTTCACACCCGCTTCGAACAATCACGCGATGAAATGACAGCCCGCGTTCTGCGCGCTGTCGAGAATCCGTACACGAAAATCCTCGGCCATCCGACAGGGCGTCTTCTGCTCCGGCGCGAACCGTTTCAGATCGATCTGGGCGCCGTTCTTCGACGAGCCGCCGAACTGGGCGTCGCGGTGGAACACAACGCCGCCCCTGAACGCCTCGACCTGTGCGACCGCGATTTACGGCTTGCCAAGGAACTTGGCTGCCGAATCGCTATCAATACCGACGCCCACAACCTGCGCGATCTCGACAAGATGACCTACGGCCTCCGCCAACTGCGGCGCGCCTGGCTCGGCCCGGGCGATGTACTGAATACCCTGTCCCCTGACGAATTTCTCGCCGCGCTCCGACCTCGCCCCTGACCGATTCGCGAATTGACTCCATTCAGGGAGCAGCAAAAGTGTCGTTTATCAATGAACCACGAAGCCCATGGCTTCTCTTGTGCAACTGGAGCTAAGATAGTTCGCTATGAGTCTGCTTCATCAGGAAAACCAGCCGGAACTCGACGACGCGGCGCGCGGCGAATCGTTGACCAGGGGTACCAGCCACGTCGTATGGGCCAGCATCGCGGCCACGGTCATCGTCTCGGTCGCCATCGCTCTCTACATCATTGCGGGCCAAAAGCCGCCCGTTGCCACTGGCGAAGTCGTTTCTGTCTGGGCGCACCCTATGCACACAGTCACACCCGCCTTCGACGCCGGGGGCGCACCCGTGCCGCAGGATTCCTTTGACCAGGTTCTCGTCTTCACCAGGGTCCGGCTTCACAATCAAAGCAAGGGACCGCTCTTCCTGCACCAGATTCTGACCAATTTGACGCTTGCCGACGGCATTCATTCGAGCTACGCCGCTGAAACCTCGCAATATGATCGAGTATTTTTGGCGTATCCCGATCTTGCTGCGTGGCACGAGAGCAGCCTGTCTCCTGAATCGACTCTCGAACCGGGTCAATCGACAGAAGGCACTTTCGTCTCCGCCTTCCGTCTCTCAAAAGAACAGTGGGATGCACGCAAGGGCCTGAACTACTCTTTCAGTTTTCGCTACCAGCCCGTGGTCACACTCACTCCAAAAGTCGCAGTTACTGAACACTAGGCGGAGCCGGAGCATTTTTCGGCGTCGACAGGTATCCCGAAACCTCGTTCTTTGAGCCGATGTTGTTTACTACGATCTCGTACAGTTCAGGCTGTTTGCCGCTATAAAACTGCAGCGGTTCGTCCACATTTCTGTCCTTCTTTTCGTACT
Organism: Occallatibacter sp.; assembly: GCA_035524195.1. GTDB lineage: Bacteria > Acidobacteriota > Terriglobia > Terriglobales > Acidobacteriaceae > Telmatobacter. Next base: position 38,750 of record DATKPJ010000040.1, read on the forward strand.
TCCGATCATCTGCGTAGACATCGAGGGTGAAGCGGCTGCGCTTGGTGTCTGCCTTCCGGAGTTCCAGGCTCACCGTTCCCACCGGCTTCCGTTCGCCCTTGTGCAAGGTGAACTCATAGTAATTGCGGTCACCCTTGTGTTTCAGAACCTCGAGTTCGCTGGCATTGCGGGCAATCAGGCTTGAGTGGTCGCTCAGGTCACCCTTCATCGAAGTCAGCTGTGCGATTGCCCCAGCCAGATCACTCTTTGTCTTTCCCAGATCCGTCTTTACGCCGCCAACATCGGTCTTCACGTTGGATACGTCAGTCGAAACCGCCGAAACCTGGTTAGCGGTCTGTTTCTGCTCTGTCTCAAGCCGCCGACTGTCAGCCTGTTCGCGCTGAATAATCTCCTGTGCGCGGGCATCCAGTTGTTTCTGCGTCAGGCCAAGAGAGTGCCCCAGCTCATCGGTTGCCACTGTCAACCGCGCATTCGTTTCGCGGAGGTCAGCGGCCAGCTTCAGATTCTGCTGGTTTGCATCCTGCACTGCCGCTTCCTGCCGCGCCAGACGGCCGCTTAGCGTATAGGACCAGATCAGGCCGGCGATGACGCCCAAAAACGTGATCGCGATGACCGCCAGCAATGCACCGGAATAACTCCTCGGTGCTTCGTCAAGTTCGCTCATGGCTGTACCTTTCCCTTGCTCCGCTTCTTCCGTCTCACTCATGCAAATCCCTCTTTCCTGCGGCCCGTCCCGGGTCAAACGCTCGGGATGAACCGCATTTCCGCTCGCTCCACTGCTGCGATGCGGCTTGTTTCCAGAAATCTCATCCCACCCTCAACGGCATTTTGAGCAATTGAATTCAGCGCCGCGCCTTCTCGATCTTCCGGGACTCTACAAACTATAGTAGAAAATCCCTGCCCGCCGCGGAAATCCTTACCCAGCCTGCGCCACCGGGGTAACCGATCATGCCGGTTCCCACCTTCGTTTCACTCCGCTCCGTGACAACCCTTGAATCGCTGCGCTATAAAGAACTTTGCTGCATTTTGCGGCGGCGGAGTGTTTTTCCGGCGCCAACAGTGGGAAAACCAAGGGAAAGCGTACGCAAGAGGGAGTACCGAAACTTATGTCCACTGCAGTCGCAGGAAAGGGTCTGGAAGGAATTGTCGCGGCGAACTCCGGCATTTGCTGGATAGACGGAGAAGCCGGGGTTCTGGCCTATCGGGGAATCGATATCCACGAACTGGCTGAAAACTCCACCTTCGAAGAGACCACGTACCTGCTTTGGAATGGACATCTCCCCAACCGCTTCGATCTCCGCGAGTTTCAATCGCAGCTCGCTCTTGCCCGCGCTTTGGATCAGCGTGTCATCGACCTGCTTCGCAGCTTTCCCTCGACAGCGACACCGATGGAAGTCCTGCGAACTGCGGTGTCGGCGCTGAGCTTTTACGACGCCGACGAGAAAGACAACTCCCACGACGCGAATGTACGCAAGGCCTATAACCTCACCGCCCAGATCGCCATGATCGTAGCCGTCTACGATCGCATCCGCAAAGGAAAGGAAATTGTTCCTCCCGATCGCTCCCTGAATCACGCCGGCAATTTTCTATGGATGCTGAATGGCGTCAAGCCCTCCGAAACCGCCACCCGCACCCTCGATATTGCCCTCATTCTTCACGCCGACCACGAGTTGAACGCTTCCACCTTTGCCGCCCGCGTGATTGCTGCCACGCTCTCCGACATTCACTCCGCCATTACCGGGGCCATTGGCGCTCTCAAGGGACCGCTGCACGGCGGAGCGAATGAAGGTGTCATGCGCATGCTGTATGCCATCGACAAAGCGGGCGATGATCCCACCGAGTACGTCAAGGGCATGCTCGCCGCCAAGCAGAAGATCTCCGGCTTTGGTCATCGCGTGTACAAAACCGAGGATCCCCGCGCGACCCACCTGCGGCGCATGAGCGAGCAGCTCGGCAACGACGCCGGACAGCCCAAGTGGTTCCAGATGTCACGGGCCATCGAGCTCTACATCAAGTCGGAGAAAAAACTGAACGCCAACGTCGACTTCTACTCCGCCTCAACGTATGCGACGCTGGGCATCGACATCGACCTCTATACACCGATCTTCGCGATCAGCCGCATCGCCGGCTGGGCCGCTCACGTCATCGAACAGCTCGATGACAACCGGCTTATTCGTCCGCGGGCGGAATACATCGGACCTGAATACCCGACACATTGGATTGCTGTCGATGAAAGGCCGTAGCACGCGGCTGATTTGCCCACCCAGGACCGACACTCTCCGCATTGACGGTGGACAAACATGTCCATGCCGTCCGTTGATTCGTTTCTGACACCGCCTATTGCTCAAACAAGCTCAACGGAATCGCGTCGCCCATGGCTCGATATCCTGCGGGCGACGGGTGCAGGTGATCTCCGCAGTCGAACGCGGGAAGCAGCTTGTCGGGATCATGCGGATCGCGGACGACCGCATCGAAATCGATCACTGCATCAAAGTGGCCGGACGCCCGAATCCAATGATTCACGGCTTGCCGGTCCGCCTCACTCAACGGTCCCGGATGGTAGTAATTCGAGTCTGCATAGGGCGTTATCGTCGCTCCATAGACCCGGATTCCATGCGCATGCGCCCGCAGAATGATTTGCTGGTACGCAGCCAGAACACGCTCTACGAGGGCCGCATGTTCGGCGGGCGGGACTTCCCCATTGCGAGCCAGGCCGCCCAGGTCGTTCACTCCTTCAAACACGATCAACCAGCGAACATTTGCAGGGGCCAGCACATCCCGGTCAAAGCGCGCCAACGCGTTCGGTCCGAGGCCGTCCGTCAAGAGATGGTTTCCGCCAATTCCCTCGTTGGCCACGCCGATCTCCCGCGTGTTTGCTGAGGCCTGCAGCTTCGCCGCCAGCACATCGGTCCAGCGGTCATTGCCGTTCGTCGTCGCACCATGTCCATCCGTGGTGGAATCGCCAAGAGCGACAATGGCTCCCGCTCCGGCGGAGGCCTGCACATCGATCTCCGCCACCTGGTACCAGTGATCGACCTTCTGGGGATCATTCAGGTTCGGCGCACCGACGAAGTCGCCGTGAACAACATACGACGTCGCACGCGACCCGGGATGACCGGTTTCCTGTGCTGGAGGCCGGTCGAGATGAAAGGTGACAGCGAGGTCAGAAAGAGCCGATACCGGATAGGCAATGGGGTCTGATACAAATTCGGCTCCCGGCGGCACCGTCACACTTTCTTCGCCTGCAAATCTAAGTGCCCTGTCAGTCCCGGCAACAATGCTTGAAGAAGTGGTCGACACGGGCCTTGCAATGTGGACTGAAGTGAAGTGCAGGCTGTCGGTCCCGAACGCGTTCGACACATGGACGCGCAACACCGATCCTCCCACCGAGAGATGGAAGATTTGCCGCAACGTCGCGTCGCGCAGTTCATCCGGTGGCAGCGCATTTTGCGGCTCAGGAATCTGCTGCGACGCAGCCCAGGAGGCTACCCAGACCAGCGCTTGCCCATTTGCCTGTCCGAATCCGGACGCGACATTCAGGATCGCAAAGATCGCGATCAGAAAAATTCTCTGTGCTTGTCTCATGTCTGGCGCTTAGTATGGACGACCGAAGTAAATCGCTTTGTTCAAAAGCGCAGCAAGAATATCACTCCCGGAGGCCGGTGTGTCTTCTCTGCTCAGATCCGTTTTTGCTTTCTCGATTGTTGCGGCCGGCACCTTGCTGGCATTGGCGCAGGCGGCCTCTTCGGCCGCTTGCTCCCCGGTTGACTTTACCGCCGAGCAGGATCACCAGAACATGATGGAGCAGCTTGGCATCAAGGCATTGAGGCCTGGCCCGAGCGGAGACGAGAACGCGCCGAATCACGCGAACTACGACGAATCCCGGGCCAATCCTTATCCGGATATTCCCGATCCGCTCAAGCTGAATGACGGCCAAAAGGTGACCTCTCCGCAGATGTGGTGGGACAAGCGCCGCCCCGAGATTGTCGAAATGTTCGACAAGTATGTGTATGGGCGCGTGCCGCAGCAGGTTCCCAAGGTGAAATGGACCGTGACCGCTGTCGATCACGAGATGATCGGTTTCACTCCCGTGATTGCCAAAGATCTGATCGGCGAAGTCGACAACTCGAGTTGCCCTGCGATCGCCGTCAGGATCCACATGACGCTGGTGACGCCGGCAAATGCGAAGACGCCCGTTCCCGTGCTCATGATGTTCAGTCGCGCTGGGTTTCCGGCTCCGCACGAGCCGTCGCCTGAGGAATTCGAGCGCATCAACAAGGCACTGAAGGCCGTTCTCATCCAGCAGGACGCTTCGCTCGCCGAAGTCTTTGCGCAGCATCCGGCATGGGAGGTCGCCAGGGCGACGCCTTTCCAGTTCCCGCAGTTGAATGCGGACGGCGGTCTGCCCAATACATGGCAACTGGTAGCGGCCGGCTGGGGATTCGTTCTCTTTGATCCCGCCAGCGTACAGGCGGACAACGGCGCCGGGATCACGCGCGGCATCATCGGGCTTGTCAATCATGGCCAGCCTCGCAAGCCCGAGGACTGGGGCGCACTGCGCGCGTGGGCCTGGGGGGCAAGTCGCGGGCTCGACTATCTTGAAACCGATCGTGCTGTTGACGCCAAGCGCGTGGGCGTTGAAGGTGTGTCGCGTTATGGCAAAGCTGCCCTGATCACGATGGCCTTCGACCCGCGATTCGCCATGGTGCTCGTTGGATCGTCAGGCAAAGGCGGCGCCACCCTGCTACGGCGCAACTTCGGCGAGGCCGTTGAGAGCCTGACGGGAGGCGAATACTACTGGATGGCCGGCAATTTCATGAAGTACGGCGCTTCGGAAGCCACCTTCGGCAGCATGAATCCGGGTGACATTCCCGTTGATTCGAACGAACTGATCGCGCTCTGCGCACCCCGGCTCACCTTCATCAGCTACGGAATCCCCGAGAAAGGCGACGCCAAATGGCTCGACCACGAGGGCAGCTTTATGGCGACCGTCGATGCCGGCCGCGTCTTCAGATTGCTCGGAGCAAAGGGCCTGGACGTCGAGGGCGACTATCACACGGCCAAGATGCCGGCGGTGAACGATGGTTTAATGGACGGACAACTGGCATGGCGGCAGGACGACGGAGGCCACACCGATGCGCCCAATATGAAATATTTCATCCAGTGGGTCGACAAGTTTATCGGCCACACTCCGCCACAGTAATCGGTACCTCTGAGGTGATCGTTGGCGCGGCAGAGGCTAGGGATTCGGCGTCGCGTTTTTCGCCTTCCACATCAGATAAAGGCCCCACGCCGCCAGCGTCGAAGCGTCGCGGATCACTCCATCGAGCATCATCCGCTCGAACTCCTCCACCGGGACGCAGCGAACGGTGAGGTCGTGTTCTTCGGCATCCCGGTCCGGTTCGGACATTTTCAATCCGCCGGCAACAAAGACGTGCTGCTTTTGTCGGCTGAAGCCGTATGCAATCCAGAGAAAGCCGAGATAGGTCATTCGCTCGGCCAGCAGGCCGGTTTCTTCCTTCAACTCGCCGCGCGCCAGTTCCTCGGGATTCTCGATCTCCATTTCCCATCCACCCTGGGGCAGTTCGATGGCACGTTGCTGGATGGTGTACCGGAACTGCTCCACCATCCAGACCTTTCCGTCTTCAATGGGGAGAATGATGGCGCAGTCGTCCTTGTCGACCACACTGTAGAAGCCCTTATCGCCGTTCGAGCGAAGGATTTCGTCCTCGCGCAGCCGCAGCCAGTGGTTGCGGTACACCTCGCGGCTCGAGAGAGTTGTAATGGTGCGGTCTGCGCTGCCCTGCGGTGAATTCATGGGTCTCCTTGCGGTGAGTACAGGATATCGGCCTGGAGGAGAGTCATGGACCGGGCGCGAGGTCTTCAGGAGCGCTCACGCCCTTGGCGCCGGTGAGCGTGCGCCGCAGCCAGACCTTTGCCCGCCGAGGACGACCTTGATACCCCCCACCCAGGGTCTTTGCCTAAATTCCTCATTCCAATATGTTTACAGACGCAGCTGTGTGTTAAATTCCTCTCCGGAAAGAACTTAGACGCAGATTCCTCTTTATAAAGGAATTACGGATGAACGGCAGTATTCCTGGCGTCACAATACAACAGGGTGAAAGAGAAAAGCCGGCTCGGAGAGCTCTCCGCTTTCTGTGCCCTTTTCCCCATAATTCAAGACTAGCGGAATCTTCGGATTTGTCGGCAAATTGGCGAGGAGAAATAAGCCATCACGTGAAAGGGCCTCACGAACGCCGGTTGTTTCGGCTATTCGTGAGGCCGGGTATTTTGCTGATTGCCGGGCGCACCTGACTACAGTTGCGGTTGAGGTGACGAGCTGTCGGGTGGAGGCCCACCGGGACCGCCCATGCCGCCGCGACGGCCTCTGCGCTCCTGCATTGCTTCATATTTTTGTTTCTGCTGGTCGTTGAGGACCGCTTCGATTTTGCTCTTCGAATCCTGCCGGAGCGACTGCATCTTTGCGCGGCGATCTTCGCGGGAGAGTGACTGATCCTGGAAGATCGCCTCCATCTTTTGCTGACGATCTTCGAGGATGGGCTTGATCTGGCTTTGCTGGTCGGCGGTGAGGTCGAGTTCGCGGGTCATGCGCCCAAGCTGCCGGCTGGGGTCCATGCGCATGGGTCCACGGCCGGGTTGGCCCTGATCCTGTGGCGGGGGCGCGTTATCCTGGGCGACTGCGGAAGCGGCGAGGCCAAGCGTGAGCAGGCCGCCGAGTGCGAGGGTGAGAATTCGGGTTTTCATCGAACTTTGATCCTCCGGGATCGGTGCGGGAATCGGCCCCTATCGGAATTGCAGCGAACCGGGTCCCGAGATTTTCCCGGAGGACGTACGCTCCGGGAATGGCGTTCAGGGAGATAGACGGGAGTTTGCGGGAGGAAGTACAGGGTGGGAAGGAAATTCGACCGAGGAGACGAGACTCGAACCGACAAAAGGACGGCGGAGTGCTTTTGGTTGAGAGCGAAGTTGAGCAGAACAAAATGTCCCAAAAAGTAAGAGGCGGACAACCGGTTCCGGGAGTGGAATGAGTTCCCGGAATCGGCTGCCCGCCGGACCCTGAACCGGGTCTAGGTGGTATCTTTAGTCTAGGCTTGTTATGCGGGAAAGCAAGCGTTTTTTGGGGAAAAATTCCGTATCGTGATCGCAGTCACAGGAGGCCGCCGAAAGGGCCTCAATCGCGTTGACTTGCAGGTTGCGCCCTGATACAAAAGGGTGTTCCACCAAAGATCGTCAATACACTCACCACCTGAAGATCCGGTACCAGAATGCAAGAAGTTGTACAACAACTTGGAGCCTTACTCATCGGCTCGATCCCTACCGCTCTGCTCTTTCTCGTGCTGGTTGTGGCGTACCAGTTTCTGGTGCAAAAGCCACTGACTGCGACGCTGAATGAGCGTCGTGCACGGACTGACGGCGCGGTCGAGGAAGCGAACAGGGCGATAGCTCAGGCAGAAGCTCGTGCTGCCGAATATGCCGAGAAACTTCGGCAGGCGCGCGCGGAGATTTACAAAGCCCGCGAGGAGCGCATCCGGCAGTGGTCCATGGAACGCGACGCAGCGTTGGATTCTGCGCGGAAAACAGCCAACGCGCGCGTTGGCCAGGCAAAGGCCGAACTGGAGTCGGAAGCGAGCCGGGCGAAACAGGCGATTCAGGTTTCTGTTGCGGAGCTGGCCAATCAGGTGGTCCGGGCGGTGCTGCCCGCGGCAACCGGGGGTACCCGGTGAGGCATTTCAGGTTGCAGGTGCGCTTTTCGGGCCAAATCGCTTCGACGTTTTTGATTGCGCTGGTGGCGATCGCGTTTTTGGCCGGTTCGGTTTCAGTTCTGGGCCAGACCTCGGCTCCTTCGAGCAAAGCAACGGGGAGTCCGGCGGCCACTCAGGCCCAATCCGGCACGGGCGCCGAGAGCACCAACACGGCCGAACACGATGAGATGAACGTCTACCGGCATGCGCCGATCGTGCGCTCGCTGGCAAAGATGCTCCATCTGGACGTGGAATCCACGGCGCGGCTTTTTGAAATCCTCAACTTTGTCATCATCGCGCTCGCGATCGGCATTCCTCTGATCAAGCTGTTTCCCAAGGTTCTTCGCAAGCGCGCTCAAACGCTGAAACACAGTTTGGATTCGGCGCGGAAAATGACTGAGGAAGCGCACGCCCGTATGAGCGCGGTGGAGGAAAAGCTCGCCAAACTGGGCAATGAGATTGCGGAGATTCGTGCGCACGTGGAAGAAGAAGGAAAGAACGACGAGGCGCGAATCAAGGCGACGATCGAAGAAGAAAGCGGCCGGATTGTGGCTGCTGCGGAGCAGGAGATTGCCGCAGCGGCGGCGCACGCCAAGCGCGGACTGAAGAACTTCGCTGCAGATCTCGCCATTGACCAGGCTGCCCGGCAGCTGGTGCTGACTCCGGAGACCGACCGGGCACTGATTGGCGAATTCATGAAAGAAACGGCCAAGGGAGGGAAGAACTAGATGGCTGCATTTGCCTCCCGCTACGCGCGTGCATTTCTCGACGTGGTCACGTCAGCGAAACTGGATACGGCCGCGATTGATCGACAGTTGAACGATTTTCTCGCCACCTGGGACGGGAGCACGGAGCTACGCACGTTTTTCGCGAATCCGGCGGTGCCGGCGAAGCAAAAGGTGGAGATTCTGGACAAGCTGAACGCCAGGATGGGGTTGCAGAAGGAACTGCGCAACCTGCTGGCCGTTCTCATCGCCAATGACCGCATTTCGCATGTGCATGAAGTGGCCGCGGAGTATCGCACTTTGTTGCAGGAGCAGATGGGCATCCGGCAGGCGGAGATTGTGACAGCACGTGAATTGAGCGGCGAAGAGCGCCGTGAGTTGCTGGAGAGCGTAGGCAGACTGGCGGGCGCTCGAGTTGAGGCGACGTTCAAGCTGGATCAGTCGATTCTTGGCGGGACCGTAGTACGGATCGGCTCGACGGTGTACGACGGATCAGTGCGCGGACGGCTGGATCGACTGAAAGAGACGCTGGTTGCCGGATAACGGCAGCATTGACGGGTCACAGGAGTTACGGACCCAGCATTTGAAAGGGAGGCAGGAGCTCAGAGGTCGTTCCTCAGCATTCCGCACAAGACAGCGGATTGCTGATCAATCGCCGCGGCTCACTGTCCACTGAAGGAACGTAGATGGCGCAGATCAAGGCAGACGAGATTACGCAGCTTCTTCGCGAGCAGATTGCAAACTATGACGCGAAGGTCCAGGTAGACGAGGTCGGGACGATCACATCGCTCGGCGATGGCATTGCCCGCCTGCATGGGCTCGACAAGGTGATGGCCGGAGAATTGCTCAGTTTTCCGCACGACATCGCCGGGCTGGCCCTGAGCCTGGAAGAAGACCAGGTGGGTGCAGTCATCCTGGGCGACTACACCGAGTTGAGCGAGGGTGACGAGGTAAAGCGCACCGGGAAGATTCTGAGCGTGCCGGTGGGCGACGCCATGATCGGGCGCGTCGTGAATTCGCTTGGCGCCCCAATTGACGACAAGGGTCCGATTGCGACCAGGGACACGTTGCCGGTGGAGCGGCTTGCCCCCGGCATCATTGACCGGCAGCCGGTGCGCGAGCCGATGGCGACGGGGCTGAAGGCAATTGACGCCATGATTCCGATTGGCCGCGGCCAGCGCGAACTGATTATCGGCGACCGCCAGACAGGCAAGACCGCAGTCACCCTGGACACAATCATCAACAACGCGAAGAACGACTTGATCTGCATCTACTGCGCCATCGGACAGAAGCGCTCGTCGATTGCGCAGGTGGTGCAGACGCTGACTGAAGCGGGCGCGATGGGACACACCATCGTGGTGGCCGCCTCAGCTTCAGAGCCGGCGCCGATGCTCTACCTGGCGCCGTATGCGGCATGCGCCATGGGCGAGTATTTCCGCGATTCGGGACGGCATGCGCTGGTGATTTACGACGATCTTTCGAAGCACGCGATGGCCTATCGCGAGATCTCGCTGCTGCTGCGGCGTCCGCCGGGCCGTGAAGCGTACCCCGGAGACGTGTTCTATCTTCACTCGCGGCTGCTCGAGCGCTCGGCCAAACTGAGCAACGAGCGTGGCGGTGGTTCGCTGACGGCGCTGCCGGTGATTGAGACGCAGGCAGGCGATGTTTCGGCATACATTCCGACGAACGTGATTTCGATTACCGACGGACAGATCTTTTTGGAGACCGACTTGTTCAACTCCGGCGTGCGGCCTGCAGTGAATGTGGGGCTTTCGGTGTCACGCGTAGGATTCTCGGCGGCGATCAAGGCAGTGAAGCAGGTTGGTTCGACACTCAAGCTGGATCTGGCTCAGTACCGCGAGCTGGCAGCGTTTGCGCAGTTCGGTTCTGACCTTGATCCGCTGACGCAGAAACAGCTCAACCGCGGCCAGAGGTTGACGGAATTGCTGAAGCAGCCGCAGTTTCACCCGCTGACGTGGCAGCAGCAGGTGGTTGTGCTGTTCGCAGGCACGCAGGGCTATCTCGACGATCTGCAGGTTGCCGACATTCGCGCATTTGAGAGTGGCCTCTACAAGTACTTTGAAGCGGCCCAATCGACGCTGATGGATGACCTGACCAAGAAAAAATCCCTTGATGACGATCTGCGCAACCGCCTGCACGCGGCGCTCAAGGAGTACAAAGCGGGATTTGTGACGGAGAAGACCGAAGCGGTGACAGCGTAACGAATCAGAGAGCTGTCAGCCCTCCGCTTTCAGCTTTCAGCATGGCAATACGAGTCCTCGGCACCGGCCGGAACTCGAGGAAACAGGAAAAGAACAGCCTGACGGCTGAGAGCTTAAAAGAATGGCAAACGTTCTCGACTTACGGCGGCGCATTCGCAGTGTGAAAAACACCCGCCAGATCACCAAGGCCATGAAGATGGTGGCCGCGGCCAAGCTGCGGCGTGCCCAGGAGCGTGCGCTGGCTGCGCGGCCCTATGCCAAGATGATCACGAGCGTACTGGAGTCGCTGACCCGGCGTATTGAAATCTTCGATCCGGTGACCGGCAATCTGCGGCATCCGCTGTTTGTGACGCGGCCGGAGAAACGCGTTCTGCTGGTGGTGATCAGCGGCGATAAAGGATTTGCGGGTGCCTTCAACGCCAACATTCTCAAGACGGCCTACCAGTTCATCGGCGCGAACACCGACAAGCAGATCGACATTGAAGCAGTAGGCCGCAAGGGCCGCGATCAGTTGCGCCGCCACTACCCAGCCGCTCAGTACAACGAGAGCAATGACGGCGACGGACACGAGCATCAGTTGCGCGAACGTTCGCCGCGACGAGCGCCGGTGGAGATGACGGGAGACCATCCCGGGTTGCTGGAGAAGCTTGAACCGGGGCGCGTCCTCGGGCTGGCCAAGAGTATCATCGCGCGTTATGTGCATGAGGAGATTGACTCGGCGTACATCGTCTACAACGAATTCAAGTCGGTCATCTCGCAGCGGCTGGTGGTGGAACAGCTCCTGCCGCTGATCAAAATCGGCGGGACGCGGATCGCGGGCGCCGTTGAGCCGAGCGTGGAAGAGCGCGAACGGGCTGCGGAAGCCGCTTTGAGCGCGGGCATCCCGCTTGAGCCGGCGGACACGCAGGAGGCCGATGAAGAAGCGAAGAAATTTGGCACCGCCGAGGTGGACTACATCTACGAGCAGCCGGCCGAGGAATTATTCGCGGGGCTGATTCCGCAGTATGTTTTCGCGATGCTGTTTCATGCCATGGCGGAGTCGGTGGCGGCGGAGCAGGCAGCGCGCATGACGGCCATGGATTCGGCAACCAACAACGCATCGGACATGATCGACTCGTACACGCTGCAGATGAACCGCGTGCGGCAGGCGGCGATCACGAAGGAAATCATCGAAATTGTTTCGGGAGCGGCAGCGGTGTAGGTTCCGATCCCACCCAAACCGCACGAGACGCGGCTTGGATGGGGCACCCCAAGTTTGAATTGAAAAGGCAGAGCAATGGCAGAAAATATCGGCAAAGTAATTCAGGTTTCCGGTCCCGCGGTGGACGTGCAGTTTGAAGAGGCAACGATGCCGCCCATTTACCAGGCGCTGCGCGTGACGAGCGACGGGTTTACCGTTCCCACGCCCATCAGCGTGGTGCTTGAGGTGCAGCAGCACCTGGGCGAAGGGCGGGTGCGCACGGTGGCGATGGAAGCCACCGACGGCATGGTGCGCGGGATGAAGGCCATCGATCTGGGCGGGCCGATTCGCGTGCCGGTGGGCAAGCAGACGCTGGGCCGCGTGATCAACGTGATCGGCGAGCCGGTGGACGAACTGGGCCCGATCGGCGAAAAGACGCGCAACCCGATTCACCGTCCCGCGCCGCTGTTCGATGAACAATCGACGCACGAAGAGATGTTTGAGACCGGCATTAAGGTCATCGACCTCATTCAGCCGTTTTTGAAGGGCGGCAAGATCGGCCTGTTCGGCGGCGCGGGTGTGGGCAAAACGGTCGTGATCCAGGAACTGATCAACAACGTAGCGACCAAGCATGGCGGCTATTCGGTATTCGCAGGCGTGGGCGAACGCACACGCGAGGGCAACGACCTGTGGCTCGAAATGACCGAGTCGGGCGTGATCAAGCCGGGCAAGTGGGAAGAGTCGAAGTGCGCGCTGGTTTACGGCCAGATGACGGAGCCCCCCGGAGCGCGCCTTCGAGTGGCGCTGACGGGGCTGACCGTGGCGGAGTACTTCCGCGACGTGGAGGGCTCGGACACTCTGCTCTTCATCGACAACATTTTCCGGTTCACGCAGGCGGGTTCTGAGGTTTCAACGCTGCTTGGACGCATGCCGTCGGCCGTGGGATACCAGCCGAACCTGGCGACGGAGATGGGCGAACTGCAGGAGCGGATTACTTCAACCAGCAAAGGCTCGGTAACAAGCGTGCAGGCAGTTTACGTGCCCGCTGACGACTTGACCGATCCGGCGCCGGCAACGACCTTCGCGCATCTCGATGCGACGACGGTTTTGAGCCGGCCCTTGTCGGAACTGGGCATTTATCCGGCGGTCGATCCGCTCTCGTCGACGTCGCGCATTCTAACGGCACGCGTGGTGGGTGACGAGCATTATGACGTGGCGCAGGGCGTGAAGCGAATTCTGCAGCGCTACAAGGACCTGCAGGACATTATCGCGATTCTGGGTATCGACGAGTTGTCAGAAGACGACAAATTGACCGTGGCGCGGGCGCGCAAGGTGCAGAAGTTCCTGTCGCAGCCGTTCCACGTGGCAGAGCAATTCACCGGAATACCGGGAACCTATGTGAAGATTGCGGACACGGTGCGCAGCTTCAAGGGGATTATCGACGGCAAGTATGACGACGTGCCGGAGCAGGCCTTCTACATGAAGGGTGCGATCGAGGAAGTGCTGGAGACCGCCGAAAAGCTGAAGACAACGGCGTAAGAACAGCTACTAGCTTCCAGCTCCTCGTTTCAGGCTGGCAGCTAGCAGCTTGAAGGAATTTATGGCAGACGTGGCAGCAAATCAAATTCGGGTGAGGCTGGTGACGCCGGAGCGCGTGCTCTTCGAGGTGGAAGCAGATTCTGTTGACCTGCCGTCGAAGAGCGGGTACCTGGAACCACTCTATGGTCATGCTCCCCTGGTGGCAGAACTGGGCGCGGGCGATGTAGTGCTGCATGGTGGGCCGGGCGACGGGCAAATCTACAACGTGAGCTGGGGATTTGTCGAGGTGCTGCCGGATCGAGTAACGATCCTGGCCAACGATGCTCTCAAGCCTGAAGAGATCGATGTGCCGCGGGCTGAACAGCAGTTGGATCGCGGGCTCAAGGAATGGAAAGAGGCCGGCGACAGCGAGGATGCGTATGACGAGGCATTACGCGTGATTGCCGAAGCTGAAGCGAAGATTGCGTCGGCGCAGAAAAAGTAGCAGCGGGTTCCAGGTGGAAAGAAAGGCCCTGTTCGAGTGAGCAGGGCCTTTTGATTTGAGCCGGCTGAGTGCAGACATTGTCCCGGGCGCATTCTTTCATCACCCTACGGTTGGTCTGGATCTGCCGGTGTCGCATCGCCGACGATCCGCGAGGTCACGTGCGTCTCCTCGAAGTCGCGGTTTTGAGCATCGATAATGAAATCGCGGTGAAAAAAGAAGAGCACATGGATCTTGAATTCAGTGGAGAAACTCACGGGGAACCACACGCCGCCCGGCTGCGGTGCGTAGGTGATCGTGAATCCTAGTCCGGGCAGGTTCGTTCCGAGAAAGGTACGGACGGCGAACGGAATTTTGCGCGCCATGCCGGTGGTGACGAGGACAGGCTCGAACGCGGTAGTGTCGATATAAGCATCGCCGCTCCAGCCAAAGTCTTTCCTGTCTTTGGGGCGAAACGAAATGTGAAACACATCGTGTCCGTTGAGGCGCTCGCGACCGCGCATGCGGAACGCGTATTCGGCCTGGTCCTTTGAGGTGAGCGGGAACAGGTGCGCAGCGATGCCGTCCTTTGACTTGTCGTGGATCAGGCTCGAGCGCATGTTCTCGACAAGATCGCGATCGAGGGTTTCGTCGCTGTTCGGGTCAAAGGCGGGGTCCTTGTCCTTTGCCTTGTCTTTCCTGTCTTCTTTCTCTGGGGCCGCTGTGCTCTTGTCTTTGTCTGCGTCTTTCGGCTTATCTTCGACGTGAGGGAGGAGCTTTGTATAGGTGACATACTTGTGGTTTTTAAGCATGCGGCCGTCGACCTTGAGCAGATCCTCGCGGGATCCGTCATTTGAAGGCGTAAACCGATAGTCCGTCAACTCCTCGCACATGATGGTTTCGCCGCGGCGCGAGACAGTCTTTGCGTGCTGCACGTAGACGTAGTGAGCGCGTTCGGCTTCGGCTCGGTCCTGGTTGGTTGCGACGCGCGCCATGACGGCCTCCGCCGAGGGAAGCGGAACGGGAAGGTTGTCAGAACACAGGCCGGCACAGGAAAAGGTCAGGAACGTGCAGGCGACCGCTGGGCGAAGAAATCTCATTTCGGTGCGTACTTCAACGTGGTGCGTGGCCGGAGGGATGTCACGGCAACTTCAACGCTATCTAAAACACGGGGATTTGGGAATAGTTGTCGTGTGATCGCAGAGAGCATATTGGTCATTGTTTCGCAACGCAGCGAAGATCAAGCCATTTTGTTTGTCCGGATCGCAGGGCGTTGCATTGAGCGTCTCGAACGTCGGGCTCTGGTGCAAGAGCCGATGCGCGGCGCAGAATGGTCAGCAGTATCTGCGATTCAATTGGAGACGCACACATGACTTCCTGCTTCAGGCTCGCCCTTCTGGGATTATCTTTGTGCGCTGCAGCCGAAGTCCTTGCGCAGGCGCTGCCACCGACGCATGTGGATGACTTCACGGGCAAGCCGCGCGTGATTGTGATCAGCGATATTGGCAACGAACCCGACGATCAAATGTCGCTGGTGCGGTTGCTGCTCTACTCGAATGAACTGGATGTTGAGGGACTGATTGCAGCTACGTCGACATGGCAAAAGACGGCGACGCATCCCGAAACGATGCGGCAACTGATCGAGGCGTATGGAGAAGTGCGACCCAACCTGGTGCTGAACGCGCAGGGCTGGCCGACCGCTGCCGATCTGGCAAGCCGGGTGTTTCCCGGGCAGGCGGGGTATGGCATGGCGGCGACGGGACTCGGCAAGATGTCGGATGGCGCGCGGGCGATTGTTCGCGCAGCGGACAAAGACGATGCAAGGCCGCTTTGGATCTGCGACTGGGGAGGAGCGAATACGCTGGCGCAGGCGCTGATGGAGGTGCAGGCGACTCGCACACCGGAGCAGGTGGCGAGGTTTGTTGCGAAGCTGAGGGTGTACTCCATCAGCGACCAGGACGATGCGGGGCCATGGATAAGGCGCAAGTTTCCCGGCCTCTTTTATGTTGTGTCGCCGTCAACGCCGACGAGCGGAGAGTACTACTTTGCCACGTGGACCGGCATCAGCGGCGACCGCTATTATCGCAACGGTGCAGGCGCGGATTTCACAACCGCATCCAACGAGTGGCTCGACAAGAACATCCGCAGTCAAGGGCCACTGGGCAAGGATTACCCCCGCTACCTCTTCATTATGGAGGGCGATACTCCGTCGTTTCTGGGGCTGATTGATAATGGGCTGAACGCGTACCGGCGACCCGATTGGGGCGGGTGGGGTGGACGCTATGTCTATCGACAGCCTTATGGGGAGACGCATCCGATCTGGACGCAGGGTGGCGACGAGTTCCTGCGCACGACATCGCAGGACGCAGTGATGGGAGTCGACGGGAAGGAACAAGTGTCGGACCAGGCGACGATATGGCGCTGGCGCGACGCTTTCCAGAATGATTTTGCCGCGCGCATGGCGTGGACGGTGAACAACTTCGCTCATGCGAATCACAATCCCATTGTGGTGGTGGACGGCAAGGGCGGAACGGGACCGATCGAGATGGACGTGACCGTGGGCCAGACAGTGACTCTGAATGCCGGTCAAAGCTCCGATCCGGACGGGCAGAAGATTGAATTTCATTGGTTCCACTATGCTGAGGCCGGGATGGCGGACGGAAATCTGTCCGCAGTAACGCTAAGCGGTGCGGACACCCCCATGGTGACGGTGAGGGCGGAAGCGGTATGCCGGCCGGGATGGCTGCCGGGGCTGGCGCCAAGCAAGGGAGACGGCGTTGCGCATATCATTTTGACGGTGACCGATAACGGAGCGCCGCCCTTGACGTCGTACCGGCGGATCATTCTGCACGTGCATCCGGCCGCCGGGCGGGGAAAGTGAACCCGACAGATGCACGCCCTTTTGAAGGAAACGGGGCCTGTGCAAGCAGCGCGGCGAGCGCCTACAATGCTGAGTGTTATGGCGAAGAAGAAGGAATCGATGTTTGAAGTTACGTGCCCGGATTGCGGCGCGATGCTGAGGATTGATGCAGCTAACGGCTTGGTGGTGAGCCACACATCCGCGCCGAGGAAGCGGATGTTCGAGGACCTCGAGACAGCAGCCAAAGCGATGCGCGAGCACGACGAGCGCAAGGAATCGATCTTTCGGCAGTCCGTTGACGCCGAGAAGAACAAGGAAGACCTGTTCGAGAAGAAATTCGCGGAAGCGCTGCGCAAGGCGAAGGATGCACCCGAGGGGAAACCGCTCCGCGAATTCGATCTGGACTGATTCCGACTGGGAGGCATCCAACTGCAAAGCAGAGGGAAGCGCGGCCGTTTGTAACGAGGATCGGGCGCCATTTGAGGCCTCGAACGGGTCGCAGGTGCGCCAGGGAGGGAAAAGGCAATGCCGGTTACGCCGTTTGCGGGAAATGGGAAGGAATCTTCGACCGAATTGACACAGACGCGGCCTGACGCAGCGAATTGGGTGCGAATCGCTGCGTGCGGATCGTTGATTGCGGGCGGTGTTCTGTACCTCACGGGCCAACGCCGTGCTGGACTGGCAACCGCCGTCGCAGGAACTGCTTTAGTGCTGCTCGACCAGCAGGAAGTGGTGCAAACATGGTGGCGAGAACTGCCCAACTATGTCTGCGAGGTACAGAACCTTCTGGATGATATGGAGAAGCTTGTGGAGGATATTTCCCTAAAGCGGAGAAAGCTGCACCAAGTGCCGGAACCCGTTTCAAGGGCGACAACTCCGGCAGGAGTTTAGATTCCCAGTTGCAGGCGGCCCGCTTCGCTGATGCGATGTGGCGTCCATTGCGGTTCCCAGACCAGATCCACTTCGACTTTGCCGATGTCGGGAATTCCGGCAAGGCGGTTCTGCACCTGCTCGAGGATAAGGCCGCTTGCGGGGCATTGCGGGGTGGTCAGGGTCATGGTGACCTTGACCCATTGGCGAGGCCAGGCGAGGGTAGAGTCCGGATCGGGGCCGGTGGCGATCGAGTAGACCAGGCCGAGATCGACAATATTGAGCTTTACTTCCGGATCGAAGCAGTTGCGGAGCGCATTGAGAATTTCGGATTCGGAGAGCATCTTGAATCAGGTTCTATCTGCTGGCTTCTAACAGCGAACTGTTGCGAACCGGTCGGAACGGAATCAGTTCTTTCGCTCGACGAGATAGCGGGCGACGGACTTGAGGCCTTCGGCACGGCTGCCGTAAGGTTCGAGGGCTGCGAACGCTTCCTCGATCAGGCTGGCGGCGTCGCGGCGGCTTTGTTCGATTCCAAAGACCGCCGGCCATGTGGCTTTTTCGGTCGCCTGGTCTTTCCCGGCCGTCTTGCCAAGATGCTCTGAATCCACGGTCATATCGAGCACGTCGTCAACAATCTGGAAGGCGAGACCGGCTTTGCGGCCAAACTGGTCAAGGCGGGTGACATCGTCGGGTGTGGCGCCTGCATAGACACCGCCTGTCACAACGCTGACGCGAATCAGGGCGCCGGTCTTGGCACGGTGGATGGCTTCGACAAGCTCAGGCGTCGGCTTGAGATGCTCGCTTTCGAGATCAAGCACCTGTCCGCCGATCATGCCGTCAACGGTGCCGATGGCGCCGGCGACGAGGCCGATGATCTGCACGGTGGCTGCCGGCGGACAGTCAAGGCCAGCGAGGACTTGAAAGGCGCGGGTCTGCAGTGCATCGCCGGCAAGGATGGCGATGGCTTCGCCGAATGCCTTGTGGCAGGTTGGCTTGCCGCGGCGCAGGTCGTCGTTGTCGAGAGCGGGCAGATCGTCGTGAATAAGCGAGTAGGTATGGATCATCTCGATGGCCGCACCGAGACGCTCAATGCCCCGCGGCAGATGTCCGGAGATGGTGACGGCCGCTTGCATGGCCAGCACCGGGCGGAGCCGCTTTCCACCGGCAAACGTGGAATGGCGCATGGCGCCATGGATGGAAGCGGGTACGATATCGACCCTGGGCAGCAAATCCTCAAGAGCGCGATCGGTCAGTTCCGCGCCCTCATGGATCAGAGATTTTACGTCGGTCGGCATCAACCTCATTTTAACCGAGGTGGAAAGAACTTTCGTTCGAACAAACATAGGGCTGTGATGAGCAGGAGCGCGAGACCGCTGAGGCAGCGGCCGACGATAGTGGCTGAATTGCGGGTCCAGTCCACGTCAAGGTTCACGGGCCCCTGAGGAACGGGAACGACGATGAGACCGTCTTCTCGCTCGGACAACGAGTTCATCACCCGTCCATTGAGCGTGATTTTCCAGGCTGGACAACTGCGAAGGCGCAGGATGAGGTACCCGGCCTTGTGGATGAGGGCACGGATTCGAAAGTGCTCGATTGCGGCCTTGCCGGGATCGGGCGCGGCAGAAAAGGTAGCTTCGCAACTGTGCTGATCGGGCGACCAATCGAGATCGGCTCCCTGAGCGGCCTGACCCAGCGGCGTTGTTGGGGAAGAGGTGAGGCAGGCGGCAGGCAGATCCATCGAAACCAGGGAGCTGTCGGCGTAGGGAGGGGTGTATTCATCTTCGCCTTCAAACCCGGCGCCGGACCAGTAGGTGTCCACCATGGCCCAAACGGCGTCGTCTTCGTCACATTGCTGAAAGAAGCTGAACCCGGCCACAAAGGTTGCTGCCAGGAAGAATGCAGTGCAGCCGGAAAGCACCAGCCAGCGTCGCTTGTCTGCCCAAACAGCTGCGGCGAAAAAGATGCCCATGGGGGCTTCAAGAGTAACGAGCAATCGCCACGGGAATTGAAGGAACTGCAGCTTTGGCAGCAGATTCCAAACGGGCAGCGAGACGGGGAGTTGAACAAAAAGCACGCCCACCACGAGAAGGGCCAGAGGAAACCAGAAGCGGAACGGGCCGGGAACGGTGTGGCGAAGCCGGCTGATGAACAGCCCCGCCAGGGCGACGGCAATCATGGTAACGCCGATGACAGAGACCTTGAAGAGCTCAATGTCGTGGAGTTCAAACCCCTGGGCTGCGTGGCGCGCAAAGAGCCAACTGTCCTGGATGCGATAGCCGACGTTGTTGGCTTGATGAACATCGATCCACGACTGGTCGGCAAGGCCAGGCACAAGGTAGATGGAAGTGAGCGCGAGCCCCAGAACGCACGCGGCGACTGCCCGCAGGATGGGCGCCCAGGAGCGCCAGAGAAATGCCGAAAGCAGAGCCATGCCGGCAAGGAGATAGGTGGCGATGATGCCGAGAGGGATGTCGGAGAACCATGCCCCGGCGAGAACCAGGGCCAACGGCGCGGCGGAGCCATCAAAGGCGCGGCGCCACGTGGAGGCCATCGGATTCTTGTCGCGGAGGATGAAGAGCAGCAGAAGCGGAATCCAGAAGCAACCGGTGAGCTCGCCGAATGCCGTACGTTCATAGGCGGTAAAGAGCGTGTATCCGGAGAAGATGGCCGCGCACCCAGCGAGTGTGGCTGGGCCGTTGGAGAGAACCTCGCGCGCGAGTGCACGTGCTGCAAGCCCGCCGGCGCCGAGGATGAGGAAGGTGAGGGCCATGGGCACAAGCTTCCATTGCAGAACGATGGCGAGCGCCGCGGCGAGCATCCATGTGAAGGGCGGATAGAAGATAAAACGCGGTTCGCCCGCGCCAAAGTTCGGACTAGGCGTCCATTGAGGGTAGAAAATTCCTTCACGCCAACTGCGCAGGCAATCAAACCAGGAGACGAGGTGAAAATCGAAGTCATGGCCGCAGGAATTGCCGCGGAAGAATTGCGGAGCGGTGGCGATGAGAGCAGCGAAGAGGACGATGGCAGGGCCGAGGAAGCGCTTTGCGTTCCCATATCTCAAGAACGAGACCTGGAACGCCCACTTCTGTGGTTTGGACGAGGGGTCGCTCATGGCAACAGTCGCAGCGTGTGGCGCGTCTGGGCTGCAACCGCCGCGGGAGTAAATGGGAGCGCGAAGGTGGTGCCGTTGTAGTAGTCGTCCCACTGGTCGCGGAAGTATGGGCTCAAGGGGTTGCCGCTCTCGCCCAGCACGATGTTTTCAGTCGAACCATCGACATTGCTCCAGTCCATGGTGAAGCGCTGCGACGGGCCGAAGCTGCGGCCCACCTGCTTCACGGTGACAGTGTCACCGCTGAGCGGCTGGGGGCCTGTGCCGGCGATGCGTCCGATAGCAGGAAGAAACGCTGCCAGAGGATGCTCGATATCGACCACATGCCAACTGCCGTAGGACCATTGATTCACGTCTTCGGGCGCTTTGCCTTGCTTCATACCGCGACGGACGGCTTCGGCGATGAGATCGTCCCAATTCTTGTAACCAGGTGGCAGCCAATCGGGTTTGGCGTCCATGACGATCTCTTCCTCGGCAAAGTTGGATTCGGACCAGCGATAGTCGCCGGCGTCCTTTCCCAATTTCGGATCAAGGATCATGTGTCCCAGCGATTCCTTGGTCCTGGTGACGATGGATGCGGCTGCGGAATCGGTGGTGAGGCGGCCGTCCCAGCTTCGCATCAGGTCGGCGGCGGCGCGCAGGCGGGCATCGGCATGGGATGCGTGGTCGATGGCATAGGCAAAGCGATGCGCCAGTTCCTGGTCGACCTCGCTGTAAATGTCGGTTTGAACCGCGAGCATATCCTGCGGGCGCAACATCTCGCGGCCCTGAAGCGCTTTGTAGATACGCTCGGCGCGATAGGGGTCGGCCCACTCGAGCGTGAGCGGATAGGGCGATTTGGGCGTGGTGACGCGGGAGTTTGCGGTGGCCAAAAATCCTGAAGGCGGATCAACCGAGTTGGGCATGTCACTGAATGGAATGTAGCCCTGCCACTCGTGCGCGGGGTCTGCGATCGGGACCGGCTGAAGGCCCGCAGGACGCAACGGGACGCGGCCGACGGCCTGGTACGCGATGTGGCCCTGATCGTCGGAGTAGACGACATTTTGAGTCGGCCAGCACCACTGGGCAAGCGCAGCGGAGAATTGGGCCCAGTTGCCGGCTGTGTTCATGGCATACAGAGGAATGACGTTGAGCGAAGTATCGTAGAGGGTCCACTTGAGCGCGATGGGCCGGTTTTCTCGTGACAGAATGGGATTCAGCAGCGGTCCGTGATTGGTGAGTTGCACATTGAGCGCGACATCTTTGCCACCGCGCACGTGGATGACTTCGCGGTCGACGGCGAGTGGCTTCCATGTGCCGTCGGAAGCCTGATAGTGTCCTCCGCCATCGAGCCTCTCAACGTAAAGGTCCTGCACGTCGCCATAGAGCGCGGTGAATCCCCAGGCAACATGTTCGTTGTGACCGGCAATCACATACGGCATGCCGGGAAGAGTTACGCCGGCGGCGTGGTATCCGGGCGCGCTTAGGTCGGCGATATACCAGATATTCGGCACGGTGAGCCCGAGGTGCATGTCGTTTGAGAGCAGCGGTTTTCCGCTGGCGGTGTGCTGGCCGCTGATAACCCAGCTGTTCGAACCGGGCGCACAGCCTGTGCAAGCAGGCAATCCGAGCACCGCGCGGAGAGCGGATTCGCCCGGTGCTCCGGCGGCAACGGCGTTGTCGCTGTCTTCGTCCTCCTCGCTGCCGGCAGGAGGCTGGGGTTGAGGCTTGCTGAGGTCGATGACTTCGCCGGTGGGTGGATGATCCCGCCAGGAGCCGACGGGGTAAAGATCCGACACCAGCTTGGGATTGTGCAGATCGAGCGCGATGCGGTCGCGCGAGAGTTTCACATCCCAATGAGTGTCCAGGGTGTCGACCATCATGATGCCGACGGAAATTGAATCGACTCCGGTCCAGCGCTCAGAACGATAGTGAAGGAGTTGGAACTCCGGCGGCAGTTTGTCCTGATGGGCGGCGATGTAGAGGTTGACGCCGCGCGCATAGTCGTCTAGCCGCGCGCGCTCGGCGGGGTCGAGATTGGCGTAGATTCGCTGCGCGGTTCTTCGGAATTGGAGAACGCGCTGGGCGATGTCGTGCTTCACGAGCGATGGGCCAAGGATCTCAGCCAGGTTACCGTCGGAGTTGCGGCGATAGACATCCATCTGCCAGAGGCGATCCTGCGCAGTGACGTAGCCCTGTGCGACAAAGAGATCAGCTTGCGTGGAGGCGTCGATGTGCGGCACTCCATGCGCATCGCGGCGAACGGTGACGGGAGCGGAAAGTCCGGTGAGCTGGAGATCGCCGTCGAGCTGAGGCAGCGCCGCCTCGGCCACCGAGTGAAGCCAAAGCACGCCAGCGCCTGCTGCGAGGAGGAGAGCGAGGGCGAGCCCGCTGACGGACAGAAGCAAAATCCGCGGCCAGCGGCGCTTGCGGCGCGCGGAAGCAGGTTTGTGGGCTTGACGTTGAAGGTAGGGATCCGCCATCGGTCAATTCTTAGGATAACGCTGCGACACTGGTCGATGCGGATTGATCAGGGACGCATGCGGTCAGCCGGCGAAGTGTTCGGCGGCGGGCATCGGCGGCTGGACCGCGCCTCGACGGCCGTAAATGACCAGAAGTGCCGCGAGCAACAGCAGGCAAATGCCGATGACGAGCAGGCTGCCTTCGGGGCCGTCGGAGCCACCGCTCCAGAGCGGATTGCCTGAAGTAATCGTGGTGAGGTAGTGTCCCCGCGCGACCAAACCGCTATCGGCGGTGCCGTAGAAGTAGGTCTCAGCCCAATCCCATCCCATGTGGCAGCCAATGGCCCACCATGCCGAGCCGGTGACTTTCACGCTGACGCAGAACACGAAGCCGATGAATGCCGCAGCGAAGATGCCGATCCAGTTTTCGCCGTTGTTGCCGGTGTGTCCGAACCCGAAGAGCGCGGAAGTGACCCATGCCGCCTGCCAGAAGCCCGCACTCGGAGCCTTCTTGAGATCAAGCAGCAGGCACGGGATGAGACCCAGCAGAGCGATGACGTAGACGCCCCAGGGGCCGTTGCCTTTGGCCCGTAGAACAAGGTCGAGGCAAATGGCGCCGACGATCCCAAGGGCCCACCAAAAGTTGAGGCCGCGTGTGAAGGTGTAGAGCAGGAAACAGCGCATCGTGCCTTCTTCAAAACAGCCGACAAGCAGGAACGCGCAACCCCAGATCGCGGCGTACTTGAAAATGGCGGTGCCGCTGAGCGCAATCTGACCAAAATGCAGCCATCCGCCGAGATACATGGAGCCGACAAGGGCTGAAAGGGCAAGAAAGCCGAATCCCAGGCCGCTGAAAAAGTGGACAGTGCGGCGTGGGCCGGTGAGATTGTAATCCAGGATGCGACGACGCTCGATGAGGGCCACGATGGCGCCCGCGGCGATCATACCGATGACGGCGGTTAACTCTCCGAAGAAAGCGGAAGAGGGCGTGAATTCCCCCCGTTTCCCTACGAGATGCAACTTTGACATCAACATTCCGAGTGGAATGGTGAAAAGAACAAGCAAGCCAATGAACAGCGCGACTGACCAGCCGGCCCGCAGGCCCTGGGGCCCGAGAAATGTCCAGCGAAGAGCTTTTGCGAAGGGAGATTTTTCCGGGGGCGGAACGGGTTCCGGTGGGAGAGCGATTGGCTCTTCAGGTTGAGGCACGACCGCGTCGGGCGCGTTGGGATAATTTTCCGGCTCCATCTTGAATCCTTTCGACGGATACGAATCGAGTGTGAGGACGATTCTAACCAACAAATCTGGAATTGCGGCAAGCGATTGAGTTCTCTGGTGGTTCAACGTCACAATGTGAGGTGATACCTGCCTTGACACATTAAGCCCGGCCCTTGATGCTAGACTTTCGTTTTCTTCGAATTCGGCTCCAGGGAGTTGTGCATAGTGCGGGTTCGGGTTTTCTATCACGACAAGTGCTTCGACGGAGCCTGCTCGGCGTCACTCTTTACGCGATTTCATCGTGAGTGCGTGGCCAAAGGCGCGACCTATACCTATCACGGGCTGGTACACCGGGCGGGCGCGCTTTTTGACGAAGCCGAGTTTAGCGGCGACGAGAACGCGATTGTCGATTTCAAATACAGTGCCTCGCCGAGGATCACCTGGTGGTTCGATCACCATCTGTCGGCGTTTCTAACTCCGCAGGACCACGAGCACTTTTTAGCCTGCCAGCGCGACCCGGTATGTGCGGCACACAAGTTTTTCGATCCCGAGTACACGTCGTGCACCAGCTTCCTGGCGCATATCGGCTCAACGAAATTCGGGTTCAACACCAAGCCCGTCGAAGAGCTGATTCACTGGGCCAACATTGTGGATGGCGCTCTCTACGAAAGCCCCCAGGCGGCGGTGGAAATGGCAGCGCCGGCCATGAAGCTGACTCTGATCATCGAATCGACACAGGATCCGGAGTTCATTCCCCGGCTGATTCCGCTTTTGACTGAGATGCCGCTGGCCGATGTGCTGGCGCAGCCGTTTGTATCGAGCTTGCTGCCTCCGCTGCTGGAGCGGCACGAGCAGGCGACGGCGCTGATTCGCGGGCGCAGCGAAGAGCGAGATGGAACCATCTTTTTCGACATCACCGATCAGCAACTGGAAGGGTACAACAAATTCATCCCGTACTATCTCCATCCGCAGGCGACGTACTCGATCGGGTTGTCAAAGTCGAGTTTCCGGACGAAAGTGTCGGTGGGATCGAATCCCTGGACCAAGGCTGACCCGAAGAAGATGGTGAACCTGGCCTCGATCTGCGAGCGCTACGGAGGAGGAGGTCACGCGCGGGTGGGGGCCATCAGTTTTCCTCCGGATCAGGCCGACCAGGCGCGAGCAGCGGCAGCAGAGATTGTGGCAGAGCTGAGGTCGAAGAATCCGCTCAAGTAGCTTTCAGGGCGTGCATGGCCCATTGTGGTTTTGGGTACCTCCACAGGAGACATTGGAGCAATGCGCCTCGCGGTGGGACTGCATCCGCCGGCAGAATTGAGTGCAATCACGATTGGCCAAACGAGGCTGACAGGATGAAGGTCCCCTACGCGAAAAAGTGGCAGAAGGAGGCGGACAAGCTGCGCAAAATCGCGCTCGATTGCTATTTGACTGAGGAACTGAAGTGGGGCAAGCCCTGCTTCACATTTCAGAAGAGGAATGTGGCAGTCGTGATCCCGCTCAAGGAGTCTTGCGCGCTCTCGTTCTTCAAGGGCGCGCTGCTCAAAGACCCGAAGCACATCCTTGAAAGGATCGGAGAGCATACGCAGGCCGGAAGATGGATCAAGTTCACCTCGCTGAGGGAGATTTCGGCTCTGCAATCGACCCTGACCGACTACTTCTACGAAGCGATCGCATTGGAGGAGTCAGGCAAGAAGGTCGTGCTCAAGAAGCCCTCGGAGTACGCGGTTCCCGAGGAGTTGCAGGCCATTCTGAAGAGCGATGCGGTCGTGAAGGCGGCGTTCGAAGCGCTCACGCCGGGGCGAAGAAAGTCGTATATCTTTCACGTTGCGGGCGCGAAGCAGGCGAAGACGCGAGCAGCGCGAGCGGAAAGGTGCATTCCGATGATCCTGAGCGGGAGAGGATTCAACGAACTGCCGAGGTGAGGCCGCCCTGGAGCCGAGCGTCGGCTGAGCAGGCAAGTTCAGCAGGCAGGCGCCGGGGAGGGCCAGCCGGGGAACCGGTGCGAGGATTTGGCATAGTACCGAGTCGCGACCAATTCAGGGAGCATTACCGGCCGCTCGAAGGTCAGGGATTTTCGATGCGCGTGTTCGAAGGAATTGCAGATCTTTCAACCGCCGCCCCAGCGACGAGGCCGGTCTTTAGAGCCCCAGTTCGCTGGCCCGCTTCTTCATTGCCTGCAAGCAAAAATCAATGTGGGCGTCGAGATCGACGCCCAGTTCGGCTGCGCCCTGGATCACGTCCTGGCGGTTCACGCCGCGAGCGAAGGCCTTGTCTTTCATTTTCTTGCGCACGCTGCTGACTTCGACGTCGGTGATGGCTTTGGTTGGCTTGACGAGGGCGCAGGCGGTGAGGAAGCCGGCCAACTCATCGCAGGCGAAGAGCGCCTTGTCGAGGTGGGTGACGCGGGGAACGCCGGAGTATTGGGCGTGCCCTAGAATGGCGGTCCGCAATTCCTGCGGCCAGCCCAGCCGCTCCAGCTCACGAACGCCGACAAAAGGATGTTCCTCGGCGGTGGGGTGACGCTCATAGTCGAAATCGTGCAGAAGTGCGGTCGTGGTGTAGAGGTTCAGGAACCGTTCCCGTTCCTCGCCCGCAAGGCCGAGGCGATCGGCTTCCGCTTCGCCGCAGGCTGTCACGCAAATCTCAACGGCCAGCGCATGCTTGCGCAGATTCTCGCT
Organism: Occallatibacter sp.; assembly: GCA_035524195.1. Lineage (GTDB taxonomy): Bacteria > Acidobacteriota > Terriglobia > Terriglobales > Acidobacteriaceae > Telmatobacter. The sequence goes on from DATKPJ010000040.1 coordinate 65,815, forward strand.
CTGAGTCCACTCCGTGAGAAGAGTCCAGGCCTGTTCGCGCCCGTAATTCGACGCTGAGTTCTCGCTTGCGCCCATGTAGAAAAAATACCTCCTTGTTGCTGCATTTGGTTCGTGATTTTCCGGGTTTTGCGGGGTATGATGGGTGAAACTTAGGATTGACCCTAAGTTTCTACTTGACAATTATGGTTCATTCCCCCGACAGTAACACGTATCGCGGTGTAAAAAAGCACCGCGGAGTGCCCGCTCTGGCGCTCCGCAACCTAACGATGGCGACTACCACCGTCCTGAATGTGGAAACGCGTGAAGTTGTGCGCTGCGATTTTTGCAGCCTGGTGCAGTACAGAACCAGCAACTCACTCTGCCGAAAATGCCACCGGCCCCTCGACATCGAAGAGCCAGCACCCCTAGCCCCTCAGTTGGTGACAACAACCCCGGTTGCTTCAGCAGCCGAGGCCGGTTTGCAGGTTGCCGGTCAGGTGCGTGAGATTCGCCGAGCGCGTCACCTGAGCCAGCGTCAACTCGCGGGCCGGATGCAGGTACCGCGCACCTACATTTCGAAGATTGAAAACGGCAAGGCGATTCCCACGCTTGGTTCGCTGGAGCGGCTGGCGAACGCCCTGGAAGTGGAAGTGAGCCAGCTGGTGCGGGACGCGCGAAGCCGCCGCGATGAGGAAGTGGCTGCCATTCTGTCGGATCCGCTGCTGGCCGAGATTGCGGCCCTGTTGCCGCATCTCGATTCGCTGCACCGCACGTTGATCTACGGCTCGGTGCGCGACATGGCCACGGGGCGGCGCCGTACGGCCTGACTCCCGCAAGCGAAAGGTCCTGGCACGGAGGCCGTCCGCGGTTCCTCTGGCGTCGTCACACTTTGGTGTGACGACGGCGCCGTGAGCCTTTGCGGGGGTTGGGCGCATGTGCTAGGTTCGATGATGCCGATACTAATCTGCGGCAGCCGGGCTTATTCGCTCGCGGAAGAGCCGGCCCTCCACATAGAACCGGCGTGAACCGCATGGTTCACGATGATCGTTCCGAGAGCCGGTCTGAACGCATCAAAGTAGCATAGAGGAATCCCTTGTATTCAACTGGCACGCTGCGCATTCATGAGCTAACTGCGGAGGAGCGCGCCGTGTACTCGACGTTAAGGCCGGAGCGTCTTCCCGAGCATGTCGCCATCATCATGGATGGGAATGGTCGCTGGGCAGGGCGTCGCTCGCTGAAGCGGTTCCTGGGACATCAGCAAGGCGCGAAAAGCGTGCAACTGGTGACGGAGACTGCATCACGCATCGGATTGCCGTGGCTCACGCTGTATGCCTTTTCGCTGGAGAACAATCTGCGCAGGCCGAAGGCGGAAGTGAACTTTCTGATGCGCCTTCTGAAGGCCTATCTGGAAAGCAACGTGCAGCGCATGAACGACAACAACGTGCGCATCCGGTATATCGGGCGAATCCGCGAGTTACCGAACGAAGTACAGGACAAAATGAACTGGGCGGCGGAAGCGACGGCGCGGAATACCGGCACCACACTGACCCTGGCGCTGAATTACGGCGGACGATCCGAATTGGTGGATGCGTTCCGGGCACTGGCGGCTGAAGCCCAGCACAAACACATGCCAACGGACCACATAGGCGAAGAAGACATCCACCGGCATCTCTATACAGCGCATATGCCAGATCCTGATTTGCTCATTCGCAGCTCCGGCGAAATGCGCATTTCGAACTTCCTTCTGTGGCAGATCGCCTATACCGAGATCTTCGTGACCGAGCGTTTGTGGCCGGATTTTCGCGGCATCCACCTGCTGGAAGCGATTGCGGATTTCCAACGGCGCGAGCGGCGCTTTGGCGGCATCGGCGAAAGCTGCGGCGAGGTGGAAGAAGATCCCGAGCGTATCAAAATAGCGGCTGGATAAATCGCGGAAATCAGCAGAGTTTTTCGCGCGGCTGAGGCCGAGCCGTTATTCTTCGTTCGATGATCGAAACGCTTGCGATCTCTGGCTATCGTTCCCTGCGCAATCTTGTTTTGCCGTTGGGCCGGTTGAATCTTGTGACCGGAGCCAACGGAGCCGGCAAGTCGAGCCTCTACAGGGCGCTTCGGCTTCTGGGCGATGCGGCGCTGAACACGGTGGTTGCGTCGCTGGCTCGCGAAGGCGGATTGCCGTCGACGCTGTGGGCGGGCCCGGAGACGATTGCACGCAGCGTGCGGCTGGGCGAGCATCCGGTTGAAGGCACGCGGCGGCAGAAGACAATCAGCCTCAAGCTTGGATTCTCCGGCGATCCATACGGCTACTGCATCGACCTTGGCTATCCGCCGCCACCGCCTCCGGCCACAATGTTCAATCTTGATCCGACGATCAAGCGCGAGTGTATCTGGCATGGAGGGGTGTATCGACGTGCGGCCGTTCTTGTTGACCGCAACAACCGCGTGGTTCAGCTTGCGCCTGCCCGTACGGGGAAGCATGTGGAACCGGTTCTCCTCACCAAAGAACTGAGCCCAACCGACAGCATGCTTGCCACCATTGCCGATCCGCAGCGTGCTCCGGAGATGCTTGCGGTGCGCGAGGCAATCCGGGGCTGGAGGTTTTACGAAGGCTTTCGCACTGACATGGCTTCGCCGGTGCGAATTCCCCAGATTGGAACGCGAACCCCGGTTCTGAACAACGAGGGGACCGACCTGCCGGCGGCATTGCAAACCATTCGCGAGATGGGCGATCCGGAGGCGCTCGACCGCACTTTGGCGGACGCATTTCCGGGCAGCCGGATCGAGATTGACGCGCAGGCGGGAAGGTTCGAAGTCACGCTCCGGCAGCACGGGCTGCTCAGAGCACTCTCAGCAGCTGAACTCTCCGATGGCACACTGCGGTTTTTGCTATGGACCGCAGCTCTGCTGACGCCGCGGCCTCCGGATCTGATGGTGCTCAACGAGCCGGAGACGAGTCTGCATCCCGAGCTGCTTCCGGCGATGGCGCGCCTGATTGGAAAAGCAGCGGAGCGAACGCAGCTTGTGATCGTATCGCACTCGGATGTGCTGATCAGGGAAGTCGAACAGAATTCGCATTGCAGACGCCTGCACCTTGAGAAGTCATTTGGAGAAACCACGCTTGCAGGAGCCACGCTTTTCAACCGCCCAAAGTGGGAGTGGCCGGCGCGATAGCGATGCGCGGATGGGCGGTCGTGCGGTCGACCCGGCAGTGTATCCTCATCCCTGAATGAAACGAGTACTTACCGCTCTTGTTCTGGCGCCCCTGGTGCTGGCGCTGGTGTTTGTGGGCCCCAAATGGCTGCTGACCTCGGTGGTGGCGGCGGTGGCCATACTGGCGGGATGGGAGTTTCTGGGCCTGGCCCAACAAAATTCAGCCCGGCCGCCTCGCATCGCTGTCTGTGTTGCGCTCCTGCTGCTCTTTGCGGGGAATTATCAGTGGCCTGATCTGACTCTGCTCATTGTCGGCGGCCTGAGCCTGGCGCTCCTCGTTTATTGCACATTCGGCTCGGCGATTGAGCGGATGCTCATGGACGCGACCTCTTCCATTTTTTGCCTTTTCTATGTGGGACTGACGCTCCTGGCTGTTCCTACGCTACGCGCACAGACCAACGGTTCCACTCTGGTGGTGTTTCTGCTGTGCGTGGTGTGGGCAGGGGACATTGCTGCGCTGTACGCAGGGCGTATGTTGGGCCGGCACAAACTGGCCCCCACACTGAGCCCAAACAAGACGTGGGAAGGCGCGGTGGGCTCGGTGGTTGGGAGCCTTCTGGCGGCCGGAGGACTTTTCTGGCTTGCGGACTATCTGGCGCAGTGGAATTTTGCGAAGCTTTCGTTCGCCGATGAGGTGTGGTGGTGGTGGCTGATTATGGCGCTGGCAGTGAATGTGGCGGCGCAGGTGGGAGACCTCGCGGAGTCGGCGCTGAAGCGTTCTGCCGGAGTGAAGGATTCGGGGACGCTGTTGCCCGGGCACGGCGGAGTGCTTGACCGCATTGACGCACTGTTGATTGCCGCGCCGGTGCTTTGGTATGCCCAGGTAATTCGCTAGCATCGCTTAATCAATGCACTTGGTAAAATTGATCTTAGGACGTCTTCCACTTGAAACGGCTCGCCATTCTCGGTTCGACCGGCTCCATCGGACAAAGCACGCTCTCCATCGTGGCGCAATTTCCTGAGCGGTATAAGGTGGCTGCGCTCGCAGCGGGCCGCAATATTGACGAAGCCTTTGCCCAGGCGAAGCGCTGGAAGCCCAAAGTTGTTTCGATGGCGACGGAGGAGCTGGCTGGCCGGTTAAAGGACCGGCTGCGCGACGCTGAGGTGACCGGGATCGAAGTTGTTCATGGCACGGCAGGTACGGTTGTATGTTCTACGTTGGCCGAGGCAGATTTTGTGGTTTCGGCCATTGTGGGTGTGGCGGGATTGGAAGCCACCCACGCCGCGATTCTGGCCGGCAAGCCGGTGGGCCTGGCAAACAAAGAATGCATGGTGGCAGCAGGCGAGATTCTGACGGCTGCAGCCCGCGAGCGCAAGGTGCCGATCCTGCCCATCGACAGCGAGCACAATGCCGTTCACCAGTGCCTGCGGGTCGGTGCTCATTCTGAGGTGAAGACCATCTGGCTGACCGCTTCGGGAGGGCCTTTCCGGCAGTATCCGCTGGACCGGTTCGAGAGCATCACCCCGGAGCAGGCGCTGAAGCACCCGACGTGGGTAATGGGGCGGCGCATCACGATCGATTCCGCCACCATGCTGAACAAGGGGCTGGAGATCATTGAGGCCTGCCGGCTCTTCGATGTGCCACCGAGCCAGGTGCGAGTGACGGTCCATCCACAGTCCACTGTGCATTCGCTGGTGGAATACGTCGATGGATCGATTCTGGCGCAGATCTCGGTGACGGATATGCGGTTGCCGATTCTCTACGCGCTGGCCTATCCGGAGCGGCCGGCCTCGACACTGACCTTCGATCTGGCGGCACTGCGCCATCTCGAATTCGAAGAGCCGGATTTTGAGCGCTTTCCCTGTCTTCGACTGGCCTATGAGGCGGCGGAAAAAGGTGGCGCGCATGCAATTGCGCTCAACGCCGCCGACGAAGTGGCAGTCGAGGCCTTCCTTGACCGGCGCATCCCCTTTACCGGAATCCCGCGTACAATTGAGAGAGTGCTTGCGTCCACACCGGAGGCTCACCCGGCTACGATCACCGAAGTGCTCGCCGCGGATCGTGAAGCGCGTCAAATAGCTCGTGCGCTTGTGGCTTCCCCGGTAGCGTTCGTAGCATCAGCCAAAGTGTAACTTAAAGGATTTGTTCGAGATCTATGCATGATTTTCTAGTTTCCGCCGCCGCGTTTATCGTCCTGATCGGGATCATGGTGGTGGTCCACGAGTTTGGTCATTTTGTCGTCGCAAAGCTGTGCGGCGTGCGAGTCGAGGCGTTTTCAGTTGGATTCGGTCCCCGCCTGTTTGGCATCAAGCGAGGGGATACCGACTACAAGGTGTGCCTGCTGCCTTTGGGCGGCTTTGTGAAGATGACCGGCGAAAACCCGGGTGAAGAGCAATCTACGGATGACCCGGGGGCGTTTACTTCGCATCCCCGCTGGCAGCGAATGCTGATCGGGGTGGCCGGACCGGTAGCCAATTTCATCCTGGCCTTCGCGGCCATGGCATTTTATTTCGGGTGGATCAACGAGGTGCCCGCGCGGGACGTGAAGACCACCAGCATCGATTGGGTGGTGCCAGGCTCGGCCGCCGCAGAAGCAGGACTGAAACCCGGCGATCTCATTACACGCTTTGCTTCGCAGAACAATCCTACGTGGGACCAGGTTTTCGCGGAGATGTCGCTCGATCCAAACCAGACTGTCCCTGTCACGGTGGAGCGTGGGGGATCGACAGTCGAGACGCAAATGCACGTGCCGTTGACATTGGGCAATGATGATCTGGCCGGCATGCTGCCTCAGTACATTCCGGGCCCCATCACGGTCCAGTCAGTGATGCCCGGATCGCCCGCAGCAGAGGCAGGGTTGCGCCCGGGCGATGCGCTCGTTTCCATCGACGGTCACGAGTTCCACAGCGTGGGTTCCCTGCTGGACTTTATGCAGGAAGGCGCGGGCAAGCCAATCTCTTTGATGGTCGAAAGAGGCGGCAAGACCATTGGCCCGATTATTGCCAAGCCGGCCAAACTCGACGCGGGATGGAAGCTCGGGTTCATGGCGGTTCCGATTCCCATCCGCCGGTCGCCCTTGCCGCTGAAGGCGGCACTTGTCAAATCGGGCCAATTTTGTGCCGACGGCTCCACGCTGATTGTGCAGATGCTGGAGCGGATTGCCACCCACCAGGTTTCGGCGAAACAACTCACAGGTCCTGTCGGAATTGCGCAGATTGCAGGCGAAGCAGCGCAAACGAAGGGATGGTACTCCAAGTTCTACCTGGCCGGCGAGATCAGCCTGAATCTCGGCATCCTGAATCTGATGCCCTTCCCGATCCTCGATGGCGGACTTATTTTCCTTCTGTTAATCGAGAGCATCTTGCGCCACGACATCAGCACTCTTGTGAAGGAGCGGATCTACCAGGCGGCCTTCGTGGTGCTCGTGATGTTTTTTGTTTTTGTCATCTTCAACGACGTGACCAAGCTGCCGATCTTTACGCATGTAAAGCCTTAGAGGCCGGGATGGGCGATCAGGGTCGCGCATCAGGTTTGCAATTGTGAGAGAACGCCGGATGCCCGTAATCCACCAGGTAAGGGTGCGCTATGCCGAAACCGACCAGATGGGCATTGTGTACTATGCCAACTACCTGGTCTGGTTCGAGTTGGGCCGCGTAGAACTGCTGCGGTCCCTGGGGCTTGCCTACAGTCAATTGGAAAAGGAACACGAGTGCATCTTGCCGGTGGTTGAGGCAAGCTGCCGCTATCGTGCGCCAGCGCGGTATGACGATGAGATCCTGATCGAGACTCGGCCAGCGATGCTGCGCGGATCGGTGCTGAAGTTTGCCTATCGGATTCTGCGCAAGGCTCAGGACGGGGCGGAGCCCAAGCTGCTGGCGGAAGGCGAAACGGTGCATGTGGTCTGCGACGACCAGTTGAACAAAAAGCCGCTGCCGGAGCATTATGCGAAGGCACTCAGGGCGATGATGCTGGAGACGTAACGAGACGCGCCTCTACCGGCCCTTCTGCGGTTTTTCCTGCAATTGGGACCTCCGCGGCCAGACTGGGCTTGCGAGCTGAATAATCAGGATCGGGCCCTGCGCGTACGTGGGGCCTTGTTCGCGGATGAAGGTAGGAAGCTCGCCGCTTGACACCCAGATCTGCACATCCGGCGGGCTTTTGCCGACAAGAGGCGCCACGAATCCGGCCAGTCCACCCAGCTTGAACTTGATTCTGTATCCGAGGGCCTTGCGCCGCTCTCCCGCGAGAGAGAAGGCCTGGGCTCCCTGCGATGTGATCGACAACGTGATAAGGCGTGGCTCGGGGGTGGCGATAATCATCGACACTTTGGTTTCGGAAGCCTCGGCGTTAAGGTTCTTTGCGATCGAGGTGATGAGACCGTTGTAGAGGTCGGGGGGCAGATCCATGTGCTCGGACTTGACCTCTTCCTTTCCGTTTTTCTTCTGGCTGCGAACGGTCACCTGGCCGCTGGCAGCATCGATCGCCAGATCAATCGCCGTTGGAAAGAATGGGCCCTTCTGAACGTGATGATCGGAAACGAGACGAAACTGACCCTTCTGCGTGAAGACGGTGGTTTCGTCGTCGAGCGAGCCGTCTTTGAAATGAAAGACAACGTGCGAGGTGACCCGGTCGCCGTCGACTATCTGCAGTACGTCCCCCACGGCAAGCACCTTGCCTCCCGGCGTGCTGAGGGACAAAAAACCGTGCAGCGTGCCTTCGGGGTGATGGACCGAGACAGGCTCAGCCGAGGCGGCGGGAGGAACTGCGCAGAAGGCGAGAAGGCAGACTGTGGCGCAGGCTTTGGCGAGCAGCATGCGGAGATTCAATTGCGCGAGGAGGCGCTGCGGGTCCGGTTTTGCCATCTGCTATTGGATGCAGAGAAGCAGCGCCGTGACCAGCACGCGCAGAGGGCACTCGCGCGGCGCGTTATTGGGGCGACGAACGCCGCGTTCAAGGCGATTCAGTGCCGCCTTACCGCCTCTTGTGGCTGCTGCAGTCGACGCACACCGTCAGGAGGTTGCCTTCGCCGTCGTCGCCCCCGTCTGCAACCGGCTTCGCGTCGTCCAGCGACGCGGTAAAGCGAGTCAGCTGCTTTCCGCAGGAGCGGCACTTATATTCATCACGCTCGAAGACCCGGGTGCGGAGATCGCGCATCGCGTGTTCTTTGGAGCGGGTTTCCGGGAACATCAGCGGGGGCTCTGAAGCGGCGCGTTCCGCGCGAAACGTGCGGCAGGCGGAAATTTCATCGGGGATGAGCACGCGGTATTGGGTGCCGTGACGGTTGGGCTCGCCTTCCTTGCGAATTGCGCCAATATTTTCGAGCGCGCGCAGCGTCTCCTGCACCTTGCCCAGCGAGATGGTGTTTTCTTCGGCCTGCGAGTAGGAGGAGCGGACCACGGCGCGTTGCAGCGAGCGAGTGCTTACGCGGACAAAGGGACTGCCCTCCTGGGCAATGGAGTGGCGAAAGAGAAACCAGTAAAATGCTGCATCGTAGGGCGTGAGCAGCGGCTGCAGGTCGTCGACGATTTCCTGGATGATCTGGGGCAGCTCAAAGGCGGAGAAGCCGCGATCTCCTGATACCTGCGGCTCCGCTTCCAGTTCGTTGAGAAGCTGGCGAATCTTCTCGATGCGCTGATTCATTGGACAGCATTCTACGCCTTCATGGGGCGCGAAGGCGGCGCGATGTCATGCAGGCGAAGAAGCAGCGGTTGACGCCGCCAGGGGAATGACCGAGAGTTCCTGCGCGGCGCGCCGAACCAGTGTAACGACTGTGATGTCGTCTTCCTGGCCGAAGGCCACAGCGGTCCTCACCACCGAGTCCGCAGGCTGCGAACTGATTCCGGCAGTCCGCTCGAAACCAAACAACTCGCCTTCCTTCCCTCTGGCCTCGACCACGCCGTCAGTGACCACGGTCAGTTGATCGTTCTTTGCCAGATGGAACCTGGACTCCTTGTAAGTGGAGTCAGCAGTCAGCCCAAGCGGCAATCCGCCTTCGACTTGAAGCTCCTTGCCCCGGAGGTAAGGGGAGATATGGCCTGCATTGGCAACTGTCAGGGTTCCGTCGGGGTCAGCGCGAAGAACAAGGCATGTCGTAAAGCCGCCGGCGCTGCGAGCCAGCATACGCTGGTTCATTGCGGCAAGGATTTCGCCGGGATTCCGAGTGTAATGGGCGAGCGTACGCACCGTGCCAACGAGCAGCGACACGGTCATGGCAGCCGGCATTCCTTTGCCGCTTACATCTCCGATCACGATCAGAGCGCCGCCGTTTCTGTCCGGGAGGACCTGGAAGAAATCGCCGCCGACTTGCCCTGCCGGCTTGTAAGCAGTCTGGATGTCGAATCCAGGAATGATGGGAATGGCATCGGGGATGAGGACCTGCTGAACAACGCGTGCAGCTTCAATCTCCCGCTTGTGATCTTCTTCCTGAAGGCTGGTGCGGGTGAAGCGATGAACGAGTATGGCAAACATGGTCACCATCAGGAGGAAGCTGCTGATGTTGTCGATGGAAAAAGGAAAGGGCCATTGCGCGGTGCGGGTGAACCAGGCCATTGTGCCGACATTCCAGCCGAACGCGGGCTTGGCGACATAGAGCATGAACGGAACGTACAAATCCAGAAGACCCAGAGCATTTGAAAGCAGCAAAATGAATGCGTCGGCACGACCTTCAGTGGCTTTGCGGATCAACTGGATCAGAACCCAGACGTAAAAGGGTAGTGTGAAAAGAAAGACAGCCGTAAAGAAGAAGTCCATGAAGCCCCACGGCTTGGAAAGAACCCAGGGCGTAAAGCCTGCAACGTTGATCAGAAGCGCGACGAAGAGGGACACAATCACCAGGCGATAGAACCAGTCACGTCGGCTGTCCAACAGGCGCCTATAGAATCCGACGAGCGCGAAGAAGATCGCATATTGAAAGAAAGCCTGAACAAGGTTGAAATGGAGAACGTCGAGCGCGTGAAAGACCCGGTAAATTGACAGGCTGTCATTCGCTGCGGAGAGCAGCATGGCAACGCCAAACCAGAGATATTCCTTTTCCTCGCTGCGCACATAAAACAAAGCCAGAGCTGCAAGGCCGGAGAGGATTTCCAGCAGGGCAAGGAAAGTGGTGCTGGCGGAGTTCCAGGAGAGTTCACGAGTGGAAAGCAAGAACGTCTGCTGGATAAGTCGGGTATCTCCGAAAAAAATGCCCGGTTCAAGGCCGTAGGGATAGACGGCGCTCCAGAGAGGATATCGCCAGGCCCGAATGGCAATGACCACGGCGTGTGCCTTCCAGGAAGGTGCTCTGGACACAGTAAACATGGCATCGAGGGTGTGAATCGGGCGCGGATGTGGCGGCATGGTGCCTGCGCCTCCAACGAGTTTGCCGTCAGCAAAGACCTCGTAGCTGATGTGGAGGGAAGGTATATAGAGAGAAAGCGGCCTGGTTCCCGCTGGAACATATACCGTGGTGCGATACCAGAAAGTGCCGGAGGCGACGGGCAAGCCTTGCTCAGGCCAGGTCTTGTCGGAACGCACGAGAGCCCACGACGAATCGTCGAAGCTGGGCTCCGCCCAACCCATTTTCCCATCAGGATCATCGCCGGAATGAAAGCGCCACTGCCCGTCAAGGGAAATCATCTGCTGGGGATCGTGATTGAGGCTGAAGGTTGGCCCGGCTGCTCGTTGTACTGAAGGCGTTTGTCCGAAACAGAATTGCGTCAGCACGACGAACAGAGAGAAAAAACAAGCGAGACGCGCGTGCGCCGGCGGGGAAAACCTCAACGACAGCGGGTACATAAATCGAAGCGTCGCATAGTGAACCGAGGCTGGCAAGAAATATTCGGCAACACGCCCGGCCGTGGGAGCGAAAAGCGGCGAGGAGGCCTGGCGATGGGGCTGGAAGTGAGGAGGGCAGTCAGGATCCAGAGCGTTTTCGAAATGCTGCAGTCCTCATTGCGATGGTTGACGGTCACCGCTCCGGAGTGGTCACGAAGGGTTGAGGGGAATCGCGTTGCCTAACATCATTTTTGGAAAGGCTCTTAGTCCTTTGCGGAGACGGAAGGCGCGCTTGCGCGTTCTTTGAGCCACGACCGGATGCTGACGGCGTAGATCACGATGCAAAACAGGTTGGCCGGGATGAAACCGATCTGGGATGTTCGCAGCCCGATGACGCAGATGATCGCACTGTTGATGCCCGCGACGACAAGGCCGGTCCAGAGCTTACGGCCGACCAGAACAGTGGAGAGAACAGTGAGGATGCAAGATAAGTAATCCAGGCGGAACACAAGCCAACTCCCACCTGGAATTTAAGAGAGAACCGAGTTGAATTCGGTGATCCATCTCACATGATCGTCGAACGAATAGATTACTTCAGTACTGGTGAGGCGCATCAGCTGAGCACCACTGCCAGCGCAAAGCCATCGTGTTTTTTCTGGCTGACGGTCTGGAGGACGGTAACCGACAGGCGTGGCTCCGCGGCGGCGAGCTCGGCGAAGCGACGCACTCCCTGCACATTGGGGTCGTTGCAATCGGGGTCGACCACCTTGCCTTCGCGAACAACATTGTCGGCGATGAGGACTGTTCCGGGGTGAGAAAGCTCCAGAGACAGTTGGAGGTATTCCGGATAACTCGCCTTGTCGGCATCGATGAAGATGAGGTCAAACGGCATTGCACCGTCGGCGATGAGGCCGCGAAGCAGATCGGATGCGCGACCGATGCGGAGATCGACGCGATCGAAGACACCGGCTCGCTCCAGGTTCACCCGAGCGGTCTCGGCGTGGCGCGGTTCCAACTCCAGCGTGACCAGGCGGCCATCGGGCGGCAGAGAACGAGACAGCCAGATCGTGCTGTATCCGCCTAAGGTTCCAATCTCAAGGATGCGCCGTGCCCCACTGATGCGGACCATGAGGGAGAGAAACTGGCCGAGCAGCGGCGTCACGTCAATAGCGGGCAGTTTGGCCTTGTGGTTGGCGGCAAGAGCCGCTTCGAGTGCGGAGTCTGAGGGGAGAAGCAGGTCGCTGAAATAGCGGTCCACCTGCGTCCAGGTTTTCTGCATGGTTTTGACCTCGGGGAATGGGTGAGCTACTTGTCGCGTGCTACGACGAAATCGGGAACCCAGAGCAAGGCGCGCTTGAAATCGGAGTCGGGAAGCGGCGCCAATGCCTGGCGTGCCTGCTCGGCGTAACGATCGGCAAGCGCCATTGCGTACTCAACTGAACCGTTTCGCTCGAGGATTTCCTGGATCTTCTCGCGGCTCACATGCTCAAAGCTGCGGTCGTCGAGCACTCGCTGTATGACCTGACGGTCCTTGGCAATACCGTGGTCGTAGGAGTGGATTACAGCGAGGGTTGCTTTGCCTTCGCGCAGATCGCTGGCTACGGGTTTGCCGAGCACCTCTTCGGTGGCGGTCAAGTCGAGCACATCGTCAACGATCTGGAAGGCGAGGCCGACGGCGCGCCCGTAGGAGGCAAGGTTGGATTCCTGAGCCTCGGTGGCTCCGGCGAGCACGGCGCCGAGGCGCATGGAGACGGAAAACAGGCAGGCGGTTTTGCGGAAGATGAGGTCGTAGTATTCGGCCTCGGAAACGGCTTTGCCAAGCTTCTGAATCTGAAGCAGTTCGCCTTCGACCATCTGCTGTGTCAGGCCAATGAGCAGTTCCAGGACGCGCAGATTTTTCTCTTCAAGCGCGACGCGGAAAGCCTGCATGTAGAGCCAGTCTCCGGCCAGTACGCACTTTTCGTTGCCCCAGGTGGTGTTGGGCGAAGGGCGTCCTCGGCGCATATCAGCGCCGTCGATGATGTCGTCGTGTACCAGGGTCGCGGTGTGAACCATTTCCACGACGGCACCCAGGCGAACGGCGCTCGGTCCTGAGTAGTCAAGCAGATGCGCCGCAAGCAGCAGCAGGGATGGGCGGATGCGTTTTCCGCCGCCTTCACGCAGGTACTCGGCGATCTCGGTGATGGTGCTGACGCTGGAGGCAGCGTCGCGCCCCAACTCCTGCTCGATCGCCACGAGGTCTTCCCGCAATAGATCAAAAACTTCTCTTGCCGTCGCTATAGCCAAGGTGCTCAAAATATCAGGTTCTCGCTGTTTCCACTTCTCTTCGGATTACGGCGTCCCGGTATGGGAGGTCGGCTCCAGGCAGTAAGCCCTAATTTGTGCGGTAATTCGTAAACTGCAAATCCACCCCAAGGTCACGACCGCGCAGGGTGGAAATGATGGCCTGCAGGTCGTCCCGGTCTTTTCCGGCTATCCTCACAGTATCGCCTTGAATGCTGGCCTGCACCTTCTTTTTTGAGTCTTTGACAATACGAACGATCTCCTTGGCCTTTTCTGTTGGGATGCCCTGTTGCAAGGATATCTTCTGCCGGACGCTCTGGCCGGCGGCCTGCTCGACTTTGCTGTAGGTCAGGTTCTTGAGCGAAACGCCGCGCTTGACGAGTTTCTGGCCGAGGATTTCTTTGACGGCCTCGAGTTTGTATTCGTTGGCGGAAGCCAGTTGAATCTCATTGTTGGTGACGAGGTTGATTTCAGAGTGGGAATCTTTGAGATCGAAACGCTGGCGGATCTCCTTGAGGGCCTGGTCAATGGCGTTGCGTACTTCCTGGATATCCACCTTGCTGACGATATCGAATGAATTGTCCTGGGCCATAGGCGCTCCGTTCTCACCTGGCCGCAAGGCCGGTTAGGCAGCCCTCGCGACCGGTGCAACTCTACCAGTTTCACATGTCAGGGGGAAGGTGAAAAAGCCGGATGAAGTTTTTCGTGGTGGCCGAGGCGATTTGCTGCGAATCGACGCCTTTGACTTGAGCCAGCACCGCGGCCGTTCGGGCGACGAAAGCAGGCTCGTTGCGCTTGCCGCGATCGGGCATTGGAGCGAGCCATGGGGCATCAGTTTCGACAAGGATGCTGTCGAGCGGAACCTGCGCAGCCACATCGCGAAGGGGCTGGGCCTTGGGGTAGGTCAGATTCCCGGCAAATGAGATCAGGAAACCGAGGTCGAGTGAACGGCGGGCCTGTTCCCATCCGCCACCGAAGCAGTGCATGATGCCGCCGAGGCCGGTGTGCCGCCAGTAGGTATCCAGGGTCAGAAAGAGATGGTCCCAGGCGTCAGTCGCACCATCCTTGGGGCGGCAGTGGATGAGGATGGGGCGCTTGCGTGCGGCGGCAATCTCAAGCTGGCGGACCAAACCGGTCCGCTGCACGTCGTGCGCGGCGCCTTCGTGGTAGTAATCAAGACCGATTTCGCCGCACGCAATGACTTCAGGCTCGGCCAGCAGGCCGTCAAGTTTGGCGAGGGCGGCGGCGTCCGCATCGGGCGTGTTGTGCGGATAGATGCCGGCGCTCGAAAAGAGGCGCGGAACCCCTGGCTTGCCATTGAACTCGCGGCAGATGTCGAATGCCTGGTGCATCTCGGAGGGGCCTTCGCCAATGCCGATGGAGAGCACAGCGCCGACGCCGGCATCAAAGGCGCGAGCGAGCATGGCTTCGCGATCGTCGCTGTAGCGCGGGCTGTCTAAATGGGCGTGGGAATCGATGAGCACCGAAAGCTCCAGTCGGAAAGAAGTAGATTGCGAGGTCGACGATAACTGCTCTATATCGGTTGCTGGAGGCAGAGGTGATACCCGTCCGGATCCTTGAGATGCAACTGCTTGAATCCGTACCGGGCAACGGTCGGTGGCTTGACCTTGATTCCGTTGGCAAGCACGTGTCGATATGCTGCATCCAAATCCGCGCAGCCCAAGTAGAACTGCGTATCGCCATGCGCATGGACCCGCGCGGGAACGGGCTTTTCCGGAGCTTTGCCTTCGTCATAGGCGGTGTTGAGCATGAAGGTCACGCCATTCGATTGCAACATAGCCCAGTGAAACAATCCCTCGGCGTATTCGGGCGCATGGTTGACCAGCTCAAATCCAAGCACATCCCGGTAAAAATGAACCGACTCAGGCATGTCGAAGACAAAAATCAAAGGCGTAATCCCCTCAATCTCAATTGCCATAGAGACACCTGGCCACCTTTCCCGCAACCAATCGCTGAATATGGAAATATGCTTACTTCAGCCGTGCGCCCAGCGGCACTTCCTCCAGGAATCCGGCAAGTACGGGTGCGCCGTCGGGCAGCGACGCCGCCAGCAGCATGCCGTTCGATTCGAGGCCGCGCATCTTGCGTGGAGCGAGGTTGGCGACGATCACAATTTTGCGACCGATAAGCTTTTCGGGCTCGTAGTACTGCGCGATGCCGGCGAGGATCTGCCGCTTTTCATAGCCGAGGTCGACCTCAAGGCGCAGGAGTTTATCGGCCTTGGGAATGCGCTCGGCAACGAGGACCTGGGCCACTCGCAAATCGACCTTGGCAAAGTCGTCGATGGCAATGTGCGCGACCGACGGTGCAGCGGGATCTTCCGATACAGTCGCAGGCGCGGGGGGCGGTGTACTGCTGAGGCGGCTGCTTGTGAGGTCGGCGGGGACGTTGTGGACCTTCGCTGTCTCGACAGGTTTCTCTGTGTCGTGCGGAACCACGGTCGTTGGAGTCAATCCTTCTGCTGAGAAGGCGTCTTTGCCGGTGACCGAAGCGACAGACGGAGCGACGGTGGGAGGAGCCGGTTGCGCGGCCTCGCTCTGGCTTGCAGCGTCGACTGCACTGTGGTTGTTTTCGTCTTCAAGATTCTGCATACGCTCGACTGCGTCCTTTTCAGCGCGGGGAAAGAGCGGCGCGGGCTCGTTCAGTTTTGTTCCGGCGAGCAATCCGCTCCACGTGAGATGGGTGAGGAAGGATTGCCTGGCCGCGTCCTTGATGTCGCCCTGCCCAAGCTGAAGCCACACCTTTGCGCTGGCATCCGGCAGGATCGGATACACCAGCGCGGTTATGATGCGAATGGCCTCGGCTGCAGTTGCCAGCACGCGCGCCTGAAGCTGTTTGTGCTCGGCTTCGGGGCGGTCGGCGGGTTTCTTCCAGGGGGCATTTGCGGTGAGATACCCGTCGGTTTCAGCCACCAGCGACCAGAGCGATTTGAGAGCATCACTGAAGTTGAGGTCATCGAATGCCGGGGCGAACTCGGCAATGGCGCTCATGGTGCGCGCGCGCAGGGCCGCTTCGGCCGGGGTTTCCGCGCCGGGCTCGGGCACAACTCCGTCGAAATACTTGTGCACCATGTTGACGACCCGGCTGACCAGATTGCCGTAGCCGTTGGCAAGGTCGCCGTTGTAACGCTGGACGAGGGCATCGAAGGAAAAATTGCCGTCCTGCCCGAAAGGGATCTCGCGCAGCAGAAAGTAGCGCAGAGCATCAGCGCCGAGGACCGTTTGCACGGTTTCGGCGCGAACAATATTGCCGCGCGACTTGGACATCTTGCCCTGATCGAAGAGCAGCCAGCCGTTGGCCTTTACGGAGCGAGGCAGGGCGATTCCCGCTGCCATCAGAAACGCCGGCCAGTAGACGCAGTGGAAACGGCTGATCTCCTTGCCGATAAGATGCAGGTCGGCAGGCCAGAATTTCTGGAATCTTGCCTTGTCGGCGGGATCGTCTGATCCGTACCCGAGAGCCGTGATGTAGTTGGCCAGCGCGTCAAGCCATACGTAGACCACGTGCTTTTCGTCGCCGGGAACGGGAATGCCCCACGAAAAGCTGCTGCGGCTGATGGAGAGATCCTTGAGGCCGCTGCGCACAAACGAGATGACTTCGCGGCGCGTGGATTCGGGCTGCATGAATCCCGGATTGGCTTCATAGAACTCCAGCAGCTTGCGCTCGAAGGCAGAGAGCTTGAAGAAGTAGTTTTCTTCGCTCACGGTCTCGGTAATACGGCCGCAGTCAGGACAAGGCGCGCCTGGAGGCACATCGACCCACGCTTCGTCGGAGACGCAATACTGGCCGGTGTACGAGCCCTTGTAGATGAATCCCTTGTCGCGCAGGGTGGCGAAGAGATGTTGCACACCGCGCTTGTGGCGCTCCTCGGTGGTGCGAATGAAATCGTCGTAGGTGAGGCCGAGACGATCCCAGAGACCGCGAAATTCGGCGGCAATGGCCGTGGCGAATTCCTGCGGCGTGCGGCCGGCCAGTTTGGCCGAGCGCTCGATCTTCTGGCCATGTTCGTCGGTTCCGGTAAGGAACCAGGTATCGATCCCGAGTGCACGTTTGCGGCGGGCGATGGCGTCGCAAACAATCGTGGAATAGGCGTGGCCAAGGTGCGGCCGCGCGTTCACGTAATAGATCGGCGTGGTGAGATAGAAGCGCGCAGTGCTGGATGCGGGATCGTTCATGGGCGAGGTGTTGTTTTCAGTTCTCCCGGTACAACGGGGGCTATATCGTGTGAGGCAATCTACCTTTCAATCTTAGGTTGCAGTGCAGGGTGCGTCAAACCAGCCGGCGCGAGAAGCTCTGTTAGAATCACCTTGAAAATCAAGGATTTCTGAGGCGCGGCAACGTGTATCTTGAATTGAAAAAGAGGCTGGAGGCGCATCTGCGCGGTGTGCTCAAAGCCAAATACAACCTTGAAATCGAGAATATTCCGCTTGAGACTCCGCCCGACCTGGCGATGGGGGAGATGGCGACGCCGATTGCGTTTGAGTTGGCGCGGAAATTGCGCAAGGCGCCGAAGATGATCGCGCAGGAGATCGTCGCCGCGCTGAGCGGCATCGAGGGATTTGCGGGATTTGAAGTCGCCGGAGCGGGATACATCAACGCGCGGATCGACCGCAGCGTGGCGATACAGCTCGTGATTCGTGCCGAAGGCGCACGTCCCACCACAGGTGGCCATGTGCTGGTGGAGCATACCAGCATCAATCCCAACAAAGCTGCCCACATCGGACATCTGCGCAATGCGATTCTGGGCGACACGTTTGTGCGTCTTCTGCGAGCCTCAGGGCAAAAGGTGGATGTGCAGAACTACATCGACAACACCGGCGTCCAGGTAGCCGATGTCGTCGTGGGCTTTCTGCATCTGGAAGCAAAGTCTGCAAGCGAAGTGCGCGCTTTGGTGACGGGTTGTGAGCGGCAGTTTGCCGGGAGCGGACGATTTGAAGATGCGATTGATTACTACTGCTGGGATCTGTATGCGCGGACGTCGCAGTGGTATACGAGCGGGACAGACGCGGAGAACGAAGCGCGCAAGAAACTCAGATACGCTACGCTGCACGAAATCGAACATGGCGGGAACGAGACGGCTGAAGTCGCCGAGCTGATTTCAACCGCGGTGTTGAAGCGGCACCTCGAGACGATGCTGCGGCTGGACATCGAATACGATTTTCTTCCTCGGGAGAGCGAGATTCTGCACCTGGATTTCTGGGCGCTGGCGTTTGAGCAACTGAAAAAGACCGGCGTGCTGTACTTCGAAACCGAGGGCAAGAACAGGGGCTGCTGGGTGATGACGCGTCCCGGCACGGCAGCCAGAGCTGACGCGGCCACCGAGCCAACCCAGCAGGAGAGAGAAGAAGATGACCCGAAGGGTACGGACGAAGATGCCAAGGTGATTGTCCGGTCAAACGGGACCGTGACGTACGTAGGCAAGGACATTGCCTATCACCTTTGGAAGTTCGGGCTGCTGGGCCGCGACTTCGGCTACAAGCCGTTCTTTGCCTACGCAGATCGTGAGTGCTGGATTTCGACGGTGAACGGAGTTGAGCCGCATCCGCAGTTCGGCGGCGCACAGGCGATTTATAACGTGATCGATTCGCGGCAGAGCGATCCGCAGGCTAACGTAATCCAGGCGCTTCGCGGGATGGGGCATACGGCCGAGGCCGACCACTACACGCATTTCGGCTACGAGATGGTGGCGCTCACTCCACGATGCGCCGAGGAACTCGGATACGCCGTAGCCGAAGAGGATCGCGGACGCGCGTACATCGAAGTGAGCGGACGCAAAGGGTTCGGCGTGAAGGCCGATGACCTGATCGACAAACTGATTGCAGCGACGCGAGCCGAAGTGGACGCGCGGCAGACGGGGCGCGACGAGACGGAACGGCAGCGGATCGCCAGGCAGATTGCGATCGGGGCGCTCAGGTACTTCATGCTCAAGTTCACACGGAATTCGGTGATCGCTTTCGATTTCAAAGATGCGCTGAGCTTTGAGGGCGAGACCGGACCGTACATTCAATACGCGGTGGTGCGGGCGCGGAACATTTTCCGCAAGGGCGGAACGACTCCCGAAGCGGAGTTGGCGGCGTTGGGCACGGCGCGCGGCAACCGTTCGGAGCAGTTGAGTGGCGAGAACAATCAGGACATCTGGGCACTGTGGCTGCGGGCCGGACGGCGGACGGCGGTGCTGGAACAATGCATTGCAACCTCAGAACCGGCGCACCTCGCCAAGCACGCGTTCCAACTGGCGCAGGAGTTCAACAACTTTTACCACAAGCACCACATTCTGACCGAGGAGGATCCTGCCCGGAAGACCTTTCTGCTGGCGACGGCCGCGGTGGTGCTGCGGGAACTGGTGACGGTGCTCGGGTGGCTTGGAATTGAGAGCCCTGAAGCGATGTGAAAAGAGAGCTTCCAGCGTCTCGCTACCAGCTTCCAGCTATCTCGCAGGCGGCCCGGCGCGCGGCGACTTTAGGGTGATCATTGACCCCGGAGACGATGTGCATCAGTACGGATGTGGGCCGCATCACATTGCTTGACGGCTCGCCGGAGTATATTGCTCCCGGTTGAGCCTATGACGAACTCCATTTTGACTTCCCAGAAGCTTCTGCCCATTCAGGAGATTGCGCAACG
Source organism: Occallatibacter sp. (assembly GCA_035524195.1). Lineage (GTDB taxonomy): Bacteria > Acidobacteriota > Terriglobia > Terriglobales > Acidobacteriaceae > Telmatobacter. The sequence continues at coordinate 85,619 of DATKPJ010000040.1, forward strand.
ACTCAGGCTTTTGCCTGCGGAGTATCAGCCCCTTGGCACGCACGGGGCCAAGTTGAGCCTTGAACTACTGGAGAACCCTTCATTTCCGGTGCGGGGCAAACTGATCCTGGTGACTGCCACGACGCCGACAACGTCGGGCGAGGGCAAGACCGTGGTTTCGATCGGGCTCGCGCAGGGATTGCATCACATTGGGAAAAGGGCGATTGTAACCTCGCGCGAACCCTCGCTTGGACCGGTTTTCGGCATGAAGGGCGGAGCAGCCGGCGGCGGCCTGTCGCAGGTGGAACCGAGCCAGCAGATCAATCTGCATTTCCATGGCGATTTTCATGCCATCACGTCGGCGCATAACCTGCTGGCGGCGATGGTGGATTCGCATCTGTTCTTTGGCAACTCGCTGGATCTCGATCCGAAGCAGATTTCATGGCCGCGGGCGATGGATATGAACGATCGCGCGCTGCGTCATGTGACGGTGTCAGTGGGAGCAAAGGGAGATGGGGCGAGCCGCGAAACGAGTTTTGTGATCACGGCTGCTTCAGAGATCATGGCGATTCTCGGCCTGGCATCGAGCCGCGATGATTTGCGTCGCAGGCTGAATGCCATTGTGGTTGGGGTTTCGCGCAAGGGCACGCCTGTGACCGCGGGGGACCTGGGCGCGACCGGCGCGATGATGGCTCTTCTGAGGGATGCGATTCTGCCCAACCTGGTGCAGACGACAGAAGGCACTCCGGCGCTGGTTCACACTGGGCCCTTTGCGAACATCGCGCATGGGACCAGCAGCGTGCTGTGCCAGCAGATGGGGGTCCGGCTCGCCGATTACGTGGTGAACGAATGCGGATTCGCTGCCGATCTTGGCGCTGAGAAATATTTCGACATCGTGATGCGGGTATCGGGCATCCGTCCGGCTGCGGTCGTGTTGGTGGCCAGCGTGCAGAGCCTGCGGGCGCAAGGTGAAGGAAGCCTTGAGGCCGGTTTTGCAAATCTCGATCATCACGTTCGCGCGCTGCGAAGGTATGGCGCGCCTATCGTCGTCGCGATTAATCATTTCCCTGCCGATGCGCAAGCGGAATTGGATGCAATTGCCGAGGAGTGCGCGAGGCTCGACGTCCCGTGCGCCATTACGGAAGCATTCGCGCGAGGCGGCGCGGGGTCGACTGACCTGGCGGAGACGCTCATGGTGGCATTGGCGAGCAATGGCTCGCAGAATGTGCGGCCGCTGTATTCGCTCGACGAACCGCTTGACGAAAAGATTCGAATGGTGGCGACGAAGGTGTACGGAGCCGAAGGCGTTGTCTTCAGCGAGGCGGCGCAGGCAAAGCTGGAGCAGTATGGGGCTTGGGGATTCGGCCGACTGCCGGTTTGCATCGCGAAGACGCAATACTCGCTCACCGATAATCCCAAGCGGATGGGGGCGCCGAGAGACTGGAAGTTGAATGTGAGAGATGTTTCGCTGTCGGCAGGAGCTGGGTTTGTGGTGGCGATTGCCGGCAACATGATGCTGATGCCGGGTCTACCCAGCCATCCGCGTGCGATGGAGATCGACGTGGACGCTGAGGGGGATATGTTCGGCGTGTAGGGCGGTCCCTTCGCCGTGCCGAATCACGAGTTTGCGGGAATGACCAGGCTCGGCACGGACAATCGAACAGCCGCTTTTGCGCAGCTTCCACGATCACCGCGGGCGGCTGATTTTTTCCATGAATCCGGTGTTTTGGCGCAGGCCGAAAGTTTTCTTCCCCGAGGCGAATCTGGCGGGCAAGGGAGACTCATTCGGCAAAGCCTCATTCCCTTCTGTAGACTTTTCAGGACGGTAAAGTTGTGCTTTGGTACAAGACGTGGCTTTGCACCGGTGTTTTGCTGAAACCTGTTAAGCCGACAGCACCTTAGCATCAAGGAGAACGGACATGAGCCTGAAGATGAATACCCGAGAAGTGAAAGATATTGCGATTATCGATTTGAGCGGGCGTCTCACAATGGGTGAGCCATGTGCGGCGATTCGCGATGAGATACACGACCAGATCGGGAATGGAGTCCGAAAGGTTCTGCTGAACCTGGGCGATGTAAGCTACATCGACAGTGCGGGGCTCGGCGAATTGACGGGCGCCTACACATCGGTAAAGAACCGTGATGGTCAGTTGAAGCTTTTGAATTTAACAAAGCGTGTTCATGACCTGATGCAGATTACCAAGCTGTACACCGTTTTTGATGTGTACGACGACGAGAAGAAGGCGATTGCCTCGTTCGCCTGATCACTGGCATAGTCTTCGCATTTAGTGAGCGCGCAGGCGGAATTGGCGCAGGCGGCCGAGCAGCGACGCCGGTCCGCTCACCTTGAGTCGAACCATCTCGCCATGGTATTCGCGGTGATGTATCACCATGCCCGCGTCAATTGCGGCCAGCGCTCCCCCTTGGCTTTGCGGAACCAGAAGCTCCGCCTCGATGACGGGATCGGAGACAAGCGCCCGGTCGATGGCCGCGAGCAAGGCGTCGACGCCTTCACCGGTGCGGGCCGAGACCGTTACCACGCCTTCCTTTTCTGAATCAGCTCGTAAAAGCAGAGCCGCACGATGGGCTTCTTCAAGCAGGTCAATCTTGTTGAGCACCTCGATGCGCGGCTTGCTCAGCGCCCCGAGCTCCGCGAGCACCTTTTCGACCTGCACCTTCTGCTCGTCGCCATAACTTGATGCAGCGTCGCGCACATGCAGCAGCACCTCCGCCTGTTCCACTTCTTCCAGCGTGGCGCGGAAGCTGGTAACCAGCGTATGCGGCAGATTGCGAATGAAGCCGACCGTATCGCTCAGCAGCACCTTGCGCCGGCTCGGCAGCTCAATCGCACGCAGCTTAGGGTCGAGTGTGGCGAACATACGCGACGACTGCAGCACCTGCGCGCCCGTCACGCGATTGAAGAGCGTGCTCTTGCCCGCGTTGGTGTAGCCCACCAGCGCCACGGCCGGTACGGGAACCGACTCGCGCCGCTGGCGCTGCTGGCGTCGGACACGCTTGACGGCATCGAGGTCAAGTTTCAACTGGTCAATGCGCCGCTGAATTCTGCGCCGGTCTGTTTCGAGCTGCGTTTCTCCCGGTCCACGTGTGCCGATGCCGCCCCCGAGCTGCGACATGGCTTTGCCACGGCCGGTGAGACGCGGCAGCATGTATTCGAGTTGCGCCAGCTCCACCTGCAGCTGGCCCTCGCGCGTTCGCGCATGACGCGCAAAGATATCCAGGATCAATTGCGTTCGATCGAGGACGCGGCAAGGAAGTGCTTCTTCAAGGTTGCGAAGCTGCGTGGGGGTCAGATCGTGGTCGAAGAGGACGAGGTCCGCCTGGGTGGAAGCGACGACTCCGGCAATCTCTTCGACTTTGCCCGCACCGACCAGAGTGGCCGGATCAGGCCGCGGTCGACGCTGCAGTAGTTGAGCCGCCACCTCGCCGCCCGCGCTGGCAACCAGTTCACGAAATTCCGCGAGCGATTCTTCGGCATCGAGGGCGGACGAACCTGGAATCGCCGCCGTGTTCGCAGGAGGGGGGCTGGACTGCTCGGACTCGATTGATTCTGGCGCCTCACTGATCGGGCGCGACCGCACGCGAGCGCCGTCGCGGCCATGCCGCGCTCTTAGCGGGCCGGCCCTCAGGTCCACCCCAACAAGGACGGCCCGTTCCGCTCCGCCAGCTTCGAGACGAAAACCCTCTCCCCGCGAAGCCGGACGCTGGGTGTCGCGGCCTTGCAACCCTGCCGACTGAGAACGCTTCTGCGTACTAGCGCTGCTCCGCAGTCACGGCAGTCGGGATAGGCGACGGGACTGCCGACGGCCCCAACCCAGTCGTGGCAATTCCGGGACGGTGCTCGCTATGCAGCACGCTCCGGTTGCTGACGACGGTTGAGATTGCGTGTTTGAAGATCAACTGCTCCTGGCTGTTGTTCTCGAGAAGCACCGAGTACTTGTCGAAGGAGCGGATCTTTCCGGTAAGCTTGACGCCGCTGACGAGATAAATCGTGATCGGGGTCTTGTCTTTGCGAACGGTATTCAGGAATGTGTCCTGAATATTTTGTGCCGGCTTGTTCTCCATATGCCGATCTCCTGCTCTCTGTTTATGTTGTTGGGTGGACTGGTTCCCACCAAAATCTCGTTCTTGTCTGAGTAAATTTCAACGGGGGCGGCGCCGGAAACCCCGGAACCGTCAGTTCCCGCAATGTGAGTACACTACCGACATTTCCGCTCTTTTTCAACTCCAGCGGGCCTGAACCCACAGTTCAGGGGCGCTTTTTCAGAGTCCCACAATGGGATGGCGTTTTCTCCTGACTGATAACATTGTCAGGTGCAAAAGTCCGCCAGCCCACCTGTGAGTTCTTTCGCCACCCAACCCGTACCCATGCTCGACCTGAAGCGCCAGTACCAACCGCTTCACCAGGAATTGCTGGACGCCCTCGGGCATGTACTGGAGACGCAATACTTTATCCTCGGTGAGCAGGTAGCTTCATTTGAGAGCGCCGCCGCTCACCGCCTTGACGTCTCCCATGCTGTTGGATGCTCCTCGGGTACCGACGCGTTGTGGCTGGCACTCGCCGCAGCGGCTATCGGCCACGGAAACGCAGTCGTCACAACGCCGTTCAGTTTTTTTGCCTCGGTCAGCGCTATTTTGCGCGCCGGGGCAACGGCCGTGCTGGCCGACATCGACCCGGAAACCTACAATCTCGATCCAAAATCAGTTGAGTCGGTCCTCGCCGGACCGAAAGGCGCCCATGTCGGAGCCGTTTTACCCGTTCATCTCTATGGACAATGCGCTGATTTTACGGCTTTTAGCCGAATCGGACGGGAACGGGGCCTCACTTTGATTGAGGATGCCGCGCAGGCTTGGGGCGCAGAATGGAACGGGGCGAAAGCCGGAGGCTTGGGCAACATTGCCGCATTCAGCTTCTATCCCACCAAGAATCTGAGCGCCGCCGGCGATGCCGGCATGATTGCCACCAACTCCGACGAACTTGCCGATCGCGCGCGCATGCTTCGCCAGCACGGCATGCGGCAGCGGTATTTCCATGAGGAACTGGGCTGGAATGCCCGCCTCGATGGATTTCAGGCTGCTGTCCTTCAAGTCAAGCTTAAATACGTTGACGGCTGGACCGAGGATCGCCGCGCCGTTGCAGGAAAATATGACACCCTTTTCCGCGCTGCCGGGGTTGCCGAATCCAGCACATATCCCCGCCACGGTATCGTCCTGCCTCGCGAAACCCCGGGCAGCAGGCATGTCTGGCATCAGTACGTGATCCGCACAGCCCGCCGCGATGAACTCCGCGCCTTTCTCACCGAGCGCCGCATCGGATCGGAGATTTTCTACCCCGTGCCGCTCCATCTGCAGCAGGCACTCAAGCCGCTGGGCTACTCCGAGGGAGACTTCCCTGAAGCCGAGCGTGCTGCCCGCGAAGTGCTGGCGCTGCCCATTTTCCCTGAACTCCGCGAGGATGAACAGCAGACGGTCGTGAGCGCCATCGCCGATTTCCTGAGCTGAGCGGCATCGCAGAAACCCTGTCTCTGCGCAGCAGCGGAAAAGACATTGGGCTATGGAACTGGCTATGGCCAAATCGGGAAAAGTGGCTGGGAAACTGACCATTCAGCGGAGTCCAATCCAGTGAGGCGCTTTCCGAGCCGCCCCTCCGGAGGCAGCATTGCCCAATTTTTGGCACAGAAATCCCCTATTCATGCGCCGCGCGCTCGCGTTGGCGCTCACCAGTGTGTGCCTCTTGCTGATGGCAGCGGTGCCCGCACACGCCAAGCGCAAAGACAAACAGAAAGACAGCATGGCCGGAATGGACCCGACCTGCATGGCCGACATGAACGGCATGGATATGAACAACATGGGGCCGAGTATGAAGGCCATGATTTGCCACATGTACATGACTCCGCTCAGGCCCATGCAGCCCGGCGACGAGGAACGGGCAAAGGCGGTTGTGGCCGCTGTGGAGAAAACGATCGAGAAATACCAGGACTACAAAAAAGCGATTGCCGATGGGTACATCCAGGGAAATCCCGATGTGAAGCAGCCGCAGTATCACTTCACCAATGAGGCGAACGCGCGGGAAGCCGATACGCGCTTCGATCCCACCAAGCCGACGTCGCTGCTCTACTGGCAGACTCCGACTCAGAAGTTCAAGCTGGAGGGCGTCATGTTTACGGCGCGTCCGGACGCGACCGAGGACGAACTGAACGAGCGGATTCCGCTGAGCATCGGGCGCTGGCACCGGCACATCAACTTCTGCGCGGCGCCGGCCGACAAGGTGAAAGAATACTTTGGCGACAAGCCCAAGTTCGGCATGTTCGGCTCCATCCATACCAAGGAAGCCTGCGACGCCGAGGGGGGCAAGTTTATTCCCTATGTTTTTACCTGGATGATCCACGTCTTTCCTTATGAGAGCGACCTTAAAGACCAGTTCTCAACGAACGACGACATCGCCCACGTGCACTAATCTCCTCTCTGAAGTGCCGTAAAATCGACGTAGCATGAAGTGTCCCTACTGCGGATTCACACAGGATCGCGTCGTCGATTCGCGCGAAAGCAAGGAAGCTGATTCGATCCGCCGCCGCCGCGAGTGCGAAAAGTGCAATCGCCGCTTCACCACATACGAACGCATCGACGAAATTCCCTACATGGTCGTCAAGAAAGACGGCCGCCGCGAACGTTTCGACCGGCAGAAGATTCTGAGCGGCCTGCTGCGCGCCTGCGAAAAACGGCCCGTGGCTTCGGGTCAATTGGAGAAGATCGTCGACGCGACTGAGAGTTTTCTCATCGACGCGCCGGAGCGCGAGCGCACCAGCGGCGAAATCGGTGAGCTGATCATGCAGCATCTGAAAGGGCTCGATACGGTGGCCTATATTCGTTTCGCTTCGGTCTATCGCGACTTCAAAGACGTGCGCGAATTCAAAGAAGAGTTGGAAGGGCTGTTGGAAAGCCACCGCGGCAACAAGGGGAAAAAATAGATGCTGCGCATCTCCGAACTGAACAACCGTGCATGGGCTGGTCCTGATCGAGTCGGTTCCCCGCACCTGAAAGCGGAAAGAAATGAATCCACATTCGCTGGAAGCTAGCGGCAAGGAGCTAGACGCGATGACAGAGAAGAAAACGCACACCATCACCCTCATTCCCGGCGACGGCATCGGACCTGAAGTGACCCAGGCCGTGGTCCGTATCCTCGAAGCCACGGGCGTCCAATTCGAGTGGGAGCGCTTTGCCGCGGGCGCCGAAGCCTACGAGATCTACGGCGAATACATTCCGGCTGCGCTTTACGAATCCATTGAACGCAACAAGGTCGCGCTCAAGGGCCCCGTGACGACTCCCATCGGAGGCGGATTCAAAAGCATCAACGTGACGCTGCGGAAGAAGTTCGACCTCTATGCCAACTTCCGCCCCATCAAGAATCTTCCCGGCCTTGATACCAAGTATCCCAATGTCGACCTCATCATCGTGCGTGAAAACACCGAGGGCGAGTACGTCGGCCTTGAGCATGAGGTCGTCCCGGGTGTCGTCGAGTCTATCAAGGTGATCACAGACAAGGGCTCTACCCGCATCGCCAAATTTGCGTTCGAATACGCGCGCAAGCGCGGCCGCAAGAAGATTCACTCCATCCACAAAGCGAACATCATGAAACTCTCGGATGGCCTGTTTCTACGCTGCGCGCGGCGCGTCGCCGAGCAGTTTCCCGATGTGATTTACGGCGAGCACATCATCGACAACACCTGCATGCAACTGGTCATGAATCCCTACCAGTACGACACGCTGCTGCTTGAAAACCTCTACGGCGATATCGTCAGCGACCTTTGCGCGGCCTTTGTCGGCGGCCTGGGTCTGGTTCCGGGTGCGAATCTCGGAGCCGAATGCGCCATCTTCGAGGCGGTGCATGGATCGGCGCCCGATATTGCGGGCAAGGATCTCGCCAACCCCACGGCGCTTTTGCAATCGGCCATTCTCATGCTGCGCCATCTCGACGAGGAAGCAGCGGCCGACAAGGTCCATCATGCGCTCGAAACGGTCTATTCTGAGCGCAAGACCCTGACTCGCGACGTAGGCGGCAATTCCGGCACCAGCCAGTTCGCCGACGCGGTGCTGGCGGCGATGAGCCGAGCCTGAGTTTACTGGATGGTCGCGATCCACGCACTCGTTGCGGGCATCTCCACTCTTAGCTCGCTGCCCTCAAACTGCGGATTTGCGTTTCCCAGCAGCGCATGCGCGTGGGTTGAGTTTGCGAGCGCCGTCCCGTTCAATTGCAACTCCACGGTTGCAGGTTCTGCCGAGCGGTTCACGATGATAAGCAACTTCTGTGCCTGATCCGGCTTGACGCGCGCATAAGCCAGCACGTCTTTCTGCGCGGCGAGAACCTGCATGGCGCCCTCTTCCAGCGCCGGGTACTCTTTGCGCAGCGTCAAAAGCTTCTCGACCCAGTCGTGCATCGTGGCCTGCGCCGGCGTGCGACTCGAAAATGCATCCTGCTTTGCGCGCGGCCATCCGCCGGGAAAATCGTGCCGGTTATCCGGATCGTCCCCGCCGGTCATGGCAATCTCATCGCCTGAGTAGACCTCCGGCATGCCTCGCATGGTGAGCAATACCGCAAATGCCAGGCGCATCTTGTCCGGCGTCGCTCCCGGGTTCGAGATGAAGCGCGAGGTGTCGTGATTGCCGAGAAACGGCACCAGCCGCTCCGGATGCGGGTAGAGCGCGTCGAGCCGCCACACATCGGCCAGCCGTGACATGGGTGCGTCCTTCAAAAACACCTCGCGCAGCGCGCAATAACTGGGGAAATCGAACGGCGTGTACAGGCCGGTATCCACCCCGTTGCGCGTTACGCCGCCGGCAAACGCCGACGTGATGGTGGCATCGCAGTTGAAAATCTCGCCGACGTCGGTGAGGTGGGGGAACGTGCTGTGCAACTGCGCGTGAAACTTGTGCCAGAACTCGCGGCCCACATACGGAAAGGTATCGATGCGCAGGCCATCCGCGCCTGTCTGCTCGATCCACCACATTGCGTTCTGGATCAGGTATTGCGCGGTCGCGGGGTTCTCCTGATTCAAATCGGCCAGCACATTGGCAAACCAACCCTGCAACATGTATTTCTGATCGCGCCACGGTGCATGGGGATCAACGAGCGACCCGATGTCGCCCACCGCTTCGTGATGATCGGCCCTGGTTCCATGCAGCCAGTCCGGGTCCGGCTCGTCATCGACCCAAGGGTGCTTTGGCCCCACATGGTTCGGAACGGTATCCAGAACCAGCTTCATGTGCCGCGCGTGGAGCTCCGCGGCCAGCGTCTGCAGGTCTTTGAGCGAGCCAAAGTGCGGATCAACGGCGTACATGTCGGTAGCGCCATACCCGTGATAGCTGTTGGTCTCGCCTAGGTTGGCGTAGACCGGCGTGATCCAAACTGTAGTAAAGCCGAGCTGCTGAATGTAATCAAGATGGTGTGTAATGCCGCGCAAATCGCCGCCGTGCCAGCCGTGTGGCTCGGCGCGCTCCGCCGCCGCGCCGGCACTGTCTTCCTGCGCGGTTGCATCGATACCATCGTTCTCCAGATCGCCATCGGCAAAGCGGTCCGTCATGATCAGGTACATGGCGTCACGCGAAGAGAATCCCGCAACGCCATCGCCGGGTGCCCGCTTCGTGTCAAACCGGTAGGGGGTGGTTGTTTCGCCTGCCGGCGTACGCACCGAAAGCGTCACCGTCTCTGGTCCGACCGGCGAAGCACTCAGCCACAGTTCCGCCCAATGGCCGTTGGCCGAAATCCTCGCCCCATCGATATGAATTTTCTTGTCGCTCAGCGCAAACTGCGCTCCGGCGAGATGCTCGCCGCGCACCAGCAACATGGGCTTCGGCAGGCCGGCCCACCAGTTTGGCGGATCGATCCTGATCACCCTGGGACCCGCGGTCGCTCGTCCCAGCGGCAGCATTCCGAGACACAGAACCGCAGCCAGCCCGGCTGATCTCAGGTTTCGCATCCAGTCTTTCCTCTGCCGAACCGCAATCGGGAATTGCACGTGGAGAAGCCTGTTCATTCCACACGGAATTCTATCTCAAGCGAACTCTGCGTTCCCTTCCGCGGTTCACCTGCGCCGACCCGCTGTTTCCACTTCTGTTACCTTCCAGTGCGGCCGGGAAAGCCATTTGGTTTGGACCCACGTGCTCTCTTGTACACTGGAGTGTTCAAGACCATGCAAAACAAGCACCCAATCGGCATCCTCGGCGCCACCGGAATGGTGGGGCAACGGTTCATTCAACTGCTTGAAAACCATCCGTGGTTTCAGATCACCTGGCTTGCGGCCAGCGACCGCTCCAGCGGCAAGCCTTTCGGGGAAGCCGCCAAGTGGCGCCTCGACACGCCGCTGCCCGAACGTATTGCCAGGATGGTCGTCTCGCCGGCCGCGCCAGAAGGCGCTCCGAAGATTGTTTTTGCGGCCCTTGACGCAGCCATCGCCCGCGAACTTGAACCCCTCTTCGCCAATGCGGGTTGCGCGGTGGTTTCGAACTCCAGCGCCTATCGCATGGCGCCCAATGTGCCGCTTGTCATTCCCGAAATCAACGCCGACCACCTTCACCTGATCGAGCAGCAGCCTTCACGGCGCGACTCGGGCGGCTACATGGTCACCAATCCCAACTGCTCCACCATTGGCCTCGTGATGGCGCTCAAGCCCATCGAGGAGCGATTCGGCATTGAGCAGATCATGGTGACCACCATGCAGGCCGTCAGCGGGGCGGGCTACCCGGGCGTTCCGTCCATGGACATCCTTGGCAACGTGGTGCCCTACATCGGCAGTGAAGAAGAAAAGATGGAAGCCGAGACGCTGAAACTGCTCGGTCGCCTTGAGGGCCATGCCGTGACGCCGCTCGCGGCAAAAATCAGTGCAAGCTGCAACCGTGTGGCAGTGGAAGACGGACATACCGAGAGCGTGAGCATCAAGCTGGGCAAGCCGGTCACGAGCGAGCAGTTGCTTGAAGCGTGGGCTGAGTTCCGTCCGCTTGCCGGGCAGGGATTACCCACCGCTCCCGATCAACCCGTCGAGTTCACCCCACAGCAGGATCGCCCTCAACCGCGCCTCGATCGCAACCGCGGAAACGGCATGGCCGTCACGGTGGGCCGGCTGCGCCGCTGCAACGTGCTCGACTGGAAGTTCACGGTACTCTCACACAACACCATTCGCGGAGCCGCAGGCGCTGCCATTTTGAACGCTGAGTTGCTGGCCAGCCTGGGCAAACTCGATCCGGTTGTGGAAGCCGCCATTCGCGCCTGAGAACTTGCACAGAGTTGCTTTTTCCTTAGGCGCGCATTGCGTCGTGCAGCATGAGGTCGAAAAGAGAGGGTCTCGAGCCCCTGAGGCAGAACAAGGAAGACATGAGCCTGGTTGTTATGAAATTCGGCGGCACTTCGGTAGAAGACCCGGCCGCCATCAAGCGCACCGCAGCGATTGTTGCGGGCCGCCTTGCCCAGGGAAAGAAGCCTGTGGTCGTTGTCAGCGCGCTGGCCAAGGTCACTGATCAGCTTCTGCGCGCCGCTGCCGCAGCTTCGGTGGGCGACCGGACCGGTGCTCTTGCCATCAGTTCGCGACTCCGCTCGCGCCATCGCGACATGGTTTGCGCGCTCATCAAGAACGCGAAAGAATCTGCGGCGCAGGTTACCTGGATCGATCAGAAATTCGATTCGCTGGATGAGATTCTGCGTGGACTCGCCGCCATCCTCGAGCTCACGCCGCGCATCTCCGACCTCATCGTCAGCTTTGGCGAGCGCATCTCAAGCCGCATCGTCACCGCGACTTTCTGCGAGCTCGGAATGCCTGCTGCGCACGTTGATGCGCGCGAAGTAGTCATTACCGACTCGACCTTTCAGAAAGCTATTCCCCTCGACGCCATTATCGAGAAGCGCGCGGCGGAGAAGATTCACCCGCTCATCGAGCAGGGGAGTGTCGCCGTGATGGGTGGTTTTATCGGCGCCAACGAGGCAGGCATCACCACCACCCTCGGCCGCGGCGGGTCCGATTTCACCGGCGCCATTCTTGGCGGCGCGCTGTCGGCCTCCGCTATTGAAATCTGGACTGACGTCGACGGAATCATGACTTCCGATCCCCGTGTCTGTCCCGACGCCCTGCGCGTCAAGGTCATCAGTTTTGAAGAAGCCGCCGAGTTGGCCTACTTCGGCGCCAAGGTACTCCACCCGGCCACTATCCTGCCGGCCGTCAAAAAGAACATCCCGGTGCTGGTGCTCAACAGCCGCAACCCTTCCTGCGAAGGCACGCGCATTATCTCGCTCGCACCGCATTGCAAGAGCCCGTTCAAATCCATTGCCGTGAAGAAGAAACTCTCCATCATCGACGTTGTCGCCAGCCGCATGCTGATGACCCACGGCTACCTCAACGAGATTTTCTCCATCTTCGACAAGCACCAGTGCCCGGTAGACATGGTTTCCACCAGCGAAGTATCGGTCTCGCTCACTGTCGACTCGAACGACAAGCTGCCGCTGATCGCGGCCGACCTGAGCCGCATGGCCGATGTGAAATATGAAGGAAAAAAGGCGCTCGTCTGCATGGTCGGCGAGGATATCCGTGGACAGAACGGCATCGCCGCACAGGTTTTCGCAGCCATCCGACACATCAACGTGCGCATGATCTCGCAGGGCGCCAGCGAAATCAACATGAGCTTCATGATCGAAGAGGAAGACGCCGACGAAGCCGTGCGCTCGCTCCACGCCGCGTTCTTCCGGGACCCCGATCCGGATATCTTCGATGTGGAAGCGCGAAAACAGATCGCGGTTCACAGTTCGTAGTTCACACTTCACAGTTCTCAGTTCAGAGTTCGCAGTTCTCGGCTCACGCGCTCAACTGGGTCGCGGTCGTGGGATGAACGCACCATTTCGCTGAGTCGATTGTTTTCAGAAACACAACAGCCGGATTTTCGGCGACAATCGACCTGAGAGGTGCAGCGAATGACCCCAGCCACGCCTGCCCAGGAGCACACCGGCGTTCCTTCCGAAGTCGAGCGCGAGATTCTCTCGTCCGATGCCATCGCCTTTCTGCACGAGCTGCACCGGCACTTTGATGCCAGGCGCGTCGAACTGCTCAACCTGCGCCGCGAGCGGCAGCAGCGTTACGATGGCGGCGGCTTCCCCGCTTTCCTGCCGGAGACCGAGTCGATTCGCGAAGCCGCGTGGAGCGTGGCTCCTATTCCAGCAGAGCTACTCGACCGGCGCGTGGAGATCACCGGCCCGACCGAGCGCAAGATGGTGATCAACGCGCTGAATTCGGGCGCGAACGTCTTCATGGCGGATTTCGAAGATGCCAACGCGCCAACCTGGTCCAACTGCGTCGAAGGCCAGCGCAACGTTCGCGATGCCAACCTGCGCGCGATCAGCTGGCGCTCGCCGGAAGGCAAGCTTTACGAGCTCTCGCCGACGCCGGCCGTGCTCTTCGTGCGCCCTCGCGGCTGGCACATGGTTGAGAAGCATTTTCTCGTCGATGGCGCGCCCATCTCGGCATCGCTCTTCGACTTCGGGCTCTATCTCTTCCACAACGCGAAGATCCTTCTCGATCGCGGCTCGGCGCCTTACTTCTATCTGCCCAAGCTCGAGAGCCATCTGGAAGCGAGGTTGTGGAACGACGCCTTCGTCTTTGCGCAGGAGTATGTCGGCATCCCAAAAGGAACGATCCGCGCGACTGTCCTGATCGAAACCATCTCGGCCGCATTCGAGATGGACGAAATCCTCTACGAGCTGCGCGATCACTCGGCCGGCCTGAACTGCGGCCGGTGGGACTATATCTTCAGCTTCACCAAGAAATTTCGCAATCACGCCGATTGCCTGCTGCCGCAACGCGGCGACGTGACCATGGAGCAGCCGTTCCTGCGCTCGTACGTGGAATTGCTGATCCACACCTGCCACAAGCGAGGCATTCATGCCATGGGCGGCATGGCGGCGCAGATTCCCATTCGCAACGACGAGAAGGCGAACGAGGAGGCGATGACGCGCGTTCGCGAAGATAAGCTGCGCGAAGTGCGTGCAGGGCATGACGGCACCTGGGTGGCTCATCCCGGGCTGGTTCCGGTGGCGCGCGCGGTCTTCGACGAGCACATGCCGGCGAAAAATCAGATTCGCACGCCGGCCGAGCCGCGCTCGCGCATCGCGGCCGAGAGTCTG
>DATKPJ010000041.1:0-10136 GCA_035524195.1 Occallatibacter sp.
CACGCCTGCCCTGGAAGCCGCGCGTGTCAAATATAGAAGACTAAAGCGAACTGTAATTACGGCCACTTCTTGGACTGCAAGCAACTCTCAACGGTCCAAGCTGACAAAATGCGCCGGGATCTCAGATTCGAGATCATTCTCTCTCGAACTGATTAGGTCTTGCAGTTCGCGGCCCAAACCAAGAAGTTCACAAGTGCGACATCGCTCCGGTTTGGAATCTCACGCGCGCAGCCATCAGCTTAAAATTGCCGTGGCAGTGAATCCAACTCGGAGCGACAGATGTCGCTGAACTGCCTCAGAGGATCCTTGTGGCCATCCACCGCTTGATGTTCAATTTGCTCAGCCGTGATGTTGGGTCCTGAATAGGTACTCAAGAGAGTCTTGAGGACCTCCTCTGCGGATTGCAGCACCGGTTTCGACGAACTAAGCTGAATGCGACTCAACAGCGCATAGATTGGCAACAATGTTTGAGGATCAGCAACGTTGCGCTGCATCGCATCGATTAGCAGGCGAGCGCTTTCGCCAATGAAATCCGAATAGAGCGCCTCCCGTCGCGTAATCAATTTTCCCAAAAAGTCGCGCCGATCCTGGTGTCTCGCTGAAATCCATGTCCCAATTATGGAACCGGCTGCGCCTACAAGCGAACCGCCAATCGCCGCTCCGGCCGGGAGGATCACTGATCTCACTGTTTCCCCGATCACATCCTCTCCTTGAGTGCTCCGCCGACAGACTCTGCATGATACGGAACTCACGGCTCGCACTATTCCACTCCGCACTCGGCTGCATTTAGAGGGCCATTCGCATAGGATTTCAGCACGGTAGCTCCTGCGTGCTCATCTTCCCCACGACACATGGTTCAAATGAGTTAGCGGCATTTCGAATTGTGGCCAGCCGATTGCCCTAACGCAGGATGGCTGCACTACTCTCGGCCCCATCTGAAAGGGAGGGGGGACCAAGTAAAGGTGCCGAGTGAGACCCTGCTCGATTTCACGCTCGAGCAAGATGTCTCGATACCGATCCGTACCAATTAAAGCTAAATTCAAATCGATTACTTTCTGAAGACGATCGATTGTGTGCAGCGCTGGACCGGTTCATTTGATTTCTGCCGGTCTTTCGCCAAGTAGCGATTCCTTCAAGCATGATGATGATCTTGGCGGCCTGGTTTCCAGTTTCTGCAGCTCGTCAGAACCTCGATTAATTGCCTCGCTCACGCGGCATTTCGCCGCGTCGCCGCACCGTTCCGGGCTTCGATGGCCCTGATGCTGTTGACAAACGCCTTTTCCAGAACGCTCCTGCCGATGGTGCCGAGCACCAAGCCGAGCAGCCATCCCTTAAAGTTCTTGCCTTCACGGACGACCTCCAGATCAATATCGGTCGAGCCGTTGGGCTGACGGGTAAAGGTGTATGTATGTCCGGATGCGCCACCCCAAAGATTAGAGTCGATCGTGGTGAGGATGACATGGTTCGGGTCGGACCAGTTGTAGTGCAAACGTTCCCACACACCACCGGAGCCCTCCGTGACATCAGCCTCGGTCCGGCTCTGTTGATGCACTGTGAGGTATTCGTCAGCGCTGTTGGGGAAGAGATTCGCACGGCCAGGACCGAAATCGGTTAGTCCAGCGACGTATTGCTCAGGCGTCAGATTGGTTGTTTGGTGAAGATGGATGGTGGGCATTGCATTTCTCCTTTTCTGTTGAGCGTTGTTGTGCAGGACCGGATCTGATAGTGCTTTCGCTCCTGGTCAGTGCCGCTTGCGGTGAGTTTTCGGTTTCGGCTTTTGTGCCAATGCATCGAGCGCATAGCGAAGGAAGGTCTCGAGCGGAGCATCGCTCTTCTCCGCCTGCGAACGTAAAAGCGCTCCCTCCCAGCTGTTCAGCAGAAAGCCGGCCAGCGGCGCTGGATCCGTATCGCTGGTAAGCTCTTTCCGTTCGACGGCCTCTTGAACGACGGCTGCGATCTTTTGTTGCCAACCCGCGAAAGAGGCGCTGAGCAGTTTCCTCAAGTGCGGACTTTCTACCGCCATCTCCAGACTGAAGCGCCCCATCATGCATCCGGGAATCTCACCCGCCTGGCCGTAAGTCCTAGTGAGATCGGTGAAGTAACGCTTCAGGCGTTTCAATGGGGGCGTCTTCAAGTCGTTCAGAACGCTTGCCGCATGCTCTCCCTCGCGAGCGACATACCGGGCGAGCGCTGCCGCGGCAAAGTCCTCCTTGCTGCTGAAGTGGTGATAGAACGAGCCCTTGGGCACATCCGCGGCCTTCAAAATGTCCGATAGCCCGGTGGCGTTGTAGCCGTTTCGGTGCATCAGCTCGACACCCACATCCAGCAAATGGTCGCGCGTCGATTTTGCGTTCATAAGAAGCCTCCGTATCTATTCCTGCCTTCGCAGGAAAGCAGGAAACAGACCATCTCGCAAACACTCAGTTGCGAACGCCGTACCGGGCTGCCGGAAACTGGCGGGAGAGGTTCGGCCCCAGAGCCTTGCGAGCCGCCTCATAGTTCTCCCAGTCAGCGACTTCGGGCAGCGTGGGAATGGTAACCAGCTCATGCCGGTCGAGGCCCGCAAGCGACGCATCCACCATATCCTCTGCCGTCATCACCATCTCGGCCGGCAGGTCCTCCACCGGACGGCCAGACTTCTCCCAGAAGGGCGTCGCAGTTGCGCCAGGCAGTACGGCCTGAATGGTCACGCCCGTGCCTGCCAATTCGCTCTTCAGCGCCTGGGTAAAATTCACCACGTACGCCTTGGTACCACTGTAAGTGCCGTTTAAGAGATCCGGCGCAAGAGCCACAACTGAGGCGATGTTGATCAGCAAACCGTCCCTGCGCGCGACAAAGACAGGCAGCGCAGCAAGGGCCAGTCTTGTCAACGCCGTGACATTCAAGTAGATCATCGACTCCAGGTCTTCGATCTTCTCGTCAAGAAGCTTTCGCGCGCTGCCCAGACCCGCATTATTCACGAGCGCCGTGATCGTCGGATCGGTGCTCAGACGTTCAGCTATGCGCTGCACGTCCTCTTTGTTGGTGAGGTCGGCCACAATTGTCTCAATTCTGCGGCCCGTGGACTTCAATCGTGCGGCAGACTCTGAGAGCCTCTCCTCGTTTCGGGCAACGAGAATCAGATCGTACCCGCGTTTTGCAAGGCGATCAGCATAAACGGCGCCGATGCCGGTGGACGCTCCTGTGATGAGTGCTGTGCCCTTCGGTGCTGACATGGTGTGCTTCCTCCTGAATCGTCGGGGCCTTCTGGCCTGCACCTGAATAGAGTAGACCGGTCGGTCTAACGATTCAGAAAAACCATGGCGCTCCGTTCGCAGCTGCAATCCGGCGAAACACTGTCCGGCTCGGCGCGGCTTCGGTGTTGCACGACAAGCGGTCGCCAGAAAGGCGTACGGCCTCGTTGACAATCAAACTGCCACAAAAGACCGTCCTGACCACCACCACGCGTGAAAAGTCCTGGTACAGGGCAGAAATGGACCAGGGAACAGCTGAATTTGGCCGCACCCTTTCTCTCGATGAAAGCAGATCATTCCTGCAGGCTCTGAACCTCAGGGAGGTACAAATCGGACAACAGTTCCCGCTCCAGCGAGTCTCGACTGGACTCCGATATCTGATTGTGCCGATTTTGCACGGTCTGGAAAATGCTCGCATCGCCCAGGCTGGATTGAGGCTACCGGGAGTGCAGCAGGCCCGGCTGGAGCTTCTTTGGTCCGCCACAGACTCAGCGAATCGGGTCAGGAACTTGTATTGACGCAGGGATGCTTTCTCGGGCGACCTAGCTTCCTGTTCGTGACAGTCCGAGACAGTGGCAACGAGAAACTCGAAGTCTTTGTCGCTGGCGATGTTCGCTTAATCGCCCGCGGCACCCTCGGAGGGTAGGGGCGTCTTCTGCGCGTGCTCTGGGGTGAGGTCTCTCGGATGTTGCGGCTGCCGAACAATCCCTATGACACAGGATATGGTCCATTGGTGACTACCTCGTCGTGATAGCCCTTCGATCCGACTTTCTTT
Source organism: Occallatibacter sp. (assembly GCA_035524195.1). GTDB lineage: Bacteria > Acidobacteriota > Terriglobia > Terriglobales > Acidobacteriaceae > Telmatobacter. The sequence continues at coordinate 4,009 of DATKPJ010000041.1, forward strand.
GCCAAAGGGCTTCTAAAATCATCACCGGTATTCAGAATATTAATGATCGAGCTGAAATCGTATCGCGGAATCCAACCGAGGGCGTTTCGGGCACGTTCGTTGACGTAGACTCGATCGATACCGGAAAACATCTTCCAACCTAAGCGCCGGTATGTGGTCTCATAGCCGGGGACGCGCTCACGCATTATCTCGAGTGCGTCGTTTCGCAGCCTTCCGAGATCGTCCTGACAAAATGGCGTAGTGGCGCTGATTATGAATTTATGAAAGCCCAAACTGGGAGCGCGCTCTGCGGCCAGCATGTGGGCACTGACCACGTCTTCGATGTCGACACGTCTGTAAAGATACTCGTTGGCCTTCAAGTTTTGATCAGAGAGGGCTTCTCGCACTTCTCGGTTGTCATCTTGCCCGGGAAAGAATCGAGACGTTCGCAGCACGATGCATGCGAGCCCATGATTACGATGGAACAACTGGCAGAGATCCTCTGCGGCGGCTTTGGTTACGCCATAGATATTCTTAGGAACTGGCATAACATCCTCGGTAATCCATGCCGCAGGAGCGCCGACGGGTGGAACCATCGCGTCGCCGAACACACTCGTTGTACTCGTATAGATAAAGGATTGAACACCGGCGGAAATAGCAGCTTCGAGGAGGTTGAGTGTGCCGGTGATGTTGGTATCCACAAACTCCTGCTGGCTGTGCGTAGCAACATGAGGCTTGTGGAGCGTAGCGGAGTGAAAGACTGCCTGCACTCCTTCTAGGCAATGCGTTGCGACAGGCCGCTCGGATATTGAGCCGACGTGAGTTGTAAAAGGAGATTTGAGAATATCCAGTCCCACAACCTCATGACCCAACTCTCGCAACGTTCGGGCCAGGGCTTCTCCGAGGTGACCTGCGCTTCCTGTTACCAAGAACTTCATAGTCTTGTCATTTCGATCGCAATTCTGAATAAGCCGATTGCGAGACCTTTCTACCATGATAAACAGAATGAATTCAGTTCCCGGAGTGCAGCAACTATGAATCGCTGACAGCTTGAAAATTGGACCAGCAACGAGCCGGAACCTCTCAGTTGGCATCGTGGAAGATAATCCCGATCGTATGACGCTGACCGCTACGAATCCGACTGACTCCGTGCCTCAAATGCGTATTCCGGTGATGTGGGCACAGATTACGGTGACGTGGGCCAGAGTCGGAGCGAAGCGGTTGAACCACGTACTCAGGTACATCGCCTTAAGGAAGGAGAAAGACACGCGTCATGCCGCCGATGTTGATTCGACGACATTGGATAGCCTTATTTGCTCTTCATGATGGATCCCATCGAGGCGCGGCTCTGTCCCTGTCCCATGCGCACGGACGATGCTCATGTTGCCTTCCAACCCCATTCTCGTTGCCCGGGGGCTCTTTGCGGTTCGAGATTAGTCGTGGCATCTCTGCTTGTTTTGAACAACTCCTGGCGCTTATCGATTGTGAACGGTGACATTTACGGGGTGCAGAGTCGTACGCTAACCCCAACTAGCCTTCCATGCGACTTTTTGAGTTTGAAAGCAAGAGCCGGGGTGTTCCAAATTTGAGGGGGCGATAAAGTACTTTTAGGAAAGGAGCTGCCCATGAAGTCTATAACCGAAGAACTGGCCAAGGCGACAAAAAGCGATCCGCGCTGGGCTTCTATTATTACCCGCGACGCTTCCGCCGATGGTAAATTTTATTACGCTGTCCGGACAACTGGTGTCTATTGCCGTCCGTCATGCGCTGCTCGTCAAGCTCGGCCTGAAAATGTGCAGTACTATGAGTCTGGCGCGGAAGCTGAGAGGGCCGGTTTTCGTCCGTGCAAACGATGCAAGCCGGATCAACCGAGCATTTCCGAACAGAACGCTGCGAAAGTCGCAAAGGCATGCCGCCTGATTGAACAGTCTCTAGAGGCGCCATCGCTGACTCGACTCGCGAAGTACGCCGGCATGAGCATCTACTACTTTCACCGGGTGTTCAAATCTATCACCGGATTGACCCCAAATGACTACGCAGCGGCGCATCGGAACCAGCGCCTGCGGATCTCACTGGGAAAGAGCAACACGGTGACTGATGCTATTTACGAGGCGGGGTTCAATTCGAGCAGTCGCTTCTACGAGAGAACAAAGAATGCTCTCGGCATGACGCCTTCGAAGTTTCGCTCGGGTGGCCGCGAGACCGATATTTATTTTGCCATCGGCGAATTCTCTTTAGGCTCGATTCTGGTCGCCCAAAGTACGAAGGGAGTCTGTTCAATCCTTATCGGAGATGATCCCGGACCGCTTGTGCGCGCACTCCAGGACCAGTTTCCGAACGCGAATTTGATCGGGAACGAGCCCGGTTACGAAGAACTCGTTGCCAAGGTTGTCGGCTTCATTGAGTCTCATGGGGTTGGCCTTGATCTGCCGCTTGACATTCGAGGCACTGCATTTCAGCAGCGTGTCTGGAAGGCTCTTCAGCAAATTCCGCCCGGTTCGACAGCGACGTACTCCGAAATTGCCGAGAAGATTGGATTCCCGAGAGCTGCCCGAGCCGTTGCTCGGGCATGCGCAACGAACGTACTGGCAGTCGCGATTCCATGCCACCGCGTAATCAGAAGTGACGGGGCTCTTTCCGGCTATCGTTGGGGCATCCAAAGGAAGCAGGCCCTTCTCGAAAGAGAGGCCCACGCATGACAAGTGTCCTCGACAAGCTTTGCTTGGAACAAGGGATTCCGCCACTCCCAGACGCAGCACAAAGCCTGTCACGGCTAGAATCCCTGGAATGGCAGAACATTGCGACCGAGCTCAATGAATCAGGCAATGCTCTACTGAAGAGCGTCCTAACATCGAGTGAATGCGAGGCTCTGGCGAACCTGTATGGGAGCGATGAGCTCTTCCGTAGCAGGGTTGTGATGGCGCGGCATGGCTTTGGCCGCGGTGAATACAAGTACTTTGGATATCCGCTACCCGCTATCGTTCAGGCATTGCGCGCGTCCCTGTACGAACGCTTGGAGCCGATTGCGAATCAGTGGAATCAAGCGATGGAAATTGATATTCGCTACCCGAGCAGGCACCAGGATTTTATCGAGCGCTGCCATAGGGTTGGACAACTGCGTCCAACCCCGCTGCTTCTGCATTACCGTCCTGGAGATTACAACTGTTTGCATCAGGATATCTATGGCGAGCACTTGTTTCCGATTCAGGTGGCATTCTTGCTCTCCGAACCCGAACGGGATTTTACTGGAGGTCAATTCGTCTTGACCGAGCAGCGTCCCAGGATGCAGTCTCGGCCCGAAGTCGTGCCGTTACGCCAGGGGGATGCGGTTGCATTTGCTGTTCGTCATCGGCCTGTGCAAGGGACCCGCGGGATCTATCGGGTAAATCTGCGGCACGGAGTCAGTCAGTTGCGTTCAGGGCAACGGTACACGATGGGCATCATTTTTCATGATGCTCAATAGAGCGGCGTTGTGGACACATTGCTTTTCGATTCTGAACCGCCCGCACCCCTGCCGAAGAACCTTTCTGGGACCCGGGACAGTGTTCCTCAGTGGATTCGCGTTGACAGCGGAAAATGAACTACTTTCCGCGCTCAGCGCGGTCATCGAAAAATCGCGGTTCGGCAACATGATCACTCCGGGTGGCTTCCGAATGTCGGCCCTGTCGTCAACACTCCATAGAGGAATTTTCCATCTTGTGTGATATCCCTGTTGAGCACCGCTTGCGAGAATTTCGTTTCAGCGATCATCGGAATACTCCTCGGTTGAGCACCGTGCAAGTTTTTGTCAGCGAGTCATATGCTCAATAGGGCGGTACGACGACTCCGGGATTTCCGCCAACGTCGACTCGAATATCTCTGTTCCCAGACCATAAAATCGACAGAAACTCATTATTAGTGGGCGCCATTTGTTGGGATCGACTCTGTCCTTGACTCCGTCCATAAGAAGGCTAGGGGCGATATAAGCCCCGACGACTCTCACCTCGAACGCAAGTGCGGTTGCGTCTTTGTCTGGGCGCGTGCCGAAGGGTCGGACCGTCTCAAGCACAGCTTCCAACTGTACGGGGCATTCCGCGATACGAGCGGGACGTACCGATTTGGATGGTTCTGCGGTTAGCTTCGCTATCCCGAGTTTGTCTTTCTCGTGGCGGTAGCCCATCGCCACTTTGCGCGGCGGAACAGGGTCGGACCCCGTAGTCTTGGCAAGTCTATTGACGGCAGCAACCTGGTCCACTGAGGGGAGATTAAGTACGCACTCCTTCTCTCGCAGAAGGTTCTTCGCGGTATGACCTTTTGCCCCAAGACCGAGCATACAGTTCCAGCCCAACCACCATGCCGAAGACATAGGTGCCACATTAAGAGAAGCGTCGTCATTGAGAGTGCTGATCAGTACGACCGGGGTGCCGAAGTAGAGAATGGATGGTTCGATCGGAATCTTCATAAACCAAGTCTGAACCCGCTTGGCGAAAGCTGATATCCGATTCTTGCTGTTCAATTCGGGGCGTTAAATTACGAGCCTTAGTTGTTAACATCTTGGTGCCAGAGCCAGGTTCCGGACAATACATGTCGGGCATCAGAGCGCGAAAAGTGCGTCCGCAAGTACGTTCGCATTGAGCGAATGCCCTTGACCGATTTAGCTCCGAAACACCCGGTACGGAGGCCAGCCAAGTCTCCAGCCAATGCTCAAATTCTGTGGCCTGGTGGACGAAGGGACAAAGTAACGGCGCCAATCTGTAACGTTCCGGTCAACGAAATTCCGCCGTATACCTTTGTATACGGCGGAGGCTTTGCCATTTTGCTTCTGCTCATGCACAAGCCGGTGAGATAATCCATGCAGCTCACAGCCAAGATATTTTTGAATAACCGCAGTCAGGTCGTTCCTTTGCCGAGGGAATTCCAGTTCAATACCAAGGTATTCATCCGCAAGCAGGGAGATGACGTGATTCTTTCCGCGCGGCCCGAGGACTGGTCCTCCTACCTGGCTGATGGACCTGTGGTCTCGCCGGAGTTTATGGAAGGGATCGAAGATTTGCCGGTGCAGAAACGGGAGCGCTGATGCCCATCTACATGCTCGATACGGATATCTCCTCCTACATCATGAAGCGCTCCGACAAGATAGTGCTGAGACAATTGCAATTGGTTCTCGTCAGGGACATCTGCATCTCCGCCATCACAGAATCCGAACTGATGTACGAAGTTGAAATATCTCCACGACAGCAGCAGGGCCGCGCCGCGCTCGACGCCTTTCTCAAGCACGTAGAAGCGCTCGACTATCCCGATCAAGCCGCTCCTCACTCTGGGCAGATTAGCGCCGCTCTCAAGCTTGCGGGGAATCTGATCGACGCGAACGATCTCCTTATTGCCGCCCGCGCACGCTGTCTGGGATTCTCTCCCGTCACCAACAACACGCGCGCATTTAGCTGGGCGAAGGGGCGCCTCTCTCTCGAGAACTGGACAAAACCGGTTCGGTAATTTCGATCGGCCGCCGAACCCAATCTTGGCTACTAATCAGATAACAACCGGTCCAGTCCTGGACCGCCGGCTTGCTGACTCGCTCTTTATAATCCCGCTATGACCGGCGCGGCCGCCCAAAAGATCGAGAAGCTGCGGAACGTAATCCGCCACCACGAGCATCTGTACCACGTGCTCGACCGCCCTGAAATTTCCGACGCGCAGTACGACGCGCTGATGAACGAGCTCAAGCACCTCGAGGCCGAGCACCCGGAGCTGCGTTCGGCGGACTCTCCCACCGAGCGGGTCGGGGGAAGGCCGGCCGAGGGCTTCCGCAAGGTGCGCCACTCACGGGCCATGCTTTCGCTCGACAATGCCTACTCCGAAGAGGAGCTGGTCGACTGGGACCGCCGCGTGCGCGAGTTGGCCGGCAACCTCCCCGTCGAGTACACCGCCGAGCTCAAGCTCGACGGGCTGAGCGTGGCGTTGCATTACAGCGCCGACGCCGCCGGAGGGACATCGCTGACCGAAGGTCGGACGCGTGGCGATGGGCAGACCGGCGAAGACGTCACCTCCAACATCCGCACCATCCGCAGCGTGCCGCTCTCGCTCCCCGCCAAAAAGCTGGAGAGGCTTGGCCTGCCACCCGCAGTCGAGGTCCGTGGCGAATGCGTGATGCCGGCAGCCGCCTTCGAGCG
>DATKPJ010000042.1:0-4667 GCA_035524195.1 Occallatibacter sp.
TGCAGTCAGCCGCGACGAATTGCAGCACGTGTATTACCGCTTCGTCGCACTGGCCGATCGCAAGAAAAACATTTACGACCAGGACCTCATCGGCCTCTTGCCGGATGCGATTCGCGAACGGCGCAACGTGCCGGTGGCGGAATTGGACTGAGGCATAGAGTTTGGGGGCGGCACAAGGACGTCATGCAGCGTCATGAAAGAGGCTTTGTGACAGGACACGGCTTCAGCCGTGCCGAAACAAGCACTGGAAAACATCGGGCTTTAGCCCCTGAAGGATACGACTCATAATGCACCTCAACATTCTCGTCACCGCCGGCGACGGCATCGGCCCCGAAGTCACAAACGAAGCGGTCGCGGTTCTGCGCGACGTCGCCCAACTCGGCGGCCATACCTTTACGTTCGACGCCAGGCGCATCGGCGGCGTCGCCATTGTGCAGGACGGCACACCGCTTCCCGACGACACGCTCAAAGCCGCTCTCGCTTCCGACGCCGTTCTCCTCGGGGCTGTCGGCGGCAACGAATTCAATTCCCTTCCCCCGGACAAGCGCCCCGAGGCCGGCCTCCTCAAGATCCGCGCCGCGCTGGGCGGTTTCGCCAACTTGCGCCCTGCGTTTGCTTTCAAAGAGCTCGCCATCAACAGCCCGCTCCGCCCCGAGATCGTCGACGGCGCCGATATTCTCTTTGTCCGCGAACTGCTCGGCGGCCTCTACTTCGGCCAGCCGCGCGAATGGAACAAATCCGCCGGCGAAGCCTGGAACACCATGCGCTATACCCGCGACGAAGTAGCCCGCGTGGCCCGCATCGCTTTGCAGCTTGCGCAAAAACGCCGCAAGAAACTCACCAGCGTCGACAAAGCCAATGTGCTTGAGGTCTCGCAGCTCTGGCGCGCAACGGTCAACGAAGTAGCAAAGGAGTTTCCCGACGTTGCCGTTGAGCACCAGTATGTTGACGCGATGTCCATGCACCTGATGAACCAGCCGCGCAACTACGACGTCGTCCTCACCGAGAATCTCTTCGGCGACATCCTCTCCGACGAATCGGCAGTCATCACCGGCTCCCTGGGCATGTTGCCTTCAGCCACCATCGGCGGCAAGGTCAATCTCTACGAACCAGTCCACGGCTCGGCGCCCGACATCGCCGGAAAGGGTCTCGCCAATCCACTCGGCGCGATTCTCACTGGGGCGCTGATTCTGCGCCACTCCGGTGGCCTTGAATCCGAAGCGGCCTCAATTGAAACAGCCGTGCGCAAGGTGCTGGAGCGGGGCTTCCGCACACCCGACCTGGCCCGCGGCAATACGCAGAGTTTCACCATGCTCTCGACAACCGAGATGGGAGCGAGGGTCCGGGAAACGGTGAAGAGCGCGCTCCTGGCTCCTAGCCGCTAGTGATTGGCGTTTTCATAAAGTGGGGAGTCATCAAATCGCGGAACGGTCAACTCGGCTCTGAATGGAGTCACGAAAGTTCAATCGGCAAGGCAGAAGCTGAAAGCTAAAAGCTAATAGCTGTTTTTAGGAGCTGTTTTTCATGAGTACTGAACCCAAAACGCTATTTGAAAAAGTCTGGGAGCAGCATGTGGTCGTCGAACCGAAAGGCGAGCCGACCCTGCTTTACATCGACCTGCAACTCGTACACGAGGTGACGTCCCCACAGGCCTTTGAAGGGCTCCGCCTGGCCGGCCGTAAGGTGCGCCGCCCCGACCGCACCATCGCCACGGTCGATCACAACGTTCCCACCACGATTGAAGGCCGTTTGCACATCGTCGACCAGATCGCTGCCACTCAGATTGCCACGCTGCGTAAAAACTGCGCCGACTTTGGTGTGGAACTCTACGATGTCGACTCGCGCGAACAAGGCATCGTCCACGTCATTGGTCCCGAGCTTGGAATCACCAAGCCGGGCATGACCATCGTCTGCGGCGACTCGCACACCTCCACGCACGGCGCCTTCGGAGCGCTCGCTTTCGGCATCGGCACCAGCGAAGTCGAGCATGTTCTCGCCACGCAGACTTTGCCGCAGTCGAAGCCGAAGACCTTCCGCATCTCCGTCGATGGCCAACTCCCAAAGGGAGTCACAGCCAAGGACATCATCCTTGCCATCATCGGAAAAATCGGCACCGACGGCGCCACGGGTTGCGTCGTCGAGTACGCCGGCTCCGCCATCCGTGCGCTTTCCATGGAAGGCCGCATGACCATCTGCAACATGAGCATCGAGGCGGGCGCTCGCGCCGGCATGATCGCTCCCGATGCAACCACGTTCGCATATCTCAAAGGCCGTCGCTTTGCACCAAAAGGCGCGCAATGGGATCAGGCCGTCGCCGAATGGAGCAAGCTCCCCACCGACCTCGGCGCAAAGTTTGACCGCGAACTCGTCATCGATGCAACTACGCTCGTGCCCTACGTAAGCTGGGGAACGAGTCCTGGCATGGTCGCGCCAGTCACCGATGCGGTGCCCGATCCAGCTTCGGCGCCCACTGAGCAGGAACGAAAAGGCCTTGAGCGTGCCCTCGAATACATGGGTCTCAAGGCGGGCACACCGCTCAAAGAAGTCGCAATCGATCGCGTCTTCATCGGTTCCTGCACCAACTCCCGCATTGAAGATCTACGCGCAGCCGCAAAAATTGCCGCTGGCCGCAAAGTCTCCACCCATGTCAGCGCCATGGTGGTTCCCGGTTCACAGCAGGTTAAGGCGCAAGCCGAAAAGGAAGGCCTTGACCAGATCTTTAAGCAGGCTGGATTCGATTGGCGCGAGCCTGGATGTTCCATGTGTCTCGGCATGAATCCTGACATTCTGTCGCCCGGTGAACGCTGCGCTTCCACCAGCAACCGCAACTTCGAAGGGCGCCAGGGACGCGGCGGACGCACTCACCTCGTCAGCCCTGAAATGGCAGCGGCAGCCGCAATTGCCGGCCACTTTGTCGATATTCGCGACTGGCCGGTATTCGATACAGCCCGTGAAGAGGTGACCGTCTAATGGAACCGTTCCGCACACTTACCGCCCTTGCTGCACCGCTCGATCGTGCCAACGTCGACACGGACCAGATCATTCCCAAGCAGTTTCTCAAGCGCATCGAGCGCACCGGCTACGGCGAGTTCTTGTTCTTTGATTGGCGCCAGACACCCAATGGCGATCCAATTCCCGATTTCGTCACCAACGATCCGCGTTACAAGGGCGCGCAGATTCTTATCGCCGGCAAGAATTTCGGCTGCGGCTCGAGCCGCGAGCACGCGGCCTGGGCGCTTTCCGACTACGGTTTCCGAGCTGTCATCGCGCCTACGTTTGCCGACATCTTCTTTTCCAACGCCGGCAAGAATGGCATCGTGCTGGTCCGCCTGAGCGAAGAACAAGTCGACCATCTGCTCAACAATGCGAAAACGATTCCCAATTATCAGCTGACGGTCTCGCTCCAGGACCAGACCGTCATCGACGCCCACGGTTTTAAAGCCGGCTTCGAGATCGATCCGTTCCGTAAGTTCTGCCTTCTCGAAGGCCTCGACGATATTGGCCTCACGCTGCGGCACACCTCCGAGCTCGACAAATTTGAAGCGGCGCACGAGAGCGCCACATGGCTGAAGGCAAAATGAAACAGCTCTTAGCCTTTGGCTTTTAGCTCTACCTGGCCGCCGTAAACGGCCCTGGTGGTCAACATTCTGAGAACACAGTGCGCAGGGCGAGGACATCCGCCAAAGCACGAACCAGCCAAAAGCTAATAGCTAACGGCTAAGAGCTGAAGCGAACGAAGAGAGCACATGACCATCGAAGGAAAGCGTAATTCGATTCCCCTTACCGAGGGCCCCAGCCGCGCCGCCGCGCGCTCCTATCTTCGCGGCTCCGGCTTCAGCAAAGAGGACCTGCACAAACCCATCATCGGAATTGCCAACACCTGGACCGAAATCGGCACCTGCAATGTGCACCTGCGCGAAATCGCTGAAGCCTTGAAGGAAGGCATTCGCGAAGCGGGCGGCACGCCCATGGAGTTCAACACCATCGCGATTTCTGATGGCGAAACCATGGGCACCGAGGGCATGCGCGCGTCGCTGGTGAGCCGCGAGGTGATCGCCGACTCGATCGAACTCGTCTGCCGCGGGCAGATGTTCGACGCCGTCGTGTGCCTGGTCGGCTGCGACAAGACCATTCCTGCGGGCGCCATGGCGCTGGCTCGAACGAATCTCCCGGGCATCGTCCTTTACGGTGGGACCATCGCACCCGGGAATTATCGCGGCAAAGATGTGACCATTCAGGATGTCTACGAAGCAATCGGCGCGAACGTGGCCGGAAAGATGTCGGACGCAGAACTGAAACAACTGGAAGACGTGGCCTGCCCCAGCGCGGGCGCATGCGGCGGTCAGTACACGGCAAACACCATGTCGACGGTGATGGAGATGATCGGACTCTCTCCGCTGGGTTACAACAGCGTGCCGGCGATGGATCCGGAGAAGGACAAAGTCGCCTTCGACTGCGGCAAGATGGTGATGAACGTTCTGAAGTTGGGCCTGCTGCCGCGAGATATTCTGACCCGCAAAGCATTTGAGAATGCCATCGCCTCGGTCGCGGCGACGGGCGGCTCGACCAACGCCGTTTTGCACCTGCTCGCGATCGCCCGCGAAGCAGGAGTGAAGCTGGAGATTGATGATTTCCAGAAAATCAGCCAGCGCACTCCGCTGCTCGCC
>DATKPJ010000043.1:0-9367 GCA_035524195.1 Occallatibacter sp.
GTGAACGTTATTCCAAAGAAAATCAGCGACGGTGAGAACGACGCTTTGACAACTCCGGTCAGCGTGACCGGCACAGTCGAGGAACTGGACGAAGAGCTCCCCCAGACGCTGCTCCATTTCGTCTCCAGCCACCTCGAATTGAAGAACTCACTCGAACAAGCCAAAGCTGAGATGGAGGAAGCTTCCAAGACCGCCAGAGCCGAAGCTAGAAAGAAATCCGGAAGCCAGATCACGAAGAGAGATCCAGCGGGGAATTCCAACAGGCCGGCAGTGGCGCCGGAAGCACCGGCGCCGGCGAAAACCGAATCTCCAAGAGCAGCCAGTCTGTTCGACACCGCGCCGGAGCCCGTCACATCGCATGGAGCCGATGGACTGGCTGATGGTGCGTCATCGGAGACCGACGAGGACGAGGAGATCCTGCGAGAAGCGTATGACGAGGGCGAGGCCGAAGGCGACGAGGCGGCTTGAAGAGCTTGGGAACCGCCGACCTATGCACGGCTTTTCCAGGCAATATCCACAAATCATGCTCGGTGCCAGTGCATTGCACGATGGCCGCCAGATCACTGTGTAAAAGGCGCATAATCTGTCGTTTGCATCTAATAGTGGCCGAAACGCAAAGCGTTAGGCATCCTGGACAATCTGGCAGACTTCCTCGCGCCGAACCCACCGCGGCTACACGTTCGCTTTTTATTCGCCTATACTCATAACAATGTTTCAGGGACCGTCAGGACGCAAGGCGTTCGTTGTCGCCTGCAAGAAATGCCGCCGGGACGTCCCCACCGGCGTCACTGAATTCCCGTTCCAATCGATCGTGATCGAATGCCCGCTGTGCGGGGAAAAGCGCCGCTATTTGCCGTCCGAGATATTCCTCGGGCGAGTTGATCAGCTCGTCAGTCGCCGGGTGCGCACGAGAGCAATCTGATGTTTGACCCAGATGCACACCTGCCGCGAATCAATCGGGGAATGATCTATCTTGGCGCGTGCCTCATCGCGGGAATCCGACTGGCGCGCGAGCGTCAGGTCAACATCAGGGTCGTGCCAACCAGGCAAGCGATCGAAGAGTCAGTGGATCTAGCTCACGAGATTTTCAATCACGTGTTTCGCAAAGTACCGGAAAAGGCGAAGGAGGTCCATTGATGATTCGGCATCGCGAAGAACATGTCTGATCCCGTTGCCAGGTACTCCGCGCCGCTCGCGTTTCGGCGCTTCGAAGCGCTCGTTGTTGCATCCAGGTGACATTGTGTAGATTCGACGCATGGCGCTCAAAAGGATGGATAACGTAGGAATCGTCGTCGATGACCTCGAAGGGACAATTGATTTCTTTCGAGAGCTTGGGCTTGAACTCGAAGGAAGGGCAACGATCGAAGGAGAATGGGCAGGTCGTGTGACCGGACTGGCCGATCAGCGTGTCGAGATTGCGATGCTGCGCACGCCGGACGGCCACAGCCGTATCGAACTCTCCCGCTTCCTCGCGCCGCCTGTGGTCGCGGATCGCCGCAACGCCCCGGTGAACGCTCTGGGCTACCTCCGCGTAATGTTCGCCGTGGACGATATTGACGAGACGCTTGGCAAACTTCGTAAGCGCGGCGCGCAGCTCGTGGGCGACGTAGTCCGGTATCAAGACTCGTATCGGCTCTGCTACATCCGCGGGCCAGAAGGGCTTCTCATCGGACTCGCCCAGGAACTCAGTTGAGGGCGATCCGCCCGGGCGAATCGAAGGGGCTTTACGCCTTGTCCAGAAGCTCGGTGCGGTACTTCGGAGCAAGTGTCTTCACTCTCTCTATGAAGGCAATCGTCTCCTGCTTGTCTAGTTTAGGGGGTGGTGTTGTGCGGGTCGCCACGGGCACTCCCACCTCGCGGAAGAACTGGTCGTTTCCCGCTGGAGAACAGATGCAGATCATCCGGACCGGTAGCGATGATGAATTATGAAATTGGTGAGGGGCGTTGCATGGGATGTGAACTGTCTCTCCCGCACGCACAGTGGAAATCTCGCCTCGGAAGATCATCTGCATCTCGCCCTCCAGCAGAATGAACGTCTCTTCGAAGTCATGACGATGTGGAGGCGGCCCACCACCCGGTGGGACATGCATGTCTATCACGCAAAATCGGCCTTCAGTGTCCTTTCCGGCAACAGTGATCGTATATGTATCTCCAACCAGACCTATATGCTGCGTCGATTGACCATCCGGCCGCACCAATATCAATGTGCGAGCTGGATCGTCTGGAGGCAGGGGCGGGCCGGCATTCGTCATCTCAGACATGGGGCTCTCCTCGGTTTGATACGAAATCCTAGTGCGACGTTTTTAATGGATATCCTGCCCGGCGGCCGGCAAGGTACGGGCGCCCTTCGACTAGCTTACGCGAGCCACGTTGCCGCTGTTTGAACAGCGAATTGCCCATGGCCGCGCGGGTACGCCCAAGGAGTTTCGCGAATCGAGCAACCTCAGTCTCGGTCGAAGGGAAGCCACGATCAAAATGTTCATCTGTTGCTACTCCACCGTTGGCTCAGCCACATCGGAAGCAGAAGATCTTTCCGATCCTGCCGATCCTCCCGAGCCATCATCCGGGTGATCAGCGGTCAATACTCGCAGGGCAGCATGGAGCATGTCGTTGGGATGAACTGGCTTTGCCAGGATTTCGAATTTGTGCCCTTTCATTTCTGCATCAGCGAGCAGATCTGCCGTGGCTGTCTGCCCCGAGAAGAGCAAAACTCTGCAGTTTGGGAACTGTTCCTGAAGAAGGACTGCGAGGTCAATGCCGTTCATCTGAGGAAGGATAACGTCAATAATGATCAGGTCTGGCACCCATCCCGCGACGATCTCGGCCGCCTGTTCCGCACTATAAGCAGCATGCGCCTCATAGCCATTTGCCGAAAAGATCTGAACGAGCGTATCCGCAATGGTGCGCTCGTCATCGACAACCAACAGTTTGTGACGTGCTCCTTCCATTGAGGCGGTCTCCGAGACTTTCGGCACGGGCGCCTAGGACAACATTCCTTTCTGTAGGTGCGCTCGCGACGATCCCGATCATGTTGCCTTGGCCCGGCCGAAAGGTACATACCTTTGTGCACGTACATTGGAGAGGATCAAGAGGGCGCGGTTCTCAAACCCAGCGCTGATTCGAAATAATTTGCGGCCGGGACCCATTTCTTGAAGCCCCGTCGCGAAGTGCGCAGCGGACCTGCCCAACCTCATTAGGATGCGGCATCGCATGCTTGCGGCTATCTCGTTGATGGGCGGCAAGGGGTCTTACCAGTGTTGATGCTCTCCCGATTCCCTCCAAGGATCAAATTCCGTGAAACCTTCAGAACTCTACGAGGCGCTTCATGCGCTGATCAGTGAACGTGTGCCTCTGCACATTTGGGGCGCCTGTGGCGTCGGCAAGTCGCAGATTGTAGCCCAGGTCGCTGCCGACCGGAAGTGCGAGTTCCTCGACATCCGGGCGGTGCAACTCGATCCTGTCGATCTGCGCGGCCTGCCGAGAATTTCCGCGGACCGCGCGGAGTGGGTGGCGCCGAAATTCCTGCCGGTCGATGGCGACGGCATTCTGTTTCTCGACGAACTGACTGCGGCGCCGCAGATGACCCAGGCCGGCTGCTACCAACTCGTCCTTGATCGCAAGCTGGGCGAATACCGGCTCCCGGACAGCTGGGTGGTGATCGCGGCCGGCAATCCAGCATCCGAACGCGGCGTCCACTTCTCGATGCCTAGGCCACTGCGGAATCGCTTCGTTCATCTCGATCTCGAACCGGACTTCATCGACTGGTGCAAGTGGGCGGTTAAGGCTGGGATTCGTCCCGAGATCATCGCTTTCCTGCGCTTCAAGCCCGCGCTTCTCCATGATCCGGACGCGACGTCCGACGTGAATGCATGGCCTACCCCCCGCTCCTGGGAGATGGCCTCGAATGTCCTGAGCGGCTTTGCGCGCCGGCAGCAGAGCGGTTTCTTTGCAGGCACGACGGAGATCGAGGCGCAGCTGCTCGAAGGAACGATCGGAGAGGCGGCAACCACAGAACTGGTGGCCTTCTTGCGCCTCTTCCGGCAGCTGCCGTCGATCGACGAAATTCTGTTCAATCCCGATGCAGCGCCGCTGCCCGATGAGCCATCGGCGCGGATTGCGATTGCCACGGCTCTCGGGCGGGCACTGACCGACCATTCGATCGCGAAAGGGATCCGGTATCTCGACAGAATGCCGACCGAGATGCGCGTACTTGCCATGCGCGATGCGGCAGCGCACGATCGGGCCATTACCCACACGCCGGAGTTCATCCGTTTCGGCGTCGAACACGCGGAGTTATGTGGTGTTTAAAGTTATGTTGCGTAGCGGTGTCAATGCGCAGTAATTATGCGGTCATGAAGCGCTGCTGACGCAACATAAGCAATCAGATAGATCGGATGAATGCCATCAGAGATGGATTCTCTTTCCAGGGCCGTTTTGATACAGGGTTGGAACGGAGAGCGTTAGTCTTTTCCAGCATCTGAGCCTTGTGTTCGAGATCCACCTCGACAAAGACGTTGGTGGTGGCGCTGGGCCACTGGGAGGAATTCAAGTTATTCGTCTCGGACGGCGCCGTTGCCATCGACAACAACGTCTCCTAAATGGAAATGAAGCGCGTTGTTCTGAGTCGAAAAACAGCCTTTTCGCGGGTAACGCCCGCACCGGCCGCACCGCAGCCATCCTGGCCAGCATTATCTCCACCTGCCGGTGCCACGCTGTTGACCCGCAATTTTACCTCACTCAACTCCTTGTTAACTTGCGGTTGCTGCGGACGAGCGACCTGCCTGAGTGGTTACCTGACAAATGGAGGCCGCAAAGAATGTGAGACTGCCCGACTTTGCCTAAGAACGCGAGTTTGCTCAATGATTGGGTCTTTCGCCACAGAAGTCTCAGTGATCGTGATAGACGTCACCTTGGGTGAGCATTGGCGGTCAACCGCCCGCGCCGGGGAAAGCGGCTGGTCCGGGAGGTTCCTCAGGCCCCAGTCCGGCCGGTCGGGCACGGGATACCCGTCGCCATGCCGACATATCGATAGGGATGCGCGCGGCACGATGAGCGACTCGGATTCGGCATAACTAATGGTGGTGGATTCGACAGACAACAATCTTCCGTGAAATGTGAAGCTTCACTCTGTTCTGAGTGCCTTCATCGGCTCGATTGACGCAGCGCGGCGCGCAGGCACAAAACAGGCCGCTAGGGCCACAAGGATGAGCAGAACACAAACTGCTGCCATAACTGCGGGATCGGTTGGGCTGACGTCGAAAAGCAATTGCCGCATCAGTCGCGTCAATCCCATGGCGCTTACCAATCCGGCCGCCACGCCGACCCCCGCCAGCCTCGCGCCTCCCTTGAAGACGAGCAGCAGGACATCGCTCCGCTTCGCCCCAAGCGCCATGCGGATGCCTACCTCCTGAGTGCGCTGCGACACTAGATAGGCCATCACTCCGTAAATGCCCACGCAGGCCAGCAAAAGTGACAGCGCGGCAAACCCTCCCAGCAGGATCATGGCGAACCGGCGCGATGCCATCGAGCCGGCAATAATATCCTCGATGGTCTGCTCGCCAAACAATTGCTCCTCATTGCTCATGCGGCGCACCGTGCTGCGCAGCCCCGCAAGCACGGGCGCCAGGTTGCCGTCGTAGCGCACCATGAAGTTGCTCCCCGAGCGCATGCCGAGAAGAAAATCATCGGGGACCTGCATGCAGGCGAGATAGTACTGCGCGCGCAACTGCTGAGTGTCATCCGAATCAAGCCCCCACTGCTTCACGTGCCCCACCACGCCGGCGATCTCAGCCGCCTTGCCGCCGAAATTGTCCAGGTCGATTCGCTTTCCGATGGGATCCTGGCCAGGGAAGTATTTGCTCGCGAACACTTCGTCGACCACAACAACGAGCGGAGCATGCTCGTCGTCGAGCCGCGACAAAAAGCGCCCCCGCTTCAAGGGAATCTGCATCACGCGCAGGTAATCGGGATCCACGATGTAATCGATCGCCCAGTTCATGTCGTTGTTGGTCCGCGGTCTCGGCTGGCCGTCGATCCAGAACCACTGGTCATCTTCCCCGGCCAGGGGAACTGCGCCCCATGTTTGCGATACTGCCGTCACCCCCGCGACTTCAGCCAGCGCCTCATTCACCTCCCGGTGCTTTGCGCGGGTCATCTGAACAGTGGCGCTCGACATCGCCGGAGGCATGGAAATGCTGAACATCTCCACATTGTGTGCATTGAACCCTGGATCCACATCCCACAGGTGCACCAGGCTACGCACCATCAGGCCGGCTCCGGTCAGCAATACCAACGCTACGGCAACTTCGACAATCACAAAAGCGCTCAACGCGCGCTGATTGCCGCCGCTGGAGCCGCGGCCTCCTTCCTTGAGCGCCGTTTGCGGATTCTCTTTCGCAATCCTCCATGCGGGGGCTAACCCGAAACAAATCCCGGTCGCAATAGAAATCAGTGTGGTGAATGCGAGGACCCGGAAGTCGAGCCCGATCTCATTCGCGCGCGGCAGCGCTGCTGGAAGCGCATGCAACGCTGCCTTCAACCCAAACGCGGCGGGCAACAGGCCGATGGCTCCGGCTGCGATCCCCAGCAGCAGGCTCTCCGTGAGCAGTTGCCGAATAACGCGGCCGCTGCTCGCGCCCAGCGCCGCCCGAACCGCGAATTCACGGCCACGGGCCGAAGCACGCGCCAGCGTCAGGCTGGCAACATTCACGCACGCAATCAGCAGTACAAACCCCACCGCTCCGAGCAGAATAAGAAGAAAGCGCCTCGCGCCACCGACGATCTGATCCTTCATCGGAATCATGCTCGCTCCGATGCCACGATCGTCATCCGGAAATGCTGCCGCCAGGTTTCCGGTCACGCGCTCCATGTCTGCCCGCGCCTCTTCGATCGTGATGCCGGGCTTGAGCCGGCCAATACCGTGAAATGCGAGCCCTGCCCCGCGATGCATCAGATTGGGATTGCTCCATTGGGAAATCGGCGTGTACACGTCGGAATCCTGGAAATTCGATACCTGCAGCTGGAGCGATGCGGGAATAATACCGACGATGGTGAAGTTCTTTCCGTCCAGTGTGATCGTTTGGCCCAGCACATTTTGAGCGCCGTTGTACTTATTCCGCCATAGAGCCTCGCTGATCATCGCCACCGGCGAGGCGCCGGGCGTCTCGTCGGCTGGGGTGAATTCCCGGCCCAGAACCGGCCTCACGCCGAGCACGGCGAAATAGCCGTCGGAGAGAAACTCGGCGCTCAACTGCGCCGAGTCGCCGCGGCCCGTCATGCTGAAGCCGTAACCCCGGGCCAATCCCATGGCCGCGAATGTGTGGTTGTCCCTGCGCCAGTCGAGAAAATTGGGATACGAGATGGAGCCGTTCGCGAAGTTCGGCTTGCTCTCGTGCAGTGCCACAAGTTGGTCGGGATGCGGGAACGGGAGCGGGTTTAGCAGCACCCCGTTGACTACAGAAAAAATTGCCGTGTTGATGCCGATGCCCAGCGCGAGCGTCAGCACCACCACTGCCGTAAACCCCGGGTTCTTAATCAGCATGCGCACGCCGAAACGCGCGTCTTGAACCAGGTCCTCGAGTTTCGCTGAGGCACGAAACGCATGGCTCGCGTCGCGTGCGCGCATGGCGGACCCGAAGGCCCGCCTTGCTTCCTCGGGATCGCGCCCCGCCGCAATCGCTTCATCGACATGCGACTCGAATTCTTCATCGATCTCGAGGTTCAGGCGTTCCCCGCGTACGGCGTTCGCGACACGCGACCAGAATGACATGTCCTGCCTCCCTTTACGCTTCTTTGAGAATCCGATTAATGGCCATGCTAACCGCCTGCCAACGCGATTCCTCGGCGCCCAGTTGCTTTTTGCCTGAGGCGGTCAGTTCATAAACGCGGGCGCGGCGGCCTGTCTCCTTCTTGACCCATTCGGCGCGAATCCAACCCGCTTCCTCCATTCGATACAGCGCTGGGTAAAGCGAGCCTTCCTCGACGCGCAGCACCTCGCCGGACGAAGCAGCGATGGCGGACATGATGGCGTATCCGTGAAGCCGCGGGCGTCGCGACAACAGCTTGAGCACCAATAAATCGAGCGAACCCTGCAAGGCGTCGGTCCTGGCCATATATAGATGTCTTTATATAGATGTCTATGTACAATGTCAAGCATTCCTCACTTGACGCATCCAGGCCGAGTCACTCGTTTACCCGTGCGCCTGCTCTCATCTAATCTGCAGAGGGTAGTAATAGGCAGCCTGATCCTGTTCGTGGGTTGTCGAGAGGAAGTATGGTCCGGCCGCAGCCTTTCGGAGATCAAGACTGGTTGTGATCTCTTGCTGCTCCCCATTTGCCACGGTGGTAGAGGTCCCCTCGGCGACGACACCATTTCCGTTCTGATCACGGGTGATTGCGACCAAGTACAGTCCAGGCTCACTATGGCGCGGAAGAATGATCGTCAATTTCACCGATGCAGCGGGCAACGACACCGATTTCAGTTGTCCTGGCTGCTCCCCACGAACAGTCCCCGCATCCCAGAGGTTCACAGTCTGTGCAACGACCGCTGTATTGGCTGACGGTGCCTTTCTCTGCGTTACATACCAAGCGACTGCAACCAAGACTGCAATCAAGGAGCAGGATGTAATAGCTGCAGTGAAGGCTGTTCGCCGCCGCCGAGACCGGTTTTCTCCCCGAAGTTCAAAAAGCCTACTCATGCATTTACGACAATTTGCCGTGTGATCGATCCGCGGATCAGATAGCGCAATGCTTTTGGACTTGCGGGCGAGATCCCGCAGAAACTCCTCATCCGGGCACGGTCCGGAGGGAGTCGTTTCGCCGGCGAGTACTCGTCGCTGATGCTGCTCGGTAATCCAGGACTCAAAGCGGTCCTCCGCGCGGGAAGACCGGCGCCAGCTTAACCACATTTCGGGGAATCTCCAGACCGGGACAGTTCTTGGAGCAATGTCTCCAACTCCCGCAAGTATGCACGACGGACCGCCGTGTGATCCATCTCCAATTCTCCTGCAATCTCCCGCCAGGTGTATCCCTCCGAGCGCCGGTTGACAACGGCCTGCGCGAAGGGTGTTAGCCGGGAGAGCAACTCATTTGCAAAGACGCTTTTCTCTGCCCCCGGTTCACCGGCGAGAAGCGATTCCATGTCGAGCATCGACCCAGACGGCAGTTCGCGGCTCCGCCTGG
This sequence comes from Occallatibacter sp., assembly GCA_035524195.1. Taxonomy (GTDB): domain Bacteria; phylum Acidobacteriota; class Terriglobia; order Terriglobales; family Acidobacteriaceae; genus Telmatobacter. The sequence goes on from DATKPJ010000043.1 coordinate 9,181, forward strand.
CCGAAAGCTGCCCCGCCCGGCGGCGAATCACGCTCTTGATGCGGGCAACGAGTTTTTCGGGAGGAGCGTCTGGATGACGCGCAACGTACCGGGATGCGTTGTTGAGAGCGTGCTCCATCAATTCACGTGCCGCGTCCTGATCGTTCAGGTAAGTTCGTGCGCACAGGAGAGAGTACGACCATGCTGC
>DATKPJ010000044.1:0-27118 GCA_035524195.1 Occallatibacter sp.
CGGCGCCAAGGTGCTGCACCCGGCCACCATTCTGCCGGCCGTTAAGAAGAACATCCCGGTGCTGGTTCTGAACAGCAAGAACCCGGCTAACGAAGGCACGCGCATCATCCCCGTCGCGCCCCATTGCAAGAGTCCCTTCAAGTCGATCGCGGTGAAGAAGAAGCTGAGCATTATCGATGTGGTGGCCAGCCGCATGCTGATGACCCACGGGTATCTGAAGGCTATCTTCGACATCTTCGACAAGCATCAGTGCCCGGTCGACATGGTTTCGACCAGCGAGGTTTCGGTCTCGCTCACCGTCGACTCGAACGACAAGCTGCCGCTGATTGCCGCCGACCTGAGCCAGCTGGCCGACGTGAATTACGAGGGCAAAAAAGCGCTCGTGTGCCTTGTGGGCGAAGATATTCGCGGGCAGAGCGGCATGGCCGCGCAGGTCTTCGGCGCCATTCGCCACGTCAACGTGCGTATGATCTCGCAAGGCGCAAGCGAGATCAACATGAGCTTCATGATCGAAGAAGACGACGCCGACGAAGCGGTGCGCTCGCTCCACGCCGCGTTCTTCAAGGACCCGGATCCGACCGTCTTCGACGTCGAAGCCCACAAACTGGCCGCAAGTTCGTAGATCGCAGCCGAGAACCGCGCTGCGCACCTATTCAATTCGCCGTTGTGGCCGGGATTTCAAGCCAAGCATGATCGACCCTGTTCAACCCGACTGGTCCACTTCGAAGGACGCGCCGCTGGCTCCAGGTCTCTATCTTGTTGCGACACCCATCGGCAACCTGGGCGATATCACCCTGCGCGCACTCGATGTGCTCAAGCACGCCGATCGCATCGCCTGCGAAGATACGCGCCAGACTCAGAAGCTGCTGAATCATTTCTCCATCACAACTTCAACCGTCAGTTGCCACCAGCACAATGAGCGCCGGCGCGCGACGGAACTCGTTGAAGCATTGAAATCCGGCGCTCGTATTGCTCTCGTCTCAGACGCAGGCATACCCGGCATCAGCGACCCGGGAACGTGGCTGGTAACCGAAGCCATTGCCGCCGGTGTAGCCGTCTTTCCTGTTCCCGGACCGAACGCAGCGCTCAGCGCGCTCGTCGCCTCGGGCTTGCCGACGGCAGAGTTTCACTTCGTCGGATTTCTCCCGGAGAAAGCCGGCGCTCGTCGTACCCGTCTCGAAGAGCTGGCAGCCGAACCGCGAAAATCCTCGCACACGCTTATCTTCTACGAGGCGCCGCATCGCATTGCCGACACCCTGGCCGACCTCGAATCGATTTTTGGCCCTGCTCTGCGCATCGTTGCTGCGCGCGAGCTCACCAAGCTGCACGAGGAATTCCTGCGCGGCACGGTCGCCGAGGTGCGCCGGCAGCTTGCCTCTCGCGACCGCATTCGCGGCGAATTCACCCTGCTCATCGAATCGCCCGCCAAATCCGCCTCCAACCCGGGTGCACCGGGTTTGGAGTCTCAGACGCGGGAATCAATTTCTGCGAAAGTCGCCCGTCTTCAATCCGAGTCCGGCCTCGACGAGAAAGAAGCTCTCAAGCGACTGGCCCGTGAATCCGGCCAATCCAAATCTGAGCTCTACCGCGAACTCCAGCGCCAGCGCGCCAGGCACAAATAGGCCGAAGCGCACTTCGGATTTGCGCAGAAAGCGCTACACTGTTCCCCACTTCCGAGTTACGAGGAGACCATGCGCTGGAACGTCGTGCTCTTTATATTGTTCTTTTGTTTTGCGTCGTTACCTGCGCTCGCCGATATCGCCGCGATCCATGCCGATGCACTCCCGCAGGAGACAGCCGTTCTGGCCGCGCTCGACGACGCGCGGCAGCTCGAACCCTACGGCGCCGGTTACACTCCCGAGTGGAAATACCCCATCCCGAAAAAAGAGGTTGCCGACCGGTTAGAGAAGGATCTCGGCCTCCTCACGGTTGCACTCCAGAATCACCCGGACAACGCCGAACTTGCTCTGCTTACCGGCCTTGTTGCCGACTATGCCTACAACCTCGACGTCCCGGACTCCCACGAAAAGGCTGTCGCCGCTTTTGAAACCGCGCGCAAACTCGCGCCCAGTGATATTCGTGCGCCCTGGTTCCACGCACATCTGCTCTGCCAGACCGTCGAGACCAAACCGGGAATGGAGAAGTTTCTTTCCATCGAGGCAACACACCCGTTGGACCAGTTGCCGGAAGCCTTCTGGCAGGACTACATGTACTGCGCGACGGTGACGAGCATGCCCGCGCATGTCCTCCGCGCGGCCTCCTACCTCGACAAGCTTCACGCCCCGCAATCGAACGTGCGTACTCTTCTCGTGGACACAGCACGCAAGCGCTTCGACGCGTTCGATCCGAATAAAAAATACGATCCGAGAGATGTCTGGCAAGGTGCAAACGACGGCGCGGATACGCAGTTCACCTCAACGATGTGTGGCGTGCATTTCTCTGTACCCGCCACATGGTCAGTGAATCGACTCGCTCTGAGCAACAACTCGTGTGTCGCCTATTTCAGCACCGGCCCATACAAAGCAGTCACAACCAGCCTGCGACCGAGCATCCTGCTCATGATTCAGCAGGCAACTGCTGGAGAAACTCTCCAGGACCATTTGAGAAAATTCACGAAAGACGGCACCTTTGAACCATTCACGCCTTCTCGATGCCCATCCAAATCCTGCCTGGCCGAGAAAGGTTTGCAGCCCGGCATGTACAAGGTCGATGGAGACGGACACGGGCACATCCTCGTCTTCGAACGCGACCAGCCCGAGTTTCCAGGTTTGATCTTCGAATCGCCGCTGGGCGCTCCCCAGTCCAATTCGGACGAAGGGCCGAAATATTATCGCCCCGGTCAAATTCGACAGCGAATCCCGGGCAAGCTCTTCTATCTTGTTCTGGTCGACATGGCCGCATCAATCGAAGATCCGGCAATGAAGGACTTCGATCTCTTCCTTCAGGACTTGACCGTGGAGTGAGAAAGATGCATCCGTGCCGTCAGGTGCAAATGAGCTGAACCGCCTCTTCCGCACTCTCGGCCACCTGCAGCAGGGTCCGATTCTCCGGCTTCAGGAATCCTGCCGTCACGCAGGTATCGAGAAAGCCCAGCAGTCCCTCCCAGTAGCCCGCCGTGTTGATCAGCACGCACGATTTGGAGTGCAGCCGAAGCTGCTTCCACGTGAGAATTTCCATCATCTCGTCCAGTGTTCCGTAACCGCCCGGCAGCATCAGGAATGCATCGGCCAGCTTGACCATCCGCGCCTTGCGCTCGTGCATGGTGGCAACCACTTCAAGCCGCGTCAGACCCTGGTGCGCAATCTCGCTTCCCCACAAAACCTCCGGCAGCACGCCGATCACTTCGGCCCCGCCCGCCAGCGCGGCATCGGCCACGGCGCCCATGAGCCCCACGCTCGCGCCGCCATAGACCAGCCCAAGCCCGGCTTCTGCAATCGCCTTGCCCAGCGACTTTGCTTCGGCCAAAAACCTCGGATCGTTTCCATTCGCCGATCCGCAATATACTGCTACCCGCCGCAAAAGATTTCGAGATGAAGCCATGATGTTGTCAGAATAGCGCGGCGGCAATCGGTCTTCTGCCGGCCTTAGATTTTCCATCGCCGCAGACGATACACTAGACATAGGAAGTCATTCCCGCCTGGACCCGCTGTGCAACCACTCCTCGCCAATCTCAATCCCGAACAGCGCACCGCCGTCGAAGCAACCGAAGGCCCGCTGCTCATTCTTGCCGGCGCCGGTTCGGGTAAAACTCGGGTCATCACCAGCCGCATCGCCTGGCTGATCCAGGAAAAAGGCATTGCGCCCGACTCGATTCTGGCCGTCACGTTCACCAATAAGGCCGCCGCCGAGATGGGGGAGCGGGTCGATCGCCTTCTCGGGCACTCTTCGCTCTCCAAACCGCTGATTTCGACCTTCCATTCCTTATGCGTGCGGATCCTGCGCCGCGACATCGAAGCGTTGAAGGTCAATGGCAAGGGGCTCACGCGCGCGTTCGCCATCTACGACGAAAACGACCAACAGTCGATCGTCAAGCAGGTGATGCGCCGCATGGGCCTCGACACCAAGCAGTTGACGCCGCGCACCGTGCTTGGCCGCATCTCCTGGGCGAAGAACCACATGATCGATCCGCAGGAGTACTTCCTCGACTCGCGCGATCCCAACAGCGAGCGCATCGCGCACATCTTCAAGAGCTATAAAGACGAACTGCTTAAGAACAACGCCCTCGATTTCGACGATCTGCTTCTGGATGCCGTTCGTCTGCTGAAGGTTTCTGCAGAAGTCCGCCAGCGCTACCAGCGCCGTTATCGCTATCTGCTCGTCGATGAGTACCAGGACACGAATCGCCCCCAGTATGAGCTGATGAAACTGCTGGCCGGCGAACATAAAAATGTCTGCGCCGTGGGCGACGAAGATCAGAGCATCTATTCGTGGCGCGGAGCCGACATCCGCAACATTCTCGAGTTCGAGCAGGACTTCCCCAACGCACGCATCGTCCGCCTCGAACAGAACTACCGATCGACGCAGATCATCCTTGAGGCGGCGGGCGCCGTGGTTGCCAACAACCTTCGCCGCAAGGGAAAGAAGCTCTGGACTGACCGGCAGGGCGGTTCGCTGATTGGCTATTACGAGGCACCCGACGGCGAAAACGAGGCACTCTTCATCGCCGACCGGATTCAGGCGTTCCTTCGCCAGCAGCAAGACTCCTCCGAAGCTCCAAACTCCGGGCAGGGGTGTGCCGTTCTCTACCGGACCAACTCGCAGTCACGATTGGTTGAAGAAGCCCTGCGCCGCTACGGCATCAGCTACTCCATGGTGGGCGGGTTCAGCTTCTATGAGCGAGCCGAAATCAAGGACCTGCTCAGCTATCTGCGCCTCGTCCGCAATCCGCACGACTCCATGGCGCTGCAGCGCATCATCAACACGCCTGCGCGCGGCATCGGCAAAACAACACTCGAAACGCTGGAGCGACTGGGGCTCGAAACCGGTTCCTCCACGTGGGAGGCGATTGCCGCCGCGATTCAGAACAAGCTCATCCCCACCCGCGCCCTGATGGCGCTTGAATCGTTTCGCCAGCTCATCCTCGATGCCCAGGCATTGCTGGACCCCGATTTCGCGGGGAAGCTTTCCGCCGATGTGGCCGAGTCCGGAACCGAATCCGAGGATACGGACTTCACGTTCGGCTTGGCGGCACCCTCCGCGGAAGAAAAGCAAAAGATGACGGCTGAACTGGAGACGCCGACCGACTTCACTTTTGGTGAGAACGATCACCAGATTCCCCTGCTCGACGCCAGCCATTTCTCACCTTTCACGAAGCAGCCTGTTCGACCGTTCCTCAAGATGCCGGAAGCGACTGACGGTGCGGCAAACCCAGGGGAAGACGATACGGCCGAACCTTCCGGATCATCCGAAGAAAAGCCGGCATTCAGGAAGCCCGGTGACTCTGCCACACTCCCCGAACTCATTCGGTTTCTTATCGATCGCACCGGCTACATCAAGGCGCTCGAAGCCGAGGCTTCGCCGGAAGCGTTCAGCCGCATCGAGAATCTGAAGGAACTCGCCAATGCTGCCCACGATGCCGAAGAGCGCGGCGAGACTCTTGCCGATTTTCTCGACCATGCCGCTCTAGCCTCTGACACCGATCAGTACGACCCCGACGCGCGCGTCACTCTCATGACGCTGCATGCCGCCAAGGGATTGGAATTTCCGCTTGTCTTTCTCGCCGGGCTTGAGGAGGGTCTGTTCCCTCATTCGCGCACCCTTCTCAATCCCGAGGAACTCGAGGAGGAGCGCCGTCTCTGCTACGTGGGTATGACGCGCGCCATGAACACGCTGGTTCTTAGCCGCGCCCACTATCGCCGCCGGTATGGCAATGAAGCGCCCGAGCCTACTGTCCCTTCGCGTTTTCTTGAAGAAGTACCGCGCCAGCTCATTGAGGTGCTTGGTGGACGGGAATCGTCGCAGCGGGCAGGATCGCGCCCGTGGGGTGGATCTATGCCGGCATGGTCGACGCCAGCCTACCGTCAGAATGCAAGCCGGCGCCCCGCGCACTCTTCCGAGTTCGGCGACACCCACTATAACTACGAAGACGAGAGCCAGGAGATTCCCCGCGCGCCAGCCGGCGAAGGGTTCCGCAGTCGCAGAACTTCAACCGGCTCCGCCAAGCCATTCGTAGCTTCGTGGATGACCCAATCCAAATCAGCATCATCCGGCGGCGCATCCGCCAGCGATCCTGCAGGCGCGGAGTCGCAGTCAATCGACAACATTGCGCACTTCTTCGGCGGTAAGAGCCGACCGGACAGTTTCAAGCACGCTACCGGCAAACAGGTTCGTCCGGCAATGGATATTCCTGCGCCAACGGGCGCAGCCAACCTGCAAAAGGGCCAGCGTGTGCGGCACGGCAAGTACGGCGAGGGAACAGTCCTTTATCGGGAAGGCGATGGCGAGAGCGCCAAGGTCACAGTCATGTTTAACCGGGCTGGCATGAAGAAGCTGGTGGAGAAGTTTGCCAATCTGCAGAAAATCTAGCGCAATTTGAACCAGCTACCGGGACTAACTTGCCAACTGCTGCGCAGCATCTGCTGGAAGCTTGCCGGGACAATGCATCTCGATCTCACCGATGATTCGATTTTTATCGGGAAGCTGGCGGGTGTGAACAATCTTCGAGCCGTTCCTGGCTTTGACGATCACTCTCTTTCGCTTTCGATCGATCTCAAATCCTGAAACATTGTTCCATGCGACGCGCTTGTTTCCTCCAAACCAGTAGGTCTGCTCCAGACCTTCGTCATTGGCCGCAATCGACCCAGGAAACGTGGTGAGAAGGAACAGGACGAAACCCAGGCATAGCAATACGACAGACAGATCCTCAGCCGTCTTCACGCCGCGCACGAGAACCGCCACGAAGGGGTAGGTCAGCATCGCGACGATAATATAGAAACCCCAATAGCTGCGCGGGTTGGGCAGGAACTCGATCCCGTCCTTGGTCTCTTTCGCCATCCGGTCCTTGTCAGCATCGCTGACCACCAGCCGGGTCGCTAACCAAAACAGAAGGATCAGCGCAAAAAACGGCGCCATCACGCTAAAGAGATTCATCCCGACATCTTAAATCCGAAATCCACCAAAGCGTACTACCCCTTTAGGGTGCAAACCCCAGGAAAGACCATACGAAGGTAACCATTCCATCGGTTCACGCCCACCGGTCTGAGGAGCAATCTCTGGCAATCTCGTGGCTCTCAGCCCTCAGCCGGTGGCAGCTTGCGGCAAATTCCGTTCGCAGCCTCCAGTCTATTTTCCGGCCAGCCGCTGCGCCTGTTCCTCTCCATCCAGCACGCGAAACACGCCCTCCGCAAGGGCTCGCAGCTCATCCTCGCCCGGATAAACCGTCACGGGCGCAATCCATTCCAGATACCCTCGCAACGCGTTCACCACACGCTTCGAGTGGGCCATGCCCCCCGTCAGCAGCACGGCATCCACCTTGCCTTTGAGCACCGCCGCCATGGCACCGGCTTCCTTGCCGATCTGGTACAACATTGCTTCCAGAACCCGCAGCGCCTCTGCATCTCCGTCGTCGATTCGCTGTTCCACTTCTTTCAAATCGCGGGTGCCAAGATAGGCGAAAAGCCCTCCGTCTCCGAAAACGTGCCGGTCAAGCACTTCGCGCGTAAATCGTCCGCTGAAGGCGAGTTTCAGCAGGCCGCGGACCGGCAAGGAGCCGGTGCGGTCCGGCCCGAATGGCCCTTCCTCGATGGAATTGCTGTCGATAGTTCGGCCGCCCGAATGCGCTGACACGGTGATTCCGCTGCCCATGTGCGCCACGATCAGCCGGAGCGCCTCGTACCTTGTCCCATGCTCGCGCGCATACCGCCTCGCGACGGCTTTCGTGTTCAGGGCATGGCCGATACAGTTCCGCCCCACCAGCGGCGAACCCGTCAGCCGCGCGCAGGCCTGCCACTCATCCACGGTCACTGGATCGACGATGTACGCGCTCACTCCGGCTTTCTGCGCGAACCTGAGCGCCAGCAGCGCGCCCAGGTTGGAGGCATGTTCTCCTCGCGGAGCGCGTTGCAACTCTTCCACCATCGCATCGTCTACGAGATACGTTCCGCACTCCATGGGAGGCAGTAGACCTCCCCGCCCCGCAACCCCCGCAAATTCCGAGACAGCGTCGGAATATCCGGCATCATGCAGCGCCTTTTCGATCAGCTCAGCGCGATACTCGAGCCGCGCAATCATTGGGCGCCCCTTGAAGCGATCCACTTCTTCATCCGCATGATCGATGGTGCGCACAAACTCGGCGACTTCTCGGCGATACACGCCGATCTTCGTCGATGTCGAACCGGGGTTGATGACCAGCACCCGGCAACTGTCGTTCGGCAAGACGCTCTCCCGCAAACCAGAACGAGTGTATCCTGTCCCGCGCCGTCCCCGATGTTGCCGGCGTCGCTCATCGCTGTGGATTCGTTCCCGCGATGCTGCCTTTCTGACTTGCTCGCCTTTCGCCACGACTCGATCCCTGTTACCATAAAACTCGCATTCACCCGATGAACGGGCACGCTGAAGAGATCTGAGTAGAAGAGGTTCGTAGTGGCAGACACGAAGAAGATTGAAGATAAGCTGGAACGGAAAAAAGTGAAACGCGCGGCCCGCAAAAAGGCTGCTCCCAAAGCCAAACGCACCACTCCGCGCGGCTCAAGCAAGCGAAAAGTGAAGAAGTTGGCCCGCGGCCAATCGAAACGCTAAGCCAAGGCCGCAACCATCGTGACTTCGAGCAAGGCTCCGAGCCGGTGTTCCCGGTCCGGAGCCTTTCAAGCGTTTGCGGACTCTTCGCTGCTCTTCGTGGCGGATCGCCGATCCGCGATCGGTTCTGCCACCTTCCCTTCCATCGTGCTCCTCATCATGTACACTTCCGCATAAGGCTTCCCACACTCCGGGAGAAAGCTTCCTGCGTAAACGCTGCGAATCCAGAAGCTCGCACCCGTATTGACGAGGAGAACTGCGCTGCCAAGCCAACTGCTTGCCTGCAAATCCATCGATAAGCTGATCCGCGAATCGGAAGAGCCCGAGAACGCGTTGAAAAAATCGCTGGGGCCGTGGTCGCTCACCGCTCTCGGCATCGGCGCGGTCATCGGCTCGGGCATCTTCACCGTCATCGGCACGGCCATGGCCGGCCAGAAGTTCGACACTCCAGAGGTCAGCAACACCCCGCTCATCCATTACCTGCTGACGCATACAGCCATGGCCGGACGCCCGGGCGCGGGTCCGGCGCTCGCCTTATCGTTGGTGCTCGTCGCCATCGTCTGCGTCTTCACCGGCCTCTGTTACGCCGAGCTGGCTTCCATGATTCCCATTGCCGGCTCGGCCTACACGTATACGTACGCCACGCTGGGCGAACTCGTCGCCTGGATCATCGGTTGGGATTTGATCCTCGAATACGCCTTTAGCAACATGAGCGTGAGCGTCGGCTTTGCGGCGCACATCGAGGCGCTGCTCGAGTGGTTCGGTATTCATCCAGCGCTCAAGTGGATCTCGCCCGCCTACCTGCCCACCGGTCTGCAGGATTTCGCAGGAAACGACCTCTATCCTCCCGGCTGGCACTTTGGCTTCAATATTCCCGCATTTCTGATCGTGATGATCCTCACCGTGATCCTGGTGCGCGGTATTCGCGAATCGGCCCGCACCAACAACGTCCTCGTTCTGGTAAAAATTGTCGCGATTCTGGCGTTTATTTTTGCGGCCGCGAGCTTCATCAAGCCGCACTATTGGCATCCGTTTATGCCGAACGGCTGGACCGGTATGCTCTCGGGCGGCTCTATTATCTTTTTCACCTATATCGGCTTCGATTCTGTCTCTACCGCTGCCGAAGAGTGCAACAATCCGCAGCGCGATCTGCCTTTCGGCATCCTGGCCACACTGGTTGCCTGCACCCTGCTCTACGGTGGCGTGGCCATCGTCCTCAGCGGCATCGTGCCGTGGAACTCCATCATGGGTGACGCCGCTCCCGTGGTGAACGCGCTGCGGCGTCTCTCCATCATGCCCGGCGGAGGCGGACTCCATTGGGTCGAGTTGATTGTGCTCATCGGCGCCATGCTGGGCATGATCTCGTCGATCCTCGTTTTTCAGCTCGGCCAGGCGCGTGTGTGGTTTGCCATGTCGCGCGATGGCCTGTTGCCGGATGTCTTCTCCCGGATTCACAAGCGCTTCCGCACGCCCGCCGTATCCACCTGGGTTGCTGGATTCGTGGTTGGCATTCCGGCAGGCCTGCTCGATATCGGTACGGTTTCGAATCTTTCCAATATCGGGACGCTCTTCGCCTTTGTGCTCGTCTCGATTGCAGTTCTGATCCTGCGCTATCGCGAGCCTGACCGCCGCCGCGCCTTTCGCGCGCCGCTCGGGCCATTGTTCCCCGTGCTCAGCATCATCTTCTGCATCGTGCTCATGATGGGCCTCGAAGTGCTGACCTGGACAGCCTTCTTCATCTGGCTCTTCACCGGTCTGCTGATTTACTTCTTCTACAGCCGCCACCGGTCGGAGTTTGCCGGGACGAAGTGAACTCCGCCTGACTCGGCATTGCACCAGATTCCTCTCGACGTGCGTCGACGATGCAAAGCCCCGGGGCGCGAGGAGAATTCTTGCCGTCGCTCTCAATCGATCTCGTCTGAAGCCCTCATTTGGCCCCCGGTTGCGCGGTGGTTGCCGCAGCAGCGGGCGCTTGCATCAGGCAGTTGGAATCGATGGGATAGGCGCTTGGCTGACCCATGAGCGTGGACAGCATGTTGAAGTAGGAGTCGATCGAGTGCTCGCAGCCGAGATCGTGTTTCAGGGTACCTGGAGGGATGAGTTCCGTGTCGTCACCCACGTGGAAATAGAGCGGCGGAGCGGGCGTTTGAGGCACAACGTCGAGCCGGTTTGCAATCCGGTAGGCGTTCGGCACCACGTGGTTGAACAGGTTGTGAAATATCAGGTCGCCAACCCGCGGGCTGGCAAGGGTGTAGAGACTTGTTGAGAGCTTCGTGTTTGCCGCCAAATCCAGGGCAAGCAGCGTAGCAAGAGCGGAGCCAAGGCTGTGACCAGCGATAGTCACCACGGCGTTCGATGGGAGCAGCGCCGCAAGATCCTTCATGAAGGTACCGGAAGGCGCGGGCGTGAAGGAGAAGGACAGGTACATGTCGGTGAATCCATCCTCGGTAACCCCTGAGCCGGCGACGTTGGGAAATGGACGCGGGAGAAATTTGAAGTCCTGAAGCCACTCCCAGATTCCCTCGGTTCCCCGCACCGCGATGAAAACATCGGTCGCATCTGCGCCGTTCTGGGCGACGACTCCAATCGTCTTGTAGCCTTCGGTCAGCGGCTTCTGCGGATTGATGTCCGTGGCAAGATCATTGGAATAGATGGTCTTGAGAACGACGTAGTTCTTTCCGGGAATCACGGGCTGGCCGGCCGGATTGACAACCGCACGGCCGTCCAGGCTGGTGGATTGCGATGGGCCATTCCAGTTGTTATAGACAAACTGGACAAAAAGACCGGCGTTGATCGCGGCTTGAACGTTCATGTCACGTCTCTCCTGTTTGTGAAGTGAGAGAAGTATTGGTCCAGTTGATACGCAAAGCAAGTAAAAATCAGCTTGTTTGCTTTGTAATCAATGGCGGCAACTGGCATAGCATTGACCTAGAATAGGCAACCATGTATAGGCTCTGCCTTGCGGCTGCTCTCCTCATCGTCTGCGCTTCACCTTCGACACCTCCGAACGACTCAGCCGCGCAGCAATTGCTCGATTCCGCGCATTCCCCCGCGAACCTGCTTCAGGGCACCAGCAGTCCCTTCGATCTCGAAGTCGATTTCACCGCCCAATTCAAGGCGCCGACTGTCGGTCATCTGACCCTGAAATGGCAGTCCAAGGATCATTGGTGGAGCAAGGTGGAGATCAGCGGATTTGAGCAGACCACGGTTCGCGATGGCGAAGAGCAGTACATCCTTCGCAATATTCCCTACACGCCGGTACCAATATCTGACCTGTTCAATCTGCTGGGCCTCGCGGGAGATCCCACGTCTTTTACAGCCACAAAGCAAAAGGTCCGCAGCCGGAACGGCGTCGCAATGGCATGTATCCAGGCCTCGGAGAAGCGATATCTGGGAACTGAGTCGCGTGAATTCTGTCTGGACGCACATTCCCGCGACATGCTGAGCGATAGCTCGGAGGATTTTCTTCGCCACAAGCGCATCGAGCGGTATTCCGACTACTTTGATTTTGCCGGGAAGCGCTATCCGCGAAGACTCGACCTACTTGATAACGGCAAAACATCGGTCGCCGCCAACGTAATCCAACTCCAGACCGCCGCATTTGACTCTGCCTTGCTGGTCGCTCCTGAGGGATCTATCCGGCGCAAAAAATGCGCAAATATGACCCCGCCCGTTTCGATCAGGAGGGTTGATTTGCCACCAAGTAGTTTGAGGCGACTTCCCGGAAATGTTCTCGTATCCTTAACCATTCTCACCGATGGTTCTGTCAGCAATGTTCAAGTGATTGGCAATAGCGCCCCGCAGATCGACGCTGAAATGGTGAAGGCCTTGAAGCAGTGGAAGTTCAGACCGGCCATGTGTGGGCAGGAACCAGTCGTTACCGACGGTCAGATTGTGATCGACAACAAGGACGGTCCTAACTAATTGCTATCGATAGACAACATGGGCTGCCATTAGACTTGAAAGCATGGACGACGTCGCCGCCTTCATCCGCCGCCTCCCCAAGGCCGAACTCCATCTTCATCTCGAGGGCACCATCACGCCGGCCACACTCGCTGAACTCAGCCTGCGACACGACAACGCGCCTATCACACTGCGGGAAGCCGAGGCCCTTTATCAATTCACCGACTTCACCGGCTTCATCAATGCGTTCAAAGCCGTCACCCACCAGCTCATCGGCCCTGAAGACTATGAGCTCGCCGCGTGGCGCATGATGCAGCGGCTCGCCGCACAGGGCGTGGTACACGCCGAGGTCTACATCTCTGTCGGCGTCATCTACATGTGGCGCAATCACGACGCGGCCTGCTTCGAGCCTATCTTTGAAGGCCTTGAACGCGCCCGCGAGCGCGCGCTGCGCGAGCTTGGCCTCTCGCTTTACTGGATCTTCGACGCGGTGCGGCATTTCACCGTGCCGGAAGCGGAGCGCGTCTTTCGCAAAGCCGCCGAGATGCGTTCCCGTTACCCCTCGATCATCGGCATCGGCCTTGGCGGCGACGAACGCCACACTGGCTCTCAGCCGTTTCGCGAGCTCTACGCCGAGGCGCGCGCGGCCGGCCTGCGACTCACCAACCATGCCGGCGAAACCACCGGCCCCGAAGCAATCTGGGAAGCACTCGCCATCGGCTCCGAGCGGATCGGCCATGCGTTATCGGCCATCGAAGATCCTGCCCTGGTGGAAGAGTTGCGAATCCGCGGCATCGGGCTCGAACTCAACCCGACATCGAACGCGCGCACCGGCGTCTGTCCTTCCTTTGCCGCTCATCCGCTGCGCCGCTATGTTGATGCCGGCCTGCTGGTCACGCTCAACTCCGACGACCCCGCCTTCTTCGGCTCCGATATCGCCAACGAATATCTGCTCGCCCACACCGAGCAGGCCTTTGCCCGCGAAGAATTGCGCAGCCTCGCGGCAAACTCAATTCGCGCGAGCTTTCTGCCGGATGTGAAAAAGGAGTCGTTAATTTTAGCGATTGAGAAAACCGAGTAAACAGGCGCAGCCGCATCCAACAAAAGTGGTAGTCTCACTTTTTCCATGTGGGACGAGTCCAAATCAAGTTGAGCTATCATGGAAATAGAGGACTAGACTCTCATGTCTGCCGAACCGATTTCTCTCAGGATCGATGAAGAACCGAAGGAGAGCAAGGCGTTCCAGGTTCTCGGCTGGTTCTCTGCGGGAATCGCCGTCGCCGCCCTCGGCATCTATCTGGGCAACGAATTCCGTCTGCGCTACCGGTTCAATCATCGCACCCCCTACGATTTTTACTCCAAAGCGGCGGAGCAACAGGCCAGCGAATTCGGCGTGGGCATCTAGGGCAGTTCTCCAAGTCTCATCGGTCATTTTAGGCGTCGCTGAAGGTCGCTTTTCTTTTGCCATCTAACGATTGCGGCTTCGCTCAATGCAAAGTACAAAGCCGCTATAGCGCCTCCGATCCCGGTCTCATCAGAATGCCGCCTCCAAGCGGCCTCTTGCATTTGAGCCCGGTTTTCAACCGATACCGCTCTTCGCGCCCACGATACCCTGTCCTTATATGGGCCGCATCCGCATTCTTCCCGATCAGGTGGCCAACCAGATCGCCGCCGGCGAGGTGGTCGATCGCCCAGCTTCCGTGGTCAAAGAACTGCTGGAGAATGCCCTTGACGCCGGTGCCTCCCGCATCCGGATCGAAGTCGAGGCAGGCGGGCGCAAGCTCATCCGCATCAGCGATGACGGCCACGGCATGAGCCGCGATGATGCGCTGCTCGCATTCGAGCGTCATGCCACATCAAAACTGCGCACCGCCGACGATCTTCTCGCGATTTCCACCCTCGGATTTCGCGGCGAAGCACTGCCTTCAATCGCTTCGGTCGCGCGCGTGACTCTTGAAACCGGGACCGGCGATGATGCAGGCGCTGCACCTATCGAGATCGAGGGAGGGTCTTCCGCAGTCGGCACACGTTCTCTGGTTGACTCGCAATCCGCTCCTGGTACGCGTATCGAAATCGCAGGAGGAAAGATACTCCACGTCGACGACGCTGCCGTGCCGCGCGGCACAACCATTGCCGTCGCCGACCTTTTTTTCAACACGCCGGCGCGACGAAAATTCCTGCGCGCCGAATCGACAGAACTGGCGCACGTCACGGCCCTGGTCACGCACTACGCTCTGGCTCATCCTGAGAAGCACTTCGAGCTGATCTCAGCCAGCCACACCATCGTCTCGGCGCCGCCGGTCGCGCGAACCGCTGAGCGTATCTACCAGATCTTCGGCAAGGACACGCTCGCACAGTTGCTTCCCGTTGCGGCGGAGACGGCACTCGAGCGCGTCGGCTTGCCGGAGCCTCCACCATGGAAGAAGAACCCGAACGAACCCGCCCGCATTCCCGGCACGCTTCGGCTCAGCGGGTTTTATTCCAAACCTGAGTTGCAGAAACTCAATCGCAATTCCATTTACATTTTCGTCAATCAGAGACTGATTCGCGACCGCCTGTTGCTGCACGCGATCTCCGAGGCGTACCGCAACGTCATTCCGCCGACAAGCTTCCCAGTCGTCCTTCTGTTTCTCGAAATGCCTGCGGAAGAGGTCGACGTCAACGTGCATCCGGCAAAGACTGAAGTCCGCTTCCGGCAGCAATCGCTGGTGCATGATTTTGTGCGCGATAGCCTGCGCACCGCGCTTATCAGGGCCCGGCCGGCCGCTGCGTTCTTGGCTGCGCTCGACAACTCTCCGGCGGCGAGCCCTTCGCTCATGCCGCCTGCCATCTCGCCGCTGCCGGGTGCGCCCGATTCTGCGCCGCTCGCGTCTGCGCCTGAAGCGCCGGAATCAAGGCCGGGCGGCACTGGCGCCTTCGCCCTGACTCCACCACCCATCGCACCGATTCCAGGCAATCTTCCTTTTGACGGAACGTCGCTTCCTGGTGCCCCCTTCGATTCCAATACGCTGCAACAAGCGGCCGAATCGTTTTTCGCGCCAGAGCTAAATCGCGTTCCGATCACTGACGGATGTTCGGCTGGTTCGCTTGCTTCCGCCACTTCCAGCGCCACAGCCACCGAAACGGCCGTCGTCGAGGCCGAGCAGGCCGCGGCCACTCTCAATCACCTTGGCGGATTAAAACCCCTGGGCCAGCTTCGGGAGTCCTTCATTCTCGCTACGGGCGCAGATGGCCTGTGGATCATCGACCAGCATGTTGCACACGAACGGGTGCTCTTTGAAAAAATCCTCAAGGAACGCCAGGTTGAACGGGTTCAGAGGCAACGCCTGCTCTTGCCCCTGCTGGTTGAATTGAAACCATGGCAGATGGTGGTCTTTGCGCGCATCGCGGACGAGTTGGAGCGCAATGGATTCGAAGTGGAACCCTTTGGCCCTCAAACACTTGCAGTCAAGGCCGCGCCTGTTGGCCTGGAGGGAGCCGCCCTTCAGCGCATGTTGGCCGAGGTCATCGAACAATCCGGCGGAGAATCGGACGAACCCTCGCACAATCAGGAGCTTGCATCACTTCGAACGCGGATTGCCGCCTCCATCGCCTGCCACGCCGCTATCAAGGTGAATACCTCGCTCGATCCGGCACGCATGGAATGGCTTCTTGTGGAACTTGCAAAGACGGAACACCCAACAAGTTGCCCGCACGGACGGCCCATCGCCCTGCAGTTTTCGTGGAAAGACATCCAGCGGGCTTTTCAAAGGATTTAATTCGGAATTAGAATGACAGAGGACAGCTGCCCTCCTCTCAGGAGAGAGAGTTGTCCAGCGCCAGCACAAGACTGGAATCGAGGTTTTTCTTTGACATCGGAACAATTGGAAGCAGCGCGCGCCGAAAGAATGCGCCAGAACGGACTTGGGACTCTCACCTTGGAGGAAGCCCGGACTTGGATCGAAGAGACCGGCCTCTGCCTCTTTCTCCCCCGGCGACAGTTTTTATCCTCGGTAGCCCCGTCGTTTGTTGAAGCGGTCTCGGGGCAAGGGAATCCCACACCTGATCAAAAACAAATTGCCCTGGCTGAAGAACTGCTCGTGCGCCTCGAGATCGACGGCGTTGCGGTTCGGCTCAATCTGCTTGGCCAGCCGGGAGAACAACCTGATTTTGTCGTTGCCGCCTGGGTCCTGCCCTACGTGTATGCGTTGAGGGGAGACCGGGACTGGCGCCGCAGTCCGCAATTGACCGGCTCGCGCGCCGTTTCACAGCTCGCCGTTCTGGCTTATAAATTGCTTGAATCAGGTGACTTGACCATTCCGCAGCTCAAGCAGGTACTGGGCCGCGAAGTGACTGAAGCCGCGGTGTTGCGCGCCATCACCGAGTTGTGGCAGCAGCTCCGCATCATTCCTGTCATCTCGGCCCCGGGTCACACCGCCAAATGGCAGTTGCTCCGTATCCGATACCAGAAGGCCATCGCCGAGGGAGCTTCCACCTCGCAGGTCACTGCCATCTCGGTGCTTGCTTCTATCTATCTGCAGGCGGTTATCGCCGCCAGCATGGAGGAAGTCGAAATCTTTCTTTCTCCTCTCACGGCGCGCAGCAAGGTGCGCGAGGTTCTGCGTGGTTTGCTGGCCACCAGGCAGGTTCACACCATTGCCATGGGCCATGCGCCCCACTTTTACGTCGCGGGAACCTTGCCGGAGTTCGCCCCTGCAACCGGAGTTTATCCCGGTGCCTACGTTTCCTCCTCCAGTTATGTCAGCCGGCCCCGAGAGTTCGAACAGGCTTTTTCACCGGCTCCAGCTCTTGAAAAGAAGCCCCTCGCGCCACCAACTCAGGCTGAAGAGGTTTCCAGTTTGCAAGCGGAAGCCAGCCCGGCCCGGCCGCTTCGGCCACCGGCTGCCGTGGCAAAATCTCCCGTTCGACTCCATTTCAGCCGCCCGGTAGCGCACGCCCGCGACCATAAACCTGCTGCGCCGGCGAGGCATGGGCAGAAAGCTCCTGTGGGGCGCACGGCAAGGCGAGCCGATGCTCGCCCTTCTTCGAACCGGACGAACGGCGTCTCGCGACCGGGTTCAGGCCCGCGCTGGGCCCAGAACGGCGCACAACACGCCACCGGCAAGAGCAACGGCAATCATGCATCATCATCCAACGGAACGCGTTTGAAGGGCGCATCTCATGCGCCTTCCAATGGCAACGGCGCGTCGCGCAACGGAAAGGCTTCTTCGTGGAGCAAATCCGCTGCGGCCCGTTCCAATGGACACTCCAATGGATTGAAGAACGGGTCGAAACCCGGCTCAGCAAAGCGCGTCGTGAGCCGTTCAAGAGCGGATGCGCGTCCCGTCCACAAGGGACGGAAGCCTGCATTGACCGCTGGCGCCACGGCGCGGAGCGGAAACAAGTACGGCTTCACTGCTCGGCCCAAGCAGGGGAAAAAGAAGCGCGGATGAGCGCGGTGGAAGCTCCTTTGCCCCTAGACAATTCAAAGCGGAACTTGATCATCGCAATCGATGGCCCTGCCGGCGCGGGAAAGAGCACGATCGCCCGGCATCTGGCCCAGCACTTTGGCCTGCTCAACCTTGAGACTGGCGCCATGTACCGCGCCTTTGCTCTCAAAGCCCTTCGCGACGACGTGCCGCTGGATTCGCCCGCGGCGCTGGAAAGCCTGACGGATGAAACGACTATCCACCTTGAGCCGAGCGAAGACGAAAATCGCGTCCTGCTCGACGGCGAAGATGTGACTGGCTTCCTTCGCAATCAGACTGTCACGGACGCCGCGTCGCGCGTGAGCGTTTTTCCCGCAATTCGCGCCTGGATGGTCCGCCTGCAACAGCAGATGGGAGCCGCGGGCGGAGTGGTGATGGAAGGGCGCGACATCGGTACCGTCGTGTTCCCGAATGCACAAGTAAAGATCTTTCTCGACGCCGCGCCCGAAGTACGGGGCATGCGCCGTTTTGACCAGCTCGGAGCCAATCCCACTCACCCGCCTGAAGCGGTCCTCCGCGAACTGCGAGCGCGCGACGAGCGCGACCGCAACCGCCCCGATTCGCCTTTGAAGGCCGCTCCCGATGCTGTTCTTCTGGATTCAACCAACATGACTCTCGACGAGGCGGTCAAAGCCGCGGAAGACATCGTGACGGCAAAGATAAGAGATATTGCCGTCGAACCCTCGCGCAGCTGATCCCCGCTCTTCTTTCACCGTTGCCTTGGGGAACCAATCATTTAGAGTTGAAATGTATGGAAATCACCTGCGCACGCTGCCACCAGACCGTTCATGCTGAGGACTGTTTCTGTCCGGCATGCGGTTTGCCGCAATTGGTGTATTCGGCCGACAGCGAAGCTGGACCGGCGCAGGCAGAGAGTTGGACGGGGCCGGTCCGCGATGCCAGCATGGTGGACTGGAAGCCTGCCATGCGCGCGGCGGTGGCGTTTGGCGTACCGGCAGGTTTGCTGTGCAGCGGGGTTTCGCCGGTCGCAATTCTAGGCATCTTCTGGATCGCGGGCGCGGCGCTCTGGGCCGTCTTCACCTATGTGGGCCGCCAGCGCCCGGCCTGGATCACCATCGGCGCCGGTGCCCGCATCGGGCTCGTCACCGGCCTCTTTGCCAGTTGGCTCGCATTCAGCATCAGCGGAGCGAACCTGTTTGTGGATCGATATGCTCTGCACCGCGGCCCTCAAATCGATGCCGAGTGGAAAGGCCGCGTCGACACCAGCCAGCAGATGACCCAGCAATGGTCCACTGGCTTTTCGTCCGCCGACGCCGCGCAGACGCAGGCTGCTCGGGCAGAGGTGCAGGCATGGATGCTTTCGCCCTGGGGACATGCCGGCATTGAGGCGTTCAGCCTTGCCGGTAATTCCATCTTCCTGTTGTTCTTTGCGGCCGGCGGCGGAGCTTTAGGTGCTCGCCTGCTGGCGCGTTCGCGACGCCCCGAGGTTTGACGCTCGATCGCGGTCGGCTCCGGGCGGCTGATCTATATTGGCTTCGCCGTTTCACTCGTAATTGAATCGCTTTCTGCCAGTGAGCCGCTTTGAATTCTGGCCCTCTGGACGTCTTGCGAACGGGAGGCGGAAAGAGCGGCACGGCTAAACATGCCTGAATAGGAGCGATCTCCACATGTCAACCAGTTTCTGGAACTCTCCAGTCATGAATTTGGTTCTTCAACCGCGGTTCTTGATCGTATTCGCGGTCGTAGGGTTTCTTTTCTTCCTCACGATGGGCAAGCTGTCAAAGAGACCAAAGTAGCCCACTGCTCATTACCCGCTTTCTCCACAACTTGCTCCAATTAGCCAACCCTCGTATCATCCCACGTGAGATAAACAACAAGAGAGAGCCCATGAGCGAAGAGCCAAATAAGCCGAGCCTGCGCGTCAAGGGGAGGCTCATGTCCGCCTCTGAAATGGAGCGCACCATGGTGCGCCTGGCCCACGAAATTGTTGAGAAGAGTAATGGCAGCGAAGACGTTGCGCTGATCGGCATCAAGCGGCGCGGCATCCCCCTGGCCGAACGCCTCGGCAAACTCATCGCCGGCATCGAGAAGCGGCCGGTCGATATCGGAATGCTCGACATCCAGTTCTATCGCGACGACCTCTCCACCGCCGACATTCGCCCGGTGGTCACCAAGGGCGCGATCGGTTTTGATGTCGAAGGCCGCGACGTGGTGCTCTGCGACGATGTTCTCTATACAGGCCGCACCGTTCGTGCTGCTCTCGATGCGCTCTTCGATCATGGCCGCCCTCGCCGCGTGCAACTGGCTGTGCTCATCGACCGCGGACATCGCGAACTGCCTATTGAAGCTACCTACATCGGCAAACACGTACCCACCAGCAGCCGCGAAATCATCGAAGTGAAATTCCGCGAAGTTGATGACGACGAGCAGGTTCTGCTGGTCGAGCGGGTGCCTTAAGGAACGACGGTCGCTGGCTGCGGACTCCGGGCCAGAGACTGGAAGTTAGAGGCTAGACGCCAAGAACATGAATGCCATCGCAGCCACCGCGCCCGTTCGCCGCCCGATTCATCCGCCTCCCATTCCCGTTTCGCAATTCCCCTACAATCCGGGCTCATTGCTCTCGGTACAGAACCTCACGCTGGACGGCATCAGCGGCGTTCTTACCCGCGCCACCGCACTCGAAAACATGGATCCGCTGGTCCGCGACCGCATTCTTCTCAAGCGCCGCGTCGCGCTGCTCTTTTACGAGTCCTCCACCCGCACCCGCACCAGCTTCGAACTGGCAGCGAAGGGCCTGGGCGCCGATACTACGCTGGTTTCCAATCTCTCGTCGAGCATCGAAAAGGGCGAGACGCTGAAGGACACGGGCCTGACGCTGCGCGCTCTGGGAGCCGAAGCCATCATCCTTCGTCATAACTCCTCTGGCGCGCCCTGGCTGCTCGAAGAAGCGACCCGCCTGCCGGTGCTGAATGCGGGCGATGGCATGCACGAGCACCCCACGCAGGCGCTGCTCGATCTGCGCACCATCCTCGCGCATCTGCGCCCCGGCACAACCACCGTTGCCGAAGACACACTCGCCGGCGTCACCGTGACCATCGTCGGCGACATTGTGCACAGCCGCGTGGCCCGTTCCAACATGTTCCTGCTCCCGCGACTCGGCGCTCGCGTCATCCTCTGCGGTCCCAAAGAACTGCTGCCGGATTCAGCGGCCAATGCTGGACCGGGCATCCAGGTTGAGCGCGACTTCGAGGCCGCGCTTCGCCAGTCGCAGGTTGTCATCATGCTGCGCATTCAGGCCGAGCGCCTCGCCGGACTTCAGCTCGACCTGGATCAGTACAAGGCCAGCTATCAACTCACCGGTCAGCGGCTCGCCGCGCAGGCGCGCGAAGCGCTGGTGATGCATCCGGGCCCCATCATTCGTGGCCTCGAGCTCACGGCCGGAGTCGCCGACGGCCCGCAGTCCGCCATCCTCGAGCAGGTGAAAAACGGCGTCGCCATCCGCATGGCGGTTGTCGAACGGGCGCTGACCTGCACTGCAAATGAAAGAGGCAAGGCATGAGCGCCCTGGTCATACGCAACGGCCACCTCATCGACCCTGGTGCCGGCGTCGACGCGCCCAAAGATATCCTGCTCAAGGATGGCCGCGTTGCCGAAATTGCGTCGCCCGGCAAGCTCAAGGCGACGAACGGCGCGGAAGTACTCGATGCCGCGGGCCTGACCGTCGCGCCCGGACTCATCGATATTCACGTCCACCTGCGCGAACCTGGCCAGGGCTACAAGGAAACCATCGCCACAGGAACGGCCGCTGCAGCCGCGGGCGGATTCACGGCCGTCGCTGCCATGCCCAACACCTCCCCGGTGAATGACACGGCCGAGGTTACGCGCTGGATGCAAGCTCCGGAGCGCGGCGCATGCGTGCGCGTTTATCCCATCGCCGCCGCAACGCGCGGTTCCAAAGGCGAAGCGCTCAACGACTTTGCCGCGTTAAAAGCTGCCGGAGCCGTGGCCGTTACCGACGATGGCCACCCGATTCTCAAGGACGCCATCATGCGCGAAACGCTCGCTGCCGCGGCTCGCGTGGGTCTCAGCGTCATCCAGCATGCTGAAGACACGCGCCTCACCCAGGGAGCCTCGATGAACACGGGACCGGTCGCGTTCAAACTCGGCCTGCGTGGCATGCCTTCCGAAGCCGAATCCGGTCTCGTCGAACGTGACATTCGCCTTGTTACCGAGCTCAGGGACGCTCGCGTGCATCTGCATGTGGCCCACACTTCGACGGCCGCCGCAATTGCCGCTGTTCGCCAGGCAAGGCGCAACGGACTGCGCGTCACCTGCGAAGTGGCTCCACACCATTTTCTTCTCACCGACGAACACATAGGTTTCTACAACACCAATTTCAAGATGAATCCGCCGCTTCGCTCCGCAGCGGATCGCGATGCCATGATCGAGGCAATCCTTGACGGCGTGGTCGATGCCATTGCCACCGACCACGCCCCTCACGCGACCCACGAGAAGGAAGTCGAGTTTGAGAACGCCCCCAACGGCATTACCGGACTCGAAACGGCGTTCGGGCTGTGCCTGCGCTGGCTGCACCGCGAGTGGAAGCTGCCCCTCGGCCGCGTGCTGAGCCTCCTGAGTGCGCAACCGGCCGCCCTGCTTGGCCTGAAAGGCCGCGGGACACTGGCTCCAGGCAGCGTTGCCGATGTGGTCGTGTTCGATCCCAAGGCCGAATGGACCTATTCGGCCCACCAAACCCGCTCCAAGGCGCACAACACCCCGTTCGACGGCTGGGCCATGCAGGGCAAGGTCCGCTGGACCCTCAGCGAAGGCCGCATCGCCTATGCAAACACTTAAAATTACAGCTAGTTAGCGAATTAGGCCTTTCAAAAACAGCGAGGGCGAAACCCTCCTGAGGCAGCCGGAGCGAGCCAATGTCATTTGGAGCCGGCATGGTACCCAGCTCATTTTTTGAGAGTTTGCCAAAAGGGGGTCTTACTTCGCGTGCGGCCGATCGAGCACACTAAACCTTGGAGACCCGCAAAGTTCCCTAATAAAATCTGCGACTTACGCTGTGTGGCCCTGCCGTGCTTACGATGCCTTGCCGAGAAGTGCCTGTTCGGCCCGGAACCAGTCTTCCGCGTCGTGTCCGTGCTGCTGGCCACGTTCTGCCCAGAAGCGATGCGCAAGGCGCGCGATCTCCTCGTGGGACGCTTTCGATGTGCCGTTCAACGTGGAATTTCCGTTGACGGCATGAATCTCGCTTCCATTTGTTGCCGCAGTCTTTTTCTTGGTCGAGGTGGTGCGGGGTTTCTTTGGAGCGGTTGCCTTCTTCACTATGTCTGCCATTAAGTATCCTCCTGAAACGGCGTAAAGACTAAGCCGTCACTTTCAGGATACAGGTTCGTCGCCCACCAGAAAAGCCAAACCTGTCCTTTCGAATCTATGTGGTCAACGGACCACACCTGTCTTGCATAGACTCTTCATAAACTGAACTATTCAAACGACTAATGAGAAGAGACGCGGTCTGAAGCGAACTTTAGGCGGGCTGATGGCTTCCTCTTGCCTCGCCGTTCGTCGGGGCCGGATTTCCACTTGCCGAGGACGCGTTTCGTCGCTATCCTTGGGCCCCATCGGCTCCATCCGGCTCTGGGCGTCTCCTCTGGTTCTGATCCATCAAGGACCCACGCTTCCAGTCGGTGGACAACGAGGTCATCACCGAAAATGGATAAACGCGAGTTTCTCAAGTCATCTGGAGCGTTTGTGGCAGGCAGCGTGGTTTCCCGATTCAGTTCAGCTGGTCAGCAGCCCTCGTCCCGCGAGAACTGGGCCGGCAATCTCACCTACAGCACCGATCACCTGCTCACTCCGGCATCCATCGATGAGGTTCGCGCCGTGGTGAAAAGCTGCGCAAGGCTGCGCGCTCTCGGCACACGTCACTCCTTCAGTGCCATCGCCGATAGCTCGGCCAACCAGATCTCGCTCAAGGGGCTCGACCACATTGCAATCGATGACGCCTCCCGCACCGTCGCTGTGGGAGCCGGCATCTCCTACGGCCAGCTCGCGCCCGTCATCGACGCGCGCGGCTACGCCCTGCATAACCTCGCTTCGCTGCCCCACATTTCCGTCGCAGGAGCCATCTCCACCGCGACGCACGGCTCGGGTCTGCACAACGGCAACCTCGCCACGGCCGTTTCGGCCCTCGAATTCGTCACCGCCGACGGCCAGCTCCTGCATCTTTCCCGCGACAAGAACGGGGAGCGCTTTCCCGGCGCCGTGGTCGGCCTCGGCGCGCTCGGCGTCATCACCCGCGTCACCCTCGACCTGCAGCCCACCTACCAGGTCGCGCAATCGGTCTACCAGGACCTCTCGTTCGACCATCTTGAGCATCACTTCGACGACATCTTCGGCGCCGGTTACAGCGTTAGCCTTTTCACCGACTGGCAGAACCACCGCGCCACACAGGTCTGGATCAAGCGCCGTCTCACCCCCGGCGACAAGAACCAGTGGGCAAGTGCGTTCTACGGCGCGTCCCTCGCCAAAGAGAAACTCCACCCCATCACCGGCCACCCCGCCGAAAGCTGCACCGAGCAGCAGGGCATTCCCGGTCCCTGGTACGAGCGCCTGCCGCATTTCAAAATGAACTTCACGCCCTCGAGCGGCCGCGAATTGCAGACCGAGTACTTCGTGCCGCGCGAGCGTGGATACGAGGCCATACTCGCCGTCGAAAAGCTCCGCGACCGCATCACGCCCCTGCTCTTCGTCACCGAGCTGCGCACCATCGCGCCCGATGAGCTGTGGATGAGCATGGCCTGCCAGCGCCCGTCTCTCGCCATTCACTTCACCTGGAAACCCGAATGGCCCGAAGTCCGCCAGGTTCTGCCCCAGATCGAAACGGCGCTCGCACCATTCGGCCCCCGCCCACACTGGGCCAAACTCTTCACCATCCCACCGGCGAAAGTGCAGGCGCAGTATGCCCGGATTGGGGAATTCAAAGAGCTGGTGAGGCACTACGATCCCAGCGGCAAATTCCGCAATCAGTATCTAGACACGAATTTGTATGCCGGCTGAATCGGAGCGGGCGGAATCGGAGCGATCTGGTGTTTCGGCTCAACCCTTGCGGCGGTAGAAAATCTGGAACTCGTATCCGGTGTTTGCCGGGAACAATCCCGCCACGTGCCGCAAACGCTCGGCCAGCGCAGTCGCGGCCAGCAGCGGATACTCGCGTTCCCGCAGGTCGTGGTAGTCGAAATCGACCGACAGGGAAAGCATGTAAATAGCCAGCGCATCAGAGAACGCCGCCTCGTAGAACGCGTTCCGCGCGCGTTCGTCGAGACCCTTGGCATTCCGCGAGTCGAGTGCACGGCGGCGCGACTCCCACGCGTCCTGGCTCGATTCGCCGCGCACCTGCGCCTCGGCCTGCGTCCACGCCAGCGACGAAAAGCTCTCGGGCACCCCCGTGGTCTCAACAAAGTTGTGCGCCACGTTGATGAAGAACTCGAAGGCCAGTCCGAAACGGTCTTCGGCCAGCCGCGCAGAAAGGAAAACGGCCTGCGTGGCGCCGAACTGCGCGTTGCGGTGGCACACGGCCCTGTCACCCAGGTCTACCGAATACACTGGCGCGATCATCGTTTCGCCCGTATCGGCAATTGCCAGGGGAACAAAGTAGTAAGTCCGGCTTGCGAGCGCCTCGGTCATGGCCGCCGGCACCGCGCCCACCAGATGATCCAGCTCGGTGTCAGGAACGCGCGTATCGCCCCAGGTGCCGTAGTGGATTCCGTTCGCCGCCTCGCCGACAGTCGTCTGTGTCGCGACCTTCTCGGCATGCCACAGCTCGATTTGTACATTGCTGGCCATCGAATTGTATTCTAGACGAGAAAGGCCGTCTAAATGATGCAACCTGCGCATTCCCCGCGCCGCGCCGAAGGAAGTCTGCTCGGCTTTCCACTGGAAGGCTTCAGCCTGTTCCAGAGTCTGTTGCTGGCGTTTGCCACCGCCTTCTTTACGTTTTTTGCCACCACTTTCCTGGCCATCATCTCTCTTCTCGTTTGGAACGGAATACTCCGCCACACGGTCGATTACGCCGACACGTATCGCTATGTTGGCTTTCCCGCGGGAATCATCATGCTCCTTGTCGCGCTGCCATGGTTCGGAAGCCTGTGGATTCGGGCCAAGCTGCGCAAATAGAGCTCGAATCATGACAGTCCACTCCATCTCGCACGATGAGCTGACTGCAGACGGCCCGCGCAGCGCCGGGCAGCGTCAGGCGTGGTGCGCCGCGCTCGAGTCCGGCGGCATTCTCTACTTTCCCGAGACTCCTGTTCCCATCCCCGCTGCTGATCTTGAATTCCTGCTCACCCGCCAGCAGTCAAGCAGCGCGCTGCACAAGAACATCGCCTACAAACCGGATCGCGACCAGTTGAGCGGCGTCGACCGCAAATCCGCTGACCCCGCCCAGTTGCAACAGATGCACGGGATCATGCGCCGCTACTCCGCGAGCGTGGAAAATTTCCTGGCTGGGTTCCTTGCGCCCTACGCGCGCCGCTGGCGCCTCGACTATGCCAGCTATCGGCCCATCGAAGAGCAGGGACGCGATCTGCCGACCCGCCGTCGCAACGACCTGCTGCACACCGACGCATTTCCCACACGGCCTACCCATGGCTGGCGCATTCTTCGTTTTTTTCACAACATCCATCCCAGGCGCACACGCGACTGGGTAGTCGGAGAACCCTTCGGCCGCGTCGTAGGCTCCTTTGCTCCCGGCAAGCTCGCCCTTCCTCATCCAGACGGGCCGGTCGCCCGTTCCGCCAGGCAGTTCGCCCAGGCAACGGGTCTTGCCTCGCTCGTTCCGCAGTGGAAACGCACCCCCTACGATGAATTCATGATGCGCCTCCACAACACCATGAAAGAAGACACGGCGTTCCAGAACAGCTGCGTCAGGGAGAATGTGCAGTTCGCTCCCGGCTCCAGTTGGATGGTCTACACCGAAACGGTGCCCCACGCCGTGCTCGCCGGGCAATACGCGCTCGAGCAAACCTTCCTTGTCGATCCCGCGG
>DATKPJ010000045.1:0-113938 GCA_035524195.1 Occallatibacter sp.
CTCGCTTGAGGCCGGCCCCACAATCACGACTTCGGCGCCCAACGCCATTGTCGATGCCCTTTTGATCGCGGGAGCATTCGATGGCATCACGATCACCGCTCTCGCGCCCACTGCACGAGCCGCATACGCCACTCCCTGAGCATGGTTGCCGCTCGAATAGGTAATCACACCGCGATCGATCTCTTCCGGGCTGAGTTGCAGGATCTTGTTTGCCGCTCCGCGAATCTTGAATGCACCAATCGGCTGAAGACTCTCAGCTTTCAGCCAGACCTCGCCCGTCGCGCCAGAAAACGGCGCACGAACCAGAGGCGTCCTCACGGCGATCCCCGCGATGCGCGAAGCCGCTGCGCGAATCGCATCGAGCGAGACCAGGGACTCCGTGGCTGCGCTCATGGCAGATACTTCTCCGGTACTGGACCGGCAGTTGAATTCGCCTCCCACAAAACAGAGAGAACTCGCCAACGGCTTCCGTCAAACACAGCCTGCACGCTGTTGATTCCGGTCACGGTCGCTTTGCCTTCGGGAGTCGGCCGGATTTCGTACGTGCTCCAAAGCTGGGCAAAATGGCCATAGGCATCCGACTTCACCTTGATTTGCCGCTCATACATCTCTTCGCTTCCGCGCTTGGCCACCGCATCGATCCAGTCGTCAACAGTCAGGATGCGTGGCGAAAAGCTGCCGTCGTCCATCTGCCGGATTGGGGTAAGTCGCGCTTCAGGCAAGAGAATCTGGCGCAGGCACGTGCGGTCTTTGTTCGCAGGGCCGCTGACGGCATCGTCAAGAGCAACAATGAGCTGCTCCAGAGTTGCCGTGGGAAGGCAGGATGGAACCGTGGCCTTGGGTTCCTGTGCGCCGGCCGCGGCGCCCGCAAGCAGGACCGCAACGATCAATCCCAACAAACAGGCAGGTTTGCGCATACCGGGATTTTACCCATTCTGGATGTCATCGGGATGAACAACCAATGCAGAGCTGCTCTTCAGTAACATACGCGAGCCGCGGCGTCAGATTTCCATGATCACCGGCATGATCATGGGACGGCGTCCCGTGGTTTTCTGGATCAGGCGCTTCAGCTCGACCCGAACTTTCTCCTTGACCATTCCGTAATCTGCCTTTTCTTCGCTGGTTAGACCATCGAGCGTCTTCAGCACCAGTTCACGAGCCTGGTCGGTAACGTCCGCCCCGCCAAAACCGCGCATCACCACTTCGGGCGTCTGCTCCAGCTTACCCGTCCGCTTGTTGATGGCCAGAACAGCCAAAACGAATCCGTCCTCACTCAGGATGCGCCGGTCGCGGATCACGAGTTCCTCGACCACGTCGATTGTTGACCCCGAGTCGATCAGCACCCGGCCCGCCGTGACCTTGTCTTTCTTGCGTGCATCCGAGTGGTCGAGTTCGAGAACATCGCCGTCTTCAATGACGATTGCATGCTCCACGGCGCCGGTTTCCATGGCCACCCGGGCATGCCGGTGCAGGTACCGATAGTCTCCGTGAACCGGCACGAAATACTTGGGCCGGACCAGATTGATGAGCAAACGCATCTCCTCCTGGCTGCCGTGGCCGCTCACGTGAATCAGGCCATTGGATCCATCGTCGCAGATCACATTGGCGTCCCGCCGGTAGAGATGATCGATCACGCGGAAAATGCTCTTCTCGTTGCCAGGAATGATGCGCGAACTCAGGATCACAGTATCGCCGAGTTCGATGCGCGCATGCTTGTGGTTATCCACCGCAGCTCGACTAAGCGCACTCATCGGTTCACCCTGGGTCCCGCTGATCAGCAGCATGAGCTGATCCGGCGAGAAATCGCGCAACTGACCGGGGTTGATGATCAGTCCCGGAGGCGGATTGATATACCCGAGATCCTGCGCAATTTCCGCGCTCTCCACCATCGAACGGCCGATCACAGCCACCTTGCGACCGTGTTTCCGCGCCAGTTCCAGCGCGATTCGAATACGGTAGATCGACGAAGAAAAGCAGCTGAACAGAATCTTCTTCTTGGCGTGCGAAAACACCTCGTCGAGCTGGGGCACAACAGCCCGCTCGCTTGGCGTGTACCCTGACCGTTCTACGTTCGTCGAGTCCTGCAGCAGGGCCAGGACACCGCGTTTGCCGTATTCCGCAAAAGTATGCAGGTCAAACGGCTTGTCGTCGAGCGGCGAAAGATCAATTTTGAAGTCCCCGGTGTGGATAACGACTCCCACCGGAGTCTCAATCGCCAGGGCCACGCAATCGACCAACGAATGAGTCACTCGGATCGGCTCAATGGTGAACGGACCAATCGTGAACTTCTCTCGCGGAGCAATTTCGATCAGCTCCGTCTCATCGAGCAACTGGTTTTCTTCCAGGCTGCCCTCAACATAAGCCAGGGTGAACTCGGTGGCATAGACGGGAACTTTGAGTTCGCTCAGCAGCCAGGGTAGGCCTCCGATGTGGTCCTGGTGACCGTGGGTAAGAATGATGGCCCGAACGTGCGCTTTATTCTCAACGAGATAAGAGATATCGGGAACCACGATGTCGACACCGAGAAGCTCCGATTCAGGGAACATCAGCCCCGCGTCGATCACAATAATGTCATCTTCCCAGCGCAACGCAAGGCAGTTCATGCCGAACTCCCCAAGGCCGCCCAGGGGGATAATCTTCAGTTTTTTTGTGTGCATCTGTCAGTTCGATGTTAACAGGAAGAGCGCCGAAGATCATGGGCAGCAGACTTGCGCCGTCCCAGGAAGGTGACTCTGGCCGAACAGTCCGGCGGGCGCAATCTCGAAGGCAAAACGGGGCCTTCCCTTGCCCGATGGATGGCGCGATCACTGCGGAGATGGACACGCAGACGAATGCAACTACCCCACAATGCCGCCGTGGCCCAGCCAGCACCGCAGATACGCCGCCTGGCCCACATGGTACGCCTCGTGAAAGGCAAGAAAACTGACCATGCCGCTCACTTTGCCATCGAAGCTCGGAGATTTTTCTCCCGTCGGTGCCGACAACGCCTCGTCCGATGCCGTTTCAAGGGCTGAGGTCAGTTTGGCCGATACGTCGGCCCAGCCGCTGAGAATCTCATCCGGCGCGGGGTACTCTGAGGCCGCTGGCAATCCGGCGCCCCGCGCAAACTGCCCCATCCACGGCCGCTCCCACGTATGGCCGAGTGTTTTGAGCGTCATAGCGCGTGCCCACACGATGTGGCCCGCGATCCACAGAATCGGGTTGGACGACTCCCTCGGGCTGGCGAGCCAGTCATCGGCGCCAAGACCGTCCAGCGTTTTCGCAAGCATGGCGTTGTTTTGGCGAAACATCGAAGCTGCAGTGGATATCTGGGCCGGAATCGGCATGGGATTTCCTTTCTAAGCAGTTGAGTCCGCGACCGTGGGCTTAAAGTCTACGATTTTGCGGCGCGTTCGAGCGTGGCGATGTCGAGCTTCTTCATTTGCATCATAGCCGCCATGGCCTTCGGATCCTCGATCAGTTCGGTCAGGCGAGCAGGAACAATCTGCCAGCAAAGGCCGAACTTGTCCTTCAGCCAGCCGCAGGCAATCTCGCTGCCGCCATCGGCCGTAAGCCCGGCCCAGTAATCGTCAATCTCCTTCTGCGAGTCGCAACGCACGACAAACGAAACCGCCTCGGTAAACTTGTGCGCCGGGCCGCCGTTAAGAGCGGTAAAGCGCAAGCCGTCCAATTCGAAGCTGACAGTCAGCACCGAGCCTTTCGGGCCGTTGGGCGTATCGGCACTGGATCTCAGTTCGCCCAGCTTGCGCGAGTTCTTGAAAATGCTGAGATAGAAATGCACTGCCTCTTCGGCATTGTGATCGAACCAGAGAAACGGCGTGATACGGGGATAGTCCCGAAAAGAAGTCATGATCGCCTCGAATCCGCTAGGGCAGAAGGGGTTCGCCTGCATGTAACGCGCAGTAAGCAGAAAACCTCAGCGACATCTTAAACACAAATAGATTGCAAAATGCAAGTGAAATTCGGTAAATTGATGGGGTGGCCGGCAAAGCTAATTCGAAAAGTCGATCGGGATGCCCTGTATGCGTCTCCCTGGAGCGATTCGGTGATCGCTGGTCTTTGCTCATTATTCGCGACATGATGGTGCGTGGGTATCGCACGTTTCGCGAGTTCCAGAACTCCGGTGAAGGGATTGCCACCAACATCCTCGCCAGTCGGCTCCGCAAGCTTGAGGCAAACGGAATTGTGACGACCGAAGCTGTGGATGGCGACGGCCGAAGCAATCACTACCGACTCACCCCGAAAGGGATCGCGCTGGCTCCCGTGATGCTCGAGCTACTGCTGTGGGCAGCACGCCATGAGGAGACCGCTGCTCCCTGTGGTTTTGTGGAGCAGATGGAAAAGAATCGCGAAGCAGTTCTGAAGGAAACCTACCGGCGCTGGGAAGAACGCGATCCTACTCCACTGCTTCCACCATTTCCAGGCCCAACTACATCCCAAAGAAGGAAACGCGCTCGATGAAGCTTCAAACCTATCTGAACTTCGGGGGAAACTGCGCCGAAGCTTTCCATTTTTATGAGAAGCACCTGGGCGGAAAGATCGGTATGATCATGACCCACGACCAGACACCCGGCGGGAGCCGTCTGAAGCCCGA
Source organism: Occallatibacter sp. (assembly GCA_035524195.1). Classification (GTDB taxonomy): domain Bacteria; phylum Acidobacteriota; class Terriglobia; order Terriglobales; family Acidobacteriaceae; genus Telmatobacter. Next base: position 4,595 of record DATKPJ010000045.1, read on the forward strand.
GTTGGCAAAGACGGTTCTGCATGCCAGCATCACCATCGCCGGGACGGTCATCATGGCTTCCGATATTCCCCCGGATCGCTTTCAGCCGATTCGCAGCGTGTACCTGTCGCTAGGCGTGGATAGCGACGCCGAAGCGGAACGCATCTACAAGCTGCTCACTGAGGGCGGCGAGGTGTTCATGCCGATGCAGGAGACGTTCTTCGCATCTCGCTTCGCGCAGCTCCGCGACAAGTTTGGCACTTCCTGGATGATTCTTCACGAGAAGCCGATGGGACCGCCCGGGCCATAATACCGGTCCCCAAACCTCCGAGATCGCGAAGCATGAAAAGGTCGCCCATCGCGGGCGCCATACTTATCTGTCCGGCCAGCGCGGCGAGACTCGAATGAGGTCAAGGCCGCCAATATCCTGGATTGCAAACATCGGCGAAGATGCCGGCACACAAACGATTCCGCGCTCGGGCAGATCCACCTGCGCAAAGCTGGGACTGGTAAGACGGCCAGCCCCCGCGGCCGCAAATAGATACGACAGCCCCGCGTTTTCGGTCGGGCTTGGCAGGCTGGAACTTGCCCGGCTGACCGGCACAGGAATGCGCTCCACGCAGAAATAGTCTTCGTCCAGGAGAACGGTGCGATCTTCGAGCTTCCGCGGCGGAACCTTGCCGGCGCGCGTCGCAAGCTGCGTCGCTTCAAGGGACTTCTCAATGTGCAGTTCCCGAGGACGCCCATAGTCGAACATCCGATAGGTAATATCGCTGTTCTGCTGGGTTTCGAGCAGAATGGATCCCGGCCAGATGGCATGCACAGTGCCGGCATCCACAAACACCATGTCGCCCGCAGAAATCGGAAGGAGTTGCAGCCTTTTCTCGAGCGTGCCGTCGGCGATCCCGGCTCGCACCTGGTCGAGCGTCACACCCGGTTTCAGGCCGGCAGCCACTTGCGCGCCCGCTTCCGCCGCCAACGCGTACCAGCACTCGGTCTTGCCGCGCGGCTGGCCATATTTTCTCGCCATCCAGTCATCAGGATGAACCTGCACACTCAGCTTTTCGCGGGCAAAGATGACCTTGATAAGAAGAGGTGAGCCGGATGAAGGCACTGACTTGCCTAGCAACTCTTGCGGGGATTCGCTGAAGATCCTTCCCAGGGTCTTTCCCGCATGTGATCCGGTAACAACCAGGCAGTCGTCGCCGGTAAGCCAGACTTCACCGACGGGATCACCGGTCTCAAAAGTGCGGTCATACCAGGGGCGCAGGTCGCGATAGCCCCAGACGCGGGTCACAAATCTTGGTTCAATTCGAAAAGGGGACAAGGCCGCGAACACGGATTCTCCGTCAGCAAATTGAGGTACAGGGGCTGGTCTTCGAAAAAGCCTGAATCTTGCCATCTCTTCGGCGTCCTTTATTGCCGGATCATCGGGGAGATTGGCCCAGTGCCCACAGAAAACACTCTAGCAGAACGACGGTGGCTGGAATGTTATCAGAGAAATCACTCGATCGAAGGAGAAAAACAGCACCCACATGAAGAGCATTGCGATTGTCTGACGCCATTACGGATGTGTAGAGTTCTATTGCGCGATTCCCTGGTGCTAATTTGACCCGAAACTCCGGAAAAAAGCGATTTTCTCTTTGAGCGTGAGATCTGGATTTTGTCACAGATATCCGGCCTGCGAGGCAGGAATAGGCGGAGAACGATGCGAAGGCTGATCTTGATCGGACTCGTCGCCATCATGACGGTTCCCGCCGTCGCGTCCCAGCGCGTAACCGTCGCGCAGCTTGAGAGAGTCCTGATCGCCGACAATGCCACACATCGCACCGACGCCCAGATTGCAGGCCAGATACGCGGGTTTGAAATGACAGAGCGGCTCACAGATGCCGCTCTAAACCGCCTAGCCACAACGCTGAATCTGCAGCCTCGCACCGCGCTTGCACTGCAATTGCTTGCTGATCAATCGGCATTCCTCGATCCTCCTGCGAACGAATTGCCCGCAACTGCCTTTCCAGACGCCGCCACGCAGCAGCACATCCTTGACGTGGCAAGAGCCTATTCTGTGGCGACTTGGTCTCGCTTGCCCAACTTTTTTGTGACCCGCGTTACAAACAGGTTTGACGACACCCCGCAGGTCCTGCGCAAGGGCGATTGGCCTCTGCGCGAAGGGCTGCACCTCGTCGGAAACGCAAGTCGGCAGATCACGTTTCGCGACGGCAAAGAGGTGCAGGATCCAACTGTGAATGTGGCATCGAGCAACGCCAACTCGTCAGGGGAGTTGGGACTGCGAAGCTGGGGTGAGTTTGGTCCCGCTTTGACGGTAGTGCTCGCCGACATGGCCAATCACAAGGTGACCTTCAGCCACTGGGAGCAGGCGGCGACCGGGCTGGTTGCTGTTTTTCACTATGAGGTGCCGCGAGACGCTTCGCATTATGCCGTGACGATCAGCTATCAAAGCGAGCAAGTCACTGGGAGCAACCAGTTCATCTACAGCGGCCGCAATCGCTCGCCGCAGCCGGTTGCGATCATCCCCGGGGAACAGAAATTGAAGACCTACAGCGAAACCCCCGGATACCGGGGAACGATCGCGATCGATCCGGCGACCGGAGCTGTGTTACGCCTCACCATCGAGGCGCAATTGAGCCCCGGAGATCCTCTTCTCCGGGCGGGAACGATGATTGAGTATGGACCGATAAGAATTGGAGACCGGCAATTCATCTGTCCACTGCGAAGTGTTGCCGTTTCAGCGGAGCCAGGCTCCATGAGCGGTTGCGGGGGGCCGAAAGCGATGGTGCTCAACGGCGTGGGAGACGACTCGGTATGGGAGAGCCCCTTGAGCCAGTGCGACAACGAATCGGTGCTCATGATCAACGAAACGACCTTCAGCAACTATCACCGCCTGGGATCGTCGGCGCGCATCCTCTCCAGCGCTGCCGCCGCCGAAAACACGGGCACAGAAACTCCGGAACCGAGTTCATCTCCCAATTCGGCTTCGCACATCGCAACGCAAACCGTTGCGGCCTCAGGCAAGCCGAACATGGCAGCGAGTACCAGCCAAACCGATGGGAAAGCAGCGGAACTTGCGCTTGGCGATCAGGGGGCAAACGAAAAGACAATTCAATCTGCTTCGATTTCCGCTGCAACAGCACCCCCAGCGAACCCGTCAGCGACGGCGCAGCCTCCTCTGGGACCTGGTATTCCCGAAGTGACCCTGAGCGCGGCCACTGGATTGCCGGATGAAACAGCGAATGTATCGTCACCCGCGCAAGGCAGCTTTTCGATCAAAGTCACTTCGAGACTCGTCGATGTCGGCGTTGTAGCCTATGACAAAAAGGGACGTCCCGTAAGCGATCTGAAGGTCGGCGACTTCGAATTGTACGACAACGGCCAAAAACGGGAGATTCGCTATTTCAGCCCGGTCGCGGTTCAGGCGACAACAATCGCTGCTGCGCGGCAAGGCGCAGGTGAAAGTTCACAGCCGGAACCGGAGTTCAGTAATCGGGTCCAATCTGATACGAATTCTGCGAATCGGGCCGCGGAGGTGAGCACGACCATTCTGCTCATCGACGAGAGCCACATTGCGTGGTCCGACATGAGCAATGCGCGGGGACAGATACTCAAGTTTCTCCGCTCGCTTGCTCCAAACGAGCGGGTAGGGCTTTACAGCATGAATGGGCTGGGCTTTCACGTGATGGCCGAGGCAACTCAGGATCACGCGGCATTGATCGCCTGCATGCAGAAATTCATGCCCACCGCTCAATCGGTTTCGACTGCCCGGGAAGAGGAGACGAGAAACCGGCAGCACTTTGACGAAGTGCACAACGTGGCCGATCTGAACTCAGTAAACGGCAACCACATCGACGTGCCGGATGCTGAACAGCCAAACGATCCTCAACTGCTGACGATGGGAGATGACCCGTTACGCGCATCATTTCTTGTGCTCACAGACGTGGCACGGCACTTGTCCGCCATCCCCGGCCAGAAGAAACTCGTCTGGATTTCAAGCGATAACATCTTTGCGGACTGGCGCGATCAGTCGGTCGGAATTGACAAGAGCCCGCAAGTGGAAAAGGCCTGGGAAATGCGCACACAGGAAGCAATGAACGATGCGCATGCGGCCGTGTATCCGTTCGATGTGTCGCAGCTTGAAGGGAGCGCAATCAACCCCGATTTGCAACACCAAAATGTGATGCTGACGCCGGCGGCGCAGGAAGCAGCAAGCCTGGGCGGAGGGCAGACAATGTCGCGTAACACCACACCGGGGCGTGTTGCAGCGGAAATGAGCCAGGACATTCATCCCGTACAAGGGCAGGTGCGAGACGTGGCTTCCGATACCGGAGGAGAAGTGATCCGGCGAGCCGGAGATTTGACTGCGCAGTTGAACAAGATTGTTGCGGCCGGCGATGACACGTACATGATCAGTTTTTCCCCCACGGGGCCGCCAGACGACCAATACCACACCATAACGGTGACACCCACCGGCAGGCGCAGACTCACGCTCCGCTACCGGACAGGCTATCTGTTCGAAAAGGAACCAACCACACTCAAACAGCGATTTCAGCAGGCGGTTTGGAAGCCGGCAGACGTCCATGAGATCGGAGTAGCGGCAGATGTGGCCGCGACAGGCGCCGGAACCAAAGTGAAGATCAACATCTCCACCGGCGACATTGGCCTCGAACAGCAAGCCGGCCGTTGGATGGATAAACTCGACATCTTTTTCATTGAACGCGACGATACTGGTCTGCATGCCCGAGTTGAAGGCCAGACCCTCGGCCTCCGGTTGAAATCATCCACGTATGACAGACTCATGCCGGTTGGGGTTCCGTTCGATCACCTTGTGAAGATGCAGCCGGGTATGTCTTCGCTGCGCGTCCTGGTGGTGGATGAGAATTCGGGAAGGATGGGCTCGGTCACCATCCCTGGCGTCGCCCTGAAAAGCGGAAGTTGAATGGCGAGTTGCGCCACGTTGTGAAAGGCGTGACATTGTGACGAGTAGAATGGCAGCGTCGGAGTTTGGCCTCGGAGCTTCAAATGAAAGAGCTGACTTTGTTCGTGATCCTTGCAGTAATGGCGGTGCCCGCATGGAGCGCCAAAAAGGCGACGATAGCCGAGTTGAAAGAAACTCTCGCAAGAATGGAAAAACAGAACAGATCGGACCAGGAAGTCGCCGATGCCCTGAAACAACTGGACCTGACCGAAGAGTTGACACGGAGCACGATGAACAGCCTGGTGGATAATGTGCCCGGAAAGCTCTCGACCGAGCAAATCTATGTGCTTGAGGCGCGGAGCGCCAACTTGGCTCCGCCGGCCTCCGACATTCCAACTGTGGTAGCACCGGATTCGGCCGCACAGAAGACAATCTTGGACAAGGCTGCGAATTACGTAACCACAACTTACGATGCATTGCCCGAAATGAGCGCAACCAAAACCATCCTCCGGTTCCAGGACAACGTAGAAGCGGCTGCGCCCAGTTCCGGCATCCACGGAAGTGGCACGGTTGAATCAACGGACACAGGTTTTGTGCAGGCGTATCAATTTGTCCATTACATCAACGCGACCGAGGTGCATGCAGAAAGCGATCACGGGGCCGAACTGTTGCCAAGGCAGACAGACAAGACTCCATGGGGAGCAAATCGGATGATCGTAATTGAAACACCGGACCCCGCTTTGGGCAATGTTTTCCGGGAAGCTCAGACATTCGGCAACATCAGCTGGCTGCGTTGGGAAATGGTCGACGGCCAGCAGGCAGCGGTTTTCTCTTTCTCCGTTCCCAAAAAGAAAGCACACCTTGCCGTGAGTGTCTGCTGTTTTCCTGAAGTGGACCAGACAGGAGTCGCAAGGTTTTCATCTGCGGCACCGGGAATGGCGGGTGGCACAGGAGGAGGCGGGGGCAATTTCCAGACAAATACGGCCTACGATATCCACTTCAAGCAGAACGTTCCCTACCATGGTGAACTGTTCATCAATCCGGATACGGGCATCGTGGTACGGATGATCACCGAAGCGGAATTGAAGTCGTCGGATGTAGTTCATCAGGACGATACGCGCATCGATTATGGCCCGGTGACGGTTGGCGGAAAAACGATGATTGTTCCCGTAAGAACGATCATCAACACTGAAGTCGTTCCAAACGGCGAATCCGGCGCTGCGGGCAGGTATTCAGTACGCCAGACAATATTCACGTCGGAGTACAAGGACTACAAGGCAGGGGCCGCAAAGTGAGGTGGACCGAAGTGGTTCCTCACGGAGACGCCGCTACGCTACGGGGCGTGCGCTCTTCATGTCGGAGTACAGGAGTTGTCGTGAGACAACCGAGATCGGCGCGAAATAGCTTCGAATCTTGAACACAATGCCTCCAACGAACAACCCATCCCAGAAAACATAGGCCGGAACTTGAGCCTGCAGCGCTTGGGATTCGTCGAAGTGGCGCTATCCTCATTCCATGAACCACTCCATCCTGTTCAACCACATGTTTGCATTGCCGCTGCCGATTGCGGAAAAGCTGCTCCGGCCCGTGATTGTCTACCTCGCGTTGGTGGTGCTGCTCCGCATCTTCGGCAAACGTGAACTCGCGCAGCTCAATCCGTTTGATCTGGTCGTGCTTTTGTCGCTCTCAAACACAGTGCAGAATGCGATCATCGGCGACGACAACTCCATTACTGGAGGAATCATCGGTGCGCTTGGCTTGCTCGGTATCAACTGGCTGGTGGTGCGCGTTCTGTTTCGATCTCGCCGGTTGACTCGAGCCTTTGAAGGACGCCCCACTGTGCTCGTCCGCAATGGCCAGGTGGATATGAAGGCTTTGCAGCACGAAATGCTGAGCCGCGAAGAACTGCTCTCCGTGATTCATCGACAGGGATTTGACGGTTTCCATCGCGTGCACCGGTGCGAACTCGAGCCCAACGGAACATTTTATGTCGAGCCATTTGAGCCGACTGCCGACGAAAAGCGTCACGAACAACTGATAGCGCGCCTCGATGCCCTCGGTCGCGAAGTCGCGGCGTTGCGCGCTCAACCTTAAAGCTCCCGTTTGCGCCTTCGTCACGTCTTAAATCTGTACCCCGAAAGGGTTAGGTCGCTTCCCCATGCAGTTACTAATTCGACGCCCTCATGTCTTCCTCGTTGGACTGCTTGCTCTGACGCTCGCCGCCCCCGCTGATCCGCAAACTCTTGTGCGCCGGTCTCCGCCCAAGCCCTCTGCGCCAAAGCCCTCACCAGCAAAAGAAGTGCCTGCACATCCCATCCTGCCCGCTGGCACTCCTATGCAGGTGGAGATCACTCGGCAGTATCCAATGAAGGCCGGCGAAGCGATCGAGGCTCGGCTGATGCACCCCATCTACGCAGACGGAAGGCTCATCGTCCCTGCCAACACTCCCTTGCAGGGCAAAGTGGTCGCATTGAAACCTGACAAAAAGGCTAGACTGAATGCTCGATTACGCGGCGACTTCACCCCTTTCGACACCGCCGAGGTGCGGTTCGACGAGTTGGAAATGCCCGGCGGGTCTTTGGCCTTTCAGGCTGCCACGGCCACCAACGGTGCGCCCATCATGCATCTCTCCACGCCGGATGTCGCGCCGAAGAGATCGATTATTGGCAGTGAATGGGCCGCAGTAAAAGCCCGATTGCACCAGCAGGTGGCATTCTTCACCGACCCAGGCTTGGGCGATCGCGCAAAGCTGATGCTCTATCACCAGCTTCCGTATCACCCTCAACGGATCATGGCTCACACGGCCTGGTCGTTTGAATTGAAGACAGCGCTTGAGTTGCCGGATCCGCCAGCTGAGGCAGCCGCGACCACTGCTCCTGCTCAAACCACCCGGCCTGGCAAGCCGGAAACTTGGTCCGTTCACGCACTCCTCTCGCGCGATCTGACTTCCGCGACCGCCCGGCCCGGCGATCCCGTAAATGCACTTGTAGTGGAACCGGTATACGACAGGAATAAGCAACTTGTGGTGCCACAGGGCGCCACTCTCATGGGCAGGGTTACAGCGGCAAAAGCAGCGCGTTCGTTTGGACGAAACGGCAAACTGCGTTTCACCTTCCAACAGGTTCGATTCCCCGAGGGATATAGCCGGCAGGTGGAGGGTTCGCTCGGCGGGGCAGCGACGGAAAAAACGCAGAACCTCCAGCTCGACGCCGAGGGCACCATCAGCCCGAAGAACCAATCCAGCGTAATCGCACCGCTCCTGCTCACCATGCTGGCAGGGCGTGCTCTCGATCAGGACGGCAATATCACCGCGCAGACCGGCGTCGCATCAAACGGCTTCGGCCTCGTGGGACGCATCGTGGGCGTTGCCGCCGGCAATCGCAACCTCGCCGCTGGCATCGGGTTTTACGCAGCCGGTCTTTCGGTCTATGACAATTTCCTGCGGTCGGGCCGGGACGTGATCTTTCCAAAAGATACCCGCATCGAGATCGAAACCAGCCCATTACGGGCTCCGGTATTGACACCTACCGGACAATAAATCATCTATCACGAACCCGAAATTATATCCGTTGCAGATATATCGACAGCGGGTATATATTGCTGCTGATGATCCCTGATCTTCAAGCGACGGGGCAGATTGTTCTTAGGATTGACGGCATCTCCCTGCGGCTGAAGCTTGTTGCCCTCGCCGATTCAGGACTCGCTGCCGCCTTCTACCTGTTTTTCATGTTCACCAAGCACAACCTTCAACTGAGAGCGATCATTCCATTCGGGGACGATCCTTACGACGCTGTTGGGTCCTTTTCCATGATCTTCTCCATTATTCTTGCTGGATTGGGCTTGCTACGCGCCTTTCGACCCTATGGCAAGCGTCGGCCGTCGGCCCTGACCCGGAGATTCCTGGCCCGCACAGAGGCGGCCGTTCCAGTTGGCATTTTGATGACTCTCCTCGTCGATGCCATGGCAATGGCGCGTCATCTGTCGCAATGGGCAGGCAAGAGTGGAACTGTGGAACTGGTGGCTCTTTGGGTTGGAATGGCCGCCATTTCGTTTCTTGTCCTCTTCATGGTGCCGAAGTCAGCAGAGGAGAACCGGTCGACAAACGTCGCTCACCGCGCCCGTCGCGCATTTCTCCTCGTATTGACTTCTATGCTTGTGCTGGCTCTTTTCCCGGAGAGTCTGATCCAGTCGATTTCATTCCATTTGTTGACGATTGCCTTCAGTTTTGTGCTGATCGCTGCTCTCCAGCAGGCTGGCGTCGTCGCGCTCATACCCCTTCCGGCATCCGCAGATGAAAAAGATCTCGCGTCCGAGTCTCTGAGTCCCCGTGCCTGGATGCCGTGGATCGGTGCTGCTTGTGCGGGTGCTGCAATCGGCGCTTTTGCCTTCGCGGCAGAAGTCCTTAACGAAGATGCTGGAAAGCTGCCGTCGATCCGAATGCTGCTCGTTTCGTCAATCTTCGTCGGCTCAGGGATGGCTGCAATGCTGGTCGGGTTTGGATTCTTCAAGAAGCCGTTAGGACTTTTCCGCGATGATTCGATTCCCATTCCCGTCGACGATCGCTCGACAAGCAAGGAGCAGACGGATTGAAACGAGCAGATAACACCACAAACTCGGCAATGGCCCCTCCAATACCCCTTTCGCCCGCCGTTTTTGCCATTCTGCTTTCGCTCGGCGAGGGCGACAAGCACGGCTACGCCATCATGAAAGATGCGCGCACCGCGAAAGGCGGGAACATGCGTCTGGGACCCGGAACCCTCTACGGCTCGATCGACCGCATGATGCGCGACGGCCTTGTCGAAGAATCGGGAATCTCGGACGACGAACGCCGGCGCTACTATCGACTCACCGGCGTGGGCCGGCGCGTGCTTGCCGCTGAGTTGGAGCGGCTGGATGCCGCCATTCGCTCCGCGCGCGCGCTCGGTCTGCTTGCCAATCCACATCCAAAGGGAGGCCGCTCGTGATCCCCGAAACGAACCGGCTGGAACGCTGGTATGCGGCGGCGCTGCAGGCCTATCCTCCCCGGTTTCGCGATACCTACGCGCCCGCCATGCGGCAGGCATTCCGTGATGCGCTGGCCGACCCGTCTGTCATGCGCGCCACGTTTCTTCCATTTGTTCTTTGGGACCTGATCCTTTCACTCGTCAAGGAGAACATCGTCATGGTGCGCGAATCGCTTGCACGTCCCGTCCTTGTATTCAATGCCCTGGTGCTGGCCGCCATTGCCACTGGTGTGGCATTGGCGCTCTATGCCATTCCGCAGCAGGTACTTCGCCAGAGTTTGAACGATCCTCAGATTCAGATGGTCGGCGATCTGGCAGCGAAGCTGGAGCGAGGCGTCGCGCCTGCTCAAGCTGTGCCGGAAGGTCCGCCGATCGACATGGCGCGATCCTTGGCGCCATTCGTGATTGTCTATGACGATCAGGGCCATCCCGTGGCGTCGCAAGCCACGCTCGACGGCAGCGTTCCCGTCCCGCCGATGGGCGTTTTCGATTACGTGCGGTCGCATGGCCAGGAGCGCGTCAGTTGGCAGCCCATCCTGGGCCGCGTCGGCGGCGTGCGCATCGCGGCAGTCGTCCAGCGCATCGGCGGCGTGCATCCGGGATTCGTGCTGGCTGGGCGCAACATGCGCGAGGTCGAAATGCGGGAAAGCCAGGTCGCTCAGATGGCCGGGCTTACGTGGCTTGGCATGCTTGGAGTCATCGCGGTGGGCTGCCTGGCATTCGGATGGTATACCCGGCCAAAATCTGTTTGACGCTTCAACGCCGCCTGCCCATGCCGAAGCCGCAAGTGCTCGGACGGCTAGTCCTCATTCCCACTCGATGGTTCCACTTGTGCTCGTATTGATGATAAAGGACTTACGATCCAGAGATTAATTTGTGGAACTTTTATATCAAGGATTGGTCTTTCGAGTCTGGATGTTTGGTTTGTAACTCCTTTATTTCAATAGGGATGTTTCACGCCGTAAATGCTCCCTGAGAGAAGTATGCTTAGGGCTCAGAAGGCGTCTACTCATGTTTACTGCATATCTTGATGAGACTGGTCAGGAACAAGACGACTGGATGTTCATTGCGGGATACATGGGCACTGATGATGCCTGGAAGCAATTCCCTGTCTTGTGGGCTGAGGCAATCGGTCCTCAACGCAAACACCTCCACATGAAGGAACTGCGATTCACTAAATTATCTGTCCAAAAAATGCTGGCCAGAGCAGGCTTCGTTCCGAAAAAATGCGGATTGATACCGATCGCGGCTGGTGTGCGCCTCAAAGATTACGCCGATTTGCTCACCACCGAATCAGACCTTCTAATCCATGCAGCATACATGCAATGCTGTAGAGCCGTGACGATTTTTGCCATGAGAGCTTTGCCTGAAAACGAACGGCTGGAGATTGTTTTCGAGCGTCAAGATCAATATGGATGGGTTGCGGAGTTGGAGTTGCCTAAAATCGCTTCAACCACTGATCATCCTGAATTGTTGATGACCGATGGAAAAACTTCCAAGTTGGCAAGCTGGCGATTCGTAGAGAAGAAGGATTCTGTTCTGTGTGAGCCAGCAGATTATCTGGCCTATGCTTTACTTCAACACGCACGCAATAAGAGTTCGATCAAGAGCCGTTGGACTTACCCGATTATTGCTGCTGACCCGAAATCTGGTGCTGCTGCACTTCTCAACCGAGAGAATGTAAAGAACGTAATAATCGGGGAGAAGAAACAGACAATTCTTGCGTCAATTGAAAGAGTGAAGCAGATCATACTTGAAGAAGCCACTGAATAACACGAATGTAAATCAAGACTCCAGGGATCATCGCCCCCTCAAATTCTGCAACAGAACTATTCCCACTCGATGGTTCCGGGCGGCTTCGACGTCACGTCGTAGACCACGCGGTTGATGCCGCGCACTTCGTTGACGATCCGGCTCGACATCCGCTTCAACACCTCGTGCGGCAAGGGCGCCCAGTCGGCGGTCATTCCGTCTTCAGAGTGCACGGCGCGAATTGCCGCGGTGTAGGCGTACGTACGCTGGTCGCCCATCACGCCCACGCTCATCACCGGAAGCAGCACCGCAAAGCTTTGCCAGATCCTGGAGTAGAGGCCCGCTGCCTTGATCTCTGAAACGACGATGTCGTCGGCTTCCTGCAGCAGCGCGACGCGCTCCGGCGTCACTTCGCCAAGGATGCGCACCGCAAGCCCCGGCCCCGGAAACGGCTGACGCCCCAGAATCTCCTCGGGCATCCCGAGATCGCGTCCGATACGACGGACTTCGTCCTTGAACAGATCGCGCAGCGGCTCGATCAATTTGAGCTTCATGCGTTCGGGCAAGCCGCCTACGTTGTGATGACTCTTGATGGTCTGGCTGGGACCTTTCACGCTGCTCGACTCGATCACATCGGGATAAAGCGTGCCTTGGACAAGCCAGTCCACACCGCCCGTTTCCTTGGCAATGCGTGTTGCCTCGTCGTCGAAGACCGCGATGAACTCCGCGCCAATGCGTTTCCTCTTGGTTTCAGGATCGGTGACACCGGCCAGTTGTTTGAGAAATCGCTGGCTGGCATCAACGGCAACAACATTCAAGCCAAGCTTGTCGCGCAGGTTCTTTTGCACGGTCGCGAACTCGTTTTTACGCAGGACGCCGTTGTTGACGAAGATGCAGGTAAGCTGACTGCCGATAGCGCGGTGTACAAGCACCGCGGCAACCGAAGAATCCACTCCGCCGGAGAGGCCGCAGATGACATGTCCCTTGCCGACCTTCTCGCGGATCTGGGTAACGGTGCTCTCGATGAAATGCGCCGGTGTCCAGTCACCTGCCGCGCCGCAGATATTAAAGATGAAGTTGCGGATCAACTGCGGTCCCAACGGCGTATGGTGCACCTCGGGATGAAACTGCACAGCCCAGATACGTCGCTCCGAATTCGCGATGCCCGCAAGTGCGTTCGATGTCACGGCCGTGCGATGAAAACCGGCGGGAAGTTCGAGCGCCTCGTCACCGTGACTCATCCAGACGTTCATCGAGGCTGGCAGTCCGGCGAACAGGAGCGTCTCCGCGTCTTCGATGGTCACTTCCGCGTGGCCATATTCGCGTTTCGGAGCCGTGCGTACCCTGCCCCCCATATGGTGGACGATGAAGTGAAGCCCGTAGCAGATCCCCAGCATCGGCACGCCCAGCTCCAGCAGCTTCGGATCAGCAGCCGGGGCGTCCGGATCATAGACCGAAGAAGGACCTCCGGAAAGAATGAGGCCGAGTGGCTTGTAGGCTTCAATTTCTGTAACAGGAACGGTGCAGGGTAGCACCACTGAGAAGACATTCTGCTCGCGAATGCGCCGGGCAATCAACTGCGTATACTGCGAGCCAAAGTCGAGGATAACGATTGTCTGGGTGTCCACTCTCTAGTGTGGCAGCGGCCGGCCAGAGATGTAAAGAACTGGTTCGGAATGATGTGCTTCGCGCAATTCGGCTGTGGAAAAAAGGGCGGTTTCGTTTCCCAAGAGCCCGTAATCCATTTCTAATTACCTTTTGGGCGTCGAACTTCCAACCGATGGGGTAGCGCCGCCCCACCAAAGCCGCATTGCCTCAAGTCAGCGCATCCCTTACGTTCAAGATGCACGCACGAAGTTCGAGCAGGGTCGATTGAACCCACTTCTTCTTTTGGATCGATTTGGGCCGCGCTTCCCTAAGATTCTCGAACGACGGGCGTGAACGGCAGAATGTGAGGGACTTTTGATGGACACACCATTTCAGGGTGCCGCGTGGTCCGTGTTACACGATCATCTGCCGTACTATGCAGGGCTGCTGTTTTCCATTCCTCCTGTAAGTTTCGTGTTAATCAAGGTCGCGCTGGCTGCCAGGTCCGCTTCAAAGCACAAGGCCACCAAACAATGGTACGTAACGCGCGATCAGGATCAGGAACTCAATCCACTTTCCGCCACCCCTGATGCGCGGACCCGCAATTCCTCCGATGAGCGATTGAACAGGGCGGTTGAGAATATTCTGCGCTCCGCTGAGATGTCCCGCGCCGAAGATCCAACCGAGTCGCTCGAGCACGTCGCCATCCAGAGTGAATCTGAAACCACCTGCGAATCCGTGGCGACAGCCGAATTGGTCGCTATAGAAGCGAGCGTCGAAGCCTTCGAGACAGAAGCGTTGCTCGAAATAGTCGAGACAGAACCGTCGTTCGAAGCGATCGAAACCGATGCAACAGTCCAAGAGGTTGAGACTCCCGCTATTCCTTCGATACCGGCCCGTCCTTGCAGACAACGCCACCTTTCACCGCAGACTTCGCGTTCCGCAAGACGCCGACGCAGTCACGGAGATTCGCGCCGCCTCCGGTAAGGTCTGCTCACCTGGCTGAATTGGGGATTCCGCCTTTTGCCGTTCATTTCTCAGGCGGGCCGCGTCAATTGAACCACGCGATTGCTTTCCACGGCGACCGTTATGGGAGTGTAACAACAGTCCTCTTCAAGAGGTCGGAGACTCAGCTCACTGCCAGGTTTTGCCCAGTGCCTCAAGGCCTGATTTCCCGAGATCTTCGGGAGTCATGGCAATACGGAACTCGACTTCAGCATGAAACGTTAGGAACCAGGGCTCTGCCAGGCGCGGTACGTCGGAGGGAGACGCAACGTCAACGACCAGAATGCCTCCGCGATGGCCGTTTTGTTCCGAAAAATAAACCGCTTCGGGCTTGATGGCGTCAAGGATCTGTTTCATCTTGGCCCCGACGGTTCCGTTTCGGACCAAAGTGTTGAATGGTTCAATTGGCAACTGAAGCAGCATAAGCATGCGCATTTCTTGCCTCCGTGCCGGGGATCGCTTTAGAGAAGCGGGCGGCACGCGACAGAGCATACACCGGACGCACAGGAGAGACCACCTCAGTTTCGTGAATCCACCAGCAGATCGAAACGTCCTGAAGCAGCGCCAACAAAAATCGCGGCTGGAGATTGCACACGGCCCGCAATCACTTTCCCCCCATCTGCGAATTCAGCCCTGCATGTTAGTCTGCTTGGCAACGTAGTTCACACCAATGGCCCCCTCCGGTTCCTGGTCTTCCTGAAAGGGATGGTCCGGATTGCGGACCTGAATCCTACGAGGGCATTCCATGCACTGTTTCCGCCTCATTCCCATCTTGCTGGTCGCAGCCGCGTCCGCGATGGCACAGGCTCCTGCATCGTCAGCCACCGATGATTCCCAGCCGGTGCCTCCGCCGATGATTAAGAGCTTCGATCTTTCGGCAATCGACAAAACCGCCGATCCTTGTGCGGACTTCTATCAGTACGCCTGCGGAAACTGGATTAGGCAAAATCCAGTTCCCGCCGACCAGGTGCGCTGGGCGCGCTCCTTCTCGCTGCTGATGGAGCGCAACCGATACCTTCTTTGGCAGGAACTGGATGCCGCCTCAAAGGATCCCAAAACCTCCTTGCAGAGAAAATATGGAAATTTTTATGCGGCTTGCATGAGCACAGGCGTCGTCGATGCAAAGGGTCTCACCCCGCTCGAACCGGCGCTCAAGCGCGTTGCCGCGATCAATGACTCGAAGCAGGTAGGCAGACTAATGGGCGAACTGGAAGAGGCGGGCGATCCTGCCCCCCTGTTCCGGTTCGGTGTGCAGCAGGACGAGAAGGATTCATCGAAGCAGATTGCTTTCATTTCGCAGGGTGGACTCTCCCTGCCCGACCGCGATTACTACCTCTCCGATGCCAGACGTTACCAGACCATCCGCCAGGAGTATCTGGAGCACGTCACGAAAATGTTCACTCTCGCAGGTGACAAGCCGGATGAAGCAGCCAAAGAAGCCGCCTCCGTAATGGCCATCGAAACAGGACTGGCGAAAGCCTCGACCAGCCGCACGGAGATGCGCGATCCGGCCAACCGCTACCACATCTACGCCGTGGACGACCTGCAGAAGCTGGCTCCGGATTTCGACTATGCTGTCTACTTCAAAGACCTGAAGGTGGGGCATTTTGACAGCTTGAACGTGGCTACCCCGGCCTTCTTTAAAGCACTAAACCAACTGATAGCCTCTGAACCCGTTGACACCTGGAAATCGTATTTCCGCTGGCATCTGATTCATGGCTCCGCCGTCAATCTGCCCAGGGCGTTCTTCGATGAGAACTTTGCGTTCTTCGGAAAAACGCTCGCCGGACAAAAGGAGCCCCAGCCCCGCTGGAAAGAGTGCACCGCGATGACCGATCGGGCCATGGGAGAAGCAGTTGGCCAGGACTGGGTGAAGCAGAATTTTCCGCCCGCCGCCAAGCAAAGCATGGACAAGCTTGTCGCGGCACTCGAAAAAGCCCTCGGAGAGGACATCCAGACATTGCCATGGATGAGCGACGCGACCAAGAAGGCGGCCGCAGAGAAGCTGGCAATGATCCGCAACAAGATCGGCTACCCGGAGAAATGGCGCGACTACTCCGCACTGAAAGTGAAACGCGACGACCTCATCGGGAACATGAATCGGAACGCCGTATTTCAGCGCAATTGGGATCTCGGGCATCTGGGCAAACCCGTAGATGAAAAGGAGTGGGGCATGACTCCGCCCACCGTCAATGCCTACTACGAATCTTCGATGAATGACATCAACTTCCCTGCCGGAATCCTCCAGCCACCGTTTTTCGATCCGAATATCGACCCGGCCGTGAACTTTGGAGGAATCGGCGTGGTGATCGGTCACGAGATGACCCATGGGTTCGACGACCAGGGTTCGAAATACGACGGAAAGGGTAATCTGCGCGAATGGCAGACACCCGAGGATCGCAAGGCCTTTACCGAGCGGACGGATTGCGAGGTGAAGGAGTACGACGGTTTTGAGGCAGCTCCCGCGCACGGCGACACTCCTGCTCAGAAGTTGAACGGAAGACTGACGCTGGGTGAAAACACAGCTGACAACGGCGGTTTGCGCATCGCCTATCAGGCGCTGCTGGATACCCTCGCCACGGAAGGCAAATCAATCGACCAAAAGATCGACGGCTATACCGAAGCACAGCGTTACTTCCTTGGATTTGCCCAGGTCTGGTGCCAGAACCAGACGGAGCAGTCGGCGCGTCAGTCGGCTCTCGTCGATCCGCATTCGCCCGGACGCTGGCGTGTCAATGGCACGGTGCAGAACTTCGACGAATTCGGCAAGGCGTTCGGCTGTTCAAAGGGACAGCCCATGTATCCGGTGAACTCCTGCCGCGTGTGGTAAGGGCACTGCCATTCCCGGGGCCGACTCCCGATCTGCGGCACCCTTAAACTGTGTGTCTCGTGCAGAAACGCGGTGACGTTTCCCTCGAATCGAGAGTCCAAACTCCAACCGCATCAGAAGCTGGAGAACGCAAACGTAGGAGCGAGGGTTGAGTTGTTCGAGCTTCGGTCAGGGTTCCCGGGAAATGTCCATTCAACCCGCCGGAACCCAAAACTAGGCACAACCTAGCCTCGCCTTTTACAATGCAGCAGGGACCCATCCCAACCCAGCTCTGCTGTGGAACGACCAAACTTGGCGGCGCACGCCGAACCAGGATGAAGGAATCGCATGAAGTTGACGAAATTCGGCAAGACCCTTCTGATGAGCGCCCTTTCTTTGGGTCTCGTCCTCGGCGTTACGTCTTGCGTTCAGAGTTATACAGTCGGTTATTTGTATGTCACAGGGACTCAAACAGCTGAGACGACCGGAAACGGGATCATTAGCGGTTTCAAAATCGACCACAATACGGGCAACCTGGTTCCCATCAATGGACTGCCTATTTCATCGGGCGGCGTGAACCCAGGCCGCGCGGTCCTGCTCAACGGCGGCCGCTTCATTTACGTTTTGAACCAGGGAACACCTGGCAACGGTGGAACGGCTTGCACCGCAGCCACTCCATGCCAGGCCAGTATTGCCCAGTTCTCGATCGGCGGCAACGGGGTCCTGTCTCCTCAAGGCGTAAACATGACGCCTCAAGGCTACAACTCGTTCCGTATTATTTCTGATTCTGGGGGGACGTACCTTTACGTGCTCGACGCAATTGCACCTTCCACTTCGGCCTGCTCTCTGGCTCTCGGAACCGGTGTAACATCCTGCGGCGATATCACGGCGTACAAGGTCGATTCGACAACTGGCCGACTTACCCTGGTGGTCAACTCGCAGGTGACTTCAGCCAGCGGTGAGCCGCTCCCTTATTTCCCGGTTCCGGCCAATCCGATCGACTTTATCCTGACTCAGGGCTACGTTCTCACCTTGAGTGGAACGCAGGCCACGGGAGACTCGGTCTTCCCGTACACCTACGCCCAGGGCACCGGCCAGCTCACCATCAACCAGAACAGTTCTCAGCCGTTAAACATCTCCCAGGCAACAGCTATCGTGGCGGCCAACAACGTCTATGTGCTTGCCAACGATCCAGACACATATACCCTCAACGGGAGCACATATACGGTTCCCAGCCAGATCCTGACATTCACGGTGGGCGCTAATGGCGCATTGCAGCAACTTCAGGGCGGCGTCGTTCCGGGAGACAGTACGCTCACAAACCCGGTGTATCTCATCGCTGAGAACAAGGGAAAATGGGCCTATGTTGCGTATCAAGGCAGCAACAACACGACGACCGGGAACACAGAGAGTGGGATCGCCGGCTGGGTGATTGATCCGACCACGAAGCAACTGAACCCGGAAATTTCCGGCAGTCCGTGGGGCACAGGATCAGGCCCGATGTGCCTGCTTGAGGACCCGTCGTACCAGTTCTTCTACACCGCCAATTTCAATGACTCGACAGTGACCGGCGTTTCACTGGATCAGAACACCGGTGTGCTGAATCCGCTGAGCCAGAACCATCATGTCAAGGACAGCTTCGCACTGCCCGGACCGGCAGCGTGGTGCCTGGTTACCGGACGCACCAGCTAGGTCGACGATGTAAATCAGGCAGGCATCACGGGATGCCGGCCTGCCTGACGGGTCCGGTCTATCCGGATTTCCGGCGACGCAAACCGAGCCGCGGACGCACTCTGCTTGTAAAGCGCCTGTGGTTCGATTCTCAAAATTGAGTTCTCGGGTCCGGGTTTCCGGTCCGCTGATGAAAGATGCGCATGAGGTTCAACAGATCAAGCCAGCTGGTGCTGGTTTCCGTCTTCAGCCTGCTGGCAGCCGGACTTGTGACTGCCTGCGGCACGCTTACCGCGGATTTCGTGTACGTGACCAGCGCCAAGGCTGCAGGATCGAACAACTATGGCGAGGTTGACGTCTTCGAAGTCAACTCGGAATCGGGCAAGATGCGCCAGATTCCTACCTCGCCGTTTCCGTCAGGCGGCCGTAACCCCGTCGCCGAAGCAGTGTCGAGTGACTTCACCACTCTCTATGTGGTCAACCAGGACGATAACTCGATCGTCCAGTTCACCATTGGCAGCGATGGAAAACTCTATCCGCAAAACACCCTGAATACGCCGGGGGTTTTCCCCCTTTCAGTCGCGACGACAAGCAGTTTTCTCTTTGTGGCTGATACCTACGAACCGTTACCGACATGTTCGACTGCGGCTCCTTGTTCGGGTTCGGTGGCCGTCTTCCCCATCCTGACCTCTGCCCAGGCGGGGGCTCTCACTCCGGCCGAGCCCGCCGACTCACTCGGACCACCAGTGGCCAATTCGGCGGTTAGCGGAAACTACTGGCCCCTCATGCTGCCGTCAAAACCAACAGATGTAATGACACCTACGAGCGTCACCACGGCTGCGGCTGGCGCCTATCTCTACGTCACAGCATTCGACGCAACAGCAGGCGGCGGTTATGTGTTCGCGTTCGCAGTCAACTCCGACGGCACGCTAACGACCGTCAACGGCTCGCCTTTCCAGGCCGGGACACATCCTTCTGCTCTTGTGGCCGACCCCAGCGGGAATTACGCCTATGTAACCGATTTCGGCGCGAACCAAGTGCTCAGTTTTGCGGTTAGCTCCGGAGCGTTGTCCCTCGTGAGCAGCACCGCGACTGGCAGCCAACCTGCCGCAATCGTCGTGGATAGCACCGGAAAGTACGCCTACGTCGCCAATTCGCAGGATTCCAATATCTCCGCGTACTCCATCAGCAATGGAGCTTTCTCTGCTCTGGGTAACTACACCACCGGAGAGGAACCAGTGGCAATCGGACTCGACCCCTCACTGAATCAGTACCTTTACACGGCCAACTTTCTGGGCAACAACGTGTCCGGTTTCCAGTCGAATCCAGGTGACGGTTCCCTCTTGCTTTCGCAAGGTTCGCCCTCGGGCGCGAATGCCAATCCGACCGCTGTGGCCGCGATTCCACACGGGTCGCAAAAGAAGTGACCACCATGAACGATTGCTGGAATAGAAACAGGACGGCAACCGGTTTTGCCCGCTCGGCCCATGCCAGCGGCCATCGCAACAACCCGTACGTGGCTTTTACAATGCCTATGGGTCAACAAAAACAGCTTTTCCTGGGCTCGAAACTGCCCACGACTAAAGGAAGCGCATGAAGTTGAGCAAAGTGAGCCAGCTTTTCCTGGTCTCTTCCATTGGCCTTCTTGTGGCCACCTTGATGACTGCTTGCCAGCTAGTGACCATCGACTACGTGTATGTGGCGAATTCTGCCGGATCCAGTACCGGTCCAAATGGCCAGATTGAAGCCTTTGCCACTGACTCGCAGTCCGGTGCCCTTCGTCTGGGACACGCGGCTGTCTCCTCGGGCGGCGTAAATCCTGTGGCGATGGCGGTTTCCGGAGACTACGCAAATCTCTATGTGGCCAACCACGACGACGATACCGTGGTTCACTTCACCATCGACGCCAATGGTGTCCTGACCCAGAAGGACACGGTCACGCTAAGCGACTCGCCCGTTTCCCTCGCCGTCGATTCCGCAGGAACCTACCTGTATGTGCTCTCCGGCACCACGACGGCTACGTTGACCGAGTTCTCCCTTTCGTCCGGGACCATCGGCTCTGCAGCTGCAACTGAGCCTTTAACCATTCCCGGTTACGCGAGCGATGCCGTAATTCCAACAGGCGTGAATGTGCTCGTGAACAATAGCGTGGTCCATGGCGCCGCGGTGTACGCGACAGCTTATGACCAGTCCGCATACAATCCCGGCGGGCCCGTTACAAGTACCGCCCATCCTGGATGGGTCTTTGGCTTCTCAATCGGCTCTGGAGGTGCGCTGACACCTGCTTCGGGAAGTCCCTTTCAGGCGGGCGTGAAACCCAGCGCCCTGGCTTCGGACCCCACGGATCGTTACGTATACGTGACTGACTTTGCCTCGAATCAGCTCATCGGTTACGGCATTCAATCGGGGAGCACTCTCGCCTATCTGCTGAATGGGCCATTCAAAACCGGTAATGAGCCTCAATCGGTGGCCATCGACCCACGCGGCAAGTTCATGTATGTTGCGAACGCACTGGATTCTTCGGTCTCCGCTTACGTCATCGACCTGTCCACGGGAACGCCATCGTCCGCAGTCAATGCCACTGGCAGTGCCACCAACTCAACCGATACCGAGCCGATGTCGGTCGCCGTCGACCCGGCACTCGGTCGCTTTGTCTATACAGCCAACTTCCTCGGCAACTCGGTCTCCGGTTTCCGGCTTGATCCGATTGCCGGCACTCTGGCTCCCACCCAGGCAACGCCCTATCCGACCGGGTCAAAGCCGACTGCCCTCGTCATCATCCCGCACGGCAATCACTCGCTCCAGGCGGTCACTCCGTAGCCACCATTACTTCCGCAGCAAAGGGCCCAGCCGAATGATGGCTGGGCCTTTTGCTGCGTTCGATTTCGTCGTTACGCTCCCATCCACTTGCGAAGTTGCCTCTGCGCCGGCTTCTCGATGTAGTAGAGAGCAAAGAGCGACATCAGAATGAGGAGAATGTAACTGATCCACGGATCGAACTGGCTGAGCCGCAGAAGGTTCAGCACATGCGTCGAGTGAATCAGGTTCCACATGTTGAAGTGGAGCAGATACAGGCAATAACTGGCCTCGCCCACAAAGACCAGCGGCCGTGAACCCAGTACATGCGAAAGCGGGTTCTCGCCGGCAAGGCCCAGAATGATGCAGCCGAACAGGGGCATCAGCAGACCGTCGTGCAGCAGCGCGTAAGGAAGACTCGGCGCCATCGAGAGAACCGCGAAGATGCCCCCGAATCCCGCAATGCCAAGCATCAGCCGCAGCCTCCCGGGACGTGGAACGATCTCGTCGAGTCCGCACAGAAACACCCCGAACACAAAGCTGGCCAAATGCGGAAGCGGGGTGAACTTGAGCGCCTGAATCCAGGGGCCGATTGTCCATCGATCCGGGTGAGCAACACCATCGGGGCTGAACACGATGTAGAGCGTGCCGGGAATGAGGCCGATCATCCACACCAGACTTAATTTCCAAAGCTGATCGCGCGGGCGCTCGGGCTTCTTCCACGGCGCCATGAAAGGAAAGATAGTGTAATAGAATGCCTCCGCCGACATGGTCCACGCCGGCGTGTTGAGGAAAGTGGCGATGTCGGGGATCCAGCCTTGCAATAGAAGCGGCGACAGCACCATTCCTGACCAGAACATGCCGTGGGTGTGCGCGCCCCACTCCTGCGGAACCACCTGCCAGGCCAGCAAAAGGCTCAGAAGATAGATAGGATAAAGACGCGTGAATCGCGCCTTGTAAAAACGCCGGATATCCAGTTTGCCGGCACGCGCGCGCCCGCTGTAGTTATAGGCGAGCACGAACCCTGAAAGCAGAATGAAGTAGCTCACCGAGGCATATCCCGCATTGACCACGGGCGCCAGCGGCCCGAACCATTGCGGATTTGAAAAATGGAAGAAAACGATATTGATTGCCGCAAAACAGCGCAGCCCGGTCAACGCTTTCAGGGGTGCAGGTTTGCGCTGTGCCACTGGCTTGTCGGTTGATTCAGGCCAACCCGCCGGAATGGCCGCCTCAGCAGAGGCCTGCGCGCTTTGACTCACATTGGGGAACAGAGTGGTATCCACAAAAGACTGCTTTATGCGGTAACCAGCGAGCCGACCTTCTCGCCGAGAACTACGCGCCGGATATTGCCCGGCTGATTCATGTTAAAGATAACCATTGGCAAATTGTTGTCCTTGCACAGGCTCACCGCGGTCAGATCCATCACCTTCAGACCCTGCTTGAGAATTTCCATGTAGGTAATCTCGTCGTACTTGACAGCATCTTTCACCAGCACGGGATCGGCGCTATAAACGCCCTCCACTTTCGTTCCTTTAAGTAAGACGTCGGCTTTGATTTCCATGGCACGCAGACTGGCCGCAGTATCTGTGGAAAAGAATGGATTCCCGATTCCGGCGGCAAAGATCACGACACGGCCTTTCTCCAGATGGCGCACTGCCCGGCGGCGAATATACGGCTCCGCAATCTGGTTCATAAAGACGGCCGTCATCACACGGCATTGAACGTCCCGGGCTTCCAGGGCATCCTGCAGGGCAATCGCGTTAATGACCGTGGACAGCATGCCCATGTTGTCGGCAGCCACGCGATCCATCTCCCGCGCCTGGTCGGCCACGCCGCGAAAGAAGTTGCCGCCGCCGACCACGATGCCGATTTCGACGCCAAGCTCGTGAACTTCGGCCAATTCGCCTGTGATTTCGGCCACTTTATCCGCATCGAGGCCGAAACCTCTGACCCCAGCCAGAGCCTCGCCCGAAAGCTTGAGAATGATCCGCTTGTACATGCCTTACTGAGTATCGCATAGGAGAATCCTCGGTGATGTGATGAGGAAAACACCCGCGGACGAGGTCTCTTTCAGTCCGGCAGAGTCGACAAAACTCTCCGGCTCAGGATATTAATTGTCCGATAACTTGTCGCCGAGAGCACCCGACAGGTGAAAATAGCGCTTTGCCCGCGCTACATCTTTGAAGATCTGCGCCTTCAGGGCATCCGGCGACGGCCACTCGATCTCCGGCCTTAGCCGAAGCAGGAACTCAAGTTCCAGGGATGTCTCTTCGATCAGGTCGATCGGCTCAAAATCCAGAATGTGCGATTCCACGGCAAACGACGCCTGTCCGAAGGTCGGGCGGTTGCCGACGTTGGTCGCCGCCTGAAAGCATCGTTCTCCCACCGTCATCCGGGTGACGTAAACACCGAAGCCTGGCAATAGTTCTCCATACTCCGCAAGGTTAACGGTGGGAACCAGCAAGCGTGTCCCGATTCCCCTGCCTCGCGCCGGAGTCGATCGCAGGGCGAATGGACGTCCCAGCATCCAACGCGCTCTTTTCATGTCGCCGGACGCAACCAGGTTCCGAATCGCCGAGCTCGAAACCTCGAACCCATGAACCTTGACGGCATCATGCACATGCACTTCGAATCCGAACTCGGTGCCAAACTTCGCCAACTCCGTCACGCCGGCCTCGGCTCTGCGCCCAAAGCGAAATGTTCTGCCTTCATGAACTGACTTGATTCCCAGTGCATCCACCAGCACCCGGCAAACAAATTCCCGCGCTCTAAGGTTCGAGAAGGAAACGTCAAATGGGAGCACCACGATGGCGTCAACGCCCGTTGCCGCCAGCAGCCGAAGCTTCTCTTCCGGTGGCGTCAGAAGCTTCGGCGCAACGTCAGGGCGCAGAAACTTCTCTGGATGCGGATCGAAGGTGACGGCGACGGCTTGCCAGCCATTGGCGCGCGCCTCGGCGGTCACCGCCGTAAGAATCTCCTGATGGCCCAGGTGTACTCCATCAAAGTTGCCAATCGCGGCTACGCTGGGGCCAAACTGCGCCGGAATGTCCGCCAGAGAGCGATAGAGGGCAGTCGTGCGATGCTTGCTATCGTTCATAGACTCACAGGAAAATTCAATCCGTCGTATGCCAGCGCCATGCCCTCGGGCAAAGACCGGTTCGTTGTCTCATGCGGCAGGTCATGCGCAATGTGCGTAAACCATGTTCGCCGCGCTCCGACGCGCCGAGCCCATCCCACCGCCTGGTCCAACGTTGCATGGCTGGGATGAGGCTTATGACGCAATGCGGAAACAATCAGTACATCAAGATTCTGGAGCAACTGAAAACTGGATTCGGGAATATCGCTGACATCTGTCATGTAGGCTGTGCTGCCGAAGCGAAATCCCGAGATCTCCATCTCTCCATGCAGCACCGGAATCCTGACGAAATCAACACCAAGGACCGAGAACCGGTCTTGGAGCGGCTCGATGCATACGCGGGCTCGCGTGGCATAGGTGGATTGGGGCGAAAACGTGTATTCATAGACGCGCCGCAATACCTCTGCCGTATCCTCCGACGCAAATAAGGGAATCATGCCTCCTTCGTGCGCGACCCTGAAACTGAGTGGCCGCAGGTCATCCAGCCCCAGAGTATGATCGGCGTGCCCGTGGGTATACAGAACGGCGTCAACACGGTTCAAGCGGTTGCGCAGGGCTTGTTCACGAAAATCCGGCCCCGTGTCGATCACCAGCACACGTTCCCGGTCGCCCTCCTGCCAGCGCACCAGCCCCGAAGGCCGCAATCGTCTGTCATGCGGGTCAGAAGAAGTGCAGACGAGACACCCACAACCCAGCGTCGGAACCCCCATGGAGGTTCCCGTCCCTAGAAATGTGAATATACCTTCCATCGAAGATCAGGCGCAGCCTTCTCACCGCTTGATCGGCGGCACCGTCTGGGGCGGCTGAATGCCCTGCATGGTGATCATGTTCGAAAGCTCGAGAAACGCCATGCGCGCTTCAAACAGCGCAGATTGCAGGGTGCGGTCCTCGGCATCAGTCAGGTTGCCCTTGGTTTTCTCCGCAAGAATCCCGAGGAGATCAACGGTCTGCCGGGCGCCCAGGATGTCCACCCGCGAGCGCTGCCCCTCTTGTGCCATCAATCCCAGTTGAATCAATGCCGTCATGTACAACTGCTGAACCAGGTGCTCAAAACCAATGGGTGGCTGGGCTCCGATGCCCGGGTTCTGGGCGCGTACCAGGTCCTCCATCCTTTGCGCGGAAGCGTCATATGCCGATTTTTGCTCACGGCTTTCTTCGGCGCTCGGCGCCGGCGGAAGCTCGGTTCCTTCTTCTGCGGATAGACCTCCGGCTGCCTCAGCGGATTCCTCCCGCACTTCGGCAATGCCCTCCGGCACAACCAGGCGCGGCCCGGTTTGTTCCTCCGCTTTGGGTTGTTCCGGCTCGGGTGTCGAGGTGCTTGCACTTTCCTTTTCCTCTTCAGCCTTGAATTTCCGGCGGTCAATCACTTCGAATTTCGGCGTATCGCTCATAGCTCAAAGTTCCTACATTGAAATCAAAAACTTGGCGGTGCTGAAAGAAGATGTGCCGCGCCCTCACGGGTTCCGTCGGCGTAGCTCAACGGCAGGTTGCGAGCCTCCGCCTCCGCACGGACCATTCCCAGGCCAAATGAACGCTTCCCGCTCTCAAGAGACAATTCTGCTGCGCTCGTGACTTCTCCCACGACTTCACCCTCAAGTTTCAGCTCGGTTCCGGGCAAAGGGAGCGGGCCCATCAGTTCCAGACTGCGCAAATGCCGGTGCACATTGCCGCGCGAGCGAATCCGCTCCACAATCTCCTGGCCCAGGTAGCAGCCTTTGTTGAAGTGCAAAGCCCGCAACTGAGAGGTTTCCTGGGGCAGGTCGCGCTCGGCCATGTCGACGCCGTAATTCGGAATACCTTCAGCGATCCGAAAAGCCTCCAACGCCACCACTCCGACTGGAAGGGCGCCGGCCGTGGAAAGCGTTCGCCAAAGACGAGTTAAGCCGGCCGCGGGGGTCCAAAGCTCGTAGTGCGGCACAATCGCACCATAGGCACGCAAGATCTTTAAATCCAGCCCATTCCACTCCACGCGTGCGCTGCTCATCGGCTCTGGCAGGGTCGGCAACCCCATTCGCTTCAATACTTCGTCGGCATGCGGCCCGGTCAGGCCGAGCACGGTCTCCGATCCGCCCGTTTCCTGTCCCAAAGGCAGGAGTTCCACGTCGTCCATGATGATGAAGTGCTCAAGATGCGCCATCAGCTTCTTGTATTGATCGGCGCAGATTTCCAGTTCCAGCTCATCTCCATCGCGCCAAACGTTCAAATCACCCTGTATTCGCCCTTGCGAATTCAGTACCAGATTCCAAGCTCCACCATTGGGGGGCAGATCCCGCACCATGTTCGACACCATGCCGCTCAGCCAGCGAAAACGATCACGGCCTCGCACGGCTACACGGCGAAGCCAACCAAGGTCGTGCACCGCCGCACCTGAGGTCAGGGCCGCTGTTTCAGTCGCTGGCACGTCCAACTCTCTGAGAGTGAAAACGCTGTGATACTCAACGAGAGGTGATGGTTTTGCGGCAGTTGCCAGCAACGTGGCAAGTGGTGTTGATGGCGCGGTCGTTGCTAGGTCAGACTGAGTCATGGGGGACAATTCCGCGGTTTGGACGCACTTTTCGGCGCTCATGTCACGCCATACCGCATCTTTGATTATAGCCTTGAGAATAGAATGCCTTGCCCATCGCTTGGGCGCATAAACTACCGGGGAGATTGGATGATAAAGAAGATTGCATATGCCGGACCGAGCCGCGGGTCGGTTTCTATCGCCGTTCTTTTCCTGGCCCTGGTCGCAGCCTCTGCGCAGGAACCAGCAAACGGCGGCAACGCCGCAAGCTCCTCCGGTTCTCAGGCATCGACACCGAGCCAGACTCAGAATCCTGCAACGAAAGGCTCTTCTCAGGCTCCCACCCACATCACTCCGGATCAGGCAAAGCAGCTTTTCAGCCTTGTCGATCAGTTGCTCAAATTCTCATCTGATGAGACGGGATTGCCCATCAAGAGCGAGGTCAAGCGGCGCATGACGACCCGCGCCGAGGTCGAGAGCTATCTGAAAGAGAAACTCAACGACGACGAAGATGCCAGGCGCATGCAGCGCAGCGAGATTGTGCTCAAAAAATTCGGCCTGCTCGACCGCGATTTTGACTTAAAGCCCTTTCTTCTCTCCTTGCTCAAGG
This sequence comes from Occallatibacter sp., assembly GCA_035524195.1. Taxonomy (GTDB): domain Bacteria; phylum Acidobacteriota; class Terriglobia; order Terriglobales; family Acidobacteriaceae; genus Telmatobacter. The sequence continues at coordinate 32,379 of DATKPJ010000045.1, forward strand.
AACAGATCGAGGCTTATTACGACCCTAAGACCAAGACCGTAAATCTACTGGACTGGGTAAGCGTGGACGACCAAAAGCCCGTGCTTGCTCACGAGCTGACACACGCTCTTCAGGACCAGCATGTGGACCTGGAAAAGTGGAGCGATGCCACGCCCCCTGACGTCTCGCTCAACTCCAGCGACGACACGAGCCACCTCGCCCAAGATGAGCTCGACGATGCCCGCGAGGCAGTCACAGAGGGCCAGGCGACAGCTGTGATGATAGACAGTATTTTGAAGCCGATGGGTCACAGCCTGCTCAAGGATCCCCAGGTCGTTGAACTCTTGAAGCAGCAAATGACAGGATCTCCGGATTCCCCTGTGCTGGCCAGGGCGCCCCTGCTCCTCTCCGAGACGCTGATGTTTCCATACCGCGAAGGGTTGAGCTTTGAGCAGGACATATGGATGGATGAGGGCCAGCACGCCGCCTTTGCCGGCGCGCTCGACAGACCGCCAACATCGACATGGGAGATCCTCAATCCCCGCGAATACGAGAAGAAGCAGATCCCTCCGGTGCCGCTGCTCCCCGATATTCATCCTCTTGTCGACAATCTGTATCGGCCATACGACATCGGCCAGGTTGGCCAACTCGATGTCCACATTCTGACCGGCATCTTTGGCGGCGACGATGCCGCCCGTGACCTGACCCCGGCATGGGACGGCGGCCTTTATTGGGCAGGTCAATTAAAAAGCGCTACTCCTACGCAGCAAAACAGCACGGCTTCGGTTGCGCTTTTCTATCTCTCCGCCTGGAAGAGCCCTGCCTCGGCGCGTAGTTTCGCGCATCTTTACACCGATGACCTTGGCCGCAAATATTCAGGCCTGAAGCAAATCGCCGATACCGAACATTCCACTCCTGCTGCCGGCGGACAGACTGGGCCTGAAGCGCATGAGCAGGTCTTCACTACAGATGAGGGACCCGTCGTCATCACCACCCGAGGCAAACTGGTGTTCGTAAGCGAAAGCTTCCCCCTTGCCCTGGCTAGAAAACTGACCACCCTGATTCTTGACGCTCAGGGCTCCGGCGCCCTGCACACCGCAGAACTCTCACGCCCGGCAGATTCTCCGGTACTTTTGGGATCCAAACACGAATCGTATCAGCCGCTCTCAGCGAGCTTCGTGCGGTTCTTGTCCAGTTGTGGCGTGATGAAATCTGTAGTCGACGCTGCCGTTGATGCCGGGAGATAGAGAAATCCCGGTTGCCGCTTCCACCAGGGTCAACCGGGTTTCTACGAACGAAGAGAATTCCACTTGACTTGAGGTCGCAGTTATTCAGGTCGCCCCAACGTCATAATCAGTTCCGTTCCGGTTCCGAGATGGACGCTCTTGTCGGTACTGGTGAGCTTTGCGCTGCATCCGGGCCCGCCAGAGGGCTCCAGCTTGATCTTCGGGTAGCCCACAACGATGCCGGGCTTCACGGTATTCGGTGCGCCCCCAGGATTGAGTCGAGCATCATACCCGGTCGTAGAAGCCGCCGTACTGTCAATGCGCCGGCCCCCACCGGCCACTTCCGTCGGCACCGCGTCATGCGACTCCGAAGATTGGCCTTGCGGCGCGACGACCGCAATGAGCCAGAACTTCAGTTGTTTTTTCCCTTGGCCGGCGCAGTCCGCGTGATCAAAGAGAATTGATAGTTCTGATGAATTGGGACTCTTCGATGAGGTGGCAGACATCACCTTGCCGTAAATCACCGAATCTCCGTCCAGTGTGCATCCTTGATACGCGATCGGATACGCCACTTTTAACCAGATTTCCTTGCCTGGCTTCAGATGCCCGGAATCGACCCAACCTGCCACTCGGGCGTCAACAACTTCATTCGTCGGAATTTCACTATCGGCCAGCTTGGGGCAAGCCGCCTGGTCGCCTTGGCCTGCACTTGCCTCTGACGCTTCCTGCCGCTTCGACTCGCCCGCCGGCGCCCAAAATGCGGCTTCGACACTCGATCCGGCATCGTCGTTGCCCGTTGACGCAGAGTACGAAATGACAGGGGATGAAGCGGCGGAACGAAACGAGGTCTGCCCGAAGGCCATGCCTGCTGAAATAATCAGGCCCGCCATGCAAACGCACCCGACCCGATTCGGGAATTGGAACATGCGAGAAGACTCGATCATCACGCGATTCTCCTGACTGCTGATGAACAACATTCTGGAGTGTACATCGTCAGGTCGAAGTTTGAAGTGATGTACCTCTTCAAGTTCCTTTGTCCCGGAATTTCCATTTCCCTTCCCGACGAGCGCGGCGACCGCTCTCCCGCATCAGGTTGACACCTTGCGCACCAGGTACTCGTCCGCCAACTCTGCGACGAGAACCGCCGTGGGCACCGAAACCAGCGCTCCCATGACTCCAGCCAAAGCAAATCCCAGCAGCAACGCAACCAGAATGCCCAGCCCGGGAAGACCAACGCGCTGCCGCATGATGTGCGGCGTCAGGAATGAGTTTTCAATCTGGATGTAAACCAGGTAAAAAATCGCTACGCCCAGCACTTTTCCCCAGGAGTCAACCGCGGCCACAAGCAGCGAAAGCACAATGCTGATCGCCGCCCCCATCACAGGGATGACGTTCAGCAAGCCGGCAATAATACCCAGAGCATACGCGTATCGCACGTGAAGCAGGCTAAACACCAGCGTGCTTGAGAGTCCCAGAACGAGCATAAGAGAGCCCTGCCCCACTAACCATCTGCCCATCCTGGCCCTGGCTCGCTGCAAAGTTTCGTCCAGCCGTACTCGGTTTTCAAGAGGGAAAAATGAAATCATCCAGCCGTAGGCGGTGTCTCCCTCCAGGATGAAATAGATGGTGAGAATGAACCCGGCGACGAATGTCGCGATCCGGCCCGCGACATCCTTGATCGTGATCAGCAGGTATGTCGCTGCGTGACTGGCATAGTCCTGAATCTTGCTGTTGATTGCCGCGGCATTCAACCCGTCGAAGAAAGGCATGCCCTGCGCCTTGGCCAGCAAGCCGGAGGATTGTGCCGGGACTTCGCGTCCGAACTGCTGCAGGTCGTCAATCACAGAGGGCACGGTATAGAAACCAAGCGCCGTAAGCGCTCCGGCAACCACAAGTAGCATCACGGGAATCGCGACTCCACGGAACGGCTGCCATTTCCAGATGCGGATTCTCGAGACGTTGCGCACCAGCGGTCGCAGCACCACTGCAAGCAGGGCGCACACATAGATCAGGACAAGTTCGTCGCGCAGAATCCACGCTACATACAACCCCAGCGCAACCAAAAATGCAAAAAGGATTCCGCCGCGCACATTGCTGCTATTCCCGAAAACTTCCGACATGTTCAACGTTCCCGTGGCTCGGATGCCGTGAGCAGGCCTGCCGGGCGATCGTCGCTGATTCCCGCATCACCCTGCTCCGGCGCCCCGTTGCTCCCGCGCCGCGTCATTGATCCCCGCTCAAAATCGATCCGACGATTCCGCCCAGCAATGCTCCACCCGCGGCAGGCCCCACTTGCCGGCTTTCGACCCTCGGCAGGTATTCACTGATCTGATGCGCAAGCCGCGAAATTGGTAGTGTTTGCAGCCAGACCGTCCCTGGCCCCATCATCATCGCCAGAAATATCCCGTCTCCGCCAAAGATCGCATTCTTGATCCCCGGCACCGTCGTAATCTGGAAGCCAACCGATGCCTGAAAGGCTCCAACATGTCCCGGATGCACCCGCAGCATCTCGCCGGGAGCAAGATTCTTCATGATCAGCTCGCCTGAAAGCTCCAGCCAGGCGGTGCCCACGCCGCTGAGTCGCTGCAACAGAAAGCCATCCCCTCCGAAAATTCCTGCGCCAAGCGACTGCTGAAAGCCCACGCCAATGGCCACCTGCGGAGTGGCACACAGGAAACCATGACGGTGCACCATGTACTCCTGCCCCGGACCCACCTGCACCGGCACAATGTGTCCCGGCACCTTGGTCGCAAACGAAACTTCGCCCGGATACTGCATCGCGCGATATTCCGTCATGAAAAGGCTTCCCCCGCCGGCTACCCGCTTGATAATGCCGAACAGGCCGCCTCCCCCGCCCATCTGAGTATGTGTCGTCATCTGAATCGAGGCTGTCATCCATGAAAGTTCGCCGCTCTCAGAGAAGACACTCTCGTTCGGATCGAGTTGTACATCGAGCACCGGCATCGTCGTGCCTTGAATCCGGGTTTGCATCGGGTTCCTCCTGTTCAGGGAAGTTTACAGGTAGCCTGACAAAACTCTACAGCCGAAAATCGCCATTTAACCGTTAAGAAACGAAATCTGTCGAAATCCACCTTCTGCGGCTACCACTTTTCGAAGGCAACCGAAGCTTTCATCGGCCCGTCTCGGCGCAGCACCGAGTGCTTCAAAAAGTGTTCGTCGTCATGCTTTGGACAGTCGTTGCGGAAATGTGCGCCGCGGCTCTCTGTGCGCGCCATGGCAGATTGCGATATTGCGCTCGCCACGCAGCACAGGGCCCGTGCCTCCGCAAGTCTCCGGCTCTGCTTGCCAGGCTTGTCGAGCCCCGCAAGTCTCTCAACGCACCTCGCATGGTCCTCCATCCCTGCACGCAAGGTTGACTCGGATCGAAGCAGCCCCGCATTGACCCACATCGAGCTTTGCAAGTCAGAGACCGTCGCCTCAACCCCGCTTGCTTCGTCGCGAGAGAGCGGCACGGACGCATATGCGGGAGCGTCGAATCGAATCGCTTCGGGCGCATCGCCGATCATTGCCTGCGCAGCGCGCGCTCCAAAAACCAGCCCTTCCAGCAGCGAATTGGAGGCCAATCGATTGGCTCCGTGAATGCCTGTGCAGGCGGCTTCGCCTGCCGCGTAAAGGCCGCGCAAACTCGTGCGGCCATTGAGATCCGTTCGTATACCGCCCATCAGGTAGTGAGCCGCGGGGCGAACGGGGATTAGATTGTGCGCCAGATCGAGGCCGTACCGTCCAAGAAACGCGCTGATGCCTGGAAACCGCGTGTGCAGGTCGATGCCCTTCACATGGCGCAGATCGAGGTACACTGTGCGCGCCTCGCTGGTCTCGGGATCCATCCCCTCTCGCGTAATGGCACGCGCGACCACGTCGCGCGGGGCGAGCTCAAGCAGCGGATGATACCGCTCCATGAAACGCTCGCCTGTCTCATTACGCAGATACGCGCCCTCGCCCCTCAGCGCCTCCGAAAGAAGAAAACGGGGCGCACCCGGCAGCGAGAACGCGGTGGGATGGAACTGATAAAACTCCATGTCGGCGAGTTCGGCGCCCGCTTCCATCGCCAGCGCAATGCCGTCGCCCGTGGCCACTGCCGGATTGGTGGTATCGGAGTACACCTGTCCGGCTCCTCCCGCGGCAATCAGCACGGCGCGCGCGTCAATTCGCCGGCTGTTGTTGTCGCGATCGAGAAGATCGGCAGCCATCACCCGGCCGTCAACTGCCACCAATGCGGTCAACGTGGTCCATTCGGCAAAGGAAATGCTCGTGTGGGCCCGGGCAAACGCCGCTAGCGAGCGGCTGATCTCCGCGCCTGTCGCATCTCCGTTGGCGTGAAGAATGCGCGGCAGCGAATGAGCCCCTTCCCGAGTGCGCATCAGCTTCCCGTTCTCCCGATCGAATCGCGCGCCCCATTCGATCAGTTCAGCGACGCGCAGCGGTCCCTCGGTCACCAGAACCTCTGCCGCCGGCCGATACACGAGACCATCCCCGGCAGAAATCGTATCCTTCAGATGGAGTTCAACATCCTCGGCACCCTCCGAGGCGACAGCAATGCCGCCCTGCGCGTAATGGGTGTTCGACTCGGCCACCGATTCCTTGGTGACTACCAGGACGCTTCCGTGATCTGCCAACTCCACCGCCGCGCGCAATCCTGCCACACCGGCGCCCATCACCAGAAAATCCACTCGCGGCTCCAACGCCATAACCATTGAGGCTATCACCCTGCACACCGGGAGCGCTTGTTCTGCGGACTCTTCCTTGCGACACCTGCCGCGCCGGAGTGTAAGCTGCACCCAGCATGAAATGCCTCCGGGTCTGTCGTGGGAGATTGAAATGATCATGCATGCGCCAAGAACCCGCCCTGTACCGTGGAAAATCAGGAAACAGCGCGCCGCCTACTCGTGGCTGGTTCCCTTCGTTGCCCTGGAATGGGTCTGGGAGTGGGTCGCCTATGCTCTCAGCAACTGGACCTTCCTCGAAGTCCTCGAATACCTGGGATCGTTTTCCGTGCTCGTGGCCGTGATCTTCTATTTCTCCGAGTCAGGAGACCGCGTAAAGCAACGCCACTACCAGGCCTGGCAGGTCATCAACACGGCACAGGGTAAAGGCGGCAGCGGGGGACGTATCGAGGCCTTGCAAGAGCTCAATCATGACAAGGTGCCGCTCGTAGGAGTCGACGTTTCCACGGCATTTCTCCAGAGCATTCAACTCCAGGGCGCGAATCTGCTGCGCTCTGACTTCAGCGCTGCCGATCTGCGCAACAGCAACCTTTCCGGCGTCAATCTGACGCTGGCAAATTTCAATTCAGCGAATCTTCGCGGCGCCATCCTCGATCATGCCCGATGCGACCAGGCCGACCTGGCAAACACCGACCTGAACGGTGCTAGCCTCGTCGGTGTTGACCTCTCTGGAGCGGCGCTTGACAGCGCGGATCTTCGCTCCGCCAACCTGCAAGACGTTGCCTGGCGCCAGATCAAGAGCATCCAGATGGCAAACATCGCCGACGTGCGAAACTCCCCTCCTGGATTTGTCGAATGGGCGCTGCAGCACGGTGCAGTCAATCATCCCAATGCGCAGGACTGATCCAGGTCGCTCCGTCAACCCTCTAAAAAGGTCCCTCTGTCCATTAGGATGAAGACAGCGTGCAAACCATTCGAGTAGAGACACCTTCGGCCCGATACGACGTGACCGCGGGCAGCGGCCTCATCAAGACGCTTGCGCCGCGCATTGAACGCATCCTGCGTCCCCTTCCCCGGCGGGTATTTGTGCTCACTTCCCCCGAAATCTGGGCGCTCTGGGGTCGCGCCTTCCTGTCATCTTTCTCTGAAGAGCCCATCGTGCTTTTTCTGCCCGCCGGCGAGAAATACAAGACCATGGCCAGTGTCGAAAAAATCACGCGGCAGATGGCGCGCGCCGGCGGTGACCGTGGTTCCCTGCTGATCGCTTTCGGCGGTGGCATTGTGGGCGACGTGGGTGGCTTCGTGGCTGCGGTTTTCATGCGCGGCATTCCCTACGTACAGGTGCCGACCACGTTCCTCGCCCAGGTCGATTCGTCCGTCGGAGGCAAAACCGGCGTCAACCTTCCCGAGGGCAAGAATCTCGTAGGCAGCTTCCACCATCCAATCGCCGTCTTCGCCGACATCGAAGTGCTCGCCACGCTGCCGGACCGCGAATTGCGCGCCGGTTTGATGGAGAGCATCAAGGCGGGCATCATCCGGAACCGGGCCTTGGTGCGCTTCATGGAAGAGCACGCAGACGAAGTGCTCCGGCGGGACTTCAAGGCCCTTGAGAAAGTCATCGCCGCATCCATTCGCATGAAGGCCGGTGTCGTCAATCGCGACGAGCGCGAGAGCGGCTTGCGCATGATCCTGAACCTGGGCCACACCCTGGGACACGCCATCGAGCAGGCCACCCGTTACAAGGCGCTGCTCCACGGCGAAGCGGTGGGATGGGGCATGATTGCTGCTCTCTATTTGGGTTTGCGCCGAGGAACCATCTCAAGTTCGCAGGCAGAACGGCTCGAGAATCTCATTTACTTGTACGGGCCGCTGCCGCCGTTGAAGGTTCGCGCCGCCAAACTCGTTGCCGCTTCGCATGGTGACAAGAAGAACGTCGGCGGAGTCAGGCGCTTTGTGCTCCCGGTGGGCATCGGCGATGCCGGCGTGGTGGACGACGTGACCCCGGCCGAACTTGAAGCCGCTGCCCGGTTCATGCTGGCGCGCGCCGCGGAGCATCGCCGCTGATGCCCGCCTCCGGCGCCAAGCCGACTGGAGCGGAAGACGAAACCGCTGCCGCGCTCGCGGTGCAGCAGATGTTCAACGGCATTGCCCCGCGCTACGATCTGCTCAACCACGTTCTCTCAGCCAATGTTGACCGGCTGTGGTGGCGGCGGACGGCGCGCCAATTCCGTTCCATCCTCGCCACTCCCGACGCAGCCATACTCGACATCTGCTGCGGCACCGGCGACATGACCACGGCCCTTCTCCGCTACCGCCCCGCTGGCGCGCGGCCTATTCTCGCCGCCGATTTTGCGCGGGCGATGCTGGCGCTCGGCGCCCGCAAGTTCGTCGCGCGCCCCGCGGAAAGCGCCACTGCCATCGCGCTCGAAACCGACGCCTTGCACCTCCCTCTCCGCTCTGGATCACTCGACCTCATCGTGACCGCATTCGGATTCCGCAACCTCGCCAATTACGAGTCCGGCCTCCGCGAATTCCATCGCGTCCTCAAACCAGGCGGTCAACTGGGCATCCTCGACTTCAGCGAACCCGGCGGCCTCCTCGGCAAAGCCTATGCCGTTTACTTCCATCGAGTCCTGCCCGCTATCGGGCGCATCATAGCCGGCCCCGTGTCGGCTGGCAGAGCCAGCCCTTATCACTATCTGCCCACTTCTGTCGGCGCTTTCCCGTCTCCCCAGCAGATGCTCTCGCTCATGCGCTCCACGGGATACGAACGATGCGCGTGGCAGCCATACACCTTCGGCATCGCCGGGTTGTACACCGCAATGCGAACCGCTGTAGCCTAAGTACGATGCCTTCCGCCGTTTCCAGTTCGTCCGCCTCCGGCCTGTCTGGCTACTCCACAGACAAGCGCCGGGTAGCGCTGCACTCCATGCTCGCGGCCACCGTCATGACCGGCCTGAAGCTGGCAGCAGGCATCCTTTCCGGGTCCCTCGGAGTGCTCTCAGACGCGGCCCATTCCGCACTGGACTTGACCGGCTCGGCGCTGACCTTCTTTTCCGTACGCGTCTCCGATAGGCCCGCCGACGAAAACCACACCTACGGCCACGGCAAAGTTGAGAACATCTCTTCGTTCGGTGAAGCCGGCCTCATGGCCATCTCCTGTGCGTGGATCATCTGGGAAGCGGTCCATCGGATCCGCCACGGGAGCGTCGAGCTGCACCACTCCATCTGGCCGGTCTCGGTCCTGATCGCTTCCATTGCCGTTGATTTCTGGCGGTCGCGACGCCTTGCAGCCGTTGCACAGCGCACCGGCTCCCCCGCATTGGCCACAGATGCCTTTCACTTCGCCAGCGACATCTGGGCCTCGGCAGCCGTGCTCGCAGGCCTGGGAGCAAACTGGATCGGGACCCGTTTCGAGGTCGCATCGCTCCGCTATGCCGATCCGGTCGCCGCCATCGTCGTCTCTCTCATGATCCTGCGCATCACCTATCGCCTCACGCGAGAAACCGTCGGCGTTCTCATGGATCAGATTCCTGCCGAGACCAGACGCCGGATCGTCCGCGAAGTCGAACAGGTAAACGGAGTACTCGCCGTCGAGCAGGCTCGCGTGCGCCGCTCCGGTGCAACCTATTTTGCCGATCTCACGCTGGCACTGCCTCGCCGCTTCACCTTCGAGCACACCGGCGAACTGGTGCACGAAGCAACAGAAGCGGTGCGCCGCACATTGCCCCAGGCAGACGTCGTCATCCACACCGTTCCGCGCCAGGCCCGCGCTGAGAGCATCTTTGACCGCGTCAGGGCCGTAGCCGCGCGCAACAACGTTAGCGTGCACGATCTCAGCGTGCAGTCGCATCACGGACGCCTGCGCGTGGAGCAGCACGTGGAGCTCGACGAAAAAATGCCGCTGCTCGAAGCGCATGGCTTTGTCACCGCCATGGAAGCGGAAATCCTGCGGGAAACCCCTGAGATCGATTCCGTGCTCACCCACATCGAGAGCGAGCCGGCTACCATCGAGCAACCGGAAGAGATGGTCGAGGAGGATCGCCGCATCGAGCAGGCCCTACGTGCGGCAGCCAGTCTCGCGCCGGAGATCGCCGACGTGCACGAGATCACCGTCGGGCGCACATCGGAGCATATCTCGGTCTCATGCCATTGCACCCTGCCCGACGATCTGACCATGCAGCGCGTGCACGAAGTGATCACCGCTCTTGAAGACCGCTTCAAGCTTGAGTGCCCTGAGGTACACCGTGTAACGATTCATCCCGAACCGGTCACCGACAACACGCGATAAATACAAGGAGAATCATGATCGCGTACAGCGAATGGAAGCTTGACGAAGTCTTTGAAGGGTTCGCCGAAAACGGCAATAAAATTGTCTTCGACACAAACTCCGCGCACACGCACGGCCCCAGTCCGATGGAGGCCGTCCTGATGGCGCTTTGCAGTTGCACCTCGGTGGATGTCGTCGGAATTCTGCAGAAAAAACGGCAGCCGCTTACGGGCTTGCGAGTCACCGCAACCGCGACACAGGCTCCCGCGCCTCCCCGGGTGTTTACTCAAATCAAGCTTACTTATGCGGTCGGCGGACATCTCAGCCGCAAAGCCGTGGAGGATGCGGTCTCCTTGTCTAAGAACAAGTACTGTTCCGTTTCCCTGATGCTTGAAAAGGCCGTTCCGGTTGAGTACGAAATCGTTTATCCCGACGGAGAGCCCGAGCCATGAAGGGCAACTTTCTCATTCGCTTCTTCCGCATGGCATCCTTGCTGATGGTGCTCGTGGCCGTGGCGCTGCTGGCGGCCATCACCACCATGCATTTCGCCATTCACGGCGCCGAGGTGCAGGTGCCTGCGCTCAAGGGAATGACCGTGCCAGAGGCCCGCAGCGAAGCCGCCGGCATGAGGCTGAATCTCGACGTGGACAATCGCTATTACTCGGCGGACGTGGCCGCTGGACACATCCTCTCGCAATCGCCTCCCCAGGGAACTATCGTGCGCCGCGAGTGGCGCGTCCGCGTGGCCGAGAGTCTTGGTCCGCAAAAAGTCGACGTTCCTGACACCGTCGGAAGCGACGATCGTCTCGCAGCCCTCCGCTTGCAGCGTGCCGGGCTTGAAGTGGGCGTGACTGCCAAACTTCCCGATGCTGCCCTGCCTGAGGGAACGGTGATTGCCCAGGACCCGCCTGCGCACTCCCAGGGTATCGAGCAACCCGCAGTCAATTTGCTGGTGGCCGCGCCGGATACCGAGGCTCCGAATGGCTACGTCATGCCCGACCTCGTCGGCGTACCCATCGTGACCGCACAGGCGATTCTCGCAAAAGTCGGGCTCAAATCCGCTTCACCCACCTTTGTTGCCGTGCCCGTGGCGCCTGTAGGCTCCGGCAATGCCCCTCCCAAACCGCCCGTCCAACCCGGTTCTGTGATCGCCCAACAACCGCCTGCCGGAGCCCGGGTGGACGAGACAATGGAAGTAAAGTTCACCGCGGCCAAATAGACGGCTTTTTGTCGCGAGTCTTCCGCATCTAAGACAAGACGAATGACGCCTCAACCGGGAAAACCGAACTCCGAGAACGCTGCTGCCTCGCCCGCTGCCGACTTCTCCCATGCCTGGCGAGCCTTGCGCCATCGCAACTTCCGGCTCTTCTTCGGCGGCCAGTCCATCTCTCTCATCGGCACATGGATGACCCGCATCGCCACATCCTGGCTGGTCTACAGGCTTACCAGGTCGGCATTGCTGCTGGGTACCGTGGGTTTTGCCGGACAAATCCCCACATTTCTCTTGGCGCCGTTGGCCGGCGTCATCGTGGACCGCGTCGATCGACGCAAGGTCCTGGTGTGGACGCAGACACTCGCCATGCTGCAATCCTTTGCCCTTGCCTGGCTCACACTCTCCCACCGCATTACGATTGCCGAGATATTGGCCCTGAGCGCGATGCAGGGCATCATCAACGCATTCGACATGCCGGGACGCCAGTCTTTCATGGTCAAGATGGTCGAAGATCGCGCCGACCTATCCAACGCCATCGCCATCAACTCTTCCATGGTGAATACCGCGCGTCTCATCGGCCCCTCGCTCGCCGGATTGCTGATTGCCGCTACCAACGAAGGCTGGTGCTTCCTGGTCGACGGCATCAGCTACATCGCCGTGATTGCATCCCTGCTGATGATGCGTCTGCCCCGCGAGCAAGTCCGTCAGACTGCAGCAAGCATGGTGGCGCAACTCCGCGAGGGTTGGACCTACGTCTCCGGCTTCGCCCCCATCCGCACAATTCTTGCGCTTTTTGCCCTCCTAAGTCTGATGGGCTGGCCCTTCATGGTCCTCATGCCCATCTTCGCCGCGCAGATGCTCCACGGAGGCCCGCACACTCTGGGATTCCTCATGGGTGCGGTCGGCGTGGGCTCGCTCATCTCCGCATTGACGCTCGTAATTCGCCGTTCTGTGCGCGGATTAACCAAGATGATTCCCATTGCTGCGGCGATATTCGGCGTCGGACTCATTTGCTTCGGGCTCTCGAAAAATTTCTGGCTTTCGCTTCTCATGATGCTGGTCACCGGTTTCGGCATGATGCAAGGCATGGTCGCCAGCAATACCATCCTGCAGACTCTCGTAGACGAGCACATGCGCGGTCGCGTGATGAGTTACTACACCATGGCGTTCGTCGGTATGGCGCCCTTTGGCAGCCTGCTGGCCGGGCTGCTGGCTCATGCCATCGGCGCGCCTCACACTGTCATGGTCAGCGGCATCGCCTGCATCCTTGGATCGCTCTGGTTCTGGTCGCGCCTCAAGACCGTACGCAAACAGATGCGGCCCATCTACGAACGACTTGGCATCGTGCCCCAAACCAACCTTGCAATCGAAGAAAGCGGAGAAAGCTGAGTGATCGCTCCGCTCCGCGCTGGCCGCTCTCTCGCTCTATGATCACAACCACACGAAAGGATCACGCCTTATGGGAATGAACGAGGACATCGAACGAATCGCGCTTCAGGAACGTGAACTCGTGCTGCCGCGCCTCGATGCGCAGATGGCATGGCAGATCGGATCGCTTCTGAGAAACATGGCTGTGGAACGCAAGCTCTCGGTGGTCATTGACGTGCGACGCTTCGGGCAGCCGCTGTTTTACTCCGCTCTCGATGGCACCACCCCCGACCAGGTCGAATGGGTGCGGCGCAAAAGCAACGTAGTGGCGCGCTTCCATTGCAGTTCGTATGCCGTAGGCCTGCGTGAGAAGTTGAAGAACGTAACGCTGGCCGAGTCGCAGGGGTTGCCGGTTGCCGACTACGCTACCCATGGCGGCTCGTTCCCGCTTGCCGTTGCAGGCGCTGGCGTAGTCGGCAGTTCAACGGTTTCCGGATTGCCCCAGCGCGCTGACCATGAACTCGTCGTAGAAGCTCTCTGCGCATTGCTCGACAAGGATCACGCCTCACTTCGTCTTCCACCCGATTAGTCACGCGCATTGGCAGTCGGGAATAGTCTCGATTCGTGGAAATTGATGTCGTCGGCCCGATTCTGCAAGCCTCACGAAGTTCGCTCGACCATTGCAATAAAAAATCCGTCGCCGCGAAACGCCCCCGGCATCAGGCGCAAATATCCTTCCGGCGTCAAACATTGGCGCAGCCGCTCCGCGCCGGATTCCGTCAGCACGCCGGCGCTTCTCAATTGAACCAATCGGTTCAGCACCGGAATCACCTTGGAATTTGGAGTTCGTTTCAGAACCGATGCGACAACATCTTCGTTCTCCTCCGGCTCCAGCGAACAGGTTGAGTAAACCACGCACCCTCCCGGACGCACAGCGCGCAATGCGGCCTCAAAAATCCCCTCCTGCCTTTCCGCCTGGCGCGGAAAATCCTCCAGCGCGAGCCGATGCCGAATCTCGGGGTTTCGTCCCAGCGTGCCCGTCCCGCTGCACGGGACGTCGGCCAGCACCAGGTCAAACTCCGATTCTTCCTCCAGCGCGCTCGCATCCGCCAGCCGGCATTCGATCCGTGCGCCAAACGCCGCAAGTCGATTACGCAGTGCCGCCAGCCGTTGCGGGCTTCGCTCGCACGCCACGATCCGCGCTCCCGGGTTGCGCTCCGCGAGGATCAGCGTCTTCCCGCCCGGCGCCGCGCATGCGTCCAGAATCTTTTCCACCTTTTGTTTCGGATATCCACCAGCCAATTCGGCCACCAACTGCGAGCCCTCATCCTGCAATCGCACGCGACCTTCGAGAAATGCGGCCGTCGCCGCAATGTCCCCCGAAACTACGATGCGTGCAGCGGCGAGCAACTCGCCCGGATCGAGAACAATCCCGGCCTGCGCAAACTCCTCTTCAACTGCCGCTTCTTTCACCCGCACACTCTGCGCAGGTTGGCTTTGTCCGTAGCGGCAGATCATGCGTGCAGCTTCAATCCCGTAGAACTTCGCCCAGCGTTCGACCATCCAGGCAGGATGTGCCCACTCCATCGCCAATTCTCCCGCTGTTTCTTTCGGGAATTCCGTGCTCCCGGCGGCAGCCAGCTTGCGCAGCACCGAGTTCACCATGCGCGAAGCATAATGATGTCCCGCCTGCCTGGCCAGTTCCACGCTTTCATCGATCGCAGCATGTGCGGGAATGCGATCCATGTGTTGCAGTTGAAATGTGCCGATGCGAAGGGCAATCAGGACTTCCGTATCGAGCTTCGCGCCTGGCTTTCTGAGTAGTCCTTTGACCTGATGGTCCAGCCGAAGCTGCCAACGCAGCACACCCATCACGAGAGCCGTCGTCAGATTGCGATCCGCGTCCGAGAGGCTCGAAACCGTTGGCGCGCGCAGCAAATCGTCGGCATGCGCCGATCCGCGCTCCACCGCCATCAGGATCTGAAAGGCGGCCCTGCGTGCGGGAGAGATATTCGCCATGGACTTCAACCCAGCCGCGCACCAGCTGCGAGTTGCATGCCCCGCAGGAACTCAGGGGCTGCCAACCGCCTTTTGCCCTCGAGCTGCACTTCTTCCAACTTAAGCCAGGTCCCTTGCGCGCACAGGACAAGCATTAGGCCATCGCGCACAATCGCCTGTCCCGGCTCCGCGCCCGCGACGTCGATTTGCACCGCATCCGCCACCGCCATACGGTGCACAATCAGCTTCTTCCCATTGAGTTGCGTAAAGGCCCCCGGCCACGGCTGAAACCCGCGCCATCGATTCCAGAGTTCCCTGGCCGTATGCGCCGCAAAATCCATGCGTCCGTCTTCACGATCCAGCAGTGGCGCCAGCGTTGCCCGCTCGTTGTCCTGTGCCTGCGGATGAATCGTTCCGTCGCCAAGTCCGCGCAGAGTTTCAATCATCAGCGGCCCGCCGGCGCGCGACAGCACGTCAAATAAATCCGCTGCCGTCTGGTCTGCGCGAATCTCCACTTCCTGCTGCAACAGAATCGGCCCCGTATCCAGCCCTTCTTCCAGCAGCATCGTCGTATTCCCCGTGACCGCCTCACCCATCGCCACGGCCCACTGGATCGGCGCCGCGCCCCGATACTTGGGCAGCAACGACGCATGCAGGTTGATGCATCCCAGCCGTGGCAACGCCAGCATCCAGGGAGGAATAATGCGCCCGTAAGCGACCACCACAATCGCATCGGGCATAATCGCTTCCAGGCGGGATCGAAACTCCAGGTTGTTCTTGATTTTCTCTGGCTGCGTGACTTCAAGGCCGGCCCCGAGCGCGGTCTGCTTCACCGCTGGCGCCACCAGTTCCTGGCTCCGGCCCGCCGGCCTGTCCGGCTGCGTGACAACGAGAGCGATTTGATGGCCCGCCGCCAGCAACGCCTCCAGCGTGGGAACGGCAAACTGCGGAGTGCCGCAGAAGACCACCTTCACGGCTCTACCAGGTTCCTTCACGCTGCATTTTGCGAATCTTGCGCAGAACCAGGTCCCGTTTCAACGCGCTCATCCTGAAAATGAAAAGTGTGCCGTCAAGGTGGTCGATCTCATGCTGAAAGGCGCGTGACAGCAGCTCTTCGCCATCCATTTCAAACCACTTGCCGTGCTCGTTCTGGGCGCGAATGCGCACCTTGGCTGCCCGCGAAACTTTTTCGCGAATCTCGGGAAAGCTCAGGCAGCCCTCTTCTTCGTATTGCTTGCCTTCGCGGTAAATCACCTCGGGATTGACGAGCACCAGCTTCTGAGCGGGGTCCTTGCCTTGGCTCAGATCGATCACTGTCACCCTCTTCGCTACGCCCACCTGCTGCGCAGCCAGGCCAATGCCCTGCGAGGCATACATCGTCTCAAACAGGTCGGCGACGAACTTGCGCAATTCGTCGTTGAATTCGGTTACCGGTTCGCCAGGTTGTCGCAACACCGGCTCGGGATATTTAACGATCGTGAGAATCATTTCCTCTGTCTTAAAAGCTCCGTATCTGTTCGATGTATCCATCGAAATTTCGTTTCAGTTCCAGGGCTGAATCTCCCCCGAATTTCTCGTGCGCCAGCCCTGCAACTGTAAGAGCCACCATGGCTTCAGCCGCTACCCCCGCAGCGGGAACCACGCAAATATCGCTGCGCTCGTAGCTGGCGCTGGTCGCCTCGCGCGTATCGAACCGCACCGATTCAAGCGGTCTGCGCAATGTCGAAATGGGCTTCAGGTAGCCACGCACCACCACGTCTTCGCCGTTCGAGATGCCGCCCTCGATCCCACCGGCGTTGTTCCGCGAACGCGTGAAGCGCGTCGGTCTCTCGCTGCCCTCGCTCGCATAGTGAATGGCGTCATGCACGGTGGAACCAAACGACTCCGCCGCCACCACGCCCCGCCCGATCTCGACTGCCTTCACCGCTTGCAGGCTCATCACCGACCACGCCAGCAACCCGTCAAGCCGCTCATCCCAATTCGCGTAGGTGCCAAGTCCGGCGGGCACTTCGTGCGCTACCACTTCAAACACGCCGCCAACCGTGTCGCCGGTGCGCGACGCCATTTCGACTTCTTCCTTCATCCGCGCTTCCGTCTTTGCGTCCACGCAGCTCAGCACGATCTCGTCGCGTGCCGCAACCGCGACAATCTCTTCCCAGGCTGCAGCCCGGTCCAGTTCCACGCGCCCCACGCGGATCACATGGCTGGCCACCTCGATCCCGATCTGCCGCAACAGCAGCTTGGCAAACGCTCCCGCAGCTACGCGAGCCGCGGATTCACGCGCAGAAGCGCGCTCCAGCACATAGCGCGCATCGGGAAAGTTGTATTTCAGCGCCCCCGCAAGATCCGCATGCCCCGGCCGCGGCGACGCCACCGGCTGATGTTTCGCCGGGTCGCCGGCTTCCACTGGTAGCTTCTCTTCCCAGTTTTTCCAGTCCCGGTTCACAATCTCGATCGCCACAGGCGACCCAATCGTCTTTCCGTGGCGAACACCTGAGAGGATATGCACTTTGTCCGATTCAATCTTCATCCGCCCGCCGCGGCCATAGCCCTGCTGCCGCCGCCAAAGTTCCCGGTTAACAAATTCCAGGTCCACCGGCACACCCGCGGGCAATCCCGAGATAAGCGCAATCAATGCCTCCCCATGCGACTCCCCGGCGGTAGAAAATCGGATCATATGTTCTTGATTGTAACCGGGGAAAACCGAGCTTCGGCCATTCTCGCCAGCCTTAACTTGGGTCGCTTCTCATAATTGCGGCCGATCCTCTTAATCCGTCACAAATCCGTTTCGCGCGGCAACTTGAATGTCATAGGATGATTCGCATGGCGTACTTCCTCTTTAAGTCCGAGCCCGACGTCTACTCCTTCGACAACCTTGTCCGCGACAAGGAGACAGTCTGGGATGGGGTTACCAATCCGACCGCCGTCAAAAACCTGCGCGAGATGAAGGCGGGGACAAAGTGGATCTTCTACCACACCGGCGATGAGCGCACTGCCGTTGGCACCGGCTCCGTCGTTAGCGTGGACGCGAGCAATCCAAAAGTCCCCATCGTCCGGGTCAAGCCGGGCAAGCGGCTCGAGAATCCCAAAACCCTCGCCGCCATCAAGGCCGAGCCCCTCTTCAGAACCTCGCCACTGGTTCAGATCGGCCGGCTCTCCGTCGTGCCGCTTACCGAGGAGCAGTGGATGTGGTTCCTCGCCTGATTCAAGCAGCCTGACCCGACCCAATCAAGACTTCGTGCGATTCGCCGGCGCGTCTCCACCTTCAAGCCACGCCCGCGTATTCAACATCTGCCGGTTGTCCAGCGCCCAGACCTTGCCCGTAAGTTCGTCGGCAGCTCTGCCCTCCCGCGAAGACTTCTCAAACTCGCTTGCCATGGCCTGCATCTTGGCGTCGAGATCATCCAGAAAATTCAGCACTAGAGCTTCGGGAATCATGGGCAGCTTGGGCGAGCCGAATTCCAGCTTGCCGTGATGCGACAGGATCATGTGCACCACCAGCGTCCTCAAACGCGGAGGAAAATCGGGAAGACCGTCGATCACCTTCTCCACCATCTCGACGCCCATCTGAATATGTCCCAGCAACGTTCCTTCCACGGTATAGTCGAATCCCACTGCCCAGGAGAGCTCGCGAACTTTGCCGATATCGTGCAGGATGATGCCGGTCAGCAGCAAATCACGATGCAGCATCGGATAGTGCGGTGCAACACGATCGCCCAGGTTGAGCAGACTTACCACATGTTCCAGCAATCCGCCCAGCCAGGCATGGTGCAGTTGCCGTGCGGCAGGCGCCTCGCGATACAGCTCAGCCATCCGAGAGTCCGCAAGGATCGTAGTCAGCAGAAGCTTCAGGTTCGGTTCGGTAAAGCTCTCCACGTATGCGAGCAGCTTCTGCCACAACTCGCTCACATCGTACGTGGTCCCGGGCAGCAGGTCCGTCTTGTCCACTTCGCACAGTGTCGCTCGGCGCAACTGCTCGACTTTCATCTGCAGCCGGTCTTCAAACCGCGCCACGCAGCCCCGCGCCTTCACAATGTCGCCCTTGACGGCATCCTTCATGATGCGTGGATCGCTGAGATCCCAAACGCGGCCTTCGAGCTGGCCCGTCTTGTCACCCAGAATAAGATTCAGATAGGGTTTGTTGCTCTTGGTTGAGCGTTGCTGCCGCGAAAGCAGCAGGAAGAAGCCGTCAAAGACCCTTCCTTCGTCGAAACCTGCGAGATCGGAGACAAAGATATCCTTCATTGGAGTTCTTACTGAGCATAATGCCTCCGCTCCGAAATTGCGTGCCCGTCCTGCACTCGCCTGATTGGCGGCATGCACTCAGCGGCCCGATGACCGGGCTTGAGAACCAGCGGGCGGGAACCGGGCCCCGCCTGCTCCTCGCGGCTCTAAAACGTGAACCGGCCGCCAAATTGAAATTGCCGCGGCGAATTCACCGTCCCGGTGATCTGACCAAAAATCGCCGCCTGCGAAGGATCGCTCTGCACCGCCGTAATGCTCGGCGTGCCGGGTGTTCCCAGTTGCGCTCTGTTGGCTATGTTGTAAGACGAAATCTCGAACCGGATATCCTTCTCCTTGCCCCAGGTAAAGTGCTTGTACAGCGAGATATCAAAGTCATTCGCCCCCATCGTCCGAACATGGTCAAGATACGCGGGGGCAGTGCCGGCCACAAATGGGCTGCTGGGAATGGCGAAGCAGTTGTAATTGAACCACGTCGCAGCGGTGTGTGGAGCGCCGCTACCAGGGTTGCAGGTCAAGTCCGGCCTCTGGTTGAAATAGGATGTCCCCGCGCCTACGCTCGGCGAGGCAACGGGCACTCCCGTGCTCAGATAGGCAATCATGTTTGCCGTCCATCCCCCCAGAATGGCGTCGCCCGCGCCGTTCAGATTCACTGAGCGCCCATGACCCACTGGCAGGTCATACGAAGCCTGGCCCGTGAACTGATACTTCACATCCTGCGGGCTGATGGAGTGCTCAAGACTGATGTTCTTTGCATCCTGCGGCGAGCCGTTGTGGGTCCCGACAAACCCCAGCGGCGGATTGCCATCATCGGTCATCAGTTTGGCCCACGTAAAGCTCGCCAGCGCGGTAAAGTGCTGTGTCAAGCGCTTCTGCACCTTGGTCTGCAGCGAGCTGTATTCCGAGTCGCCGCCCGGATAGCCGTGCACGACCACCCCGTTGCCTGAACCATAACTGCCGTTGCCAAACTGCGGAAACTCCTGCAGCGAGACCCATAGCGGCACCGTCGGCGAACCATAATTCGCATTGGTAGAGGGTTGAATTGCCTCCCACTGGTTGGGAACGCTGGAGTTCAGCAGAGCATCCTGGTTTGCCGCAATCGTGCCCAGGTCCAACTGGTTCAAATCAAATGCCCCTAACGGGAGAAACAAACCTCGGCTGCCCACATACCCTGCGCTCAGCACCACCTGGTGCGGGAGTTCGTATTCAAGCCCAAAGTTGAAGTTGTAAGTGGTCACGGTGCGTTGCGAATGCAGCATGACGCTGAGACTATTGCCCAGGTTGTTCCCCAGGCCGGTCGGATTACTGATCGTCGGAACAACACCATTAGGAAACGGGTTGCTGATCGAGCTGATTTCCACGGTATTGCCCTGATCGCCGCTGCACACGTTCGCATTCGCGCAATCCCATGCAATCGTATTCGGATCTTCATTCCAGTTGGTTGCGTTCCACGTGGTTTGCGACGAGTATCCGTCGCTGTCGAGCCCCGTGCCGCCCACCATCTCCGCGCTGGGACCGTAATAGAAGCCAGCCCCGCCGCGCACCACCAGTCGGCTCGCCGCCTGCCACGAGAAGCCCAGCCGCGGCCCGAAGTTCGTCAGATTGGTGGTGAAGGGCGAGCGGTTGCCGCTGCTCGCGTAAATCTCCGCGCCGGTGTATGCCACCCCGTCCAGGGTATTGGTCGCGGTCGGATCGAAATACTCGAACCGATTGTGCCGCTCCGTTTTGCCGCCAAAGATATCCCACCGCAGCCCCGCCGTAATGGTGAGCGCTTTGTTGGGCCGGAACGTGTCTTCAACAAAAGCGGCATAGTATGGGTTCGATTCGGCGGCAAACAGGTCTTTCGTGAAATTGGGGTAGTCACTCGATTCGCTGCCTGGCGTTGTTCCCATTCCAACCAGGAGAGATGCAAAGTCGCTGCCGCCGTTGGCCGAGCTCACTGTCTGGTCCGTGGCCGAAATATCAAAAAGGTAGGATCCGGATGGCGCGGGTGGTTGCCCCACGTTCAAAAACCGCTTCATATATTCGAACCCGGCAGAAATCTCGTGCTTCCCAACCACTTTCGTCATCGAAGCATCCGCGTCACTGTTTTCACTTGCATATTGGAACGTGTTGTAGTCGGCCGTACCACCAATCCCGCTGCCGTTGTCGTTGAAGATGACAAACGGCAATAGTTTGTAGACCTCCTGCGAGGCAAGTGAGGCCGGGAACCCAAGTGTGGTGATGTCAAAGCCAACCTGCGAAGGATCCCCGCCTTGATTTTCGTAGTGGCGGGTAAACGAGTAACGCAACTGCACAAAGGTGCTCGGGCTCAGCGTCAGATCATCGCCCAGCAAAACGTTGCGCCCGTTTGTGACATTCTGCGCGTAGTTCAGGTCCCACATGTTTCCGAACGCGTTAAACGTGGAATTGAACAGCCGATCGAACGAAAAACGCCCGAAGATGCGCTGTTTCTCGCTCTTGTCCCAATCCATGCGAATGTCAAACCGTTGCGCCGTGGTCGGGTCCAGGCCCGGCTTGAAGTAGTTCAGCGAAACGTCGTCAGAGCTTGAGTCGCACGTGCTCGGATCAGGAAAATTGCACTTGGGAAACTCCGAAAGAAACTTCAGTGCAATCGGATTGGGATTGGTGACTACGTTGCCCCCGAATGCCTGGCGGGTTCCGTCCGGATTGTCAGGCACCAGCGGGTTGTAAATGGTGAATGAGTCCGCCGAGAAGTCGCCCGTGCGCTCCGCCGTCGTCGGAACTGTAAAGTAGTTCGACCCATCAAACTGCTGCTGCTGCGTTGCTTCGTAGTCGCCGAAGAAGAAGAGCTTGCTGTGCAGAATCGGTCCGCCGATCGATCCTCCCTCCTGGTAGCGATGGAATGCAGGGGGCGTATTCGAAGTCCCGTTGCTCAGTTCACTTTGCTTGTTGAAGTATTCATTCGCCGCCAGCACATTAGGCCTGAAAACCCCAAACGCATCCCCATGGAATTGATTCGTGCCCGACTTGGTCACAAGGCTGATCACACCCGCCCCGCCGCTCTGGTATGAGGCAGGGGTGTTCTGTGTCTCAACGCGCGTTTCGTCCACTCCGTCTTCGGGAATATCCAGCGCCGGAATGATGGCGCCCACGTTGTTCTCTGCGATTCCCAGAGGACTGCCATCCACCATGTAATAGACCGACCCCACAATGGCGCCGTTGATCGTGTAGGAGGAAACATCCACGCCCGGACGCCCGCTCGATATGTTCTCAATCGCAAATGAACTGGAAGAATTGGGCGCGCCATTCGCCGGCGTCACACCGGCGCTCAACTGGATCAGGTCGAACACATTGCGGGTGAGCAGCGGAACGCGGTCGATGGTATCGGCCGAAATCAACTGGCCCACGGTCGAGTTGCTGGTGTCCACAAGGGATGTGGCTTCGTTGACTGTCACTACCTCGGTCACCTTGCCAAGTGTCAGAGTCACGTTGGCAGTCGAAACCTGGTCCACGGTCACCCGCACATTGTTGTGCACTGCCGTTTCAAACCCCTTGGCATTCGCGGTCACCTGGTAGCTCCCGGGCGAAAGAGAGACAAATGAATAGAGGCCGGCCGCCGTTGACACCGTGGAGAGTTTCACACCGGTTGCCTGATCCTGCAGCGTTATCTTGGCGCCCGGGACAATCGCCCCGGTCGGATCGGTGATGAGTCCGCTGATCCCGCCTCTGCCCGCCTGGGCCAGGCCAGTCCCGCAGATGCAGAGAACAAGGAACGAAACGCAGAGAAGAGTGCGCACTATGTGGGCGCTTGGCTTCCGGGTTTTCATTGGCCATCTCCGTAGTTTGTTGTTGACATTCAAACGTTTGAATATTAGAACTGCAAATCTAGGAGCAAACGCCTCGACTGTCAAGAGAAAAGATCGGCCCGCTTCGGCGACCAAAGACGGCCCCGCACTTGATCGGGGCGTCGCAGCCGCTCGGCGGAAAACGCAGCGCCGCCCTGTCGCAACAGGCGGCAGGCAGACGGGTGCGCGAAGGAGGCAAACCTTGCCTCAGCAAAAATCCGGCCACGTTACGTTGCTCGACATTGCACGCGCCTGCGGATTCTCTGTCTCCACGGTTTCCATCGTGTTGAGCGAAGCGCCTCTTTCGCAGAACGTCGCTGCTACCACCCGTGAACAGATCAGGTCCATGGCAAAGCAACTCGGATATCATCCGGACGCATTTGCCCGCTCGCTGCGCCGCCGTCATAGCCAGACCATCGGTGTGCTCGCCTACGACCTCACTGACCCGTTTTGCATTCCCATCGTGCGCGGAATTCAATCCGGACTGCACCCCTCCAATTACCTGCCCCTGCTGATGGATGCGCAAACCCAGCGCAAACTCTTCGATACCTACCTGAAAATGATTCTCGAGCGCCGCGCCGAGGGCGTCATCGTAATCGCCAGCTGGATCTTCGAGGAAACGAATCTTCTTGCCGACATCGAGAAGAATCACGTCCCCATCATCATCGTGGGCCGCGACCTCACCCGCCGCAGAATCAGTTCCGTGTTCGTCGACAACGAGGCCGGCGGCGCGATCGCCATGCGCCATCTCTGCGAGTTGGGCCATCGCCGCATCGCGGTCATCCGCGGCCCCGAGGAACTCTTCGATAGCGCCCCGCGCTGGGCTGGAGTGCAGCGAGCCGCCTCCGAAATGGGGATTCACCTCGACTCCCGCCTTGTCTTTCAACTTCCCAACCTCGTCGATTCCATCTCCAGTTTCGAGGGTGGAATGCGTTGCGCAAAAGAGATGCTTGCCGCGGCCTGCCCATTTTCCGCCGTCCTCGCTTTCGACGATCTCACTGCGCTGGGCGTCGTGCGCGGTTTGACCCATGCGGGCGTGCGCGTCCCCGAAGACTGCTCCGTCCTTGGCTTTGACGATGTTCTGCCGGCGCTGGTCTCCACCCCGGCCATCACTACCGTGCGACAGCCGTTGAAAGAGATGGGACTGCAGGCCGTGGATTGGGCTCTTCGCGCTCTCGACGCAAGAGGGCCGGGTGCCGTCTCACGGCCAAAGCTGCACAAAGCGATGCCTGAACTCGTCGTGCGCAAGTCGACCTGCGCGCCATCAAGACAAAAAGCCATTGCTGGCGTTCGCACATGAGCGCAACAGCAGACACTGGCGAAAAACCTGAATGAACGAATCATTGAACTTCAACCGTTCCTTGGCCCGAAAGAATTTGTGAGACACATGACACATTCCAGATCGCCATTGCTTCTCGCGCTGCTTATTTTGCCTCTCGCTCTGCATTCACAAACGGTGACCCCGCTCCACGATGGCTGGCGGCTGCAATCAGCCTGCAAGCTGCAGGCTGCCGGGGAAGCCATCTCGGCGCCGGGATTCGCAGCAGACGGCTGGCTCAAGGCCTCCGTCCCCAGCACCGTTCTCGCTGCGCAGACCGCAGACGGTGTCTTTCCCGATCCGTATTTCGGCGACAATTTGCGCAAGATTCCCGGCACCACCTATCCAATCGGTCGCAATTTCTCCAATCTGCCCATGTCCCCTGACAGCCCTTACGCTTGCGGCTGGTGGTATCGCACCGAATTCACGGCCCCCGCAGCCGCAGCGCATAATCAGCGCTTCTGGCTGCACTTTGGCGGCATCAACTATCGCGCCGAGATATGGGTGAATGGCCACAAGGTCGCCGACGCCACCAAGGTGGCCGGTGCCTATCGCACCTACGACTTCGACGTCACCGACGTTCTCAAGCCGGGGAAATCCAATGTGCTCGCGGTTGAGACGTTTGCCCCGACCGACAAAGACCTCGGGATCAATTGGGTCGACTGGAATCCATGCCCTCCGGACAAGGACATGGGCCTGTGGGGCGCGGTAAATCTGGTCACCTCCGGCCCCGTCACGCTCCGTTCGCCCATGGCAGTCACGCATTTTGAAGATGACACACTCGCTGTCGCCGACCTCACCGTTTACGCCGAGTTGCACAATGCGAGTGACCACGCCATCAAAGGCGTTGTTTCTGGAACCGCCGCGGGCGCGCAATTCGAACAATCCGTCGAGCTGGCAGCCAACGAGGACCGCGCCATCGTCTTTTCGCCGCAACAATTTCCTGCCCTGCGCATTCACAATCCAAAGCCCTGGTGGCCCTACCAGATGGGCGACCCGCACCTTGAACAGCTGAAGATGAGCTTCAGCGAGCAGGGACATGTGAGCGACGAGCAATCCGTGGACTTCGGTATTCGCGAGATCACCTCTGAATTCACAACCAACGGCAGCCGGCTGTTCCGGGTCAACGGCAAGCGGATCCTCATTCGTGGCGCCGGCTGGTCGCAGGACATGCTCCTCCGCACCAACGAAACCCGCCTTCGCGATGAGATTCACCTCGTCCGCGATATGCACCTCAATACCATTCGCCTCGAAGGCAAGCTCGAAACCGACGATTTTTTCCGCCTCACCGATCGTGAAGGCATTCTCGTGATGCTGGGTTGGTGCTGCTGCGACCACTGGGAGCGCTGGAAGTCATGGACACCGGAGGACCTGCAGATCGCAACAGCCTCGCTGCGTGCGCAGATGCTGCGCCTTCGCCAACATCCCAGCCTGCTTGTCTGGCTTAACGGCAGCGACAACCCGCCTCCCGCTGACGTTGAAACCGCATACCTGAAAGTCGAGGCGGAAACCCACTGGCCCAATCCAATCCTTTCCTCTGCCTCATCGACGCCGACCACCGTCACTGGCGAAAGCGGAGTCAAAATGACCGGTCCATACGACTGGGTCGCGCCAAGTTACTGGTACTTTGGGGTTCACTATGGAGGAGCGGTGGGTTTCAACACTGAAACCAGCCCCGGCCCTGCGATTCCCTCGCTCGCGAGCCGCGAAAAGTTTTTACCCGATCCCAATGCCTGGCCGCCCACTGCCGATTGGAGCTTGCACTATGGCGGTGGTGGATTCACCAGCCTGAACGTATTCAACGAGGCAATGGACGCCATCTACGCCACTCCTCATTCCGCCGCTGATTACACGCGCATGGCGCAGACCATGGAATACGACTCCGAGCGTGCCATGTTTGAGGCGTACAGCAAGAACAAATATGACTCCACCGGCGTCATTCAGTGGATGCTCAACAATGCCTGGCCTTCGATGATCTGGCATCTTTACGACTATTACCTCGATGCAGGAGGCGGATACTTCGGCGCCAAGAAGGCTTGCGAGCCGCTCCACATCCAGTACTCCTACGACGACCGCTCGATCGTCGTCGTCAACAGCACCTACAAGCCCGTTACGGGCCTCCATGCCACCGTCAATGTCCACGACATCGCATGGAAGGAGCTCTACAAGGCTGATGCTCCGGTCGATGCCGCCTCCGACAGTTCCCAGCGCGTCTTCCAGATTCCCGATAGTCTGTACTCCGGGTCAGAGCGCATCTTCTTTATCGACCTCACTCTTACCGACGGCTCCGGCCGTGTCGTAAGCCACAACTTCTACTGGGTGCCCGGCACGCTCACCACATTCGATTGGGAACGCACCGAATACACCACCACTCCAGCCTTGCGTCACGCCGATCTCTCTGCGCTCACAAACCTTCCGGCGGCCAGTCTGGAGGCTACCGCGGATATTGAAACCACCGCGAACGGCCGCGAAGTTCACCTTCACCTCAACAACACGTCCGACAAGCTCGCCTTCCAGGTTCGTGCCGCCGCACGCACAACTTCCGGAGCTCTGATCGCGCCCGTCTTCTGGTCAGATAACTGGATCGAGCTCACCCCGGGCGAATCCACTACGCTCACCGCGCAGCTGCCTGACAACGATTCGTCCTCGCCGGTCATTCATGTGGATGGCTGGAATGTCGCTTCAATCACCCTGACTCCCACCGCTGGCATGGCGGCCCGCTAGGAACCCGCATGGCCGGCACATCGGAAACTACCCGCCCCGAAGGCGTCGGCCTCAAGCGCAGCTTGAGCTTCTGGGATCTGCTTCTCTATGGGATTGTTCTCATCCAGCCGACGGCGCCCATGCCGGTATTTGGCGTCGTCTACACAGAGACGCGCGGCCATGCTGTCCTTGCCATCCTGCTTGCCATGGTGGCCATGCTCTTTACCTCGATCAGTTACGGCCGCATGGCCCGCGCATATCCCCACGGCGGCTCGGCTTTCCTCTATGTCGGCAAGGAGATCCATACCAGCCTCGGTTATCTCACCGGTTGGTGCCTAGTCATGGATTACGTTCTCAACCCCCTGATCTGCACCATCTGGTGCAGCCGCGCGGCCATCAACTTCCTGCCGGAGGTGCCCTACATTGTCTGGGCCATTTTTTTCGCAGTCCTCTTCACCACCCTCAATTGCAACGGAGTCGAGACCTCCGCTCGCATCAACGCCGGCATGGCTGCCGCCCTGGGCATTGTCATTGTTCTCGTACTGGTCGCTGCGGTCCGTTGGGTCCTGCATCTCTCCCATCCCGGTGCATCATTCTTCCTGCACCCGTTCTACGATCCCTCCACCTTTAATACCGGAGGCCTGCTTCGTGGCACTTCCATCGCTGTGCTTGCCTACATCGGCTTCGACGGCATCTCCACGCTGACCGACGAAGCAAAGGATCCTGGCCGCAGCGTTCCCCGCGCCATCGTGATCACATGTTTCGCTACCGGGGTGCTGGCCAGCATTGAAGTGTATGCGGCGCAACTTGTATGGCCGCGCGGCATGGCATTCCCCGACATCGACACCGCCTACGTGTATGTCTCAGGGCGCATGGGCGGTCCCATCCTGTTTCTCATTGTCAATGCGTCGTTGCTGCTCGCCAACATGGGGTCCGGCATGGCCTCGCACATGGGTGCGGCGCGCCTGCTCTATAACATGGGCCAGGATGGAGCGCTTCCTGGACGCTTCTTCGCAGCGGTCCATCCACGCACTCGCATCCCACGCAATAACGTCATCCTCATCGGCGCCGTTTGCCTGGCCGGCGCGCTCGTCTTCAGTTACCAGCTCGGCACCGAATTGCTCAACTACGGCGCCCTTCTTGCCTTCATGGGTGTGAATGTCTCTTCCATGATGCGCGGCTGGCGTGAAGGCCGCTTCGCGCAGTGGTTTCCCATGCTCTTGTCCCTGGGCGGCTTTCTTACCTGCGCATTCCTGTGGTGGAATCTCGGCCCCCTCGCCAAGATCGCGGGCACCGGCTGGGCTCTGGTAGGTATCCTCCTCTGGATCATTCGCCGCCGCTATACCGTGCTTCCTGGAAAAACCGCCTGAGACTTGACCATCGCACTCATCCCAAAACACCACGGGCCGGGAATCTGCATTCCCAGCCCGTAACGCGTTGAACTCCTATTTCGACTACTACGGTTGCGGAGTGCCCGTTGGTGCCGGGGCCCCCGGCACGGGAGCAATCGGCGTCGGCTGCTGTTGCTGCTCCTGTTGCTTTTCTTGACTCGGCGGATTCTTCTTCTCGTCGCTCAAGCGCGTCTTCTCCCCCGTCGTCGTTCCCTTCTTCTTTTTCTTCTTCGACGTGTCGCCTGCCAGTCCAAGAGGCGCCGATTGCACCTGGCGGTCAGCTACTTCGGCCGCGTCGGGCGGTGTCGGAGTGAGCGCCTTTTTCTTTGCACTCGTCCTCGTCTTGGCCTTTTTCGGCTCCCGCGCGCGATCGCTGAAGCGCGTCTTCTTCGGCTTTGGCTCGTCCACCAGCGGATTGTCCGGACTCGTATCCGCGTTCGCTACCTCACTTGGCACCCCGCCCGCATCCTCGGTTTGCATCGCCGGAGAATTGGGCAGCGTCTCCTGCGGAGCTTTGCCGAATCGAATCTTTTCCTTCTTGCCCGGCTTCAGTGAGGCTTGTTCCTT
The DNA here is from genome assembly GCA_035524195.1 of Occallatibacter sp. Taxonomy (GTDB): domain Bacteria; phylum Acidobacteriota; class Terriglobia; order Terriglobales; family Acidobacteriaceae; genus Telmatobacter. The sequence continues at coordinate 61,148 of DATKPJ010000045.1, forward strand.
TGCGTGCTTTTCCTTCTTTGCCTTCTCCGGTTTCGCTGTAGACTGCGCCACTTCTGCCTGCGGTGACTTCTGGCGGAAAGTGCGAGTTGTCTCGCGGAATCGCGTCCGCTCTACCTTTCTCTTCTTCTTGGCCGAAGGCGGCGTATACGCGCTGTAACTGATGGTGGGATGCAATTCGTTGGGTGTGGCCGCCGTATCCACATACCCCGGCCGAATAAAAATCGCGGCTTCCTGGCGCATCTCCTTCAGATAGTCGCGCATCGCAGGCTCCATCTTGCTCATGTAATAGGCCTGCTCAACGTCCTGCTCCACATCCTTGAAAGGCGGAACTCCACCCGGGGTGTGATCGACTACTTTGAAAATCACAAATCCCTGCTTGGTGCGAATCGGCTCCGTATAACCCCCGACTTTCAGCGGGAACGTCGCATCCTCAAATACTTTGTTGAGTTCGCCCCGCTTGTAGCTCCCCAGGTCGCCCCCTTCCGCCGCCGTTGTTCCGTTGCTGAAGCTCTTGGCTAGCTGGCTGAAATCCGCACCGCTGTGCAGCTTGGCCTCTATATCGTCCGCTTTGGCCTTTGCTGCCGCAACCTTTGCCGGATCCTCTGTCTCTGCACCGTTCGAGGGGCCCGTCGACACAAGAATCTCCGAAAGCCGGATGCTCTCCGGTCTCGCATAGTCCTGCTTGTGCTCTTCAAAATACTGCTCCGCTTCGCCGGGAGTCATCGAGATCTTACGGCCTACCTCTTCGCGCATCACTTCCTGGGTGATGATCTGGTTGCGAATGTTGGCCTTGAAGTCCTCATACGAGACTCCCTGTTCCTCGGCAGCCTTTTCCAGGTCTTCCAGCGATCCCAGCTTGTATTGCTTGCGGATCTCATTCAGCCGGTTCACCAGTTCGGTCTCACCGGTAATATCCAGTTCCTTGCCTTTTGAGAGCCACAGTTGCTGATCGATCAGGTTGCGCAGCAGATCTTTGTGCGCCTCTGAAATCTCCTGCATCGACGCACCGCGCTGGCGCTCTTCCTCGTCCAGTTCCTTCATCGCGCGGTTGTAGTCTGAAGTGGTAATGACCTGGTCATTTACCTGGGCGACGATTTCTTCCACCACTGTGCCGCCATACGGGCTTCCCGGTGCGCTCTGACGTGTCTGCGCCATCGCGGGAACTGCAAGCAGCGCTGTGCCACACACCAGCGTCGCGGAAATCGAAAGAATTCTCAAATTCATAGGGTCGGCACAATCGCGGCGGAAAACAACTCCACCTGAAGCATAGACGTCATTGTAAATGCCCGGATAGCAAAAGCGCGATGTCCAGCACTGGCCCCAGGGCAGGCAGGACGATTCAATCCGCGCAGCTCACCCGCGCGAGATGCAGGCCGGCGCAGGCATTCTCACTCGCTTTCGGCCCCAGAGAGGCTACCCGAATCGCTCCTGCCGCCGTCCAACACCAGTGGTATACTTCTTCACAAGACCGCCTTGCGAGGCACCTTCACGGCGCCTGCCGCACCTGACGTCCGGAGGTTCCTCCCGCATATGACTCCCCGCGCCCGCCGGGCACTCGTAACTACAATTCTTTTCTTCGCCGTCTGCGCAGCCATTGGCAGCATCATGCAGCGCAAGGTCGGCGCACAGTCCTCGCAGGATGAGAGCCAGATCCGCGACAGCCTCAAGACCTTCACCGACGTGTATGCCCTCGTGGAGCAGAATTACGCCGAGCCCATCACCGGCGACAAAGCCGATGCAGCCATCTACGATGGCGCCATCCCGGGCATGCTCCGCGTTCTCGATCCGCACTCCAATTTTTATGACCCCAAGGCCTACGCCCGCATGCGAGAAGATCAGCGCGGTCATTATTACGGCGTTGGCATGGTCATCCAGCAGCAGGGCGACAAGGTTTATGTCATCACGCCGTATGAGAATACGCCGTCGTTTCGCGCCGGAATCCGGCCCGGCGACGTAATCTTCGCCATCGATGGAAAATCGGCCAAGGGCATGTCCTCCGATCAGGTCGCCAAGGCGCTCAAGGGACCCAAGGGTACGCACGTTCAGGTCACCATGATTCGCGACGGCCAGCCGAAGCCACTGGTCTTCGACCTCGTCCGCGATGAGATTCCCCATCCCTCGGTCGACCTTGCCTTTGAGATTCGTCCGGGCATCGGCTACATTCACCTCACTCAGTTCCAGGAAACCACGGGACAGGAGGTGATCGATGCCATCAACAGCTTTCCCAACCTGAAAGGCCTCGTCCTCGACCTCCGTAATAACCCCGGCGGACTTCTCAGCCAGGCAGTCGAAGTCTGCGACCACCTTCTCAGCAAGGGACAGGTCATCGTCTCGCAGCGCGGGCGCGCCTATCCAGACCAGGTCTATACCGCGACCCACGGCAACGATGGCAAGACGTTCCCCATTGTGGTGCTCGTAAACCACAACACCGCATCGGCGGCTGAAATCGTCTCCGGCGCACTGCAGGATCACGATCGCGCGTTGATTGTCGGAGAAACCACCTTTGGCAAGGGCCTGGTGCAGACCGTCTACAACCTCAGCCAGGATACCGGTCTCGCTTTGACGACCTATCACTACTACACGCCGTCAGGCCGCCTCATCCAGCGCAATTACAACGGCGTCTCGCTTTACGACTACTACTACAATCACGCTGGTGCCCTTGCCCCAAACTCGTCGAACCGCGAAGTCAAGTTCACTGATTCGGGCCGCACCGTCTACGGTGGCGGCGGCATTACCCCGGACGAGAAGATTGAAACTCCAAAGAGCAACGACTTTCAGGACGAACTGCTCTATCGCTACGCGTTCTTCCACTTCGCGCCCTATTACCTCGCCAACCACACCGTCGACAAGGATTTCCAGGTGAACGATGAAGTCATCAAATCGTTCAAGGATTTCCTTACCAGCCAGAACATTCCCTGGACCGAAGCCGACTTGAACGGTGTCCTGGATTGGGTCAAGATCAATATCAAAGAAAACCTGGTCACCAGCCAGTTCGGTGAGCAACAGGGGCTACGCGTTCTTGCCGAATGGGATCCAATGATTCAGAAAGCTCTCACCTTCATTCCCGAGGCCCAGGCTCTCGAAAACCACGCCCATCAGGTCCTCGCTGAGAAAGCTCAGGCTCGCAACTCCGGCTCAGAAGGTGTACCTCTTCAGCCTTGATCGCTTTTCAAGATTCATTCCACTTAATGAAAAAGCCATCCGATTGTGGATGGCTTTTTTCATCGACTCTCGCTCATCGCTGGCTCGCTTCTCCCAACGCCACTTTGCGGTTGAACTCCGCCGACTGATTCCGCGGAACGCTTAGCGATTCCCATCGATCGCCGGCAAAGTGCTTCGCCAGAAGCACGATCTGACCCACGTGGTGCGGATAATGCGCCAACTGCCGGTTGATCCCTTGCAGCACCGAATGAGGCTCGCCGCGAATCGTGATCTTCCGTCCCAGGTCCGCATCCGTCAGCGGTTCGACCGCCCTGAACAGGCAGTTCCATCCGTCTTCCCACTCTTCCATCAATGCCGCCCGCGTCGCCGGAGGATCAACGAACTCCGCATCACGATTGCGGTTCGGCTTCTCTCTGTCCGTTCTCAAAAAATCAGTCCAGCGCGATCTCATGTTGCCCGTTAGATGCTTCACGATGATCGCGATTGAATTCGCCTCGCCGTCAAGCACAGTAAAAAGGTCCTTGTCAGCCACCTGGTTCATTGCGCGCTCGCCAAGCTTCTTGTAATAGCGAAAAATCTCCAGAGCGTCTTCGACGTAGGACGTGGTGAATTTCAGTGTCATGTCAAGACTCCTAGCCCTATCGTGCAGTCGCTTGCATCTCATTTTGACGACCGCCACCGCACTTCGCTCCGTTGAAATCAGCGCAATGTGCATTGATCTCGCAGTCATCGCATTTCGGCTTTGTCGCTTTGCAGACCTGCTGCCCGTACCGCTTCAGCAGAAGATGGGCGCGAACCAGAGCGCGCAGTTCAGGCGCTACGGCTCGTCGTTATATACACCGATCTCCAGTTTCCCGCCCTCGGCCAGCTTGGCGCGAAACATCCCTGGCGTATTGAAGCTCCACGCCATCTGTCCATCCGGAGTAATCGCGATCACTCCTCCGTCTCCATGCAGTGCCTCCAGTTCTTTGTGAATCACTTCATCGGCCGCCTGCTGCAGCCGCATTCCCCTGAACTCGACCAGATTGCATACCTCGCGCGCTACTCCCAGCCGGATAAAAAACTCGCCTGTCCCCGTCCCCGACACCGCGCAGGACTGATTCGATGCATAGGTCCCTGCGCCAATGATCGGTGAGTCGCCCACGCGCCCCGGCATCTTGCCCTGCAGTCCGCCCGTTGACGTGCCCGCTGCAATATGGCCTTCCTTATCCAGCGCGACCACGCCCACGGTTCCATACATGTGCGTGTCCGGTCCCTCCTCCAACATTCCCACAGGAACCGTCGGCCCCGGAGGAGGCGCTCCAATCGGCCGCGGCGGGACCGGCTTCCCTTCCTTGGTCAACTGCCTCACCAGAGACTGCCAGCGGCTCTCCGTGAAAAAGTAGCTCGGATCCGCCTGCTCTACTCCGACACTCGCTCCAAATGCCTCCGCCCCCGGCCCAACCATCATCACGTAAGGCGATTTCTCCATCACCGCCCGCGCCAGGCTGATGGGATGCTTCGTGTGCGTCACATCGGCCACCGCACCCGCCTTCAGCGTGAACCCGTCCATAATCGCCGAGTCCATTTCATTCTTGCCCTCCGAAGTGAACACCGCGCCGCGTCCCGCGTTGAACAGCGGATCGATCTCGAACACGTGTATCGCCGCTTCGACCGCATCCAGCGACGAGCCACCCTGGTCGAGCACCTTTGCCCCGGCTTCGATCGCTTTTCTGATTCCAGCGCGATACGCCGAATCGCCTTCAGGCCCGAGTTTCGACCGCTCGATCACCCCCGCCCCGCCATGCACCACAATCGCCCAATGATGCGCAGGTTGCTGCTGCGCCGTCGCCATTTGCGCGCATACTGCCGCCACTGTTGCAATCACAAAACCTGCCTTCGCATCCATCAGCATGACCTCGATGCTCCCATGGTATAACTCGCCATTCCAGTTCCATCTCTATTTTCACAGCCTGTTCGGATACCATCGCAATCAATGAAGCCCGTACTTCGAGCCCTCTTTTCCTGTTCCCTGCTTCTCTATGTCGCCGCTGTCGCCGCCGCCAGGCCTCGGCCCATTGTGGTCAAGGTTGTCGTGGTCGCGATGTTTGAAGTGGGTCAGGACACCGGCGACACTCCCGGCGAACTGCAGTACTGGGTCGAGCGCGACCACCTCGACCGCATCTACCAGTTGCCCGCCGCCTATCACACTGTTCGCATGAACGACTCCGGAGAAATGGCCGTTCTCACCGGGCAGGGAACGGCCAATGCCGCGGCCTCCATCATGGCCCTGGGCCTTGATCCACGCTTCGATCTGCGTCATGCCTACTGGATCGTTGCCGGCATAGCCGGGGCCACGCCCAATCGAGCCTCTCTCGGATCCGCCTTCTGGGCGAGATGGGTGGTCGACGGTGACCTTGGCTATGAAATCGACGCGCGCGAAATCCCACCAGGCTGGTCAACCGGCTACCTTCCTTTGCGCAAGACGCGCCCTTTCGAACCGCCCGCCGTGCCGCTCGAAGGACAGGTCTACCATCTCAACTCCGGCCTCGCAGATTGGGCATTCCGGCTGACTCAAAACCTCCCGCTCGCAGACCCTGACAAGCTCAGGCAGATTCGCGCTGACTTCGATGGCGCAGCGGCGCAGCGACCGCCCTTCGTCGGCATGGGCGACGAAGTTTCTTCTTCGCGCTATTGGCACGGCAGGCTCTTCGATGCCTGGGCCACCCAGTGGATGAGCTACTTCACCGCCGGCCAGGGTCAGTTCATTACCACGGCGATGGAAGATACCGGAACCCTGCTCTCGCTGAAGAATCTCGCCACCGCTGGCCGCGTCGACTGGAATCGCATCCTCATTCTGCGCGCAGTGAGCAACTTCGACCAGCAGCCGCGCGGTATGAACGCCGCTGATAGCCTCGCCCGCCAGCGCGTCGGAACGTACAGCGCCTATCTGCCCTCGCTCGAAGCGGCCTACACCGTCGGCCACACCGTCGTGAGTGAGTTGCTGACGAATTGGCCCAAATTCGAGAACCGCACGCCAGGGAGCTCGCATGACCCCCGTTGATCGTCCGGAACACGTTGTCAAAATGCTTGATCACGCCTTCAACAACGGCGATCTTGAGGCGGTACTCGCGTTCTACGAGGAAGCCGCAGCGCTGGTAGCCGGGCCCACCACCATCCTGCGTGGCAGAGCACAGCTCAGCGCTTTCTTCGAATCCGTTCTCCAATCCGGATCCCACGCGAAACAGCTCAAAGTGCGCGTCATCGAGTCCGGTGAGATAGCTCTTTTCCTTTCCCGCTGGACCCTTATCCCCAAAGGCTCTACGGCGACAAGATCTGGACAGGAGTTCTTCGCCACCACCGTCATGCGCAAACAACCAGATGGCTCTTGGAAAGTCCTGATCGACAATCCAATCGGCCCCGCAGCGCTCGAGTCCAGCTAGCCACCGAATCGGCCCGCCTTCACACTTGGATCGCCAGCAGCAGGCACACCCACGACGCTGCCAGCGCCGCAATGCGAAACCGGTGCCGCGCGTCCCATTTCCGATGCTCCCGCAAGGTCTGCTCCGTCCAGGCATCCGGCTCGATCCTTGCCATCTGGTTGTTGATCGGCACAAGAAAGACGAGCGTCAGCACAATGACGGCAGCCCAGATTGCCCCTGCCACAATCAGCATCGTTACAGCGGGACTGTGCCACCGCACGATCGTCTCGACGATCATGAATACGAAGCTCCCTGCATACCAGATCGGCATTACAAACCCCAGATCCCGCGCAAGCATGCGGACTGCGCCAGCTCGCGCGTGACCATCCAGCTTCCACAACACCGGATTGACGAAAGCAGACACCGCGAACTCAGTACCCACAAGCAGACCGATACAAACCACCGTAACAACATTCAATAAGGTCATGTTTCAACCACCTCTCTGGCTCAGACTCTTTTCAGCGCTATACTGACTCAGGAAGATGTACTGACAAATTTGTCAGCGATCGATAATGAACGGCTTGCGAGAAATCAATCCGTGCCCGTATCGAAAAAAGAATGTTCTCCATGCCCCATCGACGCCATGCTCTCCGTCATCGACGGCCGCTGGAAAGGCACTATCCTCTGGCGCCTCTCTGAGCGCCCCATGCGCACCAGCGAGTTGCGCCGCAGCATTCCGGGCATCACTGAGCGCATGCTCATCCGGCACCTGCAGGAGCTCGTGCGCGACGGCATTCTCGTCCGCCGCCAGCAGAGGTCGGTTCCGCCATGCGTCTATTACTCAATTTCGAAATACGGCCTGACGCTCGTCCCGGTGCTTGAAGTAATCTGCGCCTGGGGACGAATTCATCTCAAAATGATTGGCAGTGACACATTTTCAGCTGCTCGTCCTAGGTGACATCGCGCTCTCGCCCGCCATTCGCCCGCGCACATCCGCATCCACTTGGCGAACCCAGCCCCTGCAGTGCACAATGCTGGAGTTCCGCTTAACTCTGTCAGGCTGCGCCCCTTTCAGCACTTCTGCTCCGGGGACGCAACAGCAAGGAAGCCTTCATGCATTCTGTCTGGTTCGGCGAGTTCATGGGCACACTGATGTTGGTTCTGCTCGGCAACGGCGTCTGTGCCAATGTGACCCTCCGCAAGTCCTTCGCCGCCGACGCCGGCTGGATGGTCGTCACCTCTGGGTGGGCCCTCGCGGTTCTCTGCGGCGTCCTCGTCGCACAGGCCTTTGGCAGCCCTGGCGCTCACCTTAATCCCGCCATCTCCATGGCCAGCGCGGTTATCACCGGTAACTATTCACAGCTTGGCATGTACTGGTCGGCGCAGGTGCTCGGCGCAATGGCCGGTGCGGCTCTCACCGTCCTCCACTTTGGACCGCACTGGAAGCACACACCCGATCCCGCCGCCAAGCTCGGCGTCTTCTGTACGCACGGCGCAGTGCCCAACCCTGCATTCAACTTCATCAGCGAAGTCATCGGCACCATGGTCCTCGTCATCGTTGCTGGCGCTATCTTCTCTCATGGCGTCTCCGCTTCAGGGCCGGCAGCCGGCCTCGGACCCTGGCTCGTCGGCAGCCTTGTCTGGGGCATCGGCCTTTCTCTCGGCGGCACCACCGGCTATGCCATCAATCCTGCGCGCGACTTTGGCCCGCGCGTGGTTCACGCCATTCTTCCAATTCCCGGCAAGGGCGGCTCCAACTGGAGCTATGCGCCCATTCCGATCCTCGGACCGCTCACAGGCGGCGCGCTCGCCGGCCTGTTGCTCCACTTTGCGCACTTATGATCGAGGGGATTTGCCGTACGAACCCTTGTCTGCCAGGCGTTGCGGATTTTTGAGAGAAACGGAGGAACCATGAAGAGGGCCGACATTATTCTGGGTGGGATTTTGATTCTTTCGGCAATCGGCCATGCATTCGGCTCCTATGCCGCGTACAAATCGCAGCCGATGGTGCTGCTGTGGGCTCTTTGTGCCAGCCTTGCCATGCTGCTGCTGGGTGCAGTCAACCTCCTGCGCGTCTGGCGGCCAGGCGATAAGTCGTTGGCACTGATTTGTCTCTTCGGCAACCTGGCCTGGCTGGCTCCAGTCATCGCGTTTGACAGGCTGATTGGAAATCCTTTCGACGTCCGTCCCATCTTGCAAGGGATAGCCGTGATCGGATTGGCTGTGTTCAGTGTGAGGAGCGCGCTGCTCGCGAGGAGAGCATAGTTCTCGTCGCACTTCGTTCGCGATGCCGATGGTCTCCGCCAGAGAACGCGTGCTCAGCTCACCTCAACCATAATCTTGCTGAATCGCGCAGGCTCCCGGCTCCACGCCTCAAAGATCTCCGGCACTTGCTCCATCGACACAAGATGCGTCACCGCATCGTCAACCGGAAAACGCTTCGCCTCCAGCATTCGGATCACGTCGCGAAAATCGTCAGGCTGCGCATTCCGCGACCCCATGATGTCGAGTTCCTTGTGCACAAATGGTCTCGTTTCATACGCGACTTCCCCCTTGGCCCAGCCGATGTACACCACGCGGCCCGTATAGGCCACTTCTTCCACCGCCGCCCGATACGTCTCCGCGAGTCCAATCGCCTCAATCACCACATCTGGACCATGTCCCTGGGTCAACTCGGTAAGTTCACCGTGCATGTCTCCTGTCGACGTGTTGATGGTGTGCTTGGCTCCGGTCTTGCGAGCGATCTCGAGCTTCGCATTGTCTACGTCCACGCCAATCACTGTGGCCCCGCGAAATGCCGCGCCCGCAACCGCTCCAAGTCCCACGCCTCCGCAGCCGATCACCGCCACCGTGTCCCTCTGCTCCACGCGTCCTCTGGCCACCGCATGAAATCCAACGGTCAGCGGTTCAGCCAGGCATAGCTCCTTCAAGGAGAGGTTCGCACGATACAGCCGTGCCGCCGGTATCGCGATGAACTCCCTCAGCGCGCCGTCTCTCTGCACCCCCAGAGTTTCGTTGAACCGGCAGGCATTGGGCCTTCCCCGCATGCACGCGGCGCAACGCCCACAATTCGTCAGAGGCGAAGCTGTTACCGCGGTTCCCGGCTGCCACTCGGGATACGCCGGGTTCAACTCCGCCACCGTCGCTGCCACCTCATGCCCCAGGATGCGCGGGTAACTCACCAGCGGATTCCGGCCGCGATAGGAATTCAGGTCGCTCCCGCACAGGCCAATCCTGCGTACCTGCAGCAAAATATCATCCGCACCTGCTCGCGGCAGCTCCGGCACATGCTTCAGCGCAACCTCACCCGGCCCTTGCAACACCACTGCCTTCATCCCGCATCCCCTTTCAGGCTGAAGGATGATAATAGTCGCCGACTTGCCGGAGTTGTATCCTTTGCTCAGGCTATTTTTTCCCCGGCCGCGCTTTTACGTAAAAGGAAAACATGCCGGAACCGGTTCTCCAACTCGATTCACGCGACAACGTCCTCGTCGCTCTCACGCCACTCGCCCCAGGCGTCACTGTCTCTTGCGGCAGCATAACCTGTCCGGTCATTGAAGCCATCCCCGCCAAGCATAAGCTGGCTCTCGTCGATTTCGCGCCCGGCGACGTGGTACGCATGTACGGCATGGTCGTCGGCGAAGCCACCGCGCCCATCCCCCGCGGCGGTCTGCTCTCCACCGGTAATGTTCGCCATCGCGCCGGTTCCTACTCCGTCCGGCGACAGCACGTTTCCTATACCCTTCCGAATCCTTCAAAGTGGACAACCCGCACCTTCATGGGCTACCACCGCGCCGATGGCCAGGTTGGCACACGCAACTATTGGATCGTTCTGCCGCTCGTCTTCTGCGAAAACCGCAATGTCAATCGCATGAAAGAAGCGCTCGAAGAAGAGTTGGGATTCGGCGGAGCGCATAACACCTATCGCCAGCATGTAAGGCAACTCATTGATCAGCAGACGGCCGGCAACGGACACCGGTCGGCCGGACACACTCCAACCCATCACGACCGCATCTTCCCCAACCTCGACGGCATCCGCTTTCTCACTCACGAAGGCGGTTGTGGCGGAACACGCCAGGATGCCCAGGCTCTTTGCGGTCTGCTTGCCGGGTACATCCACAACCCCAACGTCGCCGGCGCAACCGTGCTTAGCCTCGGTTGCCAGAATGCTCAGGCCGCGATGTTGATGGATGAGCTTCGTGCCCGCGATCCCCAATTGACCAAGCCCGTTCTCATCTTTGATCAACAGAGCTCCGGTACCGAGTCCGCGCTCATGACCCGCGCGCTCGACAAGACCTTCGCCGCTTTGGCTGAAGCCAATCGCGCCACCCGAACTCCGGCTCCGCTTTCGTCCCTTACCGTGGCTCTGCAATGCGGAGGCTCCGATGGGTTCAGCGGCATCTCCGCCAATCCCACACTCGGCTATGTCTCCGATCTGATCGGTGAGCTGGGCGGCAAAAGCATTCTCTCCGAGTTTCCCGAACTCCACGGCGTCGAGCAGGAACTCATCAATCGCTGCGAGACCGACGAGTTGGCCGAGCGCTTCTCCCACCTCATGCAGGCCTACGCAGCGCGCGCTAAAGCCGTTCACTCCGGATTTGATTTCAATCCCTCGCCAGGCAACATCCGCGACGGCCTCATCACTGACGCCATCAAGTCCGCAGGCGCAGCGCGCAAGGGCGGCGTAGCCCCGATCCGCGGCATACTCGACTACCCCGAATACGTCTCCGCACGCGGTCTCACTCTGCAATGCACTCCTGGGAATGATGTCGAGAGCGTGACCGCCCAGGTTGCTGCCGGCGCCAATCTTGTCCTCTTCACCACCGGCCTCGGCACGCCGACAGGCAATCCGATCGCGCCCGTCATCAAGGTCTCTTCCAACTCCACGCTGGCCGATCGCATGGCCGATATCATCGATTTCGATGCTGGCGGCATCGTCACCGGCGAGGACGACACTTCCGCATGCGCTGAGAGCCTGCTTGAATTGTGCATTCGAGTTGCTGGCGGAGAACACCTGACCAAAGCTGAATTGAATGCCCAGAGTGACTTCATCCCCTGGAAGCGCGGCGTCTCGTTGTAATCCGGTCCGCTCCGCCCGGAAAGAATCAGGGGCCCTGGTTCGGTCTTAAGCAAAGTCGAAGGGTCTCGCTTCTCAGAGCTGCTAAGTCAGAGTCTCTGTCATTCCAGATACGACGCCATCACAGCCAGCGCTGCAATCGCCGCCGTCTCCGCCCGCAGTATCCTCGGGCCAAGCGATACCGCGCGCCAGCCATTCGCATCAAACAATGCTTCCTCTTCCGGAGCCCATCCGCCTTCAGGTCCAATGGCAATTTCAAACTGCGCGATTTCTCCCTGCATGGTCTCCATCGCCGCTTCCAGCGCGCTCCGCAGCGTGGTCGAACGCTCCTGCTCGGCCAGCACAATGCGCGTCGCAGCCGACTCCGCACGCACGCGCTCTACCAGTGAAACCGGTTCCTGAATCACCGGCACATCCGATCGCCTCGATTGTTGCGCGGCCTCATGCGCGATGCGCCTCCACCGTTCCACTCGCTTCATGGCAGCATCACCCAGATGCTTTTCCGTTCGCCTTGCAATCACCGGTGCCACGGAGGCTACCCCAAGTTCCGTCGCCTTCTCGATGGCCCACTCCATGTGGTCGAACTTGAAAACCGCCATTACCACCGTAACGGGTAATGCAGCCTTGGCTTCGATCTCCGCAAGCAGATTGAAGCGGACCTCCGTGCCCCCGGCTCCCGCTGAACTCGTGATTGCGGCAACCTCGGCATGGAACACATGTCCCCCTGCAACCACGTCCGCTTCCATGCCAACCTCGGCGCGCAACACCCGCGCAAGATGCTCGGCCTGCGTCCCCGTCAGCGTTGCAGTGGCTTCATCCCAATTTGCGGCAATCCAGCGTCGTTGCGTCATCGCCTTTATTCATGCACCTTTCAGCTCTATTCCCAAAACACTGAGGGGGACGCTTTTTGCGTCCCCCTCAGTGTTGCCTTTTTGGTTGGATGACCCGTTACTTCTTCTTCGCGGCTTTCTTCGCGGCCTTCTTCGCGGGTGCCTTCTTGGCTGCTTTCTTTGTTGCCATTTGCCTATTCTCCCTTTTCGATGGGTTGCATCGATCCTGCAATTTAATTGCAGTTGAAGAATGTATAGATTCATGCATGCTCAGTGTCAAGCAAAAAACGAATGCAGAGTGGAAAAAGTGGCAACAATTTTTTCGCCCTCGCCTCCATTCGGTCCCCCAACATCACACCATGTGATGTGCCCTGAGCACTCCCAATGCTAAACCGGCAACAAGATCATGCCAGCTATGCGCAAAAATACACGACCGCAGACTTCGACGATAAAGCGAAAGCAAACTGAAGAGCACGCCGAAAACCGCCAGTAGAGCCATGTTGCGCACACCTTGGTATCCGTGTGCCGCGCCGAACACCATCGCAGAAAACACCACTCCCACCGCAACGCCGCCATGCGACCACGCAATGAACTGGCTCTGCAGATAACCGCGGAACACCACTTCCTCGACGAATCCGGCAAGGGCGCACAGTGCCAGCCAGCATGCGATCTCTTCACCATTCTGCGGTGCGATCTGTTCCAGGGTTCGTGTGACCTTCCGCTCTTCAGGAGTTGGTTCAAACGGCTTTCCTGCCTGCGCTGTCGTAGGTTGGTGTCTGATCCTGGCTTCGACTTGCGTCCAGGCGATGCCTAGCGTGCCCAGGAGAACCATCGAGCCAATCCAGAACACAATCGCGATCCAGAAGTCCCGCACGATGGCTCGAAGATTTGCCGGCGCGTCGCCGAGCAGCGCCCGCAGCGGGATCCTCCGTAGCCGCAGCCCAAGCATTACCCAGCCCAGCATCAACAGTTCCATCGTCGCCGTCGTCGCATACGCAAGCAGACGATTCGATGTGCCGTGCAGCTTCACAGGCCTGGCAGCTCCAAACGCCGAAAGTGCAAGAACGCCCGCAACCAGCACCGCTGTGTGCCACACAGGAGCGACACCACACGATGGAGACGCCGGCTGCGATGGTCGGCCTTGTATCGCTTGCGAAGCTTGATCAGATGAGGAATCCATTCGTTTATTTGGATGGCGACCCGGAAGTTCGTGATGCACTGAGAAGTTGTCACGGCGCTCTTCGAAGTCTTCATCGCTCCCTTCGCAGCCTGATCCGCCGTCCCCGGTCAGGATCGCCGAGGAAATAGTCGAGCGAGGGTCCTGCCCAGCCGTCAGAGATCCAGAGAACGACTCCGTACGGAAGGCCCTTGCGCCAGGCATCAATCGATTGGAATGTCAGCCATAGCTGCTGCCCGCCTTCATGGTGGACAAGCTTCCAGCGGCCCGTTCCAGTGTACTGGTGCGGATCGGTCGCGTCATCGACATCGAGAAGTCCCGGAATGTTCGAAGCTGCGAATGTCCCATCCGCGTGGAGAATGAGCTGCGCGTGAACGCCATGCCAATCGTTCGGCAACCAGGTTCGTGAGGAATCGTCCAGTATCCAGCTTCCAGTCAGTTCGGAAGCAGTAACGCTTCGGCAGCCCTCAATACCGAGCGCAAGACAGGCAACAACAAGCAGTGCCGCTGGCCGCCTCCCGCGAGAACCGGCTGCGCCTAGCACTCGATCACATTCAGCGCAAGCCCGGCCAGGCTCGTTTCCTTGTACCGCGACTGCATATCGAGACCGGTAAGATACATGGTCCGAATCACCTGATCCAGGGAAACCTTGTGCTCCTCCGCCTCGCTCATCGCGATCCGCGAAGCATGCACCGCCTTCGCCGCGCCCATCGCGTTGCGCTCGATGCACGGAATCTGCACCAGGCCCCCAATGGGGTCGCACGTCATGCCCAGGTTGTGTTCCATCGCAATCTCTGCTGCATGCTCGATCTGTCCATTCGTCCCGCCCAGCGCAGCAGTCAGTCCCCCCGCCGCCATCGAACACGCCACGCCCACTTCGCCCTGGCAGCCCACTTCCGCTCCGCTGATTGAAGCATTTTCCTTGTATAAGATGCCGATCGCCGCGGACGTGAGAAAGAAGCGCAGCTTCCCTTCCCGGTCCGACTGGGGAATAAACCTCTCGTAGTACTTTGCAACCGCCGGCACAACTCCCGCCGCACCGTTCGTCGGAGCCGTCACCACGCGACCACCCGCCGCATTCTCTTCGTTCACCGCCATCGCGTAGACCGTCAACCAATCGAGTGGCGCCAGCGGATCACCGCGCAGTCCGTTCACTTCCCGTGCACGCAGCCGTTCCGCCAATCCGTGCGCGCGCCGCCGTACATTCAAACCGCCAGGCAGAATTCCCTCCGTCGCCATGCCGCGCTCGATGCAGTCCTGCATCGTCTGCCAGATCCGCTCAATCCCATTCCGCACCACCTCAACCGGCGCCTGTTCACTCGTCTTCCGAATCAGACTGCATTCGTTCTCCAGCATGAGCTGGCTTATCGAGAGTTCGTGCGCTTCCGCCGTCGCCAGCAACTCCGCAGCCGTGTGAAATGGAAATGGAACTTCAGTTGCTAACCCTTTGTCGCCGGACGGATCCGCGCCATCCTCGACAATGAATCCGCCGCCAATGGAGAAATACGTCCGCGCCTCGACCACCGCGCCATTCGAATCAAATGCAGTGAAACGCACACCGTTCGGATGCTGCGTCGCCGCCCCCGGCGGATACATCTGGTCGCGATGAATGAGAAGATCGCGCGTCTCATCAAATTCAATCGCCTCTGTTCCAGCCAGCTTGATCCGTTTCGAAGCGCGCACCTCGGCCACCGTCGAGTCAATCGCCGCCGGATCGATCGTCGCCGGCTCGTTGCCCGCCAGTCCCAGCAGCACCGCTCGATCGGTCCCGTGGCCCACGCCCGTCAGCGCAAGCGACCCGTACAACTCCGCCTGCACCCTCGCAACCCTTTTCAGCAGACCCCGTTCTCCCAGTCCCTGAGCAAAGCGGCATGCCGCTCGCATCGGGCCCATCGTGTGCGAACTCGAAGGGCCAACCCCGATTTTGTACAGGTCGAATAGGCTCGTCGTCACGCACTCGATTGTAGCCTGCGAACCTTGAACAATCACAGTTTCAGTCAGTTGAAGAGACATCAAAAGCAATCCGATTTTCAACTCTTCGCCACCCCTCTAAGCCGTGCATCTTCGCATCTACGCGGGTAGCAATTCATCTCGAACCCGGAGGAAACGCATGTATCACCACGTCAAAAAGCTGATGTACACAATTAACGTAGGACAACCGGACGTCAGATTCGGCAACATGCTGCTTGAACAATTCGGCGGCGCGAACGGCGAACTGGCGGCTGCAATGCAATACACCATCCAGGGTTGGAATTGCGTCGACGATCTGGCGCGCCGCGACCTGCTTCTGGATATCGGAACCGAAGAACTCAGCCACCTCGAGATTGTCGGCGCTCTGATCCGCATGCACCTCAAGCCCATGAAAGAGAAACGCGAAGCCGCTGAGGCGGACCCGTTAATCTGCATCGCCGGGGGCGGCGGACTTGCCCTCTGCAATTCGATGGGCGACGCCTGGACCGGCGACTACCTCAAGATCACCGGCGAATTGGACGTAGACCTGCGCAGCAATATTGCCGCCGAAGCAAGAGCCAAGATCGTTTATGAGCGGCTCATGAATCACACCGACGACCCCGGAAGCGTGGACGCGCTTCAATTCTTGATGACACGCGAAATCACTCACATGAAAGCCTTCTCCGCTGCTTTGGAAAGCCTTGAAAAACCGCCATTCTCCATCGGACGTCTCGCCGCTACACCGGAGCTCGTCGACGAATACTTCAATGCCTCCACTGGAACTGGAGACGAAGGAGACAAGGATACTTCCGGTCCCTGGCAGACTTCTTTCGGTCTGCACCTGGTCGAATCGCAGATGATCGGCGGCAAAGGCCTTTCCAACGGGGCCGTAGACGGTGTGGCCGGATACGAAGCACGCGGCAAACAGGACGACGGCCTCAAAGCAACAACTGCGACCTCCGTCAAAACGGTCGATCGCAAGTCCGTACCCGATAAAAAAGTGCAGCAAACCGGAAAACAAGCAACGTTGAGGGATGAGAGCGTGCGCGAAGCAGAACATCAGCGCGCCCGCTAACGTTCCATCTCCGGCCCGGGGAGGGATTACCGGTTCGGCCTTCCGATAGGCTGCTCATCTTGTGTGATGGGCAGCCCATCGCCGCCGGAAGTGTCTCTGGTACACTCGCAGCAATTTCACCATGCTCTTCAAGGCCCTCAGCGCAGCCGTCTACGGCATTGACGCCAACCTTATCGATGTCGAAGTCGACTACAGCGGGGTTGTCACTGACAAGGACATCTTTCACACTGTTGGCCTTCCCGACGCCGCCGTCCGCGAAAGCCGCGACCGCGTCCGCGCCGCTATCAAGAACTCCGGCTACCTCATTCCTCCCACGCACATAACCATCAACCTCGCGCCCGCCGATCTAAAAAAGGAAGGCTCTGGCTTTGATCTCCCTATCGCCATTGGTATCCTCGGCGCATATGGCGCGCTTCAGTTGAGCGATGTCAGCCGATTCCTCATGGTGGGCGAGCTCGGCCTCGACGGCAGCGTGCGTCCTGTGCCCGGCATGTTGCCGGTCGCCGTTCTCGCGCGCGAGAAGAACATTCCCAATCTCATTCTTCCCACGGGTAATGCCGCTGAAGCTGCCGTCGTCGAAGGCGTTAACGTCTACCCCGTCTCATCACTCCTCGATGTGCTTCAGCTTCTCAATACGTCTGTCGTCGGCGTCATCCAGCGCGAACCGTTTCGCGTCTCCACTGAATCGCTGCTCAACGAGTTGCAGCATTTTGCCGTCGACTTCAAAGATGTACGCGGCCAGCAGACGGCAAAACGCGCTCTTGAAGTCGCCGCAGCCGGCAGCCACAACATCCTCATGATCGGGCCTCCCGGCTCGGGCAAGACCATGCTCGCAAAGCGGCTGCCGTCCATCCTCGCACCGCTCACCTTCGACGAAGCACTTGAAACCACAAAGATCCACTCGGTCGCTGGTGTCCTCGACGCCGCGGCCGGTCTCGTCACGCAGCGCCCCTTTCGCTCGCCGCACCACACCATCTCCGATGCCGGCCTCATCGGCGGAGGCATCGTACCCCGTCCCGGCGAGGTCTCCCTCGCGCATAACGGCCTGCTCTTCCTCGACGAACTGCCCGAATTCCCCCGCAACGTGCTCGAAGTCATGCGCCAGCCGCTCGAAGATCACACCGTCACCATCGCCCGTGCCTCCATGTCGCTCAGTTTTCCCGCGCGCTTCATGCTCGCCGCCGCCATGAACCCATGCCCGTGTGGGTATCTTTATTGCTGAAAAGGGCCGGGCTCAGGCCAAGCGAGTCAACTTCGTAATCCGCGACCCGGATATCCGGGATCAGGGTGGCGAGGACAAGCCGTTTCTGGTCTCTCGTCCAGTACTCCCATTCCGCAAGCGGCGCGAATGCCTCGACCATCCGGGCAGTGTCGGGAGGGGGTTCCACGATCTCTTGGGCCAGTTTGCCCTTCGCCGATGCCATGGCCTCGTCGATCGCCGCGAGACGCTGGTTCCGATCGTCCCGCAGGATGACACCCTCGACAAAACCGTCAATCACCCGGGCCCGCTTGCGCTGGAGCGCCCCTATTTCGGCGGTGAGCCTGTGCGCGTCGAGAGTTGAACTCTCCCGTGTGCGCGCCTCTTGAAGGGCGGCAACGCAATTCGAAAGGAAGCAGCGGTCAGTGAGCCGTTGGGCAAATAGGCCGTCGAGCACCCCCTCCAGCCGTACCCGGTCCATATAGCGAGAACGACACGTGTGACTGACCCGCCGTCCCTTGCAGGCGTAGTAGTCGCGGCGCGCCAGGGCCGTGTGGACCACCTCGCCACATGCCGAGCAGGTCAGAAAGCCGTTATAGGTGAACCGATGCTCATAATCGGCCCGGGACCGCCAGTGCTTCTTCTCCTTCAGATCCATGATGTGCTGCACTGCATCAAAGTCGGCTTGGCTGACCAGTGGTTCGTCGATGACCCGGACACGGATGACTTCTTCAGGCGCGCGGTCGACCTTTCTGCGGTCCGCCTGGCGGCCGTCGACGCCGTCGTACTTGCCGGCGCTCGACGTGTCCCTCTTCTTGTCGATGACGCGCCAACCCGTCCAGATCGGATTGCGCAGAATGAGATGCATCCCCCGCGGCGACACGCCCACCGTCTGAGCCAGCTTTGCATAGCTCTGATTCCCGCCCAGGAACGACCGGAAGGCTTCCCGGACGCATTCGGCCTCCGGCTTGTAGAAGAACCCCCGGTGCGGCTCATAACCGACTCCGAACGGGAGCACGATCGGACTCTGCGCCAATTCCCCGCGACGCCGCTTCTCTTCCTTTGCGCTCCAGACCCTTTCCAGGATCTCGGTTCGCTCCAAGCCGGCAATTGCCGCACGGATAGTCCCCATCAGACGGCCAGACTTGCTGTTGAGGTCGATCGGGCCCTCGGGAAGATACAGAATTGACCGGGAGTCGACAAAAGCCTGAAGCAGGGCATAATCCGCGAAGTTTTCGGGACGCATGAGGCGGCTGAATTCGCGCGCCACCACTCCGTCGATGTCGGGGGACTTCATCAGTTCAACGAGTTCGCGGATCTCGGGCGCCAGCAGGACCGACGCACCCGAGACATCTGCCATCTCGATGGTGCGGACAATGTCCAGGCCGTATTGCTTGCACGTCCGCTGGTTGACGGCGTGCTGCGCGGGAATCGACGCCCGATCATCAGCCGCCTGCCTTTCCGTGCTCACTCGAATCAGCTCGATCACTTTCTTCATGGATGTCCTTCTAGGCTGGCAGCCCACACATCTGGCGCGCGAATCGAAGCGCAGTTGCGTTATCGCCCGATAGTAACGCGGCCCGCATCTGCTCGAGTATGGACTTCCTCTGGCGGCCGACCTCGAGGATGGCCTCGACGATTCCGGATAAGGAAATCGCCGATGTTTTCTCTCTCGGATCGACCGAGTTCGACCCCGCGCGGTCACCAGACAGGATTTTGTGCGCAAGAACCCCGGGCAGCTTGGCTGCAGCTGCATCGGGTGCATGTCCGGAGAGACTCATTGCATCCTCCGGATTCCCGACTCCCAAGCCGTCGTGGTGCCGTTGGGGGACCTCTCTGGATTACAGTAAGGGGGCTGCACATCGGCAGCCTCAGGCTTCAAAGCGGCAAATGGTTGCGTTTGCTCCCACAGCGCCGAGGCGCTTGCAGAACTACCCTTTGCCGGCGGACGATACTTCTTTGTAAACATCGTTCCTGGATCGCTCCCTCAAAGATTGGCTGATCGACAGGAATGCTTTGCTTTCAGCATCTCGTCGATGAGCCTCGGTGCAGATCCGCATCCACTCAAGGGTGGACAGCGCATCTTTTTGGGATCGATCCAGGTATTCCTGTCTCATCTTCAACTCCGTTGATTCTGAACGGCGCGTGGCCCCCATTTCGTCCAGGTAGTCGGCCGCCCGCTTTGGTCCCTCCATAATCAGCGCCACTCCAGCCGACCGCAGCACCGACTCTCCATCCCCGTAATGGCGGATGCATCCGGTCCATCGCCCCTCCAGGAACTCGCGCCCGGTCGGCGTCAGAGCCAGCTCTCTTCGCCTGCGCCTGGCAGGCTCGCCCCGCGTAATCAGTTTCAGGCTCTCCAGTCGCCTGATCGCCGGACCGATTCCGCCAGGCTCTAGCCCTGCATCCTGCCGAAAGGCGTAGAGCGAGGCCAACCCCATCCGTCCGATCAATGCCAGAATGAAAAACTCCATGACGCCGGTTTGGGTGTTGCTCTTCTCCATACAACCTCTCATGGATAATAATATCACAACCATGTCAAATTAATGTCAACAGCATAATCCAGCGTTTGCTCTGAGCCTGGGGATCAAGGTGCCCAAAGAGGCGCAAGCACCTGTTTCAAAAGGCCTTCCTAGCTTCATGGGACAGTCGGGCTAGCTTGGTTGGCTGGCTTACCAGGAGATCGCGGTTGCCGAATCCGGGACGGCGCCTCGTGAATGCCATCCACCTCGTTTGCCAGCCCTCGATCGCTGCTGGCCGGTGCATGGTGATGACCGTGTCCTGCCTTCTAACAGAGGGCCACAGATTATTCGCCACAACGCCTCGGTCTCCGACGTCTACACAACGTCCGCAAACGAGCCTCTGGACCGACGTACCGAATCGTGTCAAGCATCCGGGAGGCCATGAGCATGCGTTCCTCGTCGATTCCCTCGGCCAGGGCGCAGACCTCTTTCCAGGTCTGGGGAAGATGGCCGTTCTCGACGGCCTTCCAGGCTTCCACGGTCATGCCGGCGCGCTGCGCCGCCTTCTCGACCGACCAGCCCTTCTTCTCGCGCTGCTCGCGGATCTCGTCGGCGAAGAAAGCGGCCTGGATGCTCTTGGTGAAGCCCTCCCAGATGCCGAAGCGGTCGAGGCCGGGGGTGGAGGCGGAAAGAGAGGGTCTGCGCATCATACTCATGTGAGTATAGCTCCTGAATGGGCAACCCGTCAAGCGGGAATTGCCCGGATTTGACTACTCTTTGGAGTATGTACTCAAGAAGCGCGGCAGCCAAAATCATGCCGCCGGGGCCTTCTTAACCCCATGCGCTACCTGCCTACCCCCTTCCACACCAAGTTCGCCCAGGAACGTACTGCTCTCTCCCAGTACATCCAGCAGGAAGCCGTAGGCACCAGAATGCGCCGCTGGAACCGTCCCTTTCATGACTTCCTCATGCCCTACCTGCGCGGCGCCACCGCCCGCATCACCGGAGAGGACGTCATCCCCCGCGAGGTAGAACACCGCAGGGATCTGGATACCCTGGCCGACATGCTCCAGTTCCTGCGCGCCGAGAGCGTGACTGCAGAGGATGGGAGGGAGCGGGGGAGTTGCGCAGTTGGAACAGCGCAGGACTACGTCCCCACGCCCTCTTTTGACGCGGTGCCACCACAGAAATCCACTCCCGCCGGACCGGATTGAAGCCGCGTCAAGCCCTTTGTTTTCTTCGCGCTGGACCGCGCCGGGCCGCTCCGGGATCGGCCGCGGGCTGTTTCCCGGCTCCTGCCCACTGGAAACAACTGCGCAAAAGAGGACTCAACGGGGTTCCTGTCTGCCTGATCACCCAGGGGAACGGGGGAAAAGAAGATCAGCCATGATTTTTCAGGCCCCGACGTTCCACCGTCCTTACATACATTTCCTCCAAGAGACAAGCGAGAAACAGAATCGCCAGGGTCAGGGGAGAAAGAGAAAGAAAGGCGCCTGTGCAGACCGTTGCGAAGGAGTATGGAGTATCCGATGTGGCTCTGGGTAAGATTTGTAAGAAGCTCCTCGTTCCTCTTCCTGAGAGGGGGTATTGGGCGAAGAAGGTGGCGCAACGACCGGCGCGACTCTTGCCGATGGCAAGAAGAAACCGCCTAAGCCCGAGAAGCGGACCACCGGCCAGAACCGGAATCTGAAATAGAATCCATTTACAACGGGAGGCATTCGTGAATCAGCAGACAAGAAATCTGATACGCGCGTTCTTGCAGGGATTCACGCCCTCGAACGGAGGGCTGATTGCCGGTTGTTCGGCGACTGAGGCATCCCTAAACAATAAAACCACGTTCTACTTTCTTTTGATCTTTTTCTTCCGGTGCCTTGAATCGCCTGAGCCCTCCCTTCGTCTTGTTGAAGGTGGTTTCGGCAGATGTGAGGATCGATGCGATATAGCGATGAAGGCTTTCGCGCCGACGAAATTCTCGAATGAAGAGAAAATATGGTTGATTTCATCGGAAATCGCATCAACCCGTTTTTTGACGTCGGTGGAGGTCAAGCTTCGACCAACCTCTCCTGGGCTCAGACGTCCGTGAGCGATATCATGACGACGTTTCGTTACATCGTCGATGTATCCTCTGATCCGAGCTTCAGGCACCGGAGGACTTGTGATACAAAGCCACTCGAATAGGTCATTGATTGTTCTGAACCAAATGCTCTGAAGCATGTCGGCGAACATCGTGTCATTGATTTGACAGATGTCGGAAGAGCGCTGCTTCTCCAACAGAGCTCGGCGATTCACCCACTTTCTGTCATGTCTCACAGTGGCAGCAGATTCAAATTCCGGATCGAGTGTAATCGCCCCCAAGAGATGCTCAAAATGCGGGTACGGTATACCCGCCTTTGAAAGGTGTTGAAGAAGCAACTGCACGCTCTGCTCGACTGCGTACTCGAATGTTCCGTACAACTGCACAAAAAGCAAACCTCGCAGAGTTGCAGCATTCTCTGCGCTCACTTTATCGCCGTCGTCGCGAGCTGCCTCTTCCAATAACCGAATATGGGCGAGTAATCGCCGAACTTCACGGAGACGAATCGTTACGCTCTTTGAAACCTCTTTGAACATTAGAGGAGGCGATCTCGGACGAATTGAATACGCGACACAACCATCTTGTTGGAGTTCGTTCCCCCAGATGTCAAGCCCTTCAAGATATCGTTGTTTAGCAGTTGCTTCAGAACGCCTTGCTTCGGCTGCTTACCTGCCCCAAAAACCAAGGCGGTGCCAACGGCAATAGCCTCGAATAGATTTGCTGGCGTAATCCTTCGGTTCGATCTGGTAATTCCGCGCGGAAGCTCCTTAGCAAGAAATGCGAATGTTTGATCAAACTTCACGAATGTCGTTGAGGCCGGTTGAACCTTATTCCCCTTGTCCATATATGTTGTGAGGAAATCATCGACACTATGATCAAATTGTTTGTAGTTCTCGAGAAATGCGAAGAACCTCAACACAAGTTCGTCATGTGTAACTTCACTTTTGTCGTTTGAGCTCAATCTCACGACTTTGCGAAAATCGGGGCTTTTTGAGAGTTCCTTTAATCTGTCATTGAAGGGACCTCTGTACACGCAGTTGCGAATCTCTTGCGGCTTCAGGATCACCCCGCCTGAGTTCAATCGCTCGAAAAGATCGAACCTAACTTTAAGGTCGCTCTTATCATTCAGAGTCGTGATTCGAAGAGGCCTGTTAATGAAAAGCAATTGAATCGATTGAGGCAAACCAGCGAAGGACTTGCCATTAAATTGGGACAGTTTCTTCAAATCTACGAGCATCAACGGTGAATGCATGTTGGGTTGCTTCGCTCGAAGCTCCGGAGATCCACAGAAGTGAATGAGAGTGCTCAGGCGCTGCACTCCGTCAACGACATCCCACGTCGAGTTCTGATTAGTCGCCATGAACAAACTTGGGATCGGTATTCCCAGGAACACCGATTCGATGAACTCCGATTGTCGATCGGTTCCCCAAACAAACTTGCGCTGATACGCGGGTGCGATATTGATCTCATCGCCGTCGATCATATCCAGCAACTGTCGAACAGCGAAATCATATACGTCGAATCCGACGTTCCGGCGCTCGGTTTCGAGCTGCAACGTCAAGCTCTGGGCATCTAAGGGTGATGCAGGTAGGTTAGGCAAGACTATTCCTCGAATCTCCCCTTGTAGGCGGCAGACATAGCATCGATGAATTCATTCCATCTTAAGCCACTGCCTGGCGGTGGCAAGTCTAGGTCAAGTAGCCCCGAACTGGGATCGTAGACAATAACCGCAATCCCCTCGAGTAGGTGAGGCGCATCGCCTTCGGTTTTGCGCCCTCCAGCCCTTATGAGGCGAGCAATAGCACGCTCTATTAAGTGAACAGTCGACCTTCTTCCCTGCTCAGTCATTTGGCTGGAGCTAGCCTCCGAGGACGCCTCGAAGCTTGGGGTCACCGCAATCCCATCTTGTGACGCTTCTTCCGCTTCTGAAGCTGCTTGCGCTTCCTTCGTCCCAACTTCTTCGTATGTTGGAATCGCCAAGACTCCGCCAACGATACAGAATGGAAATTTGAGATGAAGATTTACTGCGAATGTGCGGATGTCTCCGAACCGATTCCAAATGGCTCTTCCCACTGCCAAGTTCACTGGCTTCAATTCCACTGCGAGCCGCAAGCCGTCGAGCGGGTGGGATTCGGAGACGTCAGCATTGACGGTGCGAAGGGCTCCAGAGACCTTGCGTTCGCCAAATACCGCGTGGCGCAACTCCGGTAATTGGCGTCTCAATTCAATAACAAGAGCACGCCCAAGAGCTGTAGAAAGTCGTATTTGTCCCGCCTTCTTGGGACCCGCAGCCAATGATCGACTTCGCCTCACGTATTCACTGACAGCACTTACATACGATTCGACGGTGCATTCAGCGTCCGGCAGATCCACAAGCCGATCAATGAGTTCCACTCCGGTGGGGGGCACAGGTTTGTGTTTACTCTTTGGGCCTTGTGAATCAATCATCATGCACGCGCGCTCAATACCATTCCGGGCTCCGCATCATGCCCACGTATGGCCTTGACCTGAGCGAACGCTGAGTTCTGCTTTTCAAGGCGGTCCAGAATCATATCTACGTACGCTGATTCTATTTCCACTGAAATGGAGTTACGTCCGACCTCGCGGGCGGCAACAGCAGTCGATCCCGTACCAGCAAATGGATCAAGGACAACATCGCCAGCAAACGAGAACATCTTGATAAGTCGACGCGGGATTTCGATCGGATAGGGCGCTGGATGCCCTCGCCTCAATTGCCCCGTCACATCCGTCCAAACCGTGGAGAACCACTTCGAATAGTCATCAGTCGAGATGAATGACTGCTTCTCCATTTCGGGCGTCGGCTTTCGATACCCTCCGGGTTTTCTAAAGAAGAGAATGCTCTCCATGTCATTCTTTACGATTCCATTCGGTAGGTTGGGCTTCCCGAGAAACCTGCTCGACTTGGAAGCTTCAAGTTTGATATT
Organism: Occallatibacter sp.; assembly: GCA_035524195.1. Classification (GTDB taxonomy): domain Bacteria; phylum Acidobacteriota; class Terriglobia; order Terriglobales; family Acidobacteriaceae; genus Telmatobacter. The sequence goes on from DATKPJ010000045.1 coordinate 86,499, forward strand.
TGCGACCTTTTGCCACCGGATGGGCGTGAGGACATCGAAACCAAGACGACGTGCGCGAACCTGCAAATCTGAAGTCAAAGGAAGAACATAATGGCGACCCGCTTTGCGACGGGACACACAGACGTCGCCGACTACGCAAGCGACTCGACCACCTGGCACCAACACGCGGAGCGTCTCGGCCCAAACCTTGTCCAGTTCGTTGAGAAACAACTCATAGCTGGCTACATTGCCGAGTTGACCGTCCCTCTCGGGATACTCAATCAGATCTGCATACGGAGGCGACGTACAAACCAGGTGAACACTTCCCTTGGCAAGGAACGGCATATGGCGAGCATCTGACTCGAAGACCAAATGATTGGTCGTTCTTTCAAGAGGAATGACCCCAATGCGAGAGCGGGCGATCTTCTTTTTTCTATCCGGTTTGGCTTTCAATATGTCACTCTCCGCGTCACTAACGATGATAGCGAGCCGCAATCACCCAAAACCACTAATTTGAGTTGTTGCATCAAATCCAGCACCGCTCTTCCTTGGGGTCCTACAGATTTCCCCCATAGAAGCGGCGGGGGCATTTGCGACGACTTGCGATCGACGCGGTCGCAATTTCCATTAAACTATTGATTCTACAGTGGTAGGCGAGGCGGGAATCGAACCCACAACCCCCGGCTTAGAAGTCAAAGGATTGGGTCCATATCGGAATAGATGAAGCCTCGTTCCGCAATGGTCCGCCTGCAGGCTTCGTAGCGCATCCTGGCTTGCTCCAGCGTGTCGAAATACTGGGGCTCATATCCTTCGCACATCATCTGACGGTCAATCTCGCTCCATGCTATGTAGGTTAACGAGACGACGAATTGGGAGTCAGATTCCGAAAGACAGAGCTCGTAAGCATCTTGCTCTTCGACGGGCGCGTTTGGATCGAGTGTTCGGGAAATCACTTCCTGCATAAAAAGATGATGCACCGACCTTCACCGGTTATGAGTGACGACAATCACCTCGGTCGACTCGATGCCGGGTGGAGGGCATCCAGACAACGTTGACGAGCTCCACGGGTCATTTCTGTTCCGCGATGCGGTGCGGTCACGACGAAGTTGACACATTCCCGCGTCGCCGACTGTATTACGAGTATGATGGCAATCTGCAGGATTTCAGAATTCGTTTCGAATTACCGCCGAGTTTGGTGTTCAATCTGGAGGCAAGAATGAAATTGAGAACGATCCGATTGGCATACCTGGTGCTGATCCTATCCGTTGCATCGGCCATGGCTCAGACCATTCCGGCGACGGAGGCCAAGAATCACATGGGAGAGCAAGCAACCGTTTGCGGCAAGGTTGCCAGCGAACATACCGCAACGAGCAGCCGCGGAGAGCCGACCTTCATCAATTTGGATTCCTCCTACCCCAATCAGATCTTCACGATCCTGGTCTGGGGGGACGACAGGAAGAACATAGGAGAGCTACCGCGCATGGGCTCGAGGGTTTGCGCATCGGGGGTGATCAAGGATTTTCGCGGGGTGCCGGAAATTGTTGTGCGAACCAGCGGGCAGCTCACCAAGTAGCTCCCCTCAGACGAGGTCGTCGATCCTGAGCCTGTCAAGGCTCCTGATTTCCTGGTTTTTGGTCCTGCTTCTCTATACTCCCAATCGGAAGGTAGATCAGGGGGAGTTCAGCGATAAAGATACCCGCAGCCGTGCGGATACTTCAACGACAAGTCCCACGAATGCATGTGCACGCCCCCCATGATCCAACGCTACATCGCTAAGATTTCCGGCCCGCTCCTCGATCGCATCGACATTCATATCGAAGTCCCGGCCGTTCAATATAAGGAACTCCGTGGTTCAGCCGCCGCCGAAGGCTCTGCCGAAATCCGCGCGCGTGTTCTCTCAGCGCGCGAGCGCCAGCGGCAACGCTTTCTTAAATCCGGAGACAAAATCTACTCCAATGCGCAGATGACCACCCGCCAGATTCGCACCCACTGCGAACTCGGCCCTGACGCCGAGCGCCTGCTCGAGCGGGCCATGCAACAGCAGGGACTCACTGCCCGCGCTCACGACCGCATCCTCAAAGTCGCGCGCACCATCGCCGACCTCAATGGTGTTGAATCTCTCAGCGTCGCCCACCTCGCCGAGGCCATCCAGTACCGAACCCTCGACAGGAGTTACTGGGCCTGACCGGTTTTTCCACAGCCGGAAGGGCAAAAACGGGCCAATCATCTCCTCATGCACGGTTGCGGGGTGCACTTTTGGGTTACTTCCGAGCGCCCCATCTCCCATAATTCGACCCGTCTATCTTCCTTGTATGTTTAAGTAAATATGTAACTTATATCCAAATCCGCGCCGAAAATTGGCAACGATTCCATGGCATCAGGAATCGATAAATATCTGTTGACCCGTACCTCATCTCGTTATACATTCATGAGTGCCATCCATAGGGAAGATTGCCTGGCGCGACCACGCGCACTTTCTATCCACCTTGCATCAATCTTGGGCCCCGGCTCATCTAATTGGTGCGGCTCCGTGTGCAACTGGCTTTTCCGGAGCGGGAATCGTAAGTGCGGGGCGTCCTGATCGGACAATCTAATTCATTGAACGGCACCAGCCTGTTGCGCTCAGCGCTGAAGCGAAGCAAGATTTTTTCCAACTTGATCTTCATTTCGTGCGTCTAAAAGTGAGGCGGGCTATTGGGGGCAGCACGCATCCTGAATATAGCTGCCAGTTGCACCGGCGGTGCCAGGTAGTACCGCTCGGGCAACAGATTTTGGAAGGAGATTTCTTTTATGCGTTCTGATTTGGTATTTGGGGCACTCTCTCACGTGTCCAACCGCTATCAGCTCTGCCAATTGGCGAGCAAGGCGACCCGGAAATTGCACAAGCCCAACACCCGTCTGCAGGACACCACCAACGAGGTTCTGGTTCGTTTCCACGGCTCCAACCCCGGGTCTGCAGCGCCGGCAAAGGCGTCTGCAGATCAATCTCAACCCATGGAAAGGCGACGCGCTGCTTAACGTCGTCTTCCTGAAGTGTCAAAAATGGTCTTAAAGCGGTGCCTTTTCTGTTGCCGCTCTGATTCCAGAGCTTCGATTCTCTGTTTCATTGTGCGAGATGTTCCACTTGCGGTCGATTTGCCGCTTGCCTGAACCCCCGCCTTGCTTGTTCTTGGAGCACTTCCCCCTCCCGGACTCCCCTCATTCCTATCCCGCCCACCGCAGGTGAATATGACGATCGCTGAATTAAAAGAAAAAAACATCACAGAACTGAGCCGCATTGCGCGCACCCTCGAGATTCCGGGCGCCAGCGGGCTCCGCAAACAGGACCTGATCTTCAAGATCCTTCAGGCCCAGAGCGAAAAAGAAGGCCACATCTTTGCCGAAGGAGTCCTTGAGATTCTGCCCGACGGCTACGGCTTTCTTCGCTCGCCCGATTACAACTATTTGCCCGGTCCCGACGATATTTATGTATCGCCCTCGCAGATTCGCAAGTTCGACCTCAAAACCGGCGATTCCATCAGCGGCAACGTCCGTCCGCCGCACGAAGGCGAGAAATATTTCGCCCTGGTCAAGATCGAGGCCATCAACTTCGAGTCTCCTGAAGAAACCCGCAACAAGATCCTCTTCGACAACCTCACGCCGCTCTATCCTCAGGAGCGCATCAAGATGGAAACCGTGCGCGAGGGCACCAGTGGCCGTGTGATGGATCTGCTCACGCCCGTCGGCAAGGGCCAGCGCGGCCTCATCGTCGCCCCGCCCCGCACCGGCAAGACCATGCTCCTGCAGTCCATCGCCAATTCCATCACCACCAATCACCCTGAAGTCGTGCTCATCGTTCTGCTCATTGACGAGCGCCCCGAAGAAGTCACTGACATGCAGCGCTCCGTCAAGGGCGAAGTCATCAGCTCCACTTTCGACGAGCCGGCAGCGCGCCACGTCCAGGTCGCCGAGATGGTCATCGAGAAAGCCAAGCGGCTCGTCGAGCACAAGCGCGACGTCGTCATTCTGCTCGACTCCATCACCCGTCTCGCCCGCGCCTACAACACCATCGTGCCGCCCTCCGGAAAAGTCCTCTCCGGCGGCGTCGATTCCAACGCGCTCCAGCGGCCCAAGCGCTTCTTCGGCGCGGCCCGCAACATTGAAGAAGGCGGATCGCTCACCATCATTGCCACCGCACTCGTCGACACTGGCTCCCGCATGGACGAAGTCATCTTCGAAGAATTCAAAGGCACCGGCAACATGGAAATCATCCTCGACCGCAAGCTGGTCGATAAGCGCGTCTTCCCGGCCATCGACATCCAGCGCTCTGGCACCCGAAAAGAAGAGCTGCTCATTCCGAAAGAGGACCTGCAGCGCATCTTCGTCCTTCGCCGCGTGCTCAACCCGCTCTCGCCGGTTGAAGCCATGGAACTCCTCATCACGCGACTCGAGAAGGTCCGCAACAACGCCGAGTTCCTGCAGAACATGAACCAGCTCTAACGAGATTCAGCTCTCGGTGGGTCTAGGTGGTCTAGTTACACCAGAGCTGCAAAGGCCGGGGATTCGTCCCTGGCCTTTTTGTTTTCTCTCACCCTGTCCTCTAAATGAAGGCTGTCATCCTGCGTCATCTTACCGCCAGTCCAGAAGAATACTGCGCCCCTGTCGCGGCTTTCATGGCGGCTTGCCACCTGACGGTTTGCCCCACCCCTCCCATCAATGTCATCCTCAAAGAGTGAAGATCCCTAGCCTCCTCCACGCCGTCTCGCTCTCTCTTCTATTCTTCTCTCTTTCTTGCGCAGCGCAGGACAGAGGCTACTGGCGCGCTGCAAGCAATACGGCGAACTCTATCACCGGCGACATCGAAATCTCCGACGCCAAGCTCACCATCAATTTCACTTCGTTTCGCCTGGTCCAGGCTCGCACTCTCACAGCGCCCGAAGTCAGCTCGGTCTTCGATGCCGACGTCAACGCCGGGCCTACCGGCACTCTCTACCACGTGCCCGTGCCCGCAAACAAGCGCTTCCTCCACCACAACACGCTCTGCGGCACTGAAGACACTCAATGGATGGCGACCTATACCTCCGGCCGTATGCTGCAGGTTGCCTTTTTCTCGGGAACCGACGCGCCCGTCTTCACATTCGACGCCATCCGCAATTCCATCAGCCTCTGTGGCACATTCACCTACGAGCGTTAACCTGCGCGAGTCGTGATCCCCCCGCAGATCAATTTGCCGACGGCTGTTCCGCCTTGTCGACGATCAGCGCAGCCACCGGCCCGCGTGTCGCCTCCAGTTTCAATCCAAGCTGCTGCTCGATGGCCACAAACAGCGGCGCACTCTGTGTATCCGCCGGCATCTCCGGCGCCTCGCCGCCAAACTGGCTGTCGTCAGGAGCCCACTGCAGATCAAAATCATATCTCCCGGCAAGGCCCGTCTTGTCCACCACGGGCCGGTCGAGAATGGCGCGCTGCAGCAGCGCAGCAAAAGCACTCATCGTCGTATTCCGCGCCGGCAGCAGGATGTGCTGTGGATACACAATGCTGATCAGGTTGTCTGGCGCATCAGCGGCAGCCGTGCTCGGCTTCATCTTCGGTCCGCTCTTGGTCAGCTCCAGTTCGTAAATCGAATACACCTTGTCTTCGCGATGAAACGTCAGCTTGAACCGGTCGCTCAAAAGACTGCGCAGCATTGTCATCAGCTCATCGTGGCTCGGCTTCACGTCGCCTGGCGTCAAGGCCGTAATGTCGAAATGTTCCGAACTCACCCAGTCCGGCCCGCCCGACACCGTCTTCTGACTCAAATCGTAAGCCGCGGCAATCAGCATCTTCAGCGTATAGTCCTTCACCACAAACCGATGAGGACCCTGCATTGTCATGAACCGGGCGCCTTTGGGATCGTGCTCCACCGGCCTGATCGTCGCCACGTCAAAGGTCTTCAAGTCCGGCCGCGCCACCGGACCCTGCCCAAACCCGCTCGTGCACCCGAGCACAAGCACACCAGCCGTGATCAGTCGCAGCATTCCGGCCTCCTATGGCGCATTTTCGCATGCGCTCGCCCGTCTGCAAGCGACGAATGCGCCCATGATCACACCGCTCCCATCGCTGCACGCGCTGAGCGTTGCCCTCCCAAATCGTCTGGCTTGGGATGAGCACCGGCTGAAAAAGGTAGTAGCCTTCACCGGCGAAGAGTTCAAACCGCTCGCACCAGCCGCGCCCAGCCCGGCGGTGAGCGGTACCCCTGCAAAAAGTGGCAGCAGCTTGCTCAATCGAATCTTCGGCGCAAAGCGGTAATGCGAATCTGTATCTGGACGATCCCTTTCACGAAAACCCGTTGACTGATAAACTGACTAAGTCGTGGGGCTGTAGCTCAGCTGGGAGAGCGCCTCGTTCGCAACGAGGAGGCCAGCGGTTCGATCCCGCTCAGCTCCACCAAATCCCAGATTTACCCCGTCTCCCGGTTCTAGCTGAACAGATCCTTCATCTTGTCCAGCAACCCCGGCGCCGTCGGCTTGTTCTCCACCTTCAACGATTCAGCCAGCTGCGCTACCAGGTCGCGTTGCGCACGCGTGAGCTTCTTCGGAATCTGCACCAGCACCCGTACAATCAGGTCCCCGCGGCCCTTCTCGTTCAGATGTGGAACGCCCCGGCCCCGCACGCGAAGTTCTTTCCCATTCTGCGTGCCCTCGGGAATCTTCAGTTGCACCGGGCCATCGATGCCGTCCACCTCAATCTCTGCTCCCAGTGCTGCCTGCGGAAAGCTGATCGGAATCACGCAGTGCAGGTCGTGTCCCTGCCGCTCGAAAAAATCGTGCGGCTTTACCGAGAGCACCACATATAGGTCGCCATTCGGGCCGCCCGCGCGTCCCGCATCGCCCTCGCCGCCAAAGCGAATCCGCGTACCCTCGTCGACGCCCGCTGGCACCTTCACCGTGACCTTGATCTCTTTCGCGGCGCGGGTCTCTCCTCGACAAGCCGAACACGGGTCGCCGATGATCGATCCCGTGCCGCCGCAGGCGCTGCAGGTCCGCGCTACCGAGAAGAACCCTTGCTGGTAGCGAACCTGCCCGCGTCCATGGCAATGAGGACATACACTCGGCGCCCGTCCCGACGCGCTTCCGCTGCCTTTGCAGGTAGCGCAAGTCTCAAACCGGCGGACCCTGATCTCCGTCTCGGTTCCAAATACCGCGTCCTCAAAATCGATGGCCAGGTCGTAGCGCAGATCCTCGCCGCGTCTCTGCCGCGATGATCGTTGCCCCCCTCCCCCCATGTTGAACATCTCGCCGAACAAATCGCCGAAAATGTCGCCCAGGTCCACGCTGCCGCTAAAGCCGCCGAATCCGCCGGCTCCGGCCGCGCCTACTCCGGCATGCCCGAACCGGTCATAAGCGGCGCGCTTGTCTGCATCGCTCAACACCTGGTAGGCCTCGCTTGCTTCTTTGAACTTCTCTTCTGCCGCGTGATCCCCCGGATTGCGATCAGGATGATACTTCAGCGCCTGCTTCCGATAGGCGCTCTTCAACTCCTGTTCGCTGGCATCGCGCGAGATACCTAGCACTTCGTAGTAGTCAGCTTTGCTCACGTTTGTTCCGGAACCCATTCTGCAGAGATATTCCTTGCTTAGTCACTTGTTTGTTTTGAATTCGACGCCACCCGCACCAGCGCCGGCCTCAGCAGGCGGTCCCGCAGCTTGTATCCGCGGCGCACCTCTTCGGCCACTTGCTGGTCCGGCAGATCTTCGCGCTCCACTGAGCCCAGTGCCTCGTGATGGCGCGGATCAAATATCTCTCCCACCGCTGCAATCGGATGCACCTGCATCTGGCGCAGGATCTCCTGCATCTGCTTCATGATCAGCTCAACCCCTGAACGCAACTGCTCGGTCGTGCCCGTCGACTTCAGCGCAAGTTCGAAGTTATCCAGCACCGGCAGAAACTGCTCCACCACGCTGCCCACAGCGAAATCGCGATACTCCTGCTTTTCACGTTCTGCCCGCTTGCGGGCATTTTCAAACTCCGCCTGCAATCTCGCCAGCCGATCCAGCAACTGGTCGCGCTCCCCCTTCAGTTGTTCCAATTCCAACTGAAGCCTCGCAGTTCCCACCTTGCTTTCTGGCTCAGTTCCCTCGTCGACGGGACTTCCCGTCGCGTCTTGCCCTGCTTCCCGGGCGTTTTCCTGCGCGGCGGCCGCCGCCTCCGGCGATTGCATCTCCGTTTCTTGTTCTGGCATACGTCTAAGTGATCTCCAAGGACCTTTCTTCATATCTCATTTTAGATTCTGCGGCAGGGATGTGGATGCTCCGACATCGCTGCCACCTTGAAAGCCAGTTGCCGTCTCCCGGCAGCGCTTGTCAATCGGCTTCGGCGCCTAATCAGGCGGGGCCTCAAACAACCGCTCTGACAGGCCTGCCACGTATCGCACCGCTTGAATCATTTCCTGGTATTGAATCCTCGTGGGCGCAATCACAGCGACCGTTCCCAGGGCATCGCCTCCCAGCCGAGCCGGTGCGCCAATCAGCACCAGGTCCTGCATCGCAGGCGAAGTCTGGTCCAATCCCACCACCACCCGAACTTCCTGCTGCCGCCCGTCCACATACGCGGTCAATAGCTCCACAAGTCTCTGCTTGGCCTCCAGGGCAAGAAGCCTCTGGCGCAGCCGTTCGCGATCTACCTCGGTGGCAATCAGGTTGGCCATGCCATCCACATAAATCGCCGGGCTCGACTCGTTCGCCGCCAGCGCACCCTTCCGGCAGAGTTCCTCTACTGCCGCCAGCATCTGGTGATACGCTTCTCGCTCCAGTTCCATGCGGTGGGCCACTTCCATCCGAATGCGCTCGATCGGCCATCCGTGGAAGTTCTCATTCAGATACCGCGCAGCTGCCTCCAGTTCTCCGTGTGTCAATTCATGGTCCAGGGTGAGCACCCGGTCCAGCACCGCACCCCCTTGCGTCACCAGAACAGCCAGCACCCGTCCCGCCGAAAGTCTCGAAAAATGAATATGCTCCAGGATCTGTGCAACCGTCGAACTCGCCAGTGCCACGCCCAGTCCGCTCGAAATCAGCGCCAGAACATGTGAGGTGCGTTCCAGGTAGTCGTTGCTGCTTGAAACGCCCGAATAGCTATCCTCGATCTGTTCCCGCCGTTCCTCGCTCAGCGACGAAACCTCCCGCACCGCGTTGCCTAAACCCGCCGCCGCAATTCGCGCCATCTGCGCATCGGGTCTCGTGATCTGCTCCACGTAGTAGCGAAACGCCTCCGCCGTCGGCACGCGACCCGCTGAAGTATGCGGCTGCTCCAGCAACCCTGCCTCACCAAGCGTCGCCATCACATTGCGAATCGTGGCCGAGCTAAGACCTTCTCGATTTGCGAATGTATGCGCGACCGCTTGCGAAGCCACCGGTTCGCCTGTGGCAATGTATTGTTCGATGATCGCCGTCAGCACCAGCCGCTCTCGCGGGCTGATTCGCGTCTGAGTCATTTCGCGGCACCCCGTGCCTTCCCGGCGCGCCCGGCAGGTCAGTTCCCAGCCCTGCCCGAAGCAGCCGAGCCCCCGTAAGTCTAATTACATCAGATGCATAAGCTGCAAATTGGATGGAATAATCCTTTTATATTGTAGGGATTGTGAAAGCCACGTGTCAATCCCGCGTGCCATTCAGAGCATGATTGCCTTCACCAACATTCCCGGATTCCCGCAAGCCAGCTCCATCTAACTTCAAGAAAAGACAATATGCCCACTTCAGCCTCGGCCATCCGTTCCTGCTCATGAGTTCATCCAAACCCGGCATGGCGCCCGAAATCCAATGGCAGCAGATCGCGCTGCGCCTCGTGTTCGCCGGCTAGTCTCGCGATCCATTACGAAAATTCCTGTTTCCGCCCTGTTCGCGCCCGTAATCCCGTCCCAGATTCACTCACACTTCATTTACTGATGGGCAGGCTCGTTGTAATAGCCCGTGTTCGTCCGCGCGACCGCTCCGGGTTTGTCGATAATCATCTTGAGTTCATGGTATTCATCGGCGTGCTCCGCCGCTGCCGGATTGAAACTGATTCGGTAGAACGTGTTTGCGTCCGCGACACAACGATTGATCTGCCCAACCAGATCATTGTCCGGTCCCATCACCGCGCCACCGCTCTCCACCGCCAACACCTTCAATGCAAGGTTGGCCGAGTCCGCCTCGTGAGCCGACTTCACTCCATTTAAATAGTCCCGGTACATGTTGTCGTACTGCGTAACATCGCTCATCGGCGAAACGCTGTAGAGCGCGATGCGCGCCTCGCGCAGCTTCGTCGAGAGTTCCACAATCCCGTCAAAGTAACGCTTCTGGTCCTTCTCCGAATATGTTTGCAGGTCCGATCGCGTCAGCATCGGCCATCCCGGCCCCACCCAGATCACCAGCTTTCTCCCGGGTTTCGGCGCCTCATTCTCCGCAATGGCTTCCAATTGCCTCACACTCAGTTGGAACCGCTCCAGCGCGCCCTCTCCGCCCATCGCCGAGTTGAGTGTCCGCACACCCCCCTCGATCCCCTGCACCACCTTGGCCTCGGCATTCCCATCTGTCGTGGCTCTGGGCTGCACCCGAATCCCCTTGTCGGAAAGAACGATCAGGATCGTCGGCTGCTTAAGCTGCCCGCCGTCAGCGCGAAGATACTTCACCACCTGGTCCCGCACAAAGGCCACCTGTTGGAACGGCAGATTTGCCATATCCATCACCAGGACAACTTCCACCGCCGGGTCCGGCTTCGACACGACCCCGTCGAATGCGCGAAACGACATGATCTTTTGGGGCCGGCCATCGTCCAGCAGTTTGAAATCCCAAGGTCCGAGCCCAATCACAGGCTTGCCCGACGCATCGCTCACCACCACGTCCAGCCGAATCCGGCCCTCGGCGGCCACCACACCTGGCCCGGTCTGTTTCTTCTGCGGCGGCCGCTCCTTCAGCACCGGGTTCTCGGGCTCCGCTTGCTCGCGGGTCGTGCCGGGAGTCGCCGCTTGCGCCCTTGCCTCGGAATGCACGGCACCACACGCGCAAAGCAGAGCGATCCATCCAACTCGTTTCCATTTCGCGTCGGATTTCAATCCGTGTCCGCCTTCTGCGACGAATGCACATCGAGTCTAACCACCGCGCCCGGCGCGGAGCAATCTTCATCGCAGCTGGACCCGGCTTTTCTCCGACTCATCGGCCCGGCGGCAATCCACCCTCTACGGTTCGTCGTAGTATCCCGTGTTGGTCCGCACCGTCATGCCCGGTTTACTCACCGTTACCTTCAGATCGTGATATTCATCCGGACTCGCGGCCGGCAGCGGGGCAAACGAGATCGTGTAGTAGGTGCCGATATCTGAAACGCAGCTGTCAATCTGGCCAACAAGGTCATTATTCGGACCGAGAACCCTGCCGCCCGTCTCGTTGACAAGGACCTGCAGCGCGAGATTGCCAATCTCCGTCTTGCGCGACTCGGTGACCGGCTTCAGAAATCGTTCATACATGTCCCGGCCGGTAACTCCAACCACCGGGGCCACATTGTAAAGCGTGATCCGCGCTTCTCTCAGTTTCTTCGAGAGTGCGACGATCCTCTCGAAATACGCCTCCCGCGACTCGTTCGTCTGCATGAAGAATCTCTCCGTCAGAAGCGGCCACCCCGGACCAATCCAGATCACCATCTTGCGGCCCGGCTTCCGGGCCTCGTTTTCAACGATCCCATTGATGGTGTTGAACGAGTCCTGAAACTGCTCCATCAGGCTGTAGACGCCGCCGGACAAATCCCGCGCTCGTACTGTTCCTGTCGTTTGGTCGAGCATCTTCGATAGCGCATTTCCATCCTTCGACGGCGCCGGCTGAACATGCAGTCCCTGGCTCGAATAAACGAAGATCGAGACCGGCTGCGCAAGGTGCCCGCCATTCCGCTGCAGGAATTTCTCCACTTCCTGGCGTTGCAAGGTCACCGCCTGGTAGGGTAGGTTCACCGCGTCGAGAATGATGATCACTTCCACCGGCGGGTCAAATCTGTTGCCCGTGGTTCCGTCCGTCCGCCGAAATGCCAGGATCTTACGTGTCTGATCCCGGTCGAGCAGGCTGAAATCGAAAGGCTCGAGATCAGGTACCGGCTTTCCTGAGGCGTCGTCAACTACCATATCCAGATCGATCCGCGCAGATGACGCGGCGCGAGACACTCCGGGCTGGGCTGAAGTTACTGGCGCGCCGGCCTGGCCGTAGCCATAAGTGCCAAAGCTCGCAATAAGTACAAGGGCAACGCATAATAGCAGTTTCATGGCGATTCATAATCCCTTGATTTCGGATTTGTTCGATCAGTCTACGCCACCGATGGCACAACTACAGGAGCATCGGAGTTCACGCCCGCATCACCTGGCCATAACCTCCGGATCTCTCGCCGGCAAAGGCATAATGAAAAGAGACAATGTTCCCTTGAGGAGATCAATGCAGTCATGGTCCGGATATCCACCCGTTGCGCCGCGTCGATGATGGCGCTCATCGCCGCCGCTCTTCAGGTTTCTATCCCCGTTCGGGCTGCCGGCTCGCAACCTGGTGTCCCCGATGCACGCGGTGTTCGGCAGCAGAATCCGAGCGCTTCCGCTTCGCCTGCGCAAGCCCCTTCCACGGCCGCAGGCAACGACACCATCGCGTGGCTGCACGATCTCCAGGCTTGGCGTGAGCAGCGGGCCCGCGACGTGGACGCGCCCGACGGATGGTTGACCCTCGTCGGCCTCGAGTGGCTCAAATCCGGAGTGAATTCCGTTGGCGCCGCCGCCGACAACCACATTCGCATCGCGGCCCATGCGCCCGATCACATCGGCCTCATTACCGTGAGCGGATCTTCCCCGGACAAAGCCATCGTCCAGTTGCTCGCGCCTTCCGGCGGCTTTCCCGCAGACCTCAAAATTGATGGCCGCCCCGCGCGAGAAGGACCGCTCAACACCAGCGACGAAAAACCTTCCACCATCACCTGCAATGGTCTTTCGCTTGTCGTGCTCCGCCGCGGCGACCGCTTCGTTCTGCAAATCAAAGACGCCGATTCACCCACGCGCACCGCGTTTCACGGCCTCCGCTGGTTTCCGCCCAATCCTGCATTCCGCGTCACCGCCCGCTGGATTCCCTACAAGCCTCCGCAAGTTGAAAAAATCCCCACCGCCATCGGAACCACGCTCGATATGCCCGCTCCCGGCGTTGCCGAATTTCTCCTCGATGGTAAAGCCGTATTGCTCGAACCCGTGATCGAAGGCGGAGATACCAGCAAGCTCTTCTTCATCCTCACCGACAAAACCGCGCCCGCGGCCACCTATAGCGGCGGACGCTATCTCTCCACCGGCCTGCCCGATCATGGCCTCAGTCAGCCCGGCAATCTCGTCCTCGATTTCAATCGCCTCTACAATCCGCCTTGCGCCTATACCACCTACGCCACCTGCCCGCAGCCACCCGAAAAGAATCGCCTCCCCGTTCTGCTCGAAGCCGGCGAATTCCGTTATATGCAATAGTTCAGGCGCGTACTCGACGCGCCTGTGGGTAAATCCTAATTGCCGCGGCCCTCGCCTATCGTCCCTGCGTGTGGCTCGCATGAGCGCGCCGCGTCTGCATCAGCACGCGCTGCGCATATCGCTCCGTGGGATCTTCGTCTGCTTCGTAGAAAATCGGCATGCCGTTCTCATCCCGATACGGCGCCAAAAACTGCATCGAGGCATTCTTCTTTTCGGCCTGCGCTTTCGACGCCCGTCGTAGATCAAAAATCACCGCAATCACCACGGGCACGACAACCGCGAGGAATCCATATGTGGCAAGATGCCCGATAAGCCCCGCCAGAAAGATAAACGACATCGCTTCGCGCATAAGCGCCAATCTCCCTTCGCGGTTGCTGGACCGTGGTCCCTGCCCCTGCGTTTCCTCGCACCTGCGATTGGTTGCACTCCGGCTTACCGGCCCAGGTCGCTAAGGTTGCAGGCATAGCCTGCGCCCACGCAACGCATCGTCGTCAAATCCCGCTGCGAGGCATGCCAGGCGCACGTCATCATTCTTCGGCAGTGCTGCTAAGAAATTCAATGCGACTTTCGAGATACGTCCATCGCCCGAGTTACTCAGGTAATTCACTCCGGTCGTTCTAAAAAACGTCAAAACTCGGCTGCCTCCTTCTCGCGTCCAGTCTTCGCCGCGCCTTTCTGTCCTGCCGAACCAGTCACCCCTGTGGCTCTACCACCACAAACACCGTTGACCCGCCACGATTTAGCAGCAGCAACACCGGTTTACCCGTCGTTCCCTCAAGAGCTTGCTGGTATTCCTGCACATTGTGCACCGGCCTGTGATTTACTTCCTCAATCACGTCACCCTGCCGGATACCGGCGGCCGCCGCTCCGCTCGATGGATCCACATTCGTCACCACCACGCCTGTCGTTCCGTTCGGCAAACCAAGCTGCTGCTCCATTCCGCTCGTCAGGTTCTCCACCTGCACACCTGAAAGCGCCGAACCCGAGCCCTCGACAGGTTGTCCTGGTGCCCCGTTCTCCGGATAGGTGCCAAGGGTTACGTTCACGTTCTGGGTATGTCCGTTCCGATACACCTGCAGATGTGCAACCGCGCCCGGCGACATCTCTGAGACTCGCAAGCTCAGATCGCTCGGCCCGCTGACCTCTGTGCCGTTCAGTTGCAAAACAATGTCGCCGCGCGCCAGCCCTGCCTTGGCCGCTGGTCCTCCCGGAACCACATCGCCAATCAGCGCGCCGCCGCCCTGGTTCAAACCGAAAGCCTTAGCCATATCGGGATTAACCGGCTGAATCGAAACTCCGAGATAGCCGCGCGTCACCTTTCCGTGCTCCACAATCTGCTCCATCACGTCGCGCGCCATGTTCACCGGAATCGCAAATCCGATTCCCTCGTTGCCCCCGCCGCCGCCCGAAAGAATCGCCGTGTTGATACCCACAAGGTATCCGTGCACGTCAATCAGTGCCCCTCCCGAATTTCCTGGATTGATGGCCGCATCTGTCTGGATAAAGTTCTCGTAGTGCTCGATCGCTCCACCCAGCTCGCGGCCCGTCGCGCTCACAATCCCCGTCGTCGCTGTCTCGCCAACTCCGAAGGGATCGCCAATCGCAAACACCAGGTCCCCAACTTTCAACTTCGACGAATCGCCGATCGTCAATGTCGGCAAACCTGAAGCGTTGATCTTCAGCAACGCGATATCGGTGCGCGGATCGGTTCCAATCACCTTCGCCTTGTACTGTTTCCGGTTTTGCGTGAACACCTCAACGTCCGACGCTCCCGCCACCACATGATTGTTGGTCAGAATGTAGCCATCCGGATTCACGATCACACCCGATCCCAGGCTGTGCTCGCGCTCTGTCTGCGGCTGCTGCTGCATCCCCGGTTGGTTTCCAAAAAACTGCCGGAAGAACGGGTCCTGGAAAAGATTGGGCACGTTCTGCTGCCTCACCACTTTGGTCGAGGAGATGTTCACCACTGCCGGCAGCGCTGGATCAATCACCGTCGAAAATCCATTCTTGAAGTTCGACAGACTTACCGGTGACTCGTCCTGTGCAATGCGAAGTTGCACCTCATGGCCGCCCGTCATGCCCGCAGAAAATGGATACCAGGGAAGGTGGAACAGACCCGCCCGCAGAAGCCCGCCAAAAATCAGGGCACAAACTACAACAACAAGCAGCCAGAATGCCGCCCGCGATCTTGAAGCACTCATGCGTCTTCCTCTCTTTCTGAATAAATCTGCGAGCTTCCGATCCTCTCCGTTACGCGGCAAGAGATCGCAGCGCGCCCAGATAATGCACAATGTCCTCTCGCGAGAGCATCCCCACAATTCCGCTCGCGTCCATCACAGGAAGTTGATTCACCCCGTTGCGACCCATCTTTTCCAGGGCGCCCCACAACACGGCATTGGGTTGCGTGGTCGTCAGTCTCTGCATGGGAATCATCGCCTCCGCCGCCATCGTCGTCGGCCACGCCTGGTGCGGGACCGCGCGAATCCCCGTCAGCGTCAGCATCCCGACCGGGATTCCACCCGAGGTCACCATCGCGTATCGCGTCCCAGCCGGCAGAATGCTTCGATCGACCACCTCCTGCAGCGTGGTCTGGCCCGTCGTCTGCGGAAACTCCCGCCGCATCGCATCCGCAACACGATGCCCGCCCAATATGTTTCTCAACCCTTCCTGCTGCAGCTGGCTTCCCGCCGCGCTCTCTAAAAACCATCCGATAAACGCGATCCATATCCCGCCCACTACGTCCACAGTCAGAGCGCGCCAAACGCCGTAAAAAATCAGCAGGAATCCGAAGAAGCGCCCTGTCACTCCCGCCGTCACGGTGGCCCGATGGAAGCTGTGCGTCACACGCCACACAATGGCCCGAAGCACTCGTCCTCCATCCAGCGGAAATCCCGGAATCAGGTTGAAGAGAGCGAGAATCAGATTCAAAAGCGCCAGGTATTCAAAGAGAGCTTCAACCGGCTGCGAGGACGAAACCACCGGTTCAAGCTCCCAGAACGCGGCCGCCAGCAACAGGCTTGTTATGGGGCCTACAATCGCAATCCAGAACTCCTGCAGCGGCCCCGTCGGTTCGGCCGCAATTTGCGAAACCCCTCCAAACAAAAAGAGCGTGATGCGCGGAACCTGCAATCCATACCCCTGCGCCACCACCGAGTGCGCCAGCTCATGGATCAGCACGCTCACAAACAGCATCACCGCGGTAACGAAACCGATTGCCCAATACTCCTCGCCCGACCACCCCTTGAATTCCGCTGGGTAGTAGCTCACCGCCAGCAGCCACGTCAGCAAGCCGACAATCAGAAACCATGAGTAGTCCAGATCGATTGAAATTCCGAAGATTCGTCCAATTGGAATACCGTGCCGCGACATCGATCGACACCCTTCCCGTTGTCATCGCCATGTCTCGCAGGCTGCCGCCTCTTCGCATCCGCCCGCGCGCTGCGGCTCGACAACGAAACCCCGTTGCTCTGCCTTGAACCCCTGGCCCGGTTCCCTCTCAGGATGCGCACCCGACCCTCCGGCTGCACACCAGCCCGTTGCACTGCCCCTTCATAGGTCCAGATGCCGCCTCGACCCTCCCGGATGCCTGCCCGTTTTGCTTCAGCAAGTCACTCCGTCACAAGCCTTTCCTCCGCATAACGGGGGAATTCACACTCCTTTCATTCCGTATTCATCTGTCCCGTTTATCACTTGCACCATCCGATTCAAGCTTCCCTGGCTGCAACCGGAACGCCTATCCAATTCCAACCTCGGAGAACCACAATATGTCCGATCTGGCGACAGCAGCACCTCGCCCACCTGCTGCGGCACTGCTCGACAAGAAGATGAAGAAGTCCCACGCGCTCATCAGCGGTGGCGTGGTGATGGTGGCAGGAGCCATCGGCCTCGGCTACATCGCAATTCACGTCGCCCAGGATTTCAGCAACGTCACCGTGACCAGCGCCTGGCCTTACGTCCTGCTGACCGTTGCCCTTCTCATCGCCCTTGGCTTCGAGTTTGTGAATGGCTTCCACGATACGGCCAACGCCGTAGCCACGGTCATCTATACCCACTCGCTTGAGCCCAATTTTGCCGTGGTCTGGTCCGGCCTCTGCAACCTCAGCGGCGTCCTGGTTTCCACCGGCACGGTGGCCTTCACCGTCATCACACTGCTCCCCGTTGAGCTCATCCTCCAGGTGAGCTCCGGCGCCGGCTACTCGATGGTCTTCGCCCTGCTCATCGCCGCTATCCTCTGGAACCTGGGCACATGGTGGTTTGGTTTGCCGGCATCCAGTTCGCACACCATGGTCGGATCCATCATCGGAGTCGGCGTCGCTAACCAGATCATGAGCGTCCACAACGGCACCTCGGGTGTGGACTGGGACCAGGCCGCCAAGGTTTTCAAGGTCCTGCTCATCTCTCCGGTTGTCGGATTCGGCGCCGCCGCCCTCTTGTTTCTGCTGGCAAAGCTCACCATCAAGTACCCCGCACTTTACGAGGCTCCCAAAGGCTCCGCGCCCCCACCGTGGCCCATCCGCGCTCTGCTCATCCTCACCTGCACCGGCGTCAGCTTCTCACACGGTTCCAACGACGGCCAGAAGGGGATGGGACTCATCATGCTCATCCTCATCGGCACCGTCCCCACCGCCTACGCCCTCAACCATGCCGTCACGGAGAAGGACGTACAAGCCTTCATCGCTTCCTCCCAGCAGGCCGGGCAGATCCTCGATCGGCACGTTGACAAGTCTGGCATTCTCGGGCCCGACGCCCGCGCCACAGTCACCAGCTATATCGCCACCAAACAATTGCAACCAGACACGGTTCTCGCCCTCCGCGAACTCGTCGAAGACCTCAACCACGAGGTCGCTCTGTACAAGGAATTCAAAAACGTTCCGCCAAGACAGCAGGCCAACGTCCGCAATGATATGTACGTGGCTAGCGAAGCAATCCGCTTGATGCAGAAGAACCACAATCCGGCCTTCACGCCCGCAGAAACCGCAGTCCTCACCAATTACAAGAGCAAAATCGACAAAGCGACCCGATTCATTCCTACCTGGGTCAAGGTTGCCGTCGCTCTCGCTCTCGGCATGGGCACCATGATCGGCTGGAAGAGGATCGTCGTCACCGTCGGCGAAAAGATCGGTAAGGAACACCTGACCTACGCCCAGGGAGCCTGCGCCGAACTCGTCGCTATGGCCACCATCTCCCTCGCTGACAACTTCGGCCTTCCTGTGAGCACCACGCACGTCCTGAGTTCGGGCGTGGCCGGCACGATGGCGGCCAACAAAAGCGGGCTCCAGATCTCTACCATCCGTAACATCGCGGCGGCGTGGGTGTTCACCTTACCCGCTGCGGCGCTGCTCTCTGGAACCCTCTTCTGGCTCTTCAGCCGAATTGCGCACTAACTCCCTTTACTCGCAATCCCTGGGCGTCCGCGAACCAACGGACGCCCCATTTTTGTCTCAAGCGCGGGTGCCCCACAAATAGGCTGTTTGATAAGACATAACTCATTGATTTTGCAATAGCGTAAAAGGCCCAGATCGCGCGCAATTCGGAGGCTCTGCCTCAATTTGCCACAAAAATCTGGGGCGCTGCTCCACTCGCGCAACTGAGAAGAAGCGTGAGGCAACATTGCCCAGGTCAGATCCCTGAGTGCATTGGCGATTTGGTAGGAACTGACGATAACGGCGTTTACATGGACCAGTTCGCTGAGTCCGAAAGCGTGTCTTTTCAGAAGTCAATTCTTTCACTGACCTCGTTGCGCATCGGTTGCTAGAATCGCCCCATGAAGACCACCTTCCTGGTTCCGGTACTGATTCTCGTTGGATGCTCTGGCATAGCATTTGCCCAAGATGTGACCGTGACTGCCAAAGTCACCACGCCTGACGACAGCATCACGCAAGAATTCATGGCCCTCGATCAAGCGTGCCGAACAGCCGTAAGTAAGCATGAAGCGGCAAACGCTTTAACTGCCTGTAAGAGGTTATCTGACGAGGCAGATAAGTTCGATCCGAAGACACATCCGATCACTAGGCGAGGAGCTTACGTATTCTACGCAACAGCGTTGATCCAAGCGCAGAAGTACAGAGAAGCGGTCGAAGTTGGCGATAAAGCCGTCGCTGTCGTGAACATGGGGTATGACGACGGATCAGGTTCGAGCGCAGCCTATTTCGTTCGAGGGCAGGCCAAAGCTGACTCGGGCGATTTGCCTGGGAGCGATCGAGACCTAGAAAAGGCTGAGAAGTTTGAGCATGATGCCTTGAATGGTATATCAGGCCACGAACTTTCCCGGTCCTATTCGTACACACTCAAGTACGAGTTGATGTTCCACGCGCAGGTACTAACGGCAATGGGTAACAAAGATGGCGCTTCAAAGAAACTAGAAGAGGCTTCGAAACTTTAAGCCACGTCACAACCCGGAAAGTCGGTCACTAGGCATATACGTATCGGGGTGCCCTGTGCCCATGCGCCGCATGGCGCGACAGTCGAGAACAGAAGGCAAGCAAGTGTGGCAGCTTTCATCACAACTTCCATCTTGGCATTTCAGACGATCCACGATCTATAACAGGCATGATTATCGGATACTGATTTCCCTGCTTCGCGTCCATTCCAAAGTCGTGAATCAAGTTCTGAACGAAAAGGCCAGGATGGGCGCGGACGTTCCTTAAGGTTGGGGAGCGACCCTGATCTTTGAAGGTGGCTTCTTTCCGTCAATCTCCATTCCTGTCGGAGGCGCAGCCATACCAGGCGGAACTAAATCCGCGCAATTTGTGCGTTCTCCCCCGTAGCCGCCGTCCTCCATGACGGCCACGCAAGTTAAATCAGAGAGATCTTTGAATGTCGTCTGCACGATCGCGTGCCCGATGTGGAGCGCTGTGATTCGGCCCGTCGTCGGATCCATTCGAATCGGCGGATCGGCCGCATTTGCCGAAATAACCTTGAATTGTACGTCTTCGGCAGGGATCGGCACGGGCCCCGCTTGTTCAGAGAAGACTGCCGTCGGGCCAAGGTTGATCTGGTTCGATCCCCTTGAGAGATCCATGTAGATCGTCCCGACCGTCCGATTGCCTCCTCCCCTTTCCACCAGAAATCTCTCCGGCTTCTTGTCCGGCAAGGTCACCTCTGCTTCGATCGTTGCAGACTGAGCGCCGCCATCCGCAAAAAGCACCTCAAGTTGCATCTCTGCTTTTCCCACTCTCTCTGGGACGACTTCCACATACGTGCTGCCGTCCGGGTGACGCCTCACCGTCACCTCCGTCTCCCGACCATTTGTCAAAAGGTTCCCGGCAAGATCCAAATAATCAAATTGGGCAAAGGCCGCGTGCACCGCGTAGCCATGGAGCTGAACGAGAACTTCGTTCGTCACTCCGAGTTTGAACGGCGCGATTGGGCGCGGCAGTTCAAGTCGGCCTTTCACGATTCCTCGCACGCGGTAAGTTGGCTCTGAAGTCTTCTCTTGCGCGGCAGTTGATATGACGGTGACGCAGAGCATTGTGGTGCAGCAGCCAACCATCATAGCCTTGATCATTTTTGCTGCCTCGGATACAGAATGCCTGGCGCCCGCCAGACGCGCAGGAGTGGCCCCAGTCTATAGTGCTTGCGTCTCCGGCGCCCCATTTTTGTCTCAACCCTCGGTGCTGTCCTAGCGGCGAATCGGGGCTTTTCTATATTTCCCCCATCGTGCCCTATAGATTTTCTAGTCAACCCAAAGGGGGTATGCCTTATATTCTTCAAACTGCCATGCAACGATCCCTGAGCACACATATTGCCAGTCTCGAAGAAAAGATCGTCGTTTTGAGGCGCGAGTTGCGGAATCCCGACCTTCCCATTTACGGAAAAAGCGAACGGGAGCTTGACCCCGCGAATGCTGTGGAGGCGCTCGGCCTCTTTCGTAAAGCCTACGAGCTTGAGCAGCGAATCAAATCCCTGGCAAGCGCCTCTCCCAAACCGGGACCGGAGTCTTAGGACACCACCCCATCGCCGTTGCCCCATCCTCGACGCGTCGTCCTCGTTTAACCTGGCACCGGCCGATGCCCCCCATTTCGGTCGCGCAATCAACCTCTCCGCTGTTCCCCAACCCGCTATCATGATTCCAGCGCAGCACGAGGCGCGCTCCCATGCCCGGTCCCGACATCTTCATTTCGGCAGGCGAGGCCAGCGGCGAACACTACGGCGCACTGCTCCTCACTGCCCTGAGGCAAAAGCTCAAGGCTCAAGGGCGCGAAGCCCGGTTCTTCGGTATGGGCGGTCCGCGCATGGCTGCCGCAGGCCTCCAGGTAATTGTTCGCTCTGAAGAGATGGCGGTCATGGGCATCACTGAAGTCGTCCGCCACCTGCCCCGCATCTATCGCGAGTTCCGCCGCCTCAAGCAATCCCTCCTCCGTCGCCGGCCCTCGGTCGCCGTGCTCATCGACTTCCCCGACATCCATTTCAAACTCGCCGAGCAGCTCCATGCCCAGGGCGTTCCCGTCATCTTCTTCGTCAGTCCCCAGCTCTGGGCCTGGAAAAAGCATCGCATCCGCCTCGTTCAGAAATACGTCGACAAAATGCTCGTGATCTTCCCCTTTGAAGAGCAGTTCTATCGCGACCGCGGCGTCAGCGCCGAATTCGTCGGCCATCCCCTCGCCGGACTGCCGCTCCCCTCTATCACCCGCCAGGAATTCGCCGCGCTCCATCATCTCGATCCCGCCAAATCCTGGATCGCCCTGCTCCCCGGCAGTCGCGCCAAAGAGATTCGCGACAACCTGCCCGAAATGCTCGCCGCCGCCCGCCTCCTCGCCGTAGATGGGAATTTCGAATTCATCGTTCCCCTCGCCCCGACCCTTAATGCCTCGCAGCGCGCATTCGTCTCGCGCCTCGTCGCACAACATGGCGTCGGCCTGCCCATTCGCTTGATAAGGGACATAGGTGCCGAAGGCACAGTTGGCCGCACCGCAGGTGCTCGCGCCGCCCTCTTCCACTCCCGCGCCTCCATCGTCGCCAGCGGCACCGCTACCGTTGAAGCCGCGCTCATCGGTAATCCCTTTGTTGTTGTTTACCGCGTCTCGCCCATCACCTACGCCATCGCCAAACGCGTGGTTTCCGTGCCCCACGTCGCCATGGCCAACCTCATCGCAGGCTCCCGCGTGGTTCCCGAACTCATTCAGAACAACTTCACCGCCGCAAATATCGTCCAACACATTGCGCCGCTGCTACCCGATGGAGCCCCTCGTGAGTCCATGATGCAGGAGCTTGCCGGGATTCGGAACCTGTTGAGCTCTCGCAACCAAATCTCGAAGGATATGAACTCTGATGCAATTGAAAGGGTGGCGGATATCGTTCTTGACCGGCTCGGTTTACCCGCTCGGGTCACCGTCTCCGTGCCCTCCTGAGTTCGTCCCGAAGCCGGGCCCTGCAGTATATTTCCCCATAGCGAATACGATGCGATGATGACGGTAATATCCTTGAGAAAGCGCATGATGACTCTGACAAAGCGGCTGTTCCACTCCTCCGCGATGCTCGCCCTGCTGGCCCCCGGCATCCTGTTGCCGCCGCCCGCTGCGGCACAGCGCGAACGTGCAGCTCTCAACATCACCGGCTACAAGATCGATGCCGAAATTGACACCGCAGCCCACCACCTGGCCGCCACCGCTGTCGTCTCCTTTACTGCGCCCGACAGCGCAGAAGAAGTCAGCTTCGGCTTTCATCCCGCCCTCAAAGTCACCAGGATCACCGACGACTCCGGCAAGCTCCTCACCGGCGAGCGCCTCGCCGACGGCACCATCCGCGTCGCTCCGTCATCTCCCTTCATCAAAGGCCAGACCTGCAACTGGACCTTCACCTACGAGGGCACAATCACCGGCAATGAAGACGGACCGGTCGAGGGCCTCAAACTTGCCGCCATCCAGGAGCCCATCACCTATCTGCTCTACCCGGCGCGCTGGTTTCCGATGACCGGCTTCATGACCGACCGCTTCACCGCGCAGATGCACATTCGCGTTCCCCAGGGCATGAAAGTATTTGCCAGTGGGGCCGACGGTAAATCGCACCCCGTTACCCTCTCCAACGGCAAGCCCGGCGATGAGTTCGACTTCAACTGGAACAAGCCTGGATTCCCCGGCACCGTGATCGCCGGCCGTTATCTGGGACCGTTTACCGCCGGACCCGGCAACGTCAAGGTCTACCTCACCGTCAGCCACCAGGCATCTGGCAATCAGTTGGCCCAGACCGCGGCCAGCGAGTACGACTTCTTTACCGACAGCTTCGGCGAGCCCGAAACACCCCACCTCAACGTCGTCGAACTTCCTGACGACACTCTCCCCGCTGCCTGGGCCCCTGAGCTCGCCGCCATCATGGGGTCGCGCGTCGCCGACAAGTCCGGCATCCGTCTCCTCGCCAACACCATCGCCCACCAATGGTGGGGCTCTGAAGTCAGCCCCCGCACTCTCGACGACGCCTGGATCACCAACGGCATGGCACGCTACGGCGAGCTGATGTACCTCGAAGATCAGAGCGGCAAGAACGCTCTCAAAGCAGCATTGGAAGACGTGGCAGCCGGCGCGCTCGCTTATGACACCATTCCTCTTTCCAGCTCGGGCCGCCTCGATCCCTTCTCGCCCCAGTTCCAATCCATGACCCTCGAAAAGGGAGCCATGATCTTCCACATGCTCCGCGGCGAAATCGGCGACAAGGAGTTCCTCGCCACTCTCAAAGGCGCACTCAGCCAGTACACTGACAAGCCCATCACCGCCGACGATTTCGAAAAAGTCGCTGAGGCGCAAAGCCAGCAGCAGCTCACTCCCTTCTTCGCCCAATGGGTCGACGGCACCGGCGCGCCCACATTCACTGATAAATACAGCGTCTATCGCCTCGGCAACAACAAGGGCTTCCGCACCATCGGCGACGTTACCCAGGACCTCGACCTCTTCCGCATGCCCGTTGATATTCGCGTCGAAACCGATGGCAAAACGGTCAATCAGAAAATTGAAGTGGTCGGCACTGACTCCCAGTACGTCATCGACACCTTCGGCCGGCCCCGCCGCATCAGCATCGATCCCGGCGACTGGGTTCTCAAATCCTCGCCCGATCTCCTGGTCCGCATCGCCATCCTCAAAGGTCAGCAGCTCGTGGCCCAGGGTGACCTCGTCGGTGCCCTCGCCGAATACCAGAAGGCGCTCCAGGCCAACCCGCAAAGCTCCCTCGCCAGCTATCGCATCGGCGAAGTCTTGTTCACCCAGCGTAATTACCAGGCCAGCGTCAACGCTTTCCGCGACGCCCTCCGCGGCGACGATGAACCACCTTGGACCGAAGTCTGGAGCCACATCGAAATCGGCATGATCTTCGACATCACCGGCCAGCGCGATCGAGCCGTCAACGAGTACCGCCTCGCCGTCCAGACCAACGACAATACCCAGGGCGCGGTCAATGAAGCCCGCTTGCTCTTGCAAAGACCCTACAAACGCCCCGAAACCGACTAGAGTTGACGGACTAATCCGGCCGCATCCAGGAACCGAAACTTCCCCATTGCCCACAATTCGCCCGGAACCCAAATCGGCGGAGTATTGGGCAAGACGAAGAATCGGCGTCCGCACCACTGGAATGCTGATGATCTAGTTGTGCTCCAGCTACAATGACATCATGCGTTCGGTATGCGTCGTGCTTGTTTGCGTGGCTTCCGTCTCTTTGAGCCATGGACAGCAGAGTCAACCGGTCTATGTGACGGGTGTCGAGATTCATGGTGTAAACGAGGCTTGCCCCAAGGGAACGGTTTTTATCGGAAAAGTCGAACCGAAATCCCCCGCAGATGTAGCCGGAATTCACGCAGGTGACTTGTTGCTTGCAATCAATAACGAACCCGTGCGGGACTTACGCGATGCCGTAACTAGAATCCGTGCCACCGGTCCTGATCCGGTCATTCTGCAAATCCGCAGGGATGGAACGGTCCTTACCTTCACAGTTCGTCACGAGCCAAGAGATGTGGTCTTGGGTCGGGAGGGTCTGAGAATGCTCGATGATGGATTTGCGGTTGGCACCGATTACACGAGCGCCGATATCGCGGAGTTGCGACGACTGAACTCGGAACTGGACAGCGCAGTCAAAAAGAACGACTTTGTGAATGTGTTCCCGGGCCACTATCCCAAGGACAAGAGCCTCTATTATCCGGGATTCGAAATCTTCGAATGGAACGAAGGGAGGCAGGTGCACGTGGGCGGAATCGAGGAGGGGCCTGCGAAAAGGGCTGGGGTGCGTTGGGGAGACCGTATCATCTCAGAAAATGGCCAGAGCGTTCAGGGGAAGTCCCTCGCTCAACTTGAAAATCTTTTCAGCAGTTCTGACCGAACCATGATGCGGTTGGTTGTTGAAAGAACTGGGGTGGTGAAATCATTCACATTCCCACTTGCACGAGCAGCAGACGTGCTGAAAGAGAACGGCTGGCGGATGGTGGAGGGGAAAATGATTCCTCTTTGGCTCCCAGATGAGTACTTAAAATGCTTCGAGTAGAGCAGGTTCGCTGAGTCTTGATCGTCTCACTGCGGGTTCCGGTTGGTTTACCGCCGATGCGGAAGCTTCAGCCGCCTAGGCTGTGGAGGGTGCGGGCTTTGCCCCTGAGGAACGATTTCTAGCACCCAAACGCACAATGGCCAGCCCCTTAAGGCTGGCCACCGCTCTCCAATCTTCTACGTCCCTAGTTCGCCTGGGGATGCCCCATCCTCAAAATCTGGATCTTCACCGGCGCCAACCCCACGCTCACCATATCCAGCTTCTCCGCCGCTGCATACGACAGGTCCAGAACCCGCCCATCGTACAACAGCCCGCGATCGGTAATCCGCACCACCACCGACTTGTGGTTCCTCGTGTTCGTCACCCTCACTTTGGTCCCAAACGGCAGCGTCGGATGGCAGGCCGTCATGGCATACATGTTGTACTTCTCGCCGCTCGCCGTCTTGCGCCCATGAAACACCGACCCGTACCACGACGCCACTCCGCGCAAAAGATTCTTCGGCATCTTGCGCTCGGCTTGCACGTCCTCGGTCAACACCGGCGTAGGACTCGTAACGGGGGAAGCGTTTTGCACCGACGTCGTCGCCGTCCGGGGCCGAAGCGCATCCGCCTGCACCGTCCCCATCGGAAACGTCAGAAGCAGTGCGGTCAGCGCAAGACAGGAAGCCGTTACGAGCAGCCAGAACTGCACCGGATCTTCCCTGTTCACGTTGTTCGCGTTTCGCGTTATAAGCATTGGTCCATTTTACTAGTTCGACACTAGTATCCTCAACCATTTACTAGAGTTACAAGGGGGTAACCAGGCACGGAAAGTACAGCAGCGATGGCAAAAAACTGTGCTGCAAGTCCTTACAGATGAGCGACTTTCACGATTGCACCAGATGCGGTGCAGAACACACGTTTCGGACTGTGAGACTGAAGCTGCGGCAGCTCCCGGATTTCGATGAAAATACCGGATTTTGGGTTGGCCGAGGTCTGTCGCCCTCCTCCAATCCCGGAAGCCTATCACGCGCCCCTGAACTTCGTACAGCAACATTCTTCATCTGCCTCCCTTCTTTTTTCACAGGCGCCCGCCCCTCCTTCGGGTGAGCTCCACAAGTTTTCCACCTGGATTTGCCGACTAATTCGCCCAACCTGCTAGCGTTGTGAGTAGATCAGTTTTTCAGGCGCTCCACGCCACCCACGCCACCCTTTTCATGGGGTGGCATTTTATTGTTCTCCTTCACTTTGTTGAACCAGCCTTTTCACCAGGGAGCACGCATGCAACTCAGCACCGCAGGATTCGCCCTCCTCAGGAAGTTCGAAGGATTCCGCAGCCAGACCTACCTCGACGTTGCCGGAATTCCCACCATCGGCTACGGCCACCGACTTGTACATCCCGAGTGCTACCCCGCCGGCATCACCGAGGCCCAAGCTGAAGTCATCCTCCAGTGGGACGTCCGCGAGGCCGAACAGGCCGTCACACGGCTCGTCAAGGTTCCGCTTTCCCAGGGACAGTTCGACGCGCTCGTCGACTTCACCTTCAACCTCGGCGCCGGCCGTCT
>DATKPJ010000046.1:0-51642 GCA_035524195.1 Occallatibacter sp.
GTTCGAATCCCTCCGCCCCGACCAGCATAATCAATGACTTGCCAGCGCTCTGATCCGAGCATCATCCTTCAATGCAGACGAATCACATCTCGCCACTAGCTCGCGCTGCCCGGCAAGAATCGTTTCCCCAGTCTTCCCTTCCATCCGTCGAACACCCCCTGAATCAACCGCTTGAGACACACGATCTTGTGACTGCCGAACAGCACAATGCCGCCAGCATGGCGAATGAGGTAACGTGCGAGAAACCTCTTGGTTTTAGCAGTCGGATACAACCGAAAGACTGAGTAGGTGATGTTCCTGCTCATGTAGTACTCGCGCCATGGAGCATGCTCAGGCCAAACATGCCGATACCCGGCAACGAATATCGTTTTCGTTTCCCCGAGTTCATGAGCGAAAGCGCATTCGTTCACAACGGCGATCTTGAATTGGTGCGACCGAATCCGCAGGCAGTATTCGAAATCGAAAAAGTCCATGAAAAAATCTGCTCTGGGCAAGCCTGCCGCTTCAACTGCCTCTCGCCGGACCATGCAGCCTGACGCCACCGCAACATCGGCAAACCATACGGGCTGTTGCATCATTTTCTCTGAAGCCCGCGTAAGTCCTTCGCGCCAAAGCAGCGGAGGGTACGTGGTTCCACTGGCTTCGTGAACCGGCAGCGGTACAAGCATACCCACCGTCGGATCGTCGGCCGTTCCAAATGACGACGTGAGCAGGTTCTCCAGCGCCGACTCTCCCGGAACGCTGTCGTCGTCAAAATTCCAGATCCAGTCATGCTTTCTTTCAAGTGCGGCATACGTCAGCCCTGCCGCCCAAGCGCCCGCTGCCCCGGCGTTCGATTTCATCTTCACGACGGTCACATGAGGGTACCGTTCTGCAAGCATTGCGATGGTGCCGTCCGTAGATCCATTGTCGATAACAACGATCTCCTGCAGCGGCCGCGTTTGCCTCATCAATGCGTCGATTTGCCGTGGCAGAACTTTGATTGCGTTGTACGCCGTAGTGATGCTGGCCACAGATGGGTTCATTCTGCGCGTCTTCCTCGCTCAGAGCCGATGAGAATCATCATTTGTGAAAATTGATCGGAGGGTTCGCAAGGGTCATGCCACTGCATGAACGAGCAGACACGTAATGTTGTCATGTCCGCCAGCCTTCTTGGCGGCATCTACGAGAGAACGGCAAATATCCTTGAGCGGCAACGCCCGGGAAAGAAGCGACTCAATCAGCGGATCGGACAATTCGCGTGTGAGGCCGTCGGTGCAAAGCAGATACAGATCGCCCGGCTGGGCTTCGAATCCGAATACATCAGGCGTAACCTCGGGCTGGGTTCCCAGCGCGCGCGTAATCACATTCTTGAGGGGCGAACGTACCGCCTCTGAGTGGGACATTCGGCCCATTCTCACCTGCTCTTCCACCAGCGAGTGATCCAGTGTCAGTTGTTCCAGATGGCCTTCCCGCATCCGGTAGCAGCGGCTGTCTCCGATATTCAGGACCCATGCGCGGCGATCGTCAACCGCCAGGGCTACCAGCGTTGTGCCCATTCCGCTTAGACGGCGATTGCGCTGCGATCGCGAATAGACAGCAGCATTGGCGCTGTCGACCGCCTCTTCTGCCGCGCCCGGCAATTGCGCCGTGCCGTTATGGCTGCGACCCGCCAACTTTAGCAGAACCTCGTCGACGGCTACAGAACTGGCAATCTCTCCCGCTGCCGCGCCGCCCATACCGTCGCAAACAACGTAGATTCCATCCTCAACCGAGAAGCCGAAAGCATCCTCGTTCGATGGACGTTTTCGCCCCCGGTCTGAAACCGCCGCCGCCAAGTAATGGACGACCGCCGTGGCCAAGAAAAACCTCCGCTGCCCAGTGTACACGGGGCGACATCCAGAGACACCCCATTTTCTCTATCGCTGAGACGAATCTCTTTCATCTCAGTGCACTTGCGCGGATGGCGCCCCCAATTCATACACCTGAATCGCTCCCGCATCCAGTACCGCAACCCTCAGTCCAGACGGTGAGATTGCAACATTTCCTCCCCCGTCGAGCACAGGACTGGCCGAGGCTCTCAACGCTTCCTTACCATTTGCCGCGTCAACCACTTCGACCTGCTGCCCTTTGATGTCGTCCGTGCTCAGCGGCGAAAACGGAGCCACCGGATGCGAAACAGTAAGCGTCTCAAGGGCAATACGCGACCCGTTGGGGGCCATGATGAGCAGCGGCCACACCTGGGTAGGACCGTCGGCGAGCCTCCAAAGATGGTGGCCATCCGTCGAAAACGCAACCAGTTCGCGCCCTCCCTCTGGAAGGCATGTGTTGGCGACCACCTCCGTGTGCGACGAAAACTCCATGGGGGGCAAACACGCGGAATCGACTCTGCCCACGATATCGCTGCCCCCTTTGAAATAGTTCAGATCCAACATCCAGTTCCTGCCCGTCGATCGCAGGGCCTCAAGATATCCATCCGAATTGATGGCAAGATGGGTTGTCATCCTTACATGGCTCACCAGCATCACCTGTCCTGCGGCCCGCCGCAGAATGCGAATCACGATATCTGGCTTTTCTGCAGCATCCTCCCCATCGACTGAAGCGTCGGCGCTGGCGGTCGCGGGACTTGTGACATCGCCCGAACGAGTCGGCGTGGCCTCCGGCTCATACGAGTCAGTCACCAGGTATTGCTGGTGCGGATCCATGCCCAGCCAAAGCAAAGGTCCGGGAAAACGAAGGAGAGGCTTGATTTCAAGAGAAGCGTCCCCTTCTTTCAGATTGTTCTGGTCCCGCAGCAGAAAATGGCCGTTATGCAGCACCCATATGTAGCGCGCCTGACCGTGCAACGTCCAAAGCGCCTCGGCTTCCACTGTTCCCTGGGGAAGTCTAAGTACGAGTGCCCGGATCTCCCGCTCGTCATCCACGTTTGGATTGGTCCGGCGGATCAGACCTGGTGTCCGAAATGTGAAAAGCAGATGATCTTCGTCAAGAAAATCGAGTGAGAGAAGCGTCTCGCGCTGCCCCAGGTAGAACGCCGAGGGTGCATAAAAGCCAAGCGGATCAACGGGTATAGAGAACGCGGGTGGTTGCGATGACTGCACATTGGGCTTGTTCTGAGATGCAGTCTGATCGGAATTCTTATGGTGCTTGGGAGAAAACAGGCCATCCATACCAAAACAGGCAGCAGGCAGACACAATGCGGTTCCTAACACCGCCAGCCCCAAACCTGCGCGTGCACAAAAATCAGCCTTTAGGAGCCGTAACACCATCGACAATCATTTTCGCCTATGAGAACGGGTTTTGGCAGTGACGCGCACCTCTATGCCGATCTTCTTTCAATGAGTGCTTGCGCCAACACTCCCTGGATGGCGATATGAGGGCGGTCACCGGCTGCCAAGAACCATTCACGCTTTCGCGTGTGCGACATTAGGTATGGGATGCTCGAGTCCAAAAAGAGCGCACGAAATCCGAAAGCAGAGCCGCTCGCCCCTGAATCGGCAACCGAAGTTTTCGGCGAGTCGGGCTTCACTCCCGGGGAGTTGAATCGACGCGTGGCTTTTCTCGGATACGGCGCCTGCGCGCTCGCTGGCTGTTTCTGGGGCACCGGCTTCTACTTCGGCAGGATAGCCCTCAATGAGATGAGCGTCGATTACATGGTGCTCTATCGCTTTCTTTTCGCCTCACTCGGCGTCCTGCCTGTGGCCCTGGCGAGCCGAGTGCGGCTCACCGGCAGCGAGACGCGTTTGCTGCTCCTTTCCGCTTTTTTTGGAGTCCCTGTCCAGTTTCTGATCCAGTTTCACGGATTAGCTTTGACCACAGTCAGCCACGCCGCTCTCATGGTCGGATCGATGCCGGTCCTGCTTGGTGTCGCCGCGGCTCTGTTTGCTGGAGAACGGCTCGATTGGGTTGGCTGGGCCGCCCTCGTCACCTCTACGGTGGGAGCTGGGTTAATTGTGCTGGGCGGACATCACAGCGCTGTGCGCCAGGGCGGACCGTCGCTTGAAGGGGATCTTCTCGTGATCATTTCGCTTTGCACAGCGCTCGCCTGGGTCCTCTTGAGCAAGAAGCTGATGCTCACTCACAGTCCTCCGGTCGTCAGTTCCTACACTATTCTCTCCGGAACCATCATGCTCGTCGTCTGGGTAGTCGGCAGAAGGCTCATGAATCTCTGGCTTGCGCACAAAAGCGCGCCGATTCCTTTTGCCCATGTCAGCGCAACCGCATGGATCGCTCTCGCCATCGGCGGTCTTGCCTGCACGGCAACCACAACATTCCTGTGGAATTGGGGCATACACCATGTCCCGGCCTCCCGTGCCGGCGTCTTTCTGAATATTGAACCCGCGCTGGGGTCCTACCTCGGCGTCAAAATGCTCGGCGAACGGCTTGGTCCATTTGCGTGGTTTGGCGGAACTCTGATCCTCGGAGCGGCGGTTGTCCTTACTACGCGCGGCCATGAGCCCCAGCCCGACGTGATACTTGAGTAACTTCCGACAGCATCCGTGGTGCTACGGTTGCATTACCCTCACCCGGAAAGGGGATTTGTTCCAGCCGATTTTGCCGATAAGCTCAAGGACAGAATTCGGAGGCTGGTGTGGCCCTTCTGACATGGAGTCATGCATGCGCCATCGGCGTACAGGCGATGGACGATCAACATGGCATCCTGATGGATACGATGAACGAACTGCATGCGGCGCTGGTCCGCGGATGCACTCAAAAGCAGTTGGACGAGCAGATGAGCCGGCTCGTCGAGTTCTCGCGCCTCCATTTCCTCTGTGAAGAACAACTACTCGAACGCTACGATTTTCCGGGGCTTGAAGAACACCGCAAAGCCCATCAGGAGCTCTTGCGCCAGATCGAAGAGACGGTCGAGAAAGTAAGGCAAGGCTTGGGCGTGGATTCACCCGCACTCCTCACGTTCCTGCGCACCTGGTACAGCGAGCATATCGAAGACCTGGACCAGGAATATGGACCGTGGTTGAATGCCCGTGGAGTCTTCTAAGAAGCGACGGTTCCACGTCTGAGGGTTCCCCGCTGCACGCCCTGCTCGAACGAAATCGAGCAGTACCCGCTAAACCTCAAACGACAACTGCACGTTGGACCATCCAGCCGAAGTTTGCTTGGGCTCCGCGGCAAGGTCGTAAACCAGACGCTCCAGCACAATTCGTTTATCGGGTGGCGAAGAGCGCAGTTCTAAATCGGCACGCGCAATCAGCCTCAAGGCGCGGGTCAGGTCACGGCGGCTCTTGTACCGCCGAGCCTGGCGGATCAAGTCGTCTGCCGCAAATGGCGGGATTCGAAAACCCTGCCATAGCGCCTGCCAGATCGCGCGAGTGTCTCGAACATTCTTCTCAAGAATCACCAGCATCTGCCGAAATGTCCGAGCCAGCATGTAGAGATGGCCAATCGCGGCATCTTCGCCCGCGTCCGTGCTGTTCAGCAAGCCGTGCAGCAGGGCGAGGGCGCGAGCCCTGTTGTGCAAACTGATGGCATCGGTCAATTCGTAAAGCGAACGTTGCTTGGCGCCAAGAACCATCGTCTCTACATCGCCCAGCGTGATTCGCCCGCGTCCCAAAGTGAACAGCAGCAGCTTTTCCAGTTCCGAGGCAACGAGCATCATGTCGGCCCCGAGCGCGTCCACAAGTTCTCGCGCGGCGTCCGGTTCTATCCGCGTTTCCGCTTGCTGTGCGGTGGCGACGGCCCAGCGCATTGCGTCTTCATCGCTCACGCGAGCCAGCTCCACCATGCCACAATGTTCGCCGAGCGTCTCCCGGATGCGATCGAACCGGTTCTTGTCGTCCATCTCCATTCGGCGCGCGTCCGAGGGAATCCGCAAAAAGTCAGCGATAAACACCAGAAGCGCCTGGGGATTCGGCGACCGAAAATAACGATCCAGTGCAGCAAACTCCTCCTTCTTTGCCCCGCGCGTATAGAGTTGCCGTACATTCCGCACAAAAATCACTTGAAATGGCGCCATCAGCGACGGCGTTTGGGCGCGATCGAGTATCTCGAAGATCGATGTACCCGACAAGTCCAGGTCGCTGAGACAAAAATCCTTCAAGTCAGGGGGAACAAACGCCTTCAGCACGGCAGCGCGGCAGCGGTCCAGCAGGAAAATCTCGTCGCCCGCCAGGACGTATCCTGGCCTCAATCGACCGCTGCCAGTCGCATTGGCTTCAATCTCCGCCACAAAGCGGCCAACAGAGGCGAATCCAGCACCCCATCGCGAACTAGTCATCGGGCTGCTCCCGATAACTCCGACCTGGTCCCGCTGCACGCATCGGTCATCATGCGGCTACAGAATACCTTTCCCGGGCGCCCGCCGCCATCCCTGCATGTCTGCGGGTTGCCGTAGTTTGCACCGGCGTTCGCCTCAAACACCCGGCCTGAATCGGGAGGATTTGTGAGTCCATCTACATCCCCTCGATCACGTCCGCCACTAGGGCCCTTGCAAAATCACGCGAAAGGCGATCGACCGCGGCGGGACTCTCATCCAGATAAACCGGCAGATCCGTGGTGGATTGGTATTGCTGGCGGAAAACATACTTCTTGTTTTCGTACAGGATCTTTCCGTCCCTGCCGCTCAACCTGACTGAAACCACCATCGTGATCAGGAAGCTCGATGACTGCTGCGTCGAGGTGTTGTACGTAAGCGGGGCCACAGCTTCCTGCAGAATCGTCCCATGAAGCACCAAGTCAGGATCGGCTTTGGAATCCGGAGTCACGCGAAGCTGGGTGCGGCTCGCAAATTCCCTGATCACGGCTTCGGTCATTACCACTTCGGTGTGGTAGGCCTCTGAGCGCGTGGCAAACACGGGCACATACAACGTGCGCGCGTCCGGCGGCAGGTGGGTTGCCGCACCGAGCGTGTGATATCCACATCCTGCCAGCCCAAACAGGGCCAGGCTCGAGAAAAAGACGCAGAGGCGGCGCATGCATTCATCTTAGCTTGCCGACTGGTTCGGCCAATCGACTCAGATCCAGGCCGTCGCCACCATGCCAGGTCCGTCGAGCGGAAGCGCGAGTCCATCGCTGCGATTCTGAAAATAAAGTTCGTTTAATTGCCTTGAATCCTGTTGCTCAATCCGATGGAATCCCGCGCCTCGCAACTCGGTCTCCAGATTTTCCGGGGTGAAGAACAGACGAAACGGTTCGCCAGCAGCAGCAACGCGGGCCGCCAACGCTTCAAACGCAATCCGCCGACTTGGGAGCAAAATCTCCGGATCCAATCCATAATCGAAACTCACGCCGCTTCCGGCAGGAAGCTTCGCAATCGCGTGAAGTGTCGATCGAAACGCATCCATCGTCAGATATGGCACGACGCCCAGCCAGCCGAAATACGCCTTCTCCGAAAAGTCGAAGCCCGCCTCGGCGAGCCCCGCGACCAGAGTTTTGTGTTCAAAATCCAAGGGAACAAAGGTGACCGACTCCGGAAATGTCATTCCCGGCAATGCCTCAATCGCCTCGGCCAGCAGCGCACGCTTCCATTCCTGAGTCGCGGGATGGTCCACCTCAAAAACGCGCAGTTGGTGGAAAGGGTTACGATACGCGAACGTATCGAGGCCCGCGCCAAGCACCACATATTGCGACACACTCTGTTCAACCGCTCTTGCCAGCTGATCTTCCGCGTACCTGCTCCGCACAGCCATGAAGGCGCGAAAAGCGCGAGCGACGGGATGCGCCTCGGCATCGCGATCCAATACAAAACGCGCCCCAAGCAGAGGAACAGCAAACGGATCGTTCAGCACCGGCGGATCATCCATGAGCTGGTGTGCGGCGCGGCGCATGGCTACTCGTATCGCAGTTCGGCTGGCACGTCCTGGCTCCATTGTGGCGAGTATAGCGAAATGAGTTCGAGTTGGAGGGTTCCAGTGCACCCTCGATCCGATGCCTATACTGAACGATAGACTCCTTGAATCGAGGTTTCTTCAATACACCGTTGGTACCTGAAGTCCAATCCGCGTCCCATTCCATCGTCCCGCTCCGCCGCATCGTCCTCACAGGCTTCATGGGCTCAGGCAAAACCACGGTCGGGCCGCTGATTGCGCAAAGGCTTGGTTGGAGGTTCGTCGACGTGGACGACGTGATCGAAGCAGAGGCCGGGATCACCATCGCCGAGTTGTTCGTCCGCTACGGAGAAACCGCCTTCCGCGATCGCGAGTACGAGACCATCACTCGTTTCCTGGCCGATGATTCCCTTGTTCTTGCGCTGGGCGGAGGTGCAATCGAGCGCTCCGAAACCCGCGAACTGCTGCTCAATTCACCCGAGACCCTCCTGGTCCACCTTGAGGTCCAATTGGCCACAACACTCATACGCTGTCAGGGAACCGAGCACGTGCGCCCCGTCCTTGCCGATCAGACCAATCTTGGAGCTCGCTATGAACGCCGGTTGCCCCTTTACCGCACCGCGCATCTCTCCATTGCCGTAGATGAACTGACCCCCGAACAGGTGGCCGACGCCATTCTTCGCGCGCAAAGGCGATAGATAAATTGCCGGAACTGCGCACCCTGTGCTCGCTTGATATCATCGAAGCAGGTAAGGTTCTCCCCCTCAGAACCGGGTCCGCGCTTTTCAATTGCTCCCGATGACTCCCACTTCCCAAGCCGCCAGTTCGGCAGACCTCGTGACAACCGGCGAGATCACTGCGCACGGGGCCCTTCACGCTCCTCGTCCGGGATCGACGGCTACCCTGATCCATGACTTCCGCGAATTGTTCAAGGTTCGCGTCACGGGGATGGTGCTGGTGACCGGATGGGCAGGCTTCTACTTGGGATCGATGCAGTCGGGCATCTCCAGCGTCCAGCGGGGATTGCTGGACACTCTCTTTGGAATCGGGTTGGTTTCAGCCGGTGCCGGCGCGCTCAACCAAGCACTCGAGCGAAGCACAGACGCCCTCATGATCCGCACCGCCGACCGACCCTTGCCATCAGGCCGCATCGCGCTCTGGCAAGGGATCGCCCTTGGAATTGGCGCGCTGGCGCTTGGCTCCTGGTGGCTTTTGCTTCGCACCAACCCCCTTACGGTGTCGCTGGCCTTGCTAACCGCGTTCTCCTACGTGGCCGTCTATACGCCTCTGAAGCGCGTAACCACCATGGCCACGTTCATCGGCGCATTTCCCGGGGCCATGGGTCCGCTGCTAGGTTGGACTGCCGCGCGCGGGCGCATCGAGTGGCCCGCGGTCGCCCTTTTCGCAATCCTTTTCGTCTGGCAGTTCCCCCATTTCATGGCAATCGCATGGCTCTATCGCGACGACTACGCGCGAGCGCACATTCGCATGTTGCCTGTCGTTCAGCCAGATGGCTGGTCGACGGTGGTGGAGGCATTGTTCTATGCCGTGCTGATGATTCCGGTCAGCCTGGCTCCCTGGCGGCTCGGCTTGACCGGGCCGACGTACGCCGTGTTGGCAACTTTGCTTGGTTTGTTCTACCTCGCCTATACGATTCGCTTTGCCCGCATTCTGCGCGCAACCTGCCAGACTGAGAGCCGCATGGTAGCGCGCGACCTGCTCAAAGTGAGCGTGATCTATCTGCCGCTCCTGCTCACCGCGCTCATGCTTTGCGCCCGGGCAACACACTAAGGTTTTATGACCACGATCGCGCCCTCATCGAGTCCTCACGCCGGAACGTTGCCGGCAATTGCCACAATCCTCGTCATCAGCGTGGCCGCTACCCTTTTCCTCTTTTGGCTTATCTATATCCATCCCGCGGCAGCTTCCAGCACGCAGTACGCATTTCTTCCTGCGCTCAATGCCATTCTGAATGGCCTCGCCGCTGTTTCGCTCCTGATCGGCTATACCTTCATCCGTGCCCATCGCATCCGCGCTCATCGGGCCGCCATGATTACGGCTTTCGGGTTCTCGACGCTGTTTCTGATCAGCTACATTCTGCACCACGCCTTGCACGGCGATGTCCGCTACCCGGTTCATGCCGCGTACCGTTCGGTCTACCTGCCCTTGCTCGCCAGCCACATCATTCTTGCCACGGTGGCGCTTCCCCTGGTTCTGGTCACGTTTTTCTTTTCGCTTTCAGGCCGCATCCCGCAACATCGCAAAGTGGCCCGCTGGACATTTCCGCTGTGGCTCTACGTCTCGGTCACCGGAGTGATCACCTATGTGATGTTGCGTCTGGCGCAGGGATAAAATGCCGGTAATGTCTCCTCGTCGAGTTCCTTCAAACCCCGCTGCACGCCAGTCTCCAGCCGGCGATGGAACTCGCCAATTGCTGCAGTGGGGCGGGTCGATGGTCGGAACAGGCCTGGTGGCCGCAGTCCTCATGGAAACGGTTTGGGGCGGTTTTACGCGTACCGGCGCCACCACCAATCCCGGATGGCTTGCACTCATCGTGGCGCTCATGTGCATTCCATTCGGCGCTATGCTCCTGACCCTCGGCCTCGCCAAGTGGTTCCGCAACCGGTCAATACAAAAGCCCGGTCGACGCAGGGGAGCACGGCTGGGCTGATTGTTCTGCTATTCTTTCTGCTTACTACTAGAGGAGTACGTCGATGGCAAAGTCAGTGAATAAGGTTTTCCTCCTGGGAAATGTGGGCAAAGACCCTGAGATTCGCTCTACCGGCGGTGGAACGATGGTGGCCAACTTTGGCCTCGCAACCACCGAACGCTACAAAGATCAGCAGGGCAACTTTCAGGATCGCACCGAGTGGCATAATATCGTTGCGTATGCGCGCCTTGCCGAGATCATCCGCGATTACGTAAAAAAGGGTTCCAAACTCTTCGTCGAAGGACGCATTACCACTCGTAACTGGGACGACAAGGAGCATGCCGGCAGAAAGGTCTATCGCACAGAGATCATCGTGACCGATCTGTCGCTACTCTCCGGCCGTGACGAAGGTTCGTCGGGTTCAAGCCGCTCGTCGGGATCCGCCTCCGGCTTCGACCAGCGTCAACCCGCAGTCCAGGACGACGTCGCGCAACAGGCAGAAATCTCCGACGACGATATTCCCTTTTAGTTCGGGCCTACGTTTCAGGTGTAAACAACTACACACTGATCGCAGTAATCGTAGCTGTGGGAAAGTGGGAAACACGCAGTGTTTTCCAAGCGAGGTGGGAAAGTCGTTCTTTGACTTTTCCACCTTGCGTCTTTTCCGAAACTTTGCGCACCCACAACATTGCTCAACGTGTTCGGTTCGGATCTTCACCCCAGCCTCCACCACCAGGGCTCTCAATGCGCAAAACATCCCCCTTCGAAACGTGCCTGCTGAATTTCGCAGGCAATTCAATTGCATCATCTGTTCCAGCCTTCACGAGCCATGCCCCACCCGAAGATCCCTCCTCGCCACCCTGCAACCCGTAGGGCGAGATGACTCTTCGATCAGCCAGCAAGGTGACTTGCGCCTCTGTAAGCATCTCGAGCTCTCTGATCAGCCCATCGCCGCCGCGAAACTGTCCGGCACCACCCGATCCAGAGCGGTAGCCATAGCGGCGCACTCTGAGCGGATAGGCATATTCGAGTGCCTCAATCGGGGTATTCAGCGAATTCGTCATGTGAGTATGAACGCCCGGGATACCGTCGATTCCCGGACGAG
Source organism: Occallatibacter sp. (assembly GCA_035524195.1). Lineage (GTDB taxonomy): Bacteria > Acidobacteriota > Terriglobia > Terriglobales > Acidobacteriaceae > Telmatobacter. The sequence continues at coordinate 11,519 of DATKPJ010000046.1, forward strand.
CGCCCATACCCCCGGCCATCGTTTCGTAATACGTGAAGGGCGCCGCAGTCAGCCAATCCCCCCGGCGCCTATCCAGCCCGCCGATGGTGAGATTCGTCATGGTACCCGCGCTTGCCGCTGGAACACGATTCGGAATTGCCTTGGCCAGGGCTCGCATCAGCACGTCGACAATCCTCTGCGACGTTTCCACGTTTCCAGCAGCGACCGCGGCTGGCGGAATGGCATTCACGATCGTCCCGGGCGGCGCCACAATCGTGAGCGCCCTTATGATCCCTTCGGTTGCAGGCGCATCCTCGCTCAACAGGCAGCGCAGAACGTAGAAACACGCTGAGAGCGTTATGGCCCGCACAGCGTTCACACTGCCCTTCACTTGTGGGGAAGAGCCGGAGAAATCTGCCCTGATTGAACCCTCCTGTGCGTCGATATGCAGCACGACCGAAATCCTCACCCGCGCATCATCCACTCCGTCCCCATCCAGCCAGTCTTCTGCGGCAAATTCTCCGGCGGGCATCCGGCAAATCTCCGCGCGTACAAGCCGCTCGGAATAATCGAGCAACTCTTCGATAAGGCTTTCCATCCTTGCCGGGCCGTGCGTCGCGGCCAGTTCCTCTACTCGCTGTTCACCAACCCGACACGCCCCAATTTGCGCGTCCAGGTCTCCTTCACGCTCCTGCGGAGTGCGGACATTCAGCAGAATCAGATCAAACATCTCGCGGTCAACCTTGCCACCCCGCACGATGCGCACCGGTGGAATGCGAATCCCCTCCTGAAAGATTTCCTCCGCTGGCCCCATCGATCCCGCAAACCGGCCTCCCACGTCGGCGTGGTGCGCGCGATTGCACACATAGAACGCCGGCTCATCGCGATCCGGCACAAACACCGGAAGCATCATCGTGATATCCGGCAGATGGGTCCCGCCGGCGTAAGGGTCATTCAAGATCGCAATATCGCCGGGCGCGAATTGTATCGCCGCAATCCCAGCCTGTACTGACATCGGCATCGAGCCCAGGTGCACAGGCATATGGTCGCCCATCGCGATCACTCTCCCCTTCCCGTCGAAAACAGCACACGAGTAGTCGCGCCGCTCCTTGATATTCGGCGAGAGCGCGGTACGGCGCAGCGCAGCTCCCATCTCTTCGGCTATGGAATGCACCGCGTTTTGAAATACTGCGAGTTCCACTGGATCCAGAGGTTGCTTGCTCATCCGGCTTCCTCGAAATCGACCGTCAGGATCAGATTCTCAACTGAATCAACCGCCGCTCTCCACCCCGGGAGGAGCAACGTCGCCGAAGTGTATTCCGTCACCATCGCGGGTCCGCGAATCATATCTCCGGGGCGGAGGCGCTCCCGCACGAACATCTCCGTCGGAAAGAACCTGTCATCGAAATACACCAGCCCCTCTCCAGACCACGCCTGGCTTCCGTCGCCCTTCCTCGTTTCTTGCCGTTCCGGCGCAAACGGCTCCGAAGCCGCAATCATGCGCAATCGCAGATTAACAATCTCCACGGGCCTGTCTTCACGGCTAAAGCCGTATCGCTCTGAGTGAATTCGATGGAACTCTGCGATCGCACGCTCCGGCGTTTGAGGGTCATACGAAACATTCAACTCGTATCCCTGCCGTACGTAGCGCAAATCCAGGCTGAATTCGGGTACTCCCTGTGCGCTCATCTCCTCAAACTCCGCTATCGCTCGATTTTCCATTTCCTTGAACAGCTCGGGCAGAGTCCTGATTGAATCAGCGGGCAGCATCAAGGTGCGCGAATAATCGCGAATAGCCGGCGCAAGCAGGATGCCCAAGGCCGAGAGCGCCCCGGGCATTGGTGGAATCAGTACTTTCGGGATCCGCAATGAACGTGCCAGTGCACATGCATGCAGCGGCCCTCCGCCTCCAAATGCGACCAGGGTGCACTCCCGCGGATCGTGCCCTCGTTCGATCGAGATCACTCGAATAGCCTTCTCCATGTGTGTTTCCACCACGCGCAGAATGCCTGCTGCGAATTCCTCCGCGGAGCCCAGCGAACTCTTCTGTTCGTTCATCAACTGTTCCGCTCGTCTACGGTCCAACGGCACTTCACCGCCAAGAAAGCTATGCGGGTCGAGTCGTCCCAGGACAAAGTTGGCGTCTGTCACAGTCGTCTTCGTGCCGCGGCCAAAACAAATCGGTCCCGGGTCTGCGCCTGCCGACTCCGGCCCTACGCGCAGCATTCCGCCCGCGTCAAACCGCGCAATCGATCCGCCTCCTGCACCGGCAGTATGAATGTCAAGCATCGGTATGCCAACCGGCACCCCGGCGACGACTGATTCACGGTTCAGCGGAGTTCCACCCCGGCGCGCATCCGCCAGGAACACATCCGTGGAGGTGCCTCCCATGTCGAACCCGATAATCCGCTCACATCCGGCCCATTTCGCCACCGCACAGGCTCCCACCACCCCGCCCGCCGGTCCCGACATCACCGTGCGTACAGGCTCCTCGGTCGCCAGGGGAGCAGGGATGATGCCTCCTGAAGACTGCATCACGTCAACTCGCGCCGCTCGAAACTCTGCCTGCGCGCGATGCCCAAGGCGATCCAGATATCTCCCCATGCGCGGAGCGAGATATGCATTCACGACCGTTGTCGATGCTCTTTCGAACTCGCGAAATTCCGGAAGAAGCCGGTGCGACGTTGAAACCGGAATCCCGAGTGCTCGCAGCGCTGTCTCGACGCCCTGCTCATTTTCCGGATTCTCAAAACAGAAAAGCAGCGAAATCGCGACGGCCTCCGCCCCGCTCAATCGCACTTGTTCCACCAATACCGCCAACTCTTCCGCGGTCGGAGCGCGCAGAATCTCGCCTTCCGAACTCACCCGCTCCGGCACACCGAAGCGATATGCGCTCGGCACCAGGCAATCCGGGAAAGGCGCAAACCAGTCATAGAGGCGGGCACGGGTCTGACGGCCGATGGCAATCGTATCCTCAAATCCGTTTGTCGTGACAAACGCGACACGAGCACCGGTTCGCTCGAGCAGCGTATTGGTTCCCACCGTTGTGCCGTGACGTACTTCTGCGCTCTCTCCCGCGCACACCTGCCCCAGACACTCCATCACCGCCAAGGAAGCATCGGCAGGCGTGGATAAGACCTTAAGAGCCTTGAGCCTTCCCCCTGCGAAATATACGCAGTCAGTAAAGGTGCCGCCGGTGTCGATCGCCACACGCAAATCGCCAACCTCCTCCCTTCTGTCTTGCTTATGCCGAAAAAGACTGGACGCCGTATCCTAGATACTCTAATGGAATTAAGGCCGATCGCTGTGACGGTCCAAATACGGCCGCGAAAGATCCCGGAGCCGACCGCCGGACTTTGAGTGTTTTCCAAGGTCCCATTGTCCTGCCACTGTTTGCCCTGCCGGAACTCATTTCCACTCCATCGAAACCACGTTCTATATAGACATATGCACCCTTGTCTCGCCTATACTGGTGCCGGATTGGCGGCTCGCCCAACGTTTCCTCGCCGGCGATCTCGATTGTTTCAATTCGAATTCCAGCTGACCAACCGAGTTCTTCTACCACGTTCTCCTGCAGCGTCCTACAAGGAGGAATGCATGTCAGACCAACACCCACCCAAAACGGATGCGCCCGATCCTCACCATCCCGCTTCGGCTTCTGTCGGATTAACGCGACGCGGCTTTCTCAAAGGCGCAGGCATCACCGCTGCGGGCACCGCCCTCCTCGATGGCGTCCAGGCATTCTCCAGGGAAGTTACCGAGGCCACGCATAAGGACATCAAGGAATATGGCCCCGAGCCATTCCGCGTCACACTGCACGTCAACGGCAGTGAACACAGTTTGATGATTGAGCCGCGTACCACGCTTGCAGAAGCGCTGCGCGTCGAGCTTAATATGACCGGCACCAAGATCAGCTGTGATCGCGGAGTTTGCTCCAGTTGCGCCGTTTGGCTCGACAAGGCACCGATTAATAGTTGCATGACGCTTGCGATTGATGCGGTCGGCCACAAAATTACCACCATCGAAGGCATTTCTTCGGATGACAAATTACATCCTCTGCAGGCCGCCTTTGTGCGCCACGACGCCATGCAATGCGGCTTCTGCACGCCGGGCATGGTGATGAGCTGCGCAGCGCTCCTCGAGCACAATCCTCATCCCACCGAAGCCGATGTGCGATATGCCGTCAGCGGGAATCTCTGTCGCTGCGGCACATACCCCAAAGTCTTCGCAGCTACCCTCGATGCTGCCGGCGAAATGGCAAGGAAGGTATAGGAGAGAATCGTATGGCGACTCACATTTCAGATCCTGTTCCCGATGCCGTCATGGCCGGCACTGCCGAGGCAACAGTTGCTGCGACAAAAACTGTCAGCATGCCGATTGGCGTCCCCGGCTACACGCTTCGCGACGAACAACGCACAGTTCCTGCCTCCGAACCGCCGGTGTTGCCGGTCAACAAGGACCTTGAATACATTGGCAAATCCGTCGAGCGCTGGGATGGTCATCTCAAGGTCTCGGGCCGCGCCCGATACACCGCGGATGTGCAGCTGCCCGGCATGCTTTATGCCAGCTTCGTTGACGCTTCGGTGCCGCATGCGCGAGTCATCTCAATCGACACGTCCGAGGCAGAACGCCATCCGGGAGTGAAGGCCGTTCATGTGATTGAGACGGTGCTGGGCAATGCCGTACTCCGCAATCCAGCCCTGGAAAAAACCAGGTACCCCGTTGTCCGCTACGCTGGCCAGCCAATTGCAGCGGTAGCCGCAACTTCGCAGCAGGCCGCGGATGCGGCCGCTGACAAGGTAAAGGTCAAATACGAAGCCCTTCCTTTCGTCGTGGATCAGGATCTCGCGCGTGCGCCGAATGCCGCCCTGGTTTTTCCCGGTGCAGCCGACGAAGCCGGGACAGCGGGCGGGGGCGGAGGCGAAAGCGGCACACCGCAAACCGGCAACGTTCATGGTCCCGCAGTGCACAAACACGGCGATGTTGAGCAGGGCTTCAAAGAAGCCGACGTGATTGTCGATGCCCGTTACAGGACCCAGGTGCAGACACACTCCGCTTTAGAAACACATGGCGTTGTCGCCGACTGGAAACCCGATCTTCTCACCGTCTACGCGTCAACCCAGGGAACGGCGAGCGTACGCGGAGAGCTGGCCGCGTTTTTCAAGCTCCCCAAGTCGCAGGTCCGCGTCATCACAGAGTTCATGGGGGGCGGCTTCGGCGCCAAGTTCGGAGCGGGCAATCCCGGAGTCGTCGCAGCCGCGCTTTCGCGCAAGGCCGGAGCGCCTGTCCGCCTGATGCTCGATCGCGAAGAAGAACACCTCTCGGTCGGCAATCGTCCCAGTTCCGATCAGCATCTTCGCATCGGAGCAAGAAAAGACGGCACCATTACCGCGATTCAACTCATCAGCTTCGGTACGGCCGGCTGCGGCACCGGGGCAGGATGCGCAGGCCCAGCCTCGAATCTGTACAAGTGGGCAACTCTGCGCACTGAGGAGAACGACGTCTTTATCAACGCCGGCCCCGCTGCGGCATTTCGCGCACCGGGCCACCCACAAGGAGCCTTCGCTCTCGAGCAGTCAATCGACGAACTCGCTGATCGTCTCGCTATGGACCCGATCGACCTTCGCGACCGCATCGATGAAAGCCCAGTGAGGCGCGTCCAGCGCCAGATTATTCGCGAAAGCGCGGTCTGGAAGTCGCGCAATGCCCAGGCAAATGCCGATTCCGGACCCATCAAGCGCGGTGTCGGCCTCTCTCAGTCTGTTTGGTACCGCTTCATTGACATGAGTTCCTCCGCCGAGGTGCGGGTTCATAAAGATGGATCCGTTGAGGTGCTCTCTGCAGTCCAGGACATCGGCAGCGGCATTAAGACTGTGCTCGCGCAGATTCTTGCCGAGCAGTTCGGCGTCCCGCCGGCCCAGATTTCGGTCAAAGTCGGTGACACAAACTATCCTGTCGGCCCCAACTCCGGCGGAAGCGTCACCACCGCATCCCTCACGCCCGCCGTGCGCGACGCAGCTTGGCAGGCTTCGAGAAAATTCCTCGCCAGTATCGCCCCGGCACTCGCTACAACTCCCGCCGACCTCACCTTAACCGGCGGAATGGTGCACAGCGCTACCGCCAAGTTCCAGCCGATCCCTTTTCGCTCGGCTGCTGCCAAAATGAATACCGACGAGGTTTCCGCCCAGGTCAAACGAACTCCCGACTACGCGCCAAAGAAATACGACACCTACGGAGGAGTCGATGTTGCCGAGGTCGCAGTCGACACTGAGACCGGCCGCATCCACGTGAGGCGCATTCTCGCTGTCCATGACTGTGGCCGTCCGATGAATCCTGCCCAGACCATTAGCCAGATCAATGGCGGCGTCATTCAGGGCATCTCCTACACGCTGTTTGAACACCGCCTGCTCGATCCGAATTACGGAATCATGGTCAATGCCAATCTCGACAAGTACAAGATCGCCGGCTCATACGAGATTCCGCAAATCGAAGTTATCCTCACCGAGTCCTACATCGGACAGAGTTCCACTGACGCGTCTGGCATCGGCGAAGCCGCCGGCATCATCTCCGCCGGAGCCGCGATTGGCAACGCGGTCTATAACGCGACCGGCGTCCGCATTCGACAATTGCCGATGACGCCGGCCGTGGTGCTCGCAGCGCTCAATCAACCCCGTCCCATGTCGGAGGCTCTATGAACTCCTTCGTTCTCGCTGAGTGCACTACCGTCGAAGCCGCCCTCTCGCAGTTGAAAGATGGCGCCGTCGTCAAGGCTGGCGGCGTTGACCTCCTCGATCGCATGAAGAACGGTACCGATGCCCCCGAGCGCCTCGTCAACATCCGCAACGTCTCTGAACTACGCGGAATCCATTCCACTTCTGAAGGTCTGACCATCGGCGCTCTCACCACGCTGGCCGAGGTTGCCGACGATCCAGCTATTCGCTCGGACTATACCGTTTTGTCCGACGCATGCGGGCATGCCGCGACACCCCACATCCGCAACATGGCGACGATCGGGGGGAACCTCTTGCAGGAGTTGCAATGCTGGTATTTCCGCTCCGCTGATTTTCAGTGCCTGCGCAAAGGCAAAGACATTTGCTTTGCGTTCTCCGGCCTGAATCAATATCACGCCATCATGGATTACGGCGGCTGTCCTTCAGTCGCACCTTCGTCAGGCGCCGTAGCCTTACTGGCTTTGGATGCCAGCGTGGAATTGAAATCCGCGACAGAAGGAAGCCGCACCGTGGCCATCAAGGACTTCTACGTTCGGCCCGACGCCAACCCGCAGAAATTCCACGTGATGCGCGAAGATGAACTGCTCACTGCGATTCACATTCCCAAACCGGCTCCGGGAACGCGCTCCGCATACCAGAAATACGGCGAGAAAGAGAGTCATGACTGGGCCACTGCCGACGCGGGAATCGTGCTCGAAATGGATGGCGACGTCTGTCGCCGGGCCGTGGTCGCCATGGGAGCCGCGTCCCCGGTGGTTCGCCGTTCAATCGAAGCGGAGACTGCGCTTACCGGGAAACCGATCACCGCAGAAACTGCCCGCGCTGCAGGGCTGGCTTCAATGACCGGAGCCATGCCGCTCTCGATGAATGAATATAAAGTGCAGCTTTTTCCGGTGGCGATTTACCGCACCATCCTGCTCGCCGCCGGGCAAATGGATCGCGATCCCAGCGCCGCCGGCTGACGCTTCACCTGCGCCCGCGAGATGCAGGCGCAGAAAGGAAGGCACGATGAGCGAAATCAAGGAAGTTTCTCCGCAGCCCTGCCAATGCCTGCGCACCAAAAATCCGTATGGCAATATTCCGGTGAATGCCGATTCCTGGCTCCCGGGCATTGCGACGACTTCAACCTATTGGTGTCTGCGTACCATGGGACCAGCGGGTCCGGATGAGCACTTCGTCCATCTTTCCCGCTGCACTCCATCGCGCAGTTGTTATGAGGCGATTGATCAGTAGAGGAACCGGCAGTCATTCGCGTCCCTCAGCGTCGCCGTGACCGTTCACGGCTTTGCGTTGGGAGGGACCAGCAAACGAACGGTTTGTCGTGCAACCTCCATCCGGGCCGGTAGAGTGCCCAGCACTTCCCCATCTGCCTCAACGTACTGCTTCGTGCGCGAACCATCGCAGTCGCGACACTCCACCGCGACTGCATCAATGAGCTCCACTTCCCTTGAAAATGTGTGCCGATGGGCGACGACTGCCAGCAGAAAGCGCAGAAACCGTATGCGGCTGCGCGTCTTGAATGCCATCAGGCTGAGCGTGGGATTTCGCAAGGTCGCTCCCGGCGCGAATTCGCGCAGCACGCCTCCAAATGAACGCACCCGAATGGCAAGAAGCTGTGACACTTTTTCCTGGCGTTTCTCCGGTGTCCCGTCCGTCGTGAAAGCCACACAGAAGAGTGGAAACGGGTTAGTGGCCCAGATCTTGAACGCTTCGAGCAGATAGATCGCGTAACCCAACCGACGCTTAAGTCCAGGGTCCAGGCTCGACATCAGCAATGCATCCGCCCCGATTCCGGCCGCTACCGTAAAGAACCGGGATTGCTCCTGGCCTGCACTGTCCCGATAGAAGATCTGGCCCACCGGGATTTCCATCGGTTCTGCTTTCAACAGCAGACGCGCAGCGTTCACGGGATTTCTGCCAAGACCCAGATTCTGCGCAAGCGCATTCGCTGTTCCCAGCGGCAGCACTCCCAGCGCCGTTTCAGTTCCCACCAGGCATTGCAGCACTTCGTGGACTGTGCCATCGCCGCCGCAAGCCAGAATCGTATCGTAGCGATTGCGAATGGCCGCCTTTGCGAGCACCGATGCGCTTCCCGGCGCATCGGTTTCCAGTGCGTCGGCCTCTACCCCTCCGTCCCGAAGTACGGCCAGCGCCTCGTCTACAGCCAAGGCGCGCCTCTTTGAGAATTGGCCGGACATTGGATTATAGATAACTGCGACACGACGCATTGACAATTCGATCTACCTTGGACCAACTTTTTTGTCAGACGGTTTCTTTTATCATCGCATAGCCCCGGCCGTAAGACGGGCTGCAGCCGGCGTGGAAATGCGGTTGTTCACCTGCAATCGATTGGAACGCCGTCGTCATTCCGCCGTTAGCGTTCATTCTCTTAGTTTCGCGCGAAGAACTCCTTCACTCATGGGAGTTTCGTGCAAGAGCAATTCTGCCGACTGTACCAGAGGATTGGCGTGAAACCATTTTTGAACCACGTCGTCGTGGAGCAAATTGAGGATCGACAGCAGTGACATTCCCTGGTGATGCGCCATCCACTCGCGCACCAGAACCGGCTTTCCACGCGACACGCTGTAATCGGCCGCTTCATAGAAGCCATAAGCGCCGACCCACTTCTCAGAAGCCATTTCCTTCAAGTTGTGCAGCGCTGTCACGGAGTCGACCCCCAGCGCAAGAAACGACGAATACGGCGAAATCACCGGGCCCGCGTCTGCATCGACGAAAAGCGCAACCTGGGGAACCCCAAATGCCTGGTAGCGGTAATGCCCGGCATCATCCTTTTGAGCGTGTCCAGATTCTGAGATCCCCCAGGGCACTCGGATGCTGCGCGCGAATTCACGTTGCACTTGGACGCAGGAAGTCAGTGTCTGCGCAATCAACGTTTCCGGATAGCTGCGCATCCACAGTGCTGGCATCAGGTATTCAAACATCGTGCCGGTCCACGAAAACAGCAGATAGCGGCCGAAAGCATATGTATGTTCCCGGCCCAGCTTGATCCAGCTCTGCTGTGGAAGCTCATCTCGAGCCACAGAAAGAAATGTTGCCACCCGGGCCTCTGAAGCGATCAGGTCATAGCAGGACCCGTGAAGCTTTTTGGCGCGAACGTCGTATCCAATCGATAAAATCTGCCTTGTCGGATCGGCCAGGAATGAAAAGTCCGTTTCATCTGCGAGGCGTTCAGCATTGCGCGCGATCCCACGAATCGCTGCTGCGAGTCCGCGCAGATTCTTAAGCGCTGCGGGTAACGAGGCGAGCAATTCCTTCCCTAGAGCCGCCAGCGAGGCATCGCTCGAGATCTTCCCGCCGGCAAGACTCGTCTCTAACGCCCCCGCAAACACAGATGCATCATCAACTGAGAGTTTGTGGGCTTGGGGCTTGACGGCCAGTTCCGGCAATTCCATTAGGGGTGCATACTCGGGCAGAAGCCACGGCATGTAATTCACAAGAAGATCGTGGATGGCATTCACGCGACTCTGCATCTCGTGGAACCACCAACGATCGCCGTTTCCTGACTTCGGCTCCGTTTCCGGTTCATACTCGGATAGCACCCTCCGCGCCGAAAGGATCCACGCAATCCATTCTCGCGACGTTGCTCTCTGCCCTGGAGGCGCAATCCGACCAAGCGCACGGGGCAACTTTTTTCCCGATCGCATAAGTTCCCAGTGTGCGCGGAGTCCCGTCATTCCATGCGCCGAGAGTAACGGCTTCAAAAGCAATTCGAGTGCCCCAGCGTGCAGCGTATAAAGTGACGCGACAAAGTTCCCGCTGTCGACTGACGAAACAAAGGGATCGCTTGTCACCGACCGCAGCGTCTGCGTGTCATACCAGTTGTAAAGATGTCCTCGAAACTTCTCCAATCGGTCGATCGTGGCCAGTGTCCGTTCCGTCAGCGCGGCAAACTCGGGAGGCGTCAGGAATCCGAACTCACAGGCAGCCTGCCGCGCATTCAAAAGCAACCCGATGTTGGTGGGCGAAATGCGCGCGGCTTCAAACAGGCCGTCCTCCTCGACATGGTCCGGCACAAGGTAGTTGTGGCGTTCACCGCCGAACTGGGAGAAATAGCGCCAGATGCGTAGCGCATGCTCCAGAAGGAATTCCTCTTCCGCATCGTCGAGATCTGCGCGATGTCCATTTGGCGAGGCGTCAAGCCAGTGGGTAACAAGAATTGCACTGGCCCAGAGCGCAAGAACCGGCGCAGCAATCAGAATCGCGTCGCTGCGCGGCCGCAAAAAATACACCGCTGCGGCAATTCCTATCGCAACCAGCGGAGTCAGGCCGAGATAGCGGTCCACTTGGGCACGGCGATTCGATCGTGATTCGGCCTGCGCAGCCGTCTCCCACTCCAACAGGCGCGCACCGGTGATGAATTGACGTACAAGAGCCCGGACAATTGCGTCAATCGCGAGAAGCGTCTGGTGCGGCAGAAAAATCAGATTCACCAGCGCCACCAGGGTCGACTGGCGGAAGCCCGAGAATACTTCACTCAATCGTTCTTTATGCCCGCCGCCCAGGGTCTGGCCAAAACTGAATGCAAATTGAACAATGGCCGGGAACTCCAGCAGGATGAGCGAAGCAATCGTCCAGTACAAAGGGCCGCCCGGAAGCCCAAGCCAGCCAGCGACAAACAGCACCATGGCCGCGGGCTCCACAAGGGATCGGCGCAGATTATCGAGAATCTTCCAGCGCGAGATTGTCGAAATCGGGTTTGTCGTCCATCGGCCCGATCCGCCAGGCACACGCGAAAACAGCCACTGCGCAATCTGCCAGTCTCCGCGAACCCAGCGATGTTTGCGACGGGAGTAGGCGCTCCAATGTGAAGGATAATCGTCAATCAGCTCGATGTCCGTCGCGAGGCCAGCACGTGCGTAGGCACCTTCAATCAGGTCGTGGCTCAGCAGCGAGTTGCGCGGGAAACGCGCATTCAACACCGAATGGAAGGTCTCCACTTCATAGATGCCTTTTCCTGTGAATGATCCTTCGCCGTATAAATCCTGATACGCATCCGAAATGGCGCGCGTGTAAATATCAAACCCGGTTTGACCCGAATAGATCGCCGCCATGCGCGAACGAGCCGCCGAACTCACGCTGACTCCGACCCGAGGCTGCAGGATGCCGTATCCAGCTACGACCACGCGCCGATGGGGATCAATGACTGCCTGGTTCAAGGGGTGCGCAAGTGTGGCGATCAACTTCGCGGCGGACTTCCGCGGAAGTTGTGTGTCGGAATCCAGTGTAAGAACATATCGCACCTGCTTGAGGACTTCAATCCGGCCCGCCTTGATCGGAAACGCATCGAAATCGCCCACAAGAAGCTTGTTCAGATCGAGGAGTTTGCCGCGTTTCCTTTCCCAGCCCATCCACACGCCCTGGCGAACATTAAAGATTCGATGGCGATGAAGAAGAACAAACCCTCCGTTTCGCGTCGAGGAGTATTTGCTATTCAATTCGTCGATCAGGTGAACAGCAAGCTCGACGAGAGGGTGAGCATCGTTCTTATGCGGCTTCACCACCGAATCCGGCAGATCGGTCAAAAGCGCGAAGTGAATATGCGGATCGCGATTTGCCAGAAAGCGAACTTCCAGGTCGGTCACCAATTCGCGTACTTGCGCTTCCTTGAGCAGCAGAGCCGGAACTGCAACCAGGGTCGTGCATTCCGCAGGGACTCCTTTGCTGAAATCGAGCTTCGGCAAAGCCTCAGGGTCAAAGACCGCTGTGACGCTGTTGTTGACAAGGTCGACCGCACATTGCGTAACCGGAAGCAGTACAAACGCAATCACCGCGATCAGACTGCCGAAAGAACCGATTCTGGTCACAATCGGAAAAATGATCGCTGCAATGAACAGAATCGTAATCAGTTGCGTGCCGCTAATGTAGAAGTCGTCGGCATGATCGCGAATGAACCTGCGGGCACGATCGATCAGGCGCGGATGAAATTCAACGCGCTCAGCAAGCCGCGAGAACCCCTGGTCAATCAGATAGAAACCCACGTGCGAGCGGCGCCTCTGAATGCGCGGATCTTCCACTGGATGGCTCGCCCCCTCCAGCGCAAGATCGAGCGCAGCCTGCGCCACTTTCGCTTCGCTGTAATCGGAGTGCCGTGCCACGTAAGCGACTCGTTTCCGGTATTGATTGCGGCTTTCCAGATCCATGGCCGGGTACGTACCGGCAGGGTCCAGGCGGAGCACCGCATCAAAGACAATCAGGGGCTCAATGATCGATGTCCAGTCCGAGTCGCTGATGGCAACGAGGCTCGTCAGCAAAGGAGAGATCGCCGGGTCGTATACGGGCTCGGGCGAACGCAGCAGAGCCCACGCCCGGTCCAGCAGCAATTCCATCAGAACAAAATTCAGGAATGCTGCGGTGCTCCAAAGCTCTTCGAGCTCAAGAGGCTCGTTTTCCTGCAGGGCCTGGATAAATGCGCTGAAAGCCTCGATTGAGAACACTCCATCAACAGCGCGCAGGAAAGACGCCGCAACCGTCGCTACACGCGGTTCGTCCTTTTTCGTCGGCAAAACAACGCGAGGCAGTGCAGCCAGTTCTTCCGGCTTGGTCGACATCGACTTCATCGCCGCCCTGAACAATCGCGAGTTGGAGCGCAGTTCCTGCAGCGAAGAACCGCCCCCCGAATTCCGCACATCGGAAAGCCGATTGAGTTCCGCCCGTAATTTCCTCACCGCTTTGCGCGTGGCATCCAGGCGTTCAGGGAAATTGCTCGGGCTCGCTGGTCGATGGATCACATCCCACGACATCGCGGCCTTCGCGGCGATGCGCAGGCGCTCGAGCACGGCATTTTCAATCGGAGGCGGCATCTCGGGAACGGTGACAGTATCGGTCATAGGAGCTCAGCGATAACTCGCAGCTTGCATTTCGAACATGGCTGCATAACGCCCGCCCAAGGCGATCAGGTCAGTGTGACTTCCCTCCTCCACCAGCCTGCCCGACTCGAGAACGACTATCCGGTCGGCCATTCTGACGGTCGAAAAACGGTGTGAGATGAGAAGCGCCATCTTCCCCATCGTCAGCTCTGCAAAACGCTGGAAGACTTCCAGTTCGCTGCGCGCGTCGAGGGACGCGGTTGGCTCGTCGAGAATCAGCAGCTGCGCGTCGCGCAGGTAGGCGCGCGCCAGGGCAAGCTTCTGCCACTCGCCTCCAGACAAATCCACACCCGACTCAAATCTGCGTCCCAGCATCTGGTCATATCCCCCGCCCAGTTTGGCTACAACTTCCGACGCAAGGCTCTTTTCAGCCGCGTATTCAATCTCCTCGTCGGTATGGGGAACTTCGATTCGCCCCACGGCAATGTTGTCTCGCGCCGTCATCTCGTACCTCATAAAATCCTGAAAGATCACGCCGATTTCAGCGTGGAGATCGGCCAGATCGTACTCGCGCAAATCCACGCCGTCCAGCAGAATCTGGCCTTCAGTGGGATCGTAGAGTCGCGTGATGAGCTTAACCACCGTCGTCTTGCCCTGGCCGTTTTCTCCAATCAGCGCCACACGTTCTCCGGGGTCCAGCCTGAAATTGAAATTCTGCAGCACCCGCCGGTCCGTGCCCGGATACACAAACGTAACGTTCCGAAATTCAATACCCCTCCGAATCGGGCTCGGTACCGGCAGTGCATCCGGCTTCGATTGCACGGTCGGCCGCATAGCAAAAAACGCGAGAAGATCAGTCAGGAACAGCGCCTGGTCCGCGATCCCCGAGGCGGTCGAAAACACCTGTTGCAGGTTCGAGCTAGCTTGCTGAATTGCCGTCGTGATAAAAACAAACGTTCCGATCGCATATTCTCCATGAACAGCCCGCCAGATCACGTAGGCGTAGGAGCCGTAGTAGCCCAGGATCCCCAGCATTGATAGCAATCCGCCCCACAACAGCTTCCGTCGCGATAACGCCACGTTCTCGTCGTAGATGCCCTGAGAAAGCCTGGCAAAGCGATTCGTCAGGTAGTCGCTCAGGTTGTAGAGTTTCAGCTCCTTCGCAGCTTCCTTGCTGCCACCTACCTGCCGTAAATAATCCATTTGCCGCTTGGCGGGAGTCTGGCGAAAATTCTTGGCGTATCCCAGAAATGCAAAATGCGTCTCACCCACGAACGACGGAACCACTCCGGCGCAAAGCAAAAGCACCAGCCACGGCGAGTAGAAGAGCAGCGTAGCGGTAAAGATGAGCGTCGTGAGCACCTGCTGGAACAGCCGCCCCATCTGCTGGATCATCGCCAGCCTGTCCGTTGCCTGCACCCGCGCCCGTTCCAGGCGATCGTAATACTCCGGATCTTCGTAGGTCGTTAGATCCAGTTGCGCCGCCTGGCGCATCACCTTGATGCTCACATGATGGGTATAGCGATCGGCCAGCAGCGAGTCACAATAATCGATGAGCCTTCCCACCACTGCGGTCAATATTGCGAAAGAAACTTCCAGCCCGACCATGCCCCAGAAGTATGGCCGCAGCCCCTGGTGCCGAATCACCATCTCCACGCCCTGCACGATCCATGCGGCGACTCTCGCGATGCCCCACGGAATTGCCGCGTAGATCACGCGCAACACCAGGCCCCAGGTCACCACGCTTGGACCCGACTCCCACAGAATCTTCAACACCGGCGGCACATTGTTGAGCGCGCGCAGCCGTTCTCTCCAGGCGTTGGCGCCTCCCTGGACGTGGTCCGGCGATTCTCCGCTCGATTGTCCCGCGGCTTTCGGTGCTTTCATGGTTGGCGTCGTGCATCCCTTCACGCCCGGCCGATAGATTGGGAACCGGCAAGGCGCAACTCGCGCTTCATTCTTCAACCAAGGTGCTCTTGAACGCTCTGCTGACAGCAGCGCCTAGTTTCTGAATTCTCCTAGTGCGATGCAAGCATGTCGCAATTCGTTGTTTATTTGTCAGCCGAGCAACAAAGCGAAGGAACGGCAGATTTACTGCGAGTACGAAAGCGGGACGGTGATCCTGACGTTGCGAAACTGCTGTCGTGTTAAACCAAGGAATGAACTACTTCGCCGGGGACTGGTATGGCTTGAAACCAGCAATTGCCATCCCGCGTTGCGCTTCAGGGTTCTTCATGAACGTATCCCACACAAAGCCAGTGCGCGAATTTTCCGCCATGAGCATGGTAATGCCGGTGTCAATTCCAATTACATCGGTGTCGTACCAATCCGTCAAGGGATTAAACGCATCCACAAACCCATAGCGGCACAAGGCATTGGGGTAATGATCATGAACCGTCTTCAGAACGCGCATCGTATCTTCAGGTAGGAATGGCAATGAGCCGCCCGGCGCGCACGGAACAACCGTCCCGTCAATCGGGCCCATGGCAGGCGGACCGCCCCACACCACGTAGCCCTTCTCGGAATCCGAAGCTGTAATTCCCCAGAGCGCATTGCTGTAGTCCGGAAATTCAGTATTAAGCTCGACGCAAAACCTGCGATGCACGTCCGTTGCGATCACCGAGTTCTGGAAATAGTCGGCATACCGGTCCTTCTTTCCGCGGAAGTCAAACCACGCCTGCGAGTATTGGTGAATAAACAGCGGCGCAAACGACCCAATGTAACGCAAGCCATCATATTCGAATGTCGTCCGTTTCCACGCGAACCATACGTCGCTCGGGAGCGGGTGCGAAGCCGATCCCATTCCGAGCAGATAGATCATCATCAGCTCGCTATAAAAGCTCCACTTGTCCGGCAGAAAGCCCAGCTCAGGGGTCCAGCCCATTGAGAGCAGGCTCGTATCTTCCGAGAGCCATGTCCAGTCCACACGGTCAAAGATCGCGTGCGCCAATTCCTTGATTGACTCATCGTGAAAATGCTGATAGCACGTGAGTACTCCGCACAGCAGAATGGTTGTATCGACAGACGATACCTCGGAATCCCAAAGGCGCTCACCGGTATTGATATTGGCAAAGTGATAAAAGAACCCCCGGTGCGTCGGCAGTTTGTGCCACAGGAACGAGAGCGCTTTGATTACCCTGAGCCTCGCATCGGCATAGCTCACAAACCCACGCATTTCTCCAATGCAGATGGCGGTCAGGCCAAATCCCGTCGATGCAACGCTTGCGGCCACGCTTGTATCTTTCACGCGCACGTTACAACGATCCTTGATCAACCCGGTCTGCGGGTTCCCCTGCTCCCAGAAGAAAAGGAAATTCTGATGCTCCAGTTCTTCAAGAAACTGATCGTCTTCCGGCGACAGGGACGAAGGCTTGGGAGGATTCGCCGGAACCGCGTGCTGCTGCATTCCCGCATGCAGAGGTTTAAAAAGCGGCAATGAGCTCCAGCTACGAAATGGCAGTCCGAGAGAGAGGCCGGCCATTCTGGAAAGGAAAGTCCGGCGCGAGGCGCTGCTTCGATAAAGCGGAATTCCGGAGTCTCGCCTGATCCCCATTACCCTAATCTAAACAATGGCCGCCGCCCTGCAGGTTCAATCATGGAATTAAACTGCTTGTCGCCCATTATATTAGATGCAGAAATGCCCCGGACCGTCCAGCACCTTGGCGGCAACTCAGGCCCAAAATGCGTCAAACAAACGTAAAGTACGGGTAAATCTCAAAGTGATGCCGAAACGGTCTTTAATCTGGATGGGCTGCGGGGCTGCGGTGGTCATCGCCGCGGTCTTGTTGTTTCTCAGAATAGGTCAGTGGAGGCCGAGTCCCATGAGGATCCAGGGAGCGGTTATCCGTCGAGACCAAGATCCTCGCAAAGAATTGCCGATTGCCGATGCAATTGTCACTGCCTCCAACGGCAAGATCAACGCCAATACGCAATCTGATTCGACGGGATACTTCAAGTTAACATTTCCCGCAGTCGTGTGGCCTGGAGAGCGACTCACTCTGCATGTTCGGCACAACGGCTACGTGCCGCTCAATCTCTCCATTCAGGCTGGCCTCCGATTTAGTTCAAAAAGCCTCTATATCGCCGCTCTCGAGCCTGCCCCACAGAAGTCTTCGAGCGAGACAGAGCATCCCGCTCAGGTGGTTTCGAATATTCGCATTCGTTACACGTTCAATGGCGAGTCGCAAGTCAGTATTGGCAGCGCGGTAAGAACGTTTCAGGCCGTCAGCTCGCCCAATGTTCCCTGTAACCATCAATCTCTCTGTTCTCCCGATGGTGCGTTCAAAGCCTCCTCAGGCACGGTCACGCTTGAGGCCGGACCGGGAAATGAATTCCGCAACGTGCGTGCCTCCTGCATTGCAGGGCCCTGTCCTTTCACACGAATCAACGACAGCGGATTCGTGAACGGAGGCGAGAAAATCACCGCATCGGCCATTAGCTGGGCAGGAACCGCCACCTTCCTGCTTGAGGCAGAAGTGTATCGAGTCGCCAATACTTCGAGCGTTCGAGAAACCTACCCCGTGATCTTCGGCCCGGTGCTCAACTTTACGGTACCGCCTACGCACGAAGGTGTCAGCATCGAAGCCGAAATCAACGGCGTATCCATGGTTTTCCCGCTGGGTCCGGAACTCTACCTCAGCTGGGCAAACTGCACCACTCACACCAGTCGTCAATCCGGCGAGCCAACGGTTTACCGCTGTGAGCTGAAGCCCGGATACAAGTTCTGACTTTTCCGCGACCAATCGGTCTCCATCACTTCGACAGAGACACCCACCCTCTGGCAACCTTTCCCTCACAGGATGAATCAATTCCGACGCAGGGGAGGGTGTATTCCCTCGAACCTTCGCGCATGTAGGCGCAGACCATCACTCCCCGTTGAATGCGAGCCGACCCTTACAAACACGATTTTGGAGGTCGTGGCATGACAGAATTCCCCCGTTCAGTCATTCTTCGTGCGCCACAATTCCTGTCCGTAGTCCTTGTCCTTCTCGTTTCCGCGTTGATAGCTCCTCTCTCGGCACATGCGCAGTTCCAAGCTTCGCTGCGCGGAACCGTCACTGACCCTTCAGGAGCCGTCATTCCCGGCGCGAAGGTCACTCTGTTGGACAAGGACACCAACCAAACCAGGACCTCGGTCTCAGACGCCAGCGGCATCTACACCTTCAATGCATTGCCGCCCGATCATTTCAAGGTCACGGCTGAACGTCAGGGTTTCAAGACGCAGGAGATCGCAAATGTCGTTCTCATTCCCGAACAGCCAAACCTGCTCAACATTCAGCTCGTTTTGGGCGGAGTTCAGCAGACAGTCACGGTGAACGGGTCTGCCGCCCCGCTGCTCGATACCGGAACAGCAACTGTCAGCGCAACCATTAGCAGCCAGCAAATTCAGCATCTTCCCTCGTTTAACCGCGACGTCTTTCAGTTGGCGCAGCTCGCCCCCGGCGTCTTCGGCGACGCTTCCCAAGGCAGCGGTGGTGGCAGCTACGAGTTGCCGGGCAACCAAGGGCCCGGCGGATCGGGCTCCCAACAGGCCGGCATCTTTCAAACAGAAAACGGGCCCCAGATTCAGGACCGCGGCGGCCAATACGAGACAAACAGCATTTCCATCGATGGCATCAGTACGGTGAGCGCGGTTTGGGGGGGAACTTCCGTCATCACTCCCAGCGAAGATTCTGTGCAGAACGTAAAGGTAGTCTCCAACAGCTATGACGCCGAGGTCGGCCGCTTCAGCGGCGGCCAGATCGAGGTCACCACCAAGAGTGGAACCAATGAACTCCACGGCAGCGCTTTCTTCAAGGCTTCCCGCCCCGGCCTAAACGCCTACCAGCGCTGGAACGGCCTTGGATCGGAAGTTCCGGGCACTCCCTCCTCGCGCGGACTTAATCGGGATGAGTCGCGTTTCAACAACTATGGCGGCAGCCTTGGCGGCCCAATCTGGAAAAACAAAATCTTCGCGTTCTTCAACTACGAAACAAGCCCCTATTCAGCCAGCGCTACCGGACAGGGTTGGTATGAAACTTCCCAATTTGATTCAACCGCCGCACCTTCGGGGAGCATTGCTTTAAACTACCTCTCCTACAAAGGAGAAGGCGTCGCTTCTACAGGGATTATTCAGACCACTTGCGCGCAGATCGGCCTCACCGAGGGCTCGAATTGTGCCACTACCCCGCAGGGTCTCGACGTCGGCTCACCGTTGGTAGGCGCCGCTCTCGGTACACAGGATCCCTCCTATGGAGGCTCATCCAGTATTCCTGGCGTCGGGGGTGGACTTGATGGGGTCCCCGACATCGCGTATTTCAACACGGTCGATCCCACGTCCACTTCGCAGCAGCAATACAACGGGCGCATCGACGCGAACGTTACGCAAAACGATCACCTTGCATTCGCCATCTACTGGGTTCCCGTCACGACCACCAACTACAATGGCCCCGTCCGCTCCGCGAACTTCTGGCATCATTCGCAGGTCAACGACGCGTTCTCCCTCATCTGGAATCACACCTTCTCGCCCACTCTTCTCAATCAGGCGCGCGCCAACGCTGCCGGCTGGCGGTGGAATGAGGTCGCCTCGAACCCCCAAGAGCCCTTCGGCCTGCCCCAGGACAACATCGACAACATGGGCAACCTGAATGGCAACTTCCAGTACTTCGGCGCTCCCGGGCCTAGCAACTTTGACCAGTGGACCTACGACTACAACGATGTCCTCACCAAGGTCCTTGGCCGTCACAGCCTGAAAACGGGTGGCGATCTCACTCGCCTCTACTATTTGAACAATCCGGTCTACCAGGCCCGTCCCTCTTTCAACTTTCGAAACGTGTGGGATTTTGCCAATGACGCTCCATACAGCGAAAGCGGCCAATTCAACTCCTCTACCGGCGTTCCCTTCGCCAACCGGCAGGACGACCGCGTCAACATTCTCGGGTTCTTTGTGCAGGATGACTTCAAGGCGCGTCCCAACCTGACCATCAACGCTGGCCTTCGCTGGTCCTACTTCGGATCGTTCTATTCCAAGGAGAACAACCTAGATGTGCTGCAGTTCGGACCCGCTTCATCATCCCTGAGTGGCTTGAACGTCAGGGTCGGCGGCAATCTCTACACGCCTCAGAAATGGAACTTCGGCCCTCAACTCGGATTCGCCTGGCTTCCCAAACAATCATTGAACAAGCTCGTGATCCGCGGTGGCTACGGCATCAACTACAACCAGAATGAGATCGCGATTCTTGCCAACGGCAACGGCAATCCGCCCAATGCGGTGCAGGTTTCTTTCTGCTGCTCGACACCCACAAGCAATGCGCCGGGCATCCTTTACGAAACAGCCACCAACATCAATTCGATCTTCGGCTATGCACCCAATTCCGCGACAATCACTACGTTTGGCTCCAACAATCTGCCGACAACCGGGAGCATCTTTGTCACCGGCTTCCAATCTAATCCCAAGACCATAGTGAACTACCACTACTCTCTCGACGCCGAATACGAGTTGCCTTTCGATCTTGTGGCCACGCTCGGCTACCAGGGCAGCGAGACACGCCACCTGCTGGTGCAATCCAACTTCAATGCCATCGCCGCCGCCCAGGGAATCGCGCTCAATCCGGCAGTCAACAATCTCGATTACTACGCCAACACCGGCACCGCCAATTACAACGCCATGATCGCCACATTCAAGCACAACTTCACCCACCATTTCAATGCAGAGGCGCAATACACCTGGGCCAAGGCCATGGACGAGAACTCCGGGCCCTACGAAGAAGATCCCTATCCATACAATTCCCACGCGGCCTATGGACGTTCCGATTACAACGTGGCAAATGCCTTTAAGCTCTTCGGCCTTTGGCAGCCGGTCTTCTTCGGCGGTCATGGCTGGGCTGAAAGAATTGCCGGAGGCTGGTCACTGAGCGGCATTTTCAACATACACAGCGGCTTTCCTTTCAACCCCATCTACTCGACCAACACTTCCGGCGGTCTTTACTACAACGGCAGCGGCTACTCGTCTCTGCGGCCCGCTTCATACACCGGCGGAGCAGGCATGAGCACCAGCAACAGTACCTTCATGCAGGCAATGAACCCCAACTACAAGGGAAACGGCACCACTTACTTTAGTCCGCCCGTCTTTGCGAACGGCCCCACATTTCCTCTCACCGCAGCTCCGCCGGCGCCAGGCATTCAGCGCAACAGCTTGAACGGGCCAGGGTATAACGATCTCGACGCCAGCCTCGCCAAGGCATTCGGCCTCCCGAATATGCGCGTGCTCGGCGAGAACGCAAAATTCGAGGTCCGCATCGACACCTACAACTTGTTCAACAAGATCAACCTGGATGCGACGAAAATCGACAACACGCTGGGTTCGGTCAACCCCGATGGCACCATCTCGTCAGTCAACAGCGACTTCGGGGTCGCCCGTTCCGCTTTGGGTAGCCGAACAGTTCAATTGCAGGCACGTTTCAGCTTTTAATTGCTGAAACCGCATGGGCACTCGCCTCTGCGTCATCAACGGGCAGCGATCGTGATGACTGCCAGCCCATTCACGGGGAGTCTCAGGTCAAGTCTTCCGTTGTGAAGTTCTGTCCTCTCCGGTGCGGGCAGAGTTGATGCTTTATTCAGGACCGCAATCTGCGCCTGCGTTGGATAGCGCGGACTCCCCATGGCCTTGTATGCAGTCATCGGATTTCCGTGCGCCTGGTCTACTCTCTGGATAGTTACGCGCGCGCCGGGTGCAACATGCTTGAATTCCAGATTAAGAGTGATCGGTTTGCCATCGCTTACCTTGTCCATGCCGACGAGATTCCATGCGGCAACCACCAGTGATCCATCCTTCCGCCGGGTCACCAGTACATCATCCGCCGGATTCGCCAGCCGCTGATCGCCAAGTTCATGAAGCAGCGAGAAATCATAGAAACTCGGTTTGCGAATCCGCTCTTCTGCAATCAGCCCAAACCCTCCGTGAAACGGATCTTTCACCACCCCACCCTCTTCGAATACATCGTCGAAGGTCCACCACGACATCATGTCCACCGAACCGTCGCACTGGCTGATGTCCCTCGCCAGCGCAGGCCCTACGTACCAGTTGTCGCGCGCGTCCAGATCGCCATACGAGGGAACATTCCATTCCGACCAGATAAGCGGAAGATCGGGCGATTCAGATGCGTGAATCTGGTCATGCACCATCTTCACGGCTCGGCAAACGCGGTCGCGCATCGGAACGTCCTCATTCGTACCGAACAGATCCTTCACCGTATCGTCCGCATAGCCATGCGTCGAAACAAAGTCGATCGGCACATGGTCCTCGTTTACATGCTCTAGAAATGCAGGGACCCAATGCGCAGCCGCCGTAGACGGCCCACCCACGCGCAGCCTCGGGCTCACCTGCTTCAGGGCCCGTGCGGTGTGGTCATAGAGCTCAAAGTACGTCGTCTGCTTGGGTACGCCCGCCCAGAAATCAATGTTCGGCTCGTTCCACACTTCGAAGTACCACTTCGATACTTCATCAATCCCGTACCGGTCCACGAGATGCTGTGCAAAGGCGCGAATCATCTGATCCCAGATCGCATAATCCTTCGGTGGCGAGACATTCGGTTTGTACCAGAACGCCTGAATCGAGTCGCGCGCCGCTAGCTTGTACGGCATAAAACTGATCTCGACATAAGGCCGCACTCCTCTGGCCAGCAGTCCATCATAAATCTGATCCACGTAAGAAAAATTGAACTCCGGTTTTCCTTGCTGATTTTCGTTGTAAATTCCCACATCGTCATCCAAGATGGCGTGAAAGCGTACGTAGCGCATGCCCACATCGTCATGGACTTCCTTTAGGTCATCAAGGTAGTTCGCTCGCATGGCCAAGGCCGCATGCCCTGAGCCGAACATCTGTTCCCAGAAATGAGGAAGAGCATGAGCGGTTGCATGGGCATCGATTGTGATGTTGGAATTGTCCGGTTGCGCGACAGCCGGAAAGACGAATGCAACAAATGCGAACACAAACCCTGCAAGAGCTGAACGGATTGAAATTTGCATCGGATATTCCTTGGGAGTCTTGCTGAGAAGTTTAGATGCCACCTCGCTGCGCCACGAATCGCTCCGCCTTAATCGGCCTTCGCGAGAATGGAAATCAGGTTGTCCCTCCGCTCGTTGGCCATCTCGTCGATCTTGTTCAGCGCCCTGAACCAGGCAAAGATGGCCATCAGCCCAGATATCAGCAGAATGGGTGCTGCCAGCCACTCCCTTCCGGCAAATCTGCAGATTGCGATCACCGCTGCTCCCAGCCCAAGCAAAAGCGCCTGCACCAGCATGCTCAAGAGTGCGTTTCCCTGGAAACCGGACTGCCGCGTGATCCGCCCTGGGTTCACGCGATAAGGCATCGTCAACGAGAAAATATCACCGACGGCCAGGTTTGCGGGCAAGGCGAACATCAGCCAGGCTGCGGTGACCGTCAAGTTGATTGCGTTTGGCCAGCCCAACCGGACAGAAGCCAGGACGAAAGACAGCACCGCCATCAATCCATAGATCACTGCAAAAAAGAGATTCTTCCCCAGAATCACCGTTCTGATCGGCGTGGGAGACATAAACAAGATCTGTATCCCTGTGCCTTCAGTGCCAAGATTGTTGTAAATCAGGCGCGTAAACCCCAGCAATCCATATGCCACGCAAATCAGCAGCGCGAATTGAATTGGATGTCTGGCTGCGGTGGCGCCGTTACGAAAAAGGCTTCCCACAACAAGCACCATCAGCACTGGTACGCCCAGCGCGTAGAGCTGCGGCATCGATCGAAGCAGCGTTCGAAATTCCTTCTCCAGGATCGCGGAGAGCGGGCCGCCTCCGTCCAGCAGCCATGCCCTCTCGCGCTTTTGAGGTTCATCGTGGGCTGGAGCTTCGCCAAGGTTTTCGCCCCGGAATTCCGCCCGCAAGCGAACCGCGAGGGTACCCCCAATTCCCACGACATAGAGACCAATCGCAGCCAGCAATCCCGAGGCATGAATGAGCCTGTTTTCCGATGCATTCTGCAAAGTCTCCGCAGTCAATCCTGGTGGAAGCCACATTTGTAAAACGCTGGCTGTTTTCAGCAGAGGATTAAGTTCCACGGTATGACTCTGCCGCAAATGTGTCTGTCTTTCCCCCGTCAAGAGAGGACCGCTTCTTTCCTGCCGCAAAGCGGGATTGAGGAATTGAAGGCTAACCAGAAACAGCAAAAAAAGGGCACTCGCGATCTCGCGGGTCCGGCGCTGCGAAAACCAGCGATCGACCCATGCAAGGAGGGTTCGCGCAAGCAGAATGTTGAAAGCGGCAAAGCAGAGCAGCACCAGTACTGTCCAGGCAGCCAGGTCTTGGCGAGCCATGGTCACGCCGATGAAGATTCCCAGGCAACCCATCGCGCCGAGAATGGTGGAAACATCCAGCAATCCAAACACCACGTACAGCATGAAGAACGAACCGAAGCTCAACGGAAAACGCAGAAGTCCGCTCATGTCGAACTGATCTTGAAACGAAGCAAGCGCCACCGGAACCATTTGCCACACAAACAGCACAACCCAAAGCTCGATTGCCACGTATTGCCACTGCGCACGATAGGCTAGCGAATACGAGACAAATCCCAGGCCGAGGCCGAGTCCAAGGCCCATAAAGGAAAAGACCATCATTTGAATCCCGCTGGCTCCCAGTTCGAGAATGCCCCGTATCGAGCGCAATCCAAACACGAACATGCGCCATCGCATCACCAGAAGCGCGGCATACTGCCCCCTGGCAAGGGGGCTGAACGGACCTCCGCTTTTTTGGGCGAACGCAGCACTGCCCGGCGCGCTCAGGTCAGCCATGACAGCTCCTGCGCAGGCTCCAGATTGCTCGCGCCCACAATTGAAAGAAAAATCTCTTCGAGCGTGAGTCTTTCGTTGCCTTCCGCGCCCGGGATCGAACTCGCCACCCCCGCTCGAAGGTCTTCGATCGACCCATTGGCAACGAGCCTGCCTTGATGAATGATGGCAACGTGGGTGCAGAGCCGTTCCACGATTTCCAAAACATGGGTGGTTAGAAAAATAGTCACTCCACGCTGGATCATGCGCTGCAGCATCGCCTTCAGCATGCCCGCCGCAATCGCATCGACACCCTCAAATGGCTCGTCCAGAAACAGTACCTTCGGTCCGTGAATAACTGCGCCCGCCAGCGCCAGCTTCTTCTGCATGCCATGCGAAAAGTCGGTCACCAGCTTGCGCCGTTCTCCAGCCAGCTGCATAAACTCCAGCAGCTCTTCTGTCCGTTGAGTCACTGTCTCTCGATCCAGGCCATACATGCGGCCCACGAAGCGTAGATACTCCGGAGCGGTCAGCCGTCCCAACAGGGCCATGCCCTCGGGAACCACGCCAATCTCTCGCTTCAGATCAAGAGCACTGGCGGTAAAGGGGAGCCCCAGGATCTCCACCGTGCCAGCGCTTGGCTCCAACAGGCCCGTCAGCATTTTGATAGTGGTCGATTTGCCTGCTCCGTTTGGCCCCAGAAATCCAAAGAACTGCCCAGTCGCCACACTCAGCGTAACTCCTTCGACTGCAGTCAAATCGCCAAATCGCCGCGTAAGCCCATTGGTCTGAATTGCCTTCGATTCCATGTGGGGAAAGAATAGCAAGTATGGGCAGAGAGAACAAAAAATACACGTGCCCTGGACAAATCAATCTCGCGAACTACCTCTCTTTGGCGGCCTGTTCCTGCAGCGGATCGTTTTCCCGGTCGGTCAGTTCGCAAAGCTCCGCCAGCCGCGCCGCCAGCTCATTCGTCCAGCTTCCCTCCGGCGCGCGCCAGCTCCAATTCCCGGTGGCAACGGCCGGAGTGTTCATCCTGGCTTCCGAGCCAAGTTCGAGCAGATCCTGTGCCGGATAGATCGCAAGCTCCGCCACACTCGCCGCAACCGAGCGAATTAGCGGCCACACCGGGCGCGTGTTTACCTTTCCCACATAGGTTTCGATGGCATCGCGTATCGGTTGCCCCGCCGAGTTCCACCATCCCTGGGTCGTGTCATTGTCGTGCGTTCCCGTGTAGGCAACGGTACTCGGAGTAAACCGGTGCGGAAGATGGATATGAGCGCCTTTGTCTCCAAACCCAAACTGGATGACCTTCATTCCCGGCATGCCCAGTTCCTTTCGAAGCTCCTCAACCTCCGCGGTAATCAGGCCAAGGTCTTCTGCCACCAGCGGAAGAGGTCCCAGCTGAGATTCCAGTGCCTGAAACAATGCCAAGCCCGGCGCCTTGATCCACGCGCCGTTCACCGCAGTCTCTTCGTGGGCCGGGATCGACCAATATGCCTCGAATCCGCGAAAGTGATCGAGCCGAATGATGTCGTAGAGTTGGTGACCGCGTCGGATGCGCTGCACCCACCAGTCAAACTGCTGCGATTCGAGCACTTCCCATCGGTAGAGTGGATTTCCCCAGCGCTGACCCGTGGGCGAAAAATAGTCGGGCGGCACGCCCGCAATCCGGACAGGCATCAATTCCTCATCCAGATCGAAGATCTCCGGATGTTCCCAGACATCGGCCGAATCCATGTTGACGAAGATTGCTACATCTCCAAGAAACCTGATTCCTTCGGCAGCCGCCGCACTGCGAAGGTCACTCCACTGCCGCGCAAAGGCAAATTGCAGGGCCTGCTCGACGGCCAGCGCTCTGCCGTGTTCCGCGCGAACCTGGGCCAGCGCCTCAGGCTGCCGACGTCGAATCGGTTCCGGCCAAGCCGTCCACGCGCCAGTGTTGAAGTGTCGCCGTAGAACGGCATAGAGCGCATAATCGGCGAGCCAGCCCTCCTCCGCGCGGCAATACTTCTCAAACTGTTTCCATTGCTCAGCCAACTCACTGTCCTGCTGGCCGCGATCCAGAAAACGCTCCGCCGCCTCGCGAAGAAGCGGCAGCTTGCGCTGCTCTACGTCGTCGAAATCCACGTTGCCGTTTTTCCCGGAAAGCCCGGCAATGCGATCGCTTTTGATCCAGCCCCATGCCGCGAGGTACTCCAGGCTAATCAGCGCCGGATTGCCCGCGAAGGCCGAAGAGCCCGCGTACGGCGAGTTACCGTAACCGGTAGGGCAAAGCGGAAGAACCTGCCATACGTGCTGGCGTGCCGTGGCCAGAAACCTTACGAATTCGTGCGCGGCAGGACCCAGATCGCCGATGCCGCCGATTGACGGCAGGGAACTGATGTGAACCAAAACGCCCGATGACCGCTGAAATTCCATCGCAACGTCATTGTATCTGTGCGCATACCCATCGCGGACTCTGGACTTTTCCAGCAGACTATAATCCCTCTGTCCGGCAAACTGCGCCGCAACTCTCTTCATCCTTCAAGGAGTTCCTTTGAGCATTCGATGCCTTCGCTTTTGTTTATCTGTCTTGGGAATCTTGTCTCTCACTCTGGCGTCGGTATCTTCCATCGCTCAGCCCGCCCCACCCAGTCCAGTAGTTCTTTCCTCCGGCTGGTTCCTGCAGGATGTGGCAAAGGTGCCGCAGCCCGGCGCTGAAGTTTCCGCAGCGGGCTTCAATCCCGACGGTTGGTACGCCGCCACCGTTCCAGGCACTGTCCTCACCACGCTCGTCAACAACCGCGTCTATCCCGAACCGCTCTATGGAGAAAACAATCGTCCCGAAATCATCCCCGAGACCCTCAACAAGACCTCGTATTGGTACCGGACAGTCATCGACATACCTAAGTCCTACAAAGATCATCATGTCTGGCTCAACTTCGACGGCATCAACTACTCATCCGCAATCTGGGTCAACGGCGCGAAGGTTGGCGAGACTCGCGGCGCTTTCATTCGCGGAATCTTCGACGTTACCTCTCACGTTAAACCCGGCAAACCGGCAGTAATCGCTGTTCTCGTCACGCCGCAACCGCATCCCGGGATCCCGCATGAACACACACTGCGCAACGGTCTCGGGCAGAATGGCGGCATTACAGCCATCGATGGTCCCACATTCCTCTGCACCATCGGCTGGGACTGGATCCCCGCAATTCGCGATCGCGATACGGGCATCTGGCAAAAGGTCTTTCTCTCTGCAACCGGACCCGTTCTGATCAAGGATCCTCTCGTCACAACCGATCTCCCCTTGCCGCGCACCGATTCCAGCGACCTAGCCGTCCAGGTCACCGTTGAAAATGTGAGCGATAAGCCGCAGAAGGCCGTCGTCCGCGGCGAAATTGAGAACATCTCGTTTGAGCAGCCGGTCGACCTCGCCCCGCACGCCACAAAGGAGGTCGCTTTCGACACAAAAAACACGCCGGCTCTCCACATCGAACACCCGCGGCTCTGGTGGCCCAATGGCTACGGCCCGCAGAACATGTACAAGCTCCATCTCGGCGTAAATGTTGGTCACTCCGTCTCCGACGGGCAGGATGTTGATTTCGGTGTGCGCAAGATTACCTATAGCGTTCCTGGAACCGATACCCTCACCATCTCGGTCAACGGAGTGCCCGTCTTCATCCGCGGAGGCGATTGGGGGCTCGACGAAGCCCTTAAACGCATTCCCCCCGAACGCCTCGAAGCTGAAATCCGCATGCATCAGCTGGCGCACATGAACATGATTCGCAACTGGGTGGGCCAGAGCACCGGCGAAGATTTTTACGAGCTCTGCGACAAGTATGGCATCCTCGTCTGGGATGAGTTCTTCCAACCCAACCCCGCTGACGGCCCCAATCCCACTGACATACCCACCTACATCGCCAATGTGCGCGACAAGGTGCTGCGCTTCCGCAATCATCCCTCGATCGCACTCTGGTGCGCCCGAAACGAAGGCTATCCTCCGCCCGAGATCGACGCCGCCCTGCGCAAGCTGCTGGCCGAGTTGGAGCCAACCCGGCGATATCAACCCAGTTCAACCGCCGGCGCGGGTGTGCGATCTCACGGCCCCTATCATTGGCGCACGCCTCGTGAGTTCTACATCGTCACCGATGACTATTTCAAGACCGAAACCGGCAGCGTATCAGTTCCCACTCTCGAATCTATTCACGGCATGATGCCCCAAAAAGATTGGGAGACGATCACCGACGACTGGGCCGAACACGACATGGCCAAAGGCGCTCAGGAAGGCAATATCTACCCGGAGGAGATCGCTGCGCGGTACGGTCGCTTCCGCAATCTCGCCGATTTCGTGCGTAAGGCACAAATGGCCAACTACGAGGCCTTTCGCGCGATGTATGAGGGCCGCAACGCGCTTCTCTTCCATCCCACCACCGCCATCCTCACATGGATGAGCAACCCGGCCCAGCCCAGCTTCGTCTGGCAGCTATATCACTACGACCTGGAGCCCAACTCCTCGCTGTTCGCCGTCATGCATGCGGGCGAAATGGTCCACATCCAGTTCAACCAATCCAATGGCGATCTGCAGGTCATCAACAACCTGCCGACTCCGCTCACCGACGCCGTCGCGCACGTCTTCATCTATCATCTGGATGGATCGCTCGCGCACGCCTACGACGTCAAGGTAGACGCGGCTCCATCGGCCGCAACTACGCTGGGCGCTGTCGAGTTCCCGCCCCATCTCACATCAACGCATTTCATCAAGCTCGACCTCGTCGACAGTCAGGGTAAACTCATCTCCTCAAACTTCTACTGGCGCGGAGCGCCGGGCTATCCCGACCTCCTCACCGATCTCAACGAGATGTCCGAGGTCACACTCGACGCCTCGGCCGAAACCAGGGATTCCGACGGCACGCGCCTGATCACCGTCACGCTCCACAACTCCAGCTCAAACATTGCGCTCATGGCCCATCTGCAACTGCGCCGGCAGCATTCCGGCGAGCGCGTCCTGCCCGTCTACTATAGCGACAACTACATCTCGCTCGTCCCCAACGAAACCCGTACCGTCACAATCGAATCCGCGGTCAAGGACTTCAATGGGGAAGACCCGCTCGTTGTCTTTGACGGCTGGAACGTCACCGTCGCACCGGGTACTTCAAATGGCGTGGCGATTGCACCCAATCTTGAAGCGCAACCCCTCCATTCGCCTGCTACCGGCCTTCCCTTCCAGACACTGGGATTGCGATAAAGACAATTCAGCCGCATGAAAAAGCCCGCATCCTTCGTCGATGCGGGCCGTCTTGATTTGCGCGAAATCTACTCGCCGGGTACTTCCGGATTTGCTCTTGCATTCATCCGGATGCGATTGTGTTTCTTGTAGTCGTTGAACACGTTGCTCGCGAACACCTGGAAAGCCTGATTCTGTTTCTCACTCAAAATCTGGTCTCGTGTCCGGTCGAAGTTTTGCTGGATCTCCTGGGGTGTCGGCTCCTGTTTGTCGATCAGCTTGGCCACCACACCCGTACGCCCCGCATCGATTGGCCCACTGATCATCCCCGGCGTCATATCGAAAAGCTGAGGAGCCACCTGTCCAAGATCCCCCAGATCAGGCACCTGGCTCGTCTCGCTTACCAAGTCGCTCGTCTTTACCGTTGCGCCCACATCCTTGGCGGCTTTGGCGAGGTCATTCGTCAACTTTGCCTTGTCCGCCAGCTCTTTCGTTTTCTCGCTCAACAAGGCAGGCAGTTGTTCGTTGCGATAGTCGTCCAGAACATGGTCCTTCCAATCGGCAAACGAGGGCGCATGCGCAGGCGTGATTCCAGTTACCTGAAAGACTGCATACCCTTCGCCTGTGGGTGCCGACTGCGGAGGATCGCCCTGCTTCGATTGAAATGCCCGAGCCAACAGTTGGGAGCCGTCGGGTAGCGCTGAAATCACTCCCTGTTCGGCCGTCGGCGGCGTGGTCACTAGTTGCAGATGGTGCGCTTCGGCGGTCTTCTGCAATCCATTCTTGATCGCTTCTGATGTCAATTCGCGTGCGTAGTTTTGCTGCGCCTCGGCACTCTGCTGCCGGATCAGTGTTGCCTGGATCGTCGGCAGTACTTCATTCAATGGCTGCGTATGTGCCGGCGTACGCTCTTCCACTTGCACGATATGATAGCCGTACTGCGATTTCACAATCTTGATTTCGCCAATCTTTTGCGTGAAAATTGCGTTGTCAAACGCAGGCACCATGTGCCCCCGTTGCGCAAAGCCGAGTTCACCGCCATTATCCTTGCTTCCCGGGTCATCCGAATACTTCTTCGCCAGTTCCTTCCAGTCGCTATCGCTCTTCAGTTGCTTCAGGATGCTTTCGGCCTTTGCCTTTGCGGCCGCGTCCGTCTTCGCATCCGCTCCAGGGGGCACGCTGATGAGAATGTGACGCGACCGCGCCTGCTCCGGCACGGAATACTCCGACAGATGTGCGTTGTAGTACTGCTGAATCTCCTGCTGCGTCGGCTGCGGTACCCCTCCCGGAACTTCATTCGGGGTAAACGAAAAATACGTGATCGTTCGCTCTTCCGGAACCGCTGTGGCATATCGTGCCGCATTTCTCTTGAAGAAGGCTTGTAGATCGGAATCCGAGGGATTGATCTGTTTGCGAAGATCGTCGCTAGAGAGTACCGCGTAGTCAAATTTGATCTTGATGTTGCTCTTCAGATAGGCCGCTCGCACTTCTTTTTCACTTACCGTCACGCCGGCCGTGATCAATGACTCCAGCCGCTGCACAGCAATATCATTCCGGACATTCTCCTCAAACTGAGGCACTGAAATATCGAACCGGCTTGCAATGATCGACGCATATTGATCCTGCCCAACAAACTTCCCATTCGGAAACAGAATTTCTCCTGCCGGGCCGGACTCAAGATATTGCCTCACATCTGCGTTGCTCACGTGAATGCCCAGCTTTGCCGCCTCGGCCACCAGCACCTGCTGCTGCACAAGCTGCTGTCCAACCTGCTGCTCAAAGAAGCTCATGATGGTGGGGTTGTCGGCATACTGCGGGCTGCGCTGTTGCACCTGCATCCGGGCAAGCTGTGCCACCTTCTGCTGCGTAATCACGTCGCCACTCGAGAAAAAGCGGCTATACCAATGCGGATAAATCACGGCATAGGTGTCGGCGGACGTGGCCCCCCCGGCCATCAGGCCCGGAATCAGGTAAACCACCATCGACACCGATGCGGCGGCGATGATGACAACAAACATTGCCTTCACTACGCGATTGTCTTTTTGCAGGAAACGAATCATGGATGGACTTGAGCCTTCAACTCTCTACGCGCTCCGCGAGCAACCAGCGCCCCTCAAAACTGAAGAACGGGCATCACGAAAGCACAATTCTCGCTCAGTGCGAGTTCTTTTATTATAGACGACCACAGTTTCCAGAATCCGCGCTTGCCGTTTCGCTTGGGACATTTCCCGCCAAGATGAGAACAGGCACCCTCACCTGAGGATGCCCGCACTCATTGCAGCTTGCTTGTTGCGTTAACGCCAGTAGTAAACCCCGCCCACCATGTAGTAGGGCCGATAGTAAACCGGCGGATAGGGATACGGAGAATACCCGTAGCCGGTGTAG
Organism: Occallatibacter sp.; assembly: GCA_035524195.1. Taxonomy (GTDB): domain Bacteria; phylum Acidobacteriota; class Terriglobia; order Terriglobales; family Acidobacteriaceae; genus Telmatobacter. The sequence continues at coordinate 44,421 of DATKPJ010000046.1, forward strand.
TACCCGTAAGGTCGGCCATAGTAGCCACGCCGGTAAAGATTCGGTCCGCCCGGATACAGTCCCTGTGCCAGTCGCGCTGCTTCCTGTTGGCTCACCGGGTTTATCGTAACCGGTTCCGCCAGATGGAATGAAACCAGCGCTTCAGCTGGAATCCAGACACCCGGCGCCGGGGCTGCTGCCGAGGCCGCGGTACCCACGCCACCGCCCGCTACAGCGCCAATCGCCGCTCCCGAACCGCCGCCGGCCGCACCGCCGATTAACGCCCCAAGAAGAGCGCCGCCAAAGGCGCTTTCAGCTGTGCGCCCGCCTTTTCCGGGCCCCTTCACCTTAAAAAGATCCGTTTGCAGAGGATAGCTCTGCCCGCCAAGATCCAATGAAGTCAATTGCAAGCCGAGCTCCGTGCTTCCCTTCACCGCTCCGGATTGCGGGTGATTCACTTCCGAGATCACTCCATGCACTGTCGCTCCGCGCGGAATTGCCAGCACGCCACCAAACGTCACGTCCTGGATCACCGTGAACTGAATCGGCTCACCACCCTTGGCCCGCTTGCTGTTCACCGGCTCGCTGGTGCGCACTTGAATCAGCGTTCCCCTAGGCACCGTCACAGGTGCCGAAGCAAACCTGTACGGCGGAGGAGGCGGAGCCTGTTGTCCATATTGCGGACGATAAGGCTGCTGCTGAGGATATGCCGGAGGAGGGGGTGCTTGTCCGTATCCAGGAGGAGGTGGAGCCTGGCCATAACCCGGGGGCGGAGGAGCCTGCCCGTTTTGCTGCGGTGCGTTCTGCCCATATGCTGGAGGCTGATTGCCACCCGTGTCGGGGTTCGGTTCCATCACAGGCGGGTTATTGCCCTGTGACTGCTCATTGTCCGGCGCGCTGTTGTCCTCGGGGGGCGCTCCTTGCGCGTTCTGATCGTCTGCCGGGTTTCCGATTTTCAGGTTGTTATGCACGCCCGTCACTCCCGGTACGCCCTTCACAATCGACTCGGCGAGTTGCTTCGAAGCTTCACTCGATACCGTGCCCGATAGCGTCACTTCGCTTTGAATCGTCGCGGCCGTAATCAAATCATTCTTCAAGGCCTGCGAGGCATCGAGGGCATGGACCACATCCATCTCGATTTGGCCGTCGGTACGCTGGCCGTTGGCGGGGGCGCTGTTGTCCTGTGCCAAAGCAAGCACGCCGCACAGAAAAATCATCGATACCCACGCCAAAGTTTGGGGAACGACTCTTTTGAACAAAGGCCGATTCATCTCTCTCTCCTGCCAAATCCACCTATTCGCTTCGGTGCCTATCCTTTAGACGGATATTCCACGAAGCCCGTCATCACTTTCAACCCGTCGCCGAGGAAAAAGTTCCGCAATAGTAATGATGTTCGTGAGATAGGTGTGGACTCTCGGGAATCGCACAAAGAGAGGAACATCAGGCCTCTGCGACCACTGTCGGCAGTTGCATCGGGGTCGCGACCAGGTCTTCGTTGTCCGGGAAAAAGATCTGGAAAACAGTTCCAGTCGGGCATCCGCTCGCGCCGTCGCGGCTACGCAAATGTACTAACCCCTGATGTTTCAATATGATCTCGTGGCTGACCCACAAACCGAGACCGGTTCCGGTCTCCTCCTTTGTGGTGAAAAACGCCTCAAAGATGCGGTGACGCAACTCCCTTTCAATTCCTGTACCGGTGTCCGCCACAGTGATCCGCACTCCCTTATGGCGCCGGTCCTTCCAGTTCCGCGATCGCCGTGCGCGGATGATCAGCCGTCCGCCGCCTGAAGTTGCATCGATTGCGTTTCCTACCAGGTTCGCAATCACCTGCCGCACTTCGCCGGCAAAACAGAACAGATCCATCGCCGGATCATATTTCCTCTCAACACGGATTCCGAGTGTGTTCAGACGCACTTGAAACAGACTGAGCACGGAGTCCAACAGCTCGCCCATGTTGGTCCGTGCCGGCGAAGTCGATTGCCGGTAAAAGCGCAGCGTTTGCTGCGTAATCTCCGAGATTCGCCGCGCCTCGTGCTCCGCCATTGCGACGTACCGCTGTGCCTGCTCTTCAAGCGAACAAAAATTCCGCAGCAGAAAGAGCAGATTGGTGATCGCTTCCAACGGATTATTGATTTCGTGTGAGATTGAAGCGGCCAGGCGCCCCGTGGCGGCCAGCTTCTCTGAGCGGCGCAAAGCCTCCTCGCTGCGTTTCCGCTCACTTGCATCCATCACGATAACACCCACCCAGCGCACCTGGTTCGGCGTCGTCCTAACGGGGTAAGCGCTCACCAGCCAGGTCCAGGTTCGTTTGCGGTCGTTTCCGGTCCCCCTGATCTCCTGATCGCGAACCGAGGCCTCGCCGGCAAAGACTCGCTGCACCACGGAATCAAGTTGCTGCGCCACCGGTTCCGTCACCACCTCCGGCAAAGTTCGCCCCAGGTGGCGGCTCAGCGGCACACCGTTCATTTCAGCGAACACCTGGTTTACGCGCACCATGCGGCTGTGCCGATCAAAGAACGCCAGCCCGATCGGTGCGTTGGCCAGCATCGAATCCAGCAACGAAAGCGTATCGTTCAGGCCTCCCCGCTGCTCCTCGATCGACGCCACCATGCGGTTGAATGCTTCAATCAGCTCTCCAACCTCGTTGTTCACCGTCACTGGCAGAGGAAAGCTGCCGCCATCCGGCGACGTCATCAGTGCCCGCGTGCCGCGGTGCAGAAGCGCCAGGGGACGGGTAATCGAGCTGCCCAACATCCACACCAGGATGAAGGAGGATGCAAGCCAGATAATGCCGAAGATTGCCGTGCCGCGCGAGATGGCATCGAGCTGTTCGTATCCCCAGTTGCGATCGTTCTCCACCCACACATAGCCCCGCAGTGTTCCTCCGGTGTAGATGGGCGAAACGCTCTCCAGCCGCTGGGGGGCAATCGAAAACACCCTCGCACCGCTCTCGCTTACACGGGGAATCTGCGCCCTCTCAATCGAACTCAACCGGGTGGTGTCCGCCTCGCCCGACCCAACAAACAACACGTTCCCGGCCGGGTCAGTTACCTTTGCCGTAAGCACACTCGGATCATCGACCATCATCTTGGCCGACAATCCCACCCAGCCTGGCCGACCCTCCAGCAGCGCTTCGCGAGCCTGCTGCGCCAGCATCGTGGACTGGAATGCCAGGCGACGCCTCGTTCGCGACCGCAAATCGCTCTCCTGTTTCGCGATCAGCAACCATGCAAACAGCAGGATCGACAGGGACTCCAGGAGAACCAGGCCAGCCAGCATCTGCCAACGAATCGACCGTGGCCAAAAACGCATCGGCAAACTGCGTACCTCCGCACAATGAACGTCTTTAGTGTATGAATTCTTCTCTGACTTTTCGAACTAACCGGCGACGCGGCTTGCCGTAAGCGCCTGTGCAATCTGTCCGCCGTGAAAACGCCCGTTCTCAATGAATATTTCATTTGTGCGCGATCCGGCAACGATCACGCCTGCAAGAAAAATGCCGGTCACATTGCTCTCCAGAGTTTCAGGATTGCACACCGGAAGCCTGTCAGGGCCTTCAAAGCGAACACCCAGGGTCTCCAGAAACGAAAAATCAGGATGATACCCGGTCATCGCAAACACAAAGTCGTTGTGCAGTGTCATCCCGCCCTCTGGCGTTTGAAGCACCACACTATCGGGAGTAATCTCGACCACCCGCGAGTTGAAATAGGCCCTGATTTCGCCATTCTTGATTCGGTTTTCAATGTCGGGCTTGATCCAGTACTTCACGTGCCGGTGGATCTCCGAGTCACGATGCACAAGTGTTACCCTCGCACCATGCCGCCACAGCTCGAGCGCTGCGATTGCTGCGGAATTCTTCCCCCCGATGACCGCAACGTCCAGGCCAAAATAGGGGTGCGGGTCGTCGTAATAGTGATGAACTTTGCTCAGGCTCTCGCCAGGAATTTCCATCATGTTGGGTAAATCGTAGTAGCCGATGGCGACCGCCAGCTTGCGCGACTTCAGCATGCCCGATCGGCCAAAGCGGTCCACAGTGTGGACGGCAAACTCCCCATCGTTCCCCGCCACACGTTCCACTCTCTTGTATTGACGCACGTCGAGCCGATAGTACGCTGTCACCTGGCGATAATATTCGAGCGCTTCGTTTCGGCTGGGCTTCGCGTTGGTGCTCGGAAACGGAATTCCGCCAATCTCAAGCAGCTCCGCCGTCGTAAAAAACGTCATGTGCGACGGATAATGAAAGAGAGAATTGCAGATGCAGCCCTTGTCGATCGCGGCAACGCGAAAGCCTGCTCTCTGCGCCTCAATCGCGCATGCCAGGCCGGTCGGGCCGGCGCCAATCACCAGCAAGTCCAGAATTGCAGGCGTTCCCTTCTTCGAATCCTCCTCAGGAATCGAATGCGGAGCCTCCGGCGGCAGCGCGTTTGCTGGAAAATCGACCATTCCTCTAGCTTAGGACACGCGGCCCCTATTTCCGTATTCCCTCGTGCGTATATTCTGTTGAGCCTTGAAAAATACGGATTTGACTCGCCCAGCCGCCGGAAAACGCGTCCCGAAGGGCTCTCGCAAGAGGGCCGCCCCCGGAGAGTCCGGCGCCTCGGTCCTTCGGCCACAAGAAACCGCCCAATGAGTCGCGCTATCCTTTCCGCATGATCCTCCTGCCACTGTCGTTGGCACTCATGCTTGCCTGCACGCTGCCCGCATTCGCTCAAGTTGAGGATGGAGACTCGGCGACTCAGGCAAGGTGCGAGGAGTATCTTCAAACTCCGCTTCCGCCCGAGGCGGCTCACGTCGCCGCCCCCAAACAATGGCCGGAGTGTAACTCCTATAAGCTCTACGCCGGAATCGGCGTCAAGATCGACTACGCCGCCGCTCGCCAATGCGCGTGGTCCGAACGCTTGGCGGTTCAGGCGAATCTTGAACCACGCTATACGGTCGGGAGTGTCTTCGGTGGTTCCGCAATGCTCGCTGTCCTCTATGCCAATGGAGAAGGCGTCCCGAAAGACCTCAAGCTCGCAGAGCGCTTTGTCTGCGAGGCGGGTGGAGCTCCAGCAGAGATTCGCATCCGCCTCGAACACGTTGCCTCGCTTGCGCAGAGCAATTCTCCCTCCAAGTCGAAATTTGATTTTTGCGACGACATTACCAGCGGATTCATGGAGGGATTCTGTTCCGCCTACCACAGCGAATTTGAAGATCAGCGACGAGTTGGCGCGCTCAAGGAGATCACCGCGCGATTCACTCCCGAACAACAATTGGCATTTCAATCACTTCTCAAATCAGAAGAGGACTACGCACGCGCACACGCCGCTGGCGAAATCGATCTCAGCGGATCGGCCCGGGCGATGTTTCAGATTGACGCAGAAGACACTCTGCGCGACGACTTTATCGAAGCGCTTAGATCGTTCGAAGGAGGCAAACTTCCGCCCACCGGGGCTGCGGAGTTTCCCAATGCCGATGCGCACTTGAACTCAGTCTATCGTCAGGCGATGAGCGACGCCGAATCCCACAAAAACAACTATGGCGCGGTCCAGCCCGCAGGAATCAGGGATGCCGAGCGCGCATGGCTGCGATATCGCGATGCCTGGGTGGCCTTCGCAAAGTTGCGCTATCCGTCCGTTCCACATGCAGCCTGGCTCACCTTGCTCACCAACGATCGGACTTCGATTCTCGACGGATCCTTCTGCGACATGGACGATGTCGAGGGCCCCTGCGCGCCCAAAGGCGACACATGGAGACCAAGTCCTTTACCCTAGAAGGTTAGAGTCGAGGGTTTCGCCATGACCATCATCCGGCAGCAGGATCTCATCGCCAGCGTTGCGGGCGCACTGCAGTACATCAGCTACTACCATCCAGTCGACTACATCACCTCGCTCGCCCGCGCCTTCGAGCGCGAGCAGTCCCCCGCCGCGCGCGACGCCATGGCCCAGATCCTAATCAACAGCCGTATGTGCGCTGAAGGCCACCGGCCAATCTGCCAGGACACCGGCATCGTCAACGCCTTCGTCAAGGTTGGCATGGATGTGCGCTTCGAGGCCGCTCCCGGCGAAAAGCGGATGAACCTGCAGGAGATGGTGGACGAGGGCGTTCGCCGCGCCTATCTCGATCCCGACAACAAGCTCCGCGCCTCGTTGCAGGCCGACCCCGCTGGCGCGCGCAAAAATACCAAAGACAACACGCCGGCCGCGGTCTTTGTCGAGCTTGTTCAAGGCTCCACTGTCGAAGTCACCGTTGCGGCAAAGGGCGGCGGTTCCGAAGCAAAATCCAAATTCGTGATGCTCAACCCGTCAGACTCCGTCGTCGATTGGGTACTCAAAACCGTCCCCACCATGGGAGCCGGCTGGTGTCCGCCGGGAATGCTCGGCGTCGGCATCGGCGGCACCGCCGAAAAGGCCATGCTCCTCGCCAAAACCGCGCTCATGGACCCCATCGACATTCAGGACCTCATCGCCCGCGGCCCCGTCACCACCGCTGAAAAACTCCGCGTCGAACTCTACGACAAGGTCAACCGCCTCGGCATCGGCGCCCAGGGCCTCGGCGGCCTTACCACTGTGCTCGACGTCAAAGTCCTCGACACTCCCGCCCACGCTGCCAACCTCCCCGTAGCCATGATTCCCAATTGCGCCGCCACCCGCCACGCTCGCATCGTCCTCGACGGCTCCGGCCCAGTCTTTCTCGATCCGCCCTCACTCGACGACTGGCCTAAACTCACCTACGACGTCTCCGGCTCGCGCCGCGTGAACCTCGATAACGTCACCCGCGAAGAAGTCGCCACCTGGAAACCCGGCGAAGTTCTCCTCCTCAGCGGCAAGCTGCTGACCGGCCGCGACGCCGCCCACAAGCGCATGACCGACATGCTCAACCGCGGCGAAAAACTGCCCGTCGACTTGCGAGGTCGATTCATTTACTACGTCGGCCCCGTCGATCCTGTACGCGAAGAAGTCATCGGCCCGGCCGGCCCCACCACCGCCACCCGCATGGACAAGTTCACCCGTCAGATGCTGGCTGAAACCGGCCTCCTCGGCATGGTCGGCAAAGCCGAACGCGGCCCCGTCGCCATCGAAGCCATTCGTGAGTTCGGTGCGGTCTACCTGATGGCCGTGGGCGGCGCGGCTTACCTGGTTTCGAAGGCCATCACCGGCGCTCGCCAACTGGCATTCGAGGATCTCGGCATGGAAGGTATCTACGAGTTCCAGGTCAAGGACATGCCCGTCACTGTAGCCGTAGACTCCAAAGGAACCAGCGT
>DATKPJ010000047.1:0-5416 GCA_035524195.1 Occallatibacter sp.
ATCTGGATATATCGCGATTACCGCAAGGCGGGCAGCGCAGAAGCAGCCCCCGCACTGGAGCTACGCTCGCCGATTTCGCTCCTGAAAGTGCTGCGCCTGGCAATACTATTTCTCGTCGTCCAGGTAGTCGCCACCCTCGGAGAGCGTCACTTTGGAAGCCTTGGGTTTGAAGTCGCAAGTCTGCTCGGTGGCTTTGTCAGCAGCGCCAGCAGCACAGCGGCCGCCGCGAATCTTGCGATGCATCACATGGTGACACCTGAACAAGCTGGCATCGCGACGGTGCTGACGTCGATGGCCAGCGCTTCGATGAATCTTCCCATGGTGATGCGGCAAAGAGGAACCCGGCCGGCAATGCGCGAGCTGGTGATCAGTTCCGCTTTGCAAATCGCCGCCGGAATTGTTGTGCTGGCAGTGCAGCTGTACTGGCGGCATTCTTTCTAGAGTTTGTTGAAATGGGATCCTGCTACGGGGCACTTTGCTGTCCTGATCCGTCTCGTGGTCATACGGGGAGATGAGCGGCTCAGGATGAGATGTTCAGCTACGTTTCACTGGAGCAGCGGGTGCCGGCAGATCATCCTTTGCGCGAAGTGTGGAAAGTGACCGACTCGGTGTTGCGCTCGCTGAGCGCGGAGTTCGATGCGGAAATAGACGCCCTGATTTTTTCGTGAGCAGCTTGGATGCTGGCGCGCATTCGAGAACAGTAAACCTGATGAGTCTGATTGCTTAAACAGTTCCCGCCAGCAGCGGATCACTCAGACTCGGTCTTCCCGTCTCGACTCGACCGGCGTAATGCGCTTCCGCATCCGATCCATCGACCTTTACCGTGAAGTCGTACCATCCTTGGCTCTTTTTCACACGGAGCACAATCTGAGCCGCATCACCAGGACTAAGCGTCTTGCGAACTGTGCCCGTACCGTAGGAGTTGTCCGCAACTGAGGCAGACAAAATTTCCGAGCTCGTATTGCGCATATGAACAATCACGTTTCCAGTCAGCTTTGCGCCCTTCTTTTCGTACTCTATGTGGATCTGTAAATGCTGCGAATCCGCCGCGCCAGTAAACGAGCGATAGAATCCGTTTGGCGCGTGCACTTCTACCGAATACTTCGAATCAGCAAACTGGGAAACAGGAAACCGAGGGGTAAGAGTATCACCAGCTTTTACGGCATAGGTTGCAGCCTGAAAGCCGCCACCGATGGTTTCGTTCAGATTACGCAGGTAAACATTAAACGGTGCTCCCGCGGCGTTCTTTCCATGCACCGAATCTCCAGCCGTCAATCGCAGTTCGTACTGTGTTCCATCCGGAGTCAGCCCGCCGTCCGCGCGCAACTCATAGGGAAGCGCGCACGCCGGGCGGGTTCCCGGCTCCTGGTGGGACGTAAGGGACGACTTCTGCAGGTTCCGGTTGATTTCGTCGATCTCAGTCGCGGCAAGTTTTCTGTAGCTGGAGGGAACCTCCTTGTATCGCGCCTGCTCAATGCCGATGACGAATTTGTCGCGGTCGAGAAAATCGAGCGCCTGCTCAATGCCGTCGTAACGGCGAAAGACCGAAGTCAGGTCGCCGGCAACCGCGCGTCGCCACGCGCTGATGTTTTCTTCCTTCACCGTCTTGCCATACTTCTTTTCAATGAAATTTTCCAGAAACATCAGCGTCGAGGTGTGATCGAATAACTGCGAGTTGACCCAGCCGCCGCGCGTCCACGGAGAAGCAATAATCATCGGCACGCGAAAGCCAAGGCCGATCGGTCCAGAACGAGCCTCCTTCTGCGATACGCCCTGCGCCAGTTCGTCTTCCGCATAGCTGTACTCGATGCCGGTATCGATTCCCGCCGACGCACCGCCAGTCTCCGGCCGCTTCGGATCGGCCGCGACGAACGATGGAGCGTGGTCAAAGTAGCCATCGTTCTCGTCATAGGTGAGGATGAAGATGGTCTTCTTCCAAACGTTGGGATTCTTGGTCAGAATGTCCATCACTTCGGAGACGTACCAGGCACCGTACCAGGGGGACGTCGGGTGATCGGAGAATTTTTCCGGCGCAGTCAGCCAAGAGATCGTGGGGAGGTTTCCCTCAATCACATCCTTGCGGAACTGGTAAAAGATATCTCCTTTGGGAACCACCATCGTCTCCGGCTTGCCATCGTCCGTGAATGGGAGTTGCTCGAGTTCGTGAAATTCGGGGCTCCCAGCATTAGTCACGAAGGCTGCCTGGTGCAGCGCGCGTTGCGCATCCGTAAGCTGCCCGTACAGAGCCGCCCCAGTTCCCGGAATCTGCGCCTGTAGCTTGGCGATGCGGTTCTTCGCGCTATCGATGCGCGCCTGAAGATCGGAGGCTTTCTCAGGCTCGCTCGTTTCCGCTGCTTCATCCTGAAGTTTCGCAATCTGCCCGGTAAGGGAAGCGATCTCTGCCTGCAGCGCCAGAGGGAAGCCAGGATACGCCTCGATATTGTAGGCGGCAAAGAACTCCAGAAGGTTGCACCCGAAGTTGCCCAGCCATGCGTCGTGGTCGCCGGTTAGGCCGGAATACGTCATCTCGTTCTGGTAGAACTTCCAACTGACTCCGGCCTCCAGCAAACGTTCCGGGTAAGTCTTCCACGGCATACGCAGGCGGGCGAACTGATCGTTCCGCATGTAAACCTTCGAATCCCTGCTCTGCCGGTCACGAACGGTCCCGGTCCAAAAAGTGCTGCGGTTCGGAGTCGTGCTGGTCATCACACCGCAGTAGTTCTGATCGCAGACGGTGAAAGCGTCAGCCAATGCGTAGTAGAACGGCAGGTCTTCTCGCGTGTAGTGCCCCATCGTCATGGGTACAGAAGAGTATTCGGGATTATGAGAGCGTTTGGCATCCAGCCATCCATCGTAGCGGCCCTCATTCCACGCATCCACCTGGCTGTTGCGCGAATGCGGAATCGATCCCATCCACGTAATGCGCGTATCCTTGATATCCAGGCGCCACGGAGCGTAAGAAGCGCCTTTAGCATCCGTCTGCACGAACACCGAGTTGCCGTTCGGCAAACGGATGGCGCGCGGATCGTTGAAGCCGCGGACACCGCGCAGCGTGCCCAGTGCATGATCGAACGAACGGTTCTCCTGCATCAGAATCACGATGTGGTCAGCATCGAGAAACGTCGAGCCCGATTCAGGCGCTATCGCGTAAGCCCGCTTCACGGAGTCGGGGACAAATCCGGATACGGCCGAAGCCCCGGACAGCATGGCCGCCAATTTCAGAAAATCGCGTCGAGTCTGCATGTTTTACTTTTTCCAGCCTAATGTGGTGGATCGATCAAAAGAGGCTCTGCAGTGGACAACGCATGCAGGCGACCGTGCCTCTGCGGCAGTTTCATCTGCCCTGACACTTGAATACTCAGTATATGAGGAGCCCCGGGGCGCATGACAATCGTGAAATCCTGCGGCTCAGACGATGAGCGCGCTCTTATAGTCACACCTCCTTGTGTATTCTGGATTCGAAAGTGGATGAGGAGCCCTCGATGCAGTTTAAAGTTCTGTTCTGGCATTTTGCGGCAATGCTTCTATTCATAACGACAATCGTTCCCACTCCGCTTCATGCACAGGAGACCATCATCGCCATTCGACACGCCGAAAAGCCTGCCGGCGGTCTCGGCCAGCTCACCTGTGAGGGACTCAACAGGGCGCTCGCATTGCCAAAGATATTGATCGGCAGGTACGGAAAACCGGACGCTATCTATGCACCCGATCCTGCCGTCGAGGTCAACGATGGAAGTCACCATCAATATTCGTATGTGCGCCCGCTTATCACTATCGAGCCCACCGCTATCGCGCTCGGAATGCCGGTGAACGCGCAGATCGGCTTCAAGAGTATCGCCGCGTTGCAATCCGCGCTAACGGCTCCGGCCAATGCGCACGCATTGATCTTTGTCGCATGGGAGCACGAAATGCTCAACAAGTTCGCGCAGCAGATGCTGCAAAGTTATGGAGAGAACCCAGCCATGGTTCCCGAATGGCCGAACAGCGACTATGACCGGATCTATATTTTCAAAATTCGGCAGACTGGCGGGCGATCGCAGATCTCATTTAGGGTCGAACATGAGGATCTTGATGGCAGCTTGAGCAGTTCTTGTCCCGGCCCGGTCAAATAAGGAGTTGAAATGGCTGCCGAAATTCCGTGTTGAAAGGGGGCTAAATTGGCCGTGCCACAAAAACCGCTTAGATCATGGAGCTTTCATCCATGAAGGAAGCTCCTTAATCATCAGAAAATCTTTATGCAACCATTTCCAGTGTCTTACCCGTAAAGGAGCTTTCGCGTGCCCTGGTTCACCGTTCAAGCCGATTCCATCCCGGAAGAACAGATCAAGCGGGCGGCGATGCGCATGATCGACGAGGCTCAGAGCCGTATCGCGCCAAAACTCGACCGTGTTCTGCTACTACCACCCGACCTTACGCGGGCGCATTCGGGAGTCGGCAAGATCACCGAGTGGGTGTACCAGGAGGTGATGCGCCGCAGCCCCAGAGCCTATATTCGCGTAATTCCAACACTCGGCCAGCACGTTCCGCACACGGAAGCGGAGAACAAATGGATGTTCGGCTCCATCCCGAACGAGGTCATCCTGCCGCACGACTGGCGAAACGGCGTCTCGCATGTGGGCACGATCCCAGCATCTCTGGTTGAGGAGACCACCGGCGGCGTAGCTGACTGGGAGATTCCGGTTCACCTGAATTCGATGCTGATGAATGAACCGTGGGACCTGATTGTGAACCTCGGTCATGTAGTTCCACACGAAGTGCTGGGCTTCGCCAACCACAACAAGAACTACTTCATCGGGCTTGGCGGCAAGGAAACCATATGCGCATCGCACATTGCCGCGGCGGTTTACGGCATCGAGAACAACCTCGGTTGCCTGGTGACGCCACTGCGCGCCTGCTACAACTACGCCGAAGAAAAGATGCTGGACCGCCTGCCTGACGTCTACCTGCAGATCGTGATGCGACGCGACGCGGAACGCCGATTGGTCACCAGCGGCTTGTTCATTGGCGACGATCTCGAAACCTACCTGCAGGCGGCGCGCCTCTCGCGCGAGCAGAACATCACTGTTTTCGACAAGCCGGTGAAAAAGATCGTAACGGTGATGCAGGCTGACGAGTTCCGTGCAACGTGGGTAGCCAACAAAGCTGTTTATCGCACCCGCATGGCGATCGCGGACGGGGGCGAGCTATTGATCATCGCGCCTGGCGTCGAACGGTTCGGCGAGCAGCCGGAAGTTGATGCTCTTATCCGCAAGTACGGCTACAAAGGGACGCCGCGCACGCTTGCACTTTATAAAGTGGAAGCGGACATGCAGGCCATCCCGCACGGAGTGGCGCACCTTATCCACGGCTCCAGCGAAGGCCGTTTTGCCATCACATACGCGCCGGGGCCGAAGATCGGCAAAAATGAGATTGAGCA
>DATKPJ010000048.1:0-164449 GCA_035524195.1 Occallatibacter sp.
TTCGCCGTCGGTTCCTCAGAACTCGATCCGCGCCTGGAACGCGATCATGCGCGGCGAACTGTCTCCACCGAGCCCCACGCCGAGCAGCCCGGTAGGCGGCGAGATTGTGCTTTCCAGCGTTCCAAACTTCGCAGGAATCAGCTCCCCCGGCACCCCCGCTTCCACATCGGCCGGCAACGCGAAATTCGCGTGATTGAACGCGTTGAACATTTGCGCATCGAAACGTAACGATGATCCCTCCGCCATCCGGAATCGCCTTGTGATGTAAATATCCGAATCTATGAAATGCGGACCACGTACCGTGTTTCGACCCGAGTCACCAAACTGGCAATTCGAAAGCGAGTCGCCGCCGGTGCACGCGCCCGTCGCGGGATCGACAACCGATTCAAAAGCCGCAGGATTCAACCACTGCTTCGTTCCTGCCACAGTTACGCCCGGATATGCAGCCTCGCTGTAGACAGGCGCTCCCGGAACTCTTCGCGCGAACTGCGGCCCGCTCGCCTGAAATACGCCATTGCCGCCTGCCGTGTAGGGCTGGCTCAGCACTGTGAAAGGCAGCCCGCTGTGGAAGAATGCCGTCTCGGAATACGACCATCCTCCAAGCACCGCCCGCAACCAGGTGTGGCTCGACGTAAACGGAATCCGATAAATGCCGAAAGCCGAAATGTTATGCCGCACATCGTAGTCGCAGTCTCCATAGTTGCGGCTCAGTTCGCCCGCCAGCGGCGAAAGAATTCCTGTGGACGAGAATGACAGCAGCCCACCGTTCGAAACCTCATCGAGGCAATGGCTCAGGGTATAGTTCCCGCGCAGCAAAAGGCCGCCCGCTTGCTCCGTGACGCTCGTCTGCAAACCGGAGTACGCGCTGTTCGCATCCGTGCGAAATTCATTCACGCTGCCGAATCGCTGATCAAGCGGCTTCTCGTATGGATACGGCGCAAAACACCCTTGGCAAACGTTTTGGTAGCCGTTCAACTCCACCTGGTACGGCTCATGTACTCCGCGCGTACCGACGTAATCAACCCGTGCTGATCCATGCGCTCCCAGCTTCTGCTCGATTCCCAGGTTGTACTGGTAGTAGTACGGCGTCTTTAGTGTGCCGGAAGGAAACGAATTCAGGCTCACCGCCAAGGGACAAACCGGCTCATCAGCTGTGATTCCTCCGCACGGCGCAGCACCGGCCGCGAACACCCCCTGAAAATTCCGGTTGGCGCTCGCAGTCGCGTCGTCCGCGCTGTTGGCAACGCCGGGAGCAATCGCCACACCGCCCACCTGCCCGCCTATGCCGCCCACAAACGTTGGCGCATATGGCGCGTTGGTCGCGGCAAGGTCCGCGATCTGCGCCGGAATGATATCGCTGAAGACGCCGAATCCCGCATGGATCACCGTTCCCCTTGACACTTGGTAGGCCGCCGAGACACGAGGTTGCCACGCGGTCAGCGGCGTCGCAGGAAACAGTCCGCGCACTTGCGTCTCAATTGCATGATTGAGCGGCTGATTTGTGTCGTGTTGCAGATCGAGAAACGATCCCGCAGGCCGCGCAAACAGCCGCTGCTGATTTACGGGATTCGTATTCCACGCCGTCCGCAATCCGGCCGTCAACGTCGCTCGCGCGGTGGGCTTGTAGGTGTCCATCGCATACAGTTCAAGATTGCCGGCTGCTACCCGCTCCTTTAGTGCAACGGGAAACGTCCTGCTCTCGGTGTACGCCGCGCCATACGTGAACTGGGCCAAGTCGTTGTAGACAGCCGTGGGCACAGTCCCCTCGCCCAGGTCGTAATCGCTGACGTCGATTCGTCGTGTATTCAGGCCGAATCGAAACTCGTGTCTTCCCCGAGTCCAGTCCAGGTTGTCGTTGATTTGCCACTGCGTCACCTTGCGTCCCTGCGGATAGGTATTGTCATTGCCGCCGATCGTGGTAAATGGCGCGTTGGCGCTGCCTGCCGCCAGCACAATTGGAAACGTCTGCTGTACTTGCGCAAAGTCATTCGGCTCAAAGATGCTTGAGTACCAGCTTGCACCCGGGTTGAATTGGTTCACTAGATTCGAACTGAAGACGTGCGTGTACCCCACCACCAGCGTGCGCTGAGGCTGCGGAGAATAGGAGTTGAAGATCGAATTGATCGGATCTGTGAACGCGGCCTGCAATCCGGTGTCCTGCTGGAAGCGATACCACACGCTGTTGTTTGCATTGATCGTGTGGTCGATCTTTACGACGATCAGGTTCTCTGTGTCGCTATTGTTCAGCGATTCCTGCCGCTGGTTTGCGCAGCCGCTGCCGTCAAACAAGTTTCCGCTCGATTCGGTTCCGGGAAGCAGCGCGCCGCTCGCGTCCAGCGGACAGGAGCTCACTGCCACCGGCGTACCCGCTGTGTTGCCATACAGGCCGAACATTGCCTTATAGAAGCTCGTCTCGCCCGCCTCGGCCGGCAGAGCCGTCCCTGTGATCGGATCAACCCCACCCACAGGCAGCTGGCTCAGCACATATGCTCGATATGCGGGCGATGGCACCACAGCCTCAGTGACCAGTGGCAGAGCGATCCGGATTCCCTCCATATGAAAGAAGAAAAACAGCTTGTCCCGCAGAATCGGCCCGCCGATGCTCCCGCCAAATTCGTTCACAGTCGACCGCGGCTTCTTCGCGGCGTTCCCAGGCGTGTCGTTCGCATGGAGAAAATAATCCTCCGCGTTCAGCAGCGACCCGTTCCACAGCTCATAAAGGTCTCCATGAAATTTGTTCGTCCCTGATTTTGTGAAATAGTTCACTTGCGACGCGCCGTACCGTCCCTGGTCGACCGAATACGAATTCGTATTTACAGTCGCCTGCTCAATCGCATCCAGCCCGATCACCAGGTTCGTCGACAGCCCGATATTCAATCCCAGCCAGGGATCGTTGGTGTCGTAGCCGTCCAGAATATAGCCGTTCGACGTCGCCGGCAGACCGTTGAATTCAACGTTCCCATAGCCGCCAGCGGCCTTCGCGTCGTTCGATGAGCCGGCGGTATTCATCAGTGCCCCCGGTGAGAACTGCGCGATGTACGTCAGGTCCTGCCCCGGATTGGGCAGCCTGGAAATCGTCTTCGATTCCAGTGTCGTTGTTGTGTTTGGATTTTCAAGGCTCAGCAAAGCCTGATCGGCCGTGACTTCCACCGTTTGCGCCGCCGACGAAACAATCAGCCGGAAGTTCAGCGTCACCGTGCGTCCCACTTCCACCGCGATGGGCTGCGAAGCCTGCTCCGCGAACCCGGGCGCGCTTACCATCACTGTGTACCTGCCCGGATTCACCTGCGAAAACAGAAACCGTCCTTCGCCGTTGCTCTTCCCGCCCCGAACCGCCTTGGTGTCTATGTTTGTCGCCGTCACTTCGGCATTTGGCAACGCCGCTCCCGTAGCATCCGCCACGGTCCCGGAGATCGCGCTCGAAGTTCCGCTTTGCGCAAACAAAGCGGCGCAATTAACTACCGTTAATATCAGAAAAAGGGCGGAGGCGTGCATAATTTTCGGTGTTCTGCTCATCGATTGCCTCCGGCGAACAAATCAGATCTTCTTGATCCAACGCGCTCTGTCCCTGCGTCGCTGGGCCGGCTCAGACTTTTCCCATCGCCGTTTCCACCAGCAGCCACGCATTCAACACTGCGATCAGAATGGCCGTAAACCACGCCAGTCCCTTCATCCAGCGACCGTTCACAAACTCGCCCATGCGTTCCCTGCTGTTTGTGAAGATCACCAGCGGTACCACCGCGAAGCTCAGTTGCAGAGAAAGAATCACCTGGCTCAGAATCAGGAGTTTTTCCGTTCCGCTTTCGCCGTTCACAGCCACCACGATGATGGTGGGAATAATCGCCAGTCCGCGCGTGATCAGCCGTCGCAACCATGGCGAGACTCGCAGATGGATAAATCCCTCCATCACTACCTGGCCGGCCAGCGTTCCTGTAATTGAAGAGTTCTGTCCCGAAGCCAGCAGTGCAACGGCGAACAATGTGCTCGCGCCCGCGGCGCCCAGCAGCGGGCTCAGCAGCTTGTACGCATCCTGGATAGCTGCCACCTCATAATGTCCGCTGCGATTAAACACCGCCGCGGCCACCACCAGAATCGCCGCGTTCACAAACAACGCCAGCGTCAACGCAATCGCAGAATCCCAGTTCGCCATGTGAATGGCTTCGCGCTTTCCCTCGGGCGTGCGCTTGTACTTCCGGCTCTGGACAATCGACGAATGCAGGTAGAGGTTGTGCGGCATCACCGTCGCGCCCAGCATGCCAATCGCGATGTAGAGCATCTCAGGATTCGTCAGGATCGCCGGCGAAGGGATGATCAGGTTGCGGAACATCGGCCAGTAATCCGGACGCGATAGAACCATCTGCACGCCGAACATCGCAATAATTGTTCCAATCAGGGTGATGACCAGCGCCTCGACATAGCGGAATCCCCAACGCTGCAGCAACAGGATCAGCAGCACATCGGTTCCCGTAATCAATACACCGTAGAAAAGTGGAATGTGGAAAAGCAGTTCGAGCGCGATCGCCGAGCCGATCACTTCGGCAAGGTCGCAGGCGGCAATCGCAATCTCCGCGCCGATCCACAGCGCGAAGCTCGCCTTGCGCCCATAGTTCTCGTGGCACAACTGCGCCAGGTCGCGCTCGGTGGCGACGCCCAGTTTGAGCGACAAACTCTGCAGCAGAATCGCCATCAAGTTCGACGCCATGATGACGAAGAGCAGTGCGTATCCGAATCGGGACCCGCCTGCAATATCCGTGGCCCAGTTGCCCGGATCCATATATCCCACTGAAATCAGAAATCCAGGCCCTAGAAACCCCAGCAGCCGCCGCCAGTAGAAAGGCGAGCGCGAAACGCTGACGGTTGAATGCACCTCGGGCAACGAGGGTTCGGCAATCGACACGGACGATACGTATTCAGTAGCCATGGATAACGGGGGACGGTCTAGACGTGCTTCAACTACAGTATGCCACAGATGTTAATTATGGTTAATCATATTGATTATTTTCGATTACTATTGGAATCCGCCGGTCGCAGCCAGATTGCCTCCGCCGCCGGCTTTCCCAGGATTGATGTTCCGCCAGGTAGCTCAATCGACACGGTTTGATCGTAATTCTGGCTTACCACCCGCAAGCTCCTGCTGGGCCCGACCCCCATATGATGCAGAAACTGAAGTAGCTTCGGATCCTGCTCCTGGAGGCTGATCACTGTGTATCTTCGACCCTCGACCGCCTCGGAAAGTGGCAGTTCCCCACGCTTCTTCCGTTTGGCAGGATCCTCGGGCAGCACGGCATTGCCGTGGGGGCATGCGCCGCCCTCGCCAAGCTTCTCTTTGAGCTTGGCTTCGAATGCTGGCGAAACAGCATGCTCCAGCCGCTCGGCCTCTTCGTGAATCTCGTACCACTCCATGCCGAACACTTCGCTCAGCATGCGTTCGATCAGGTGGTGCCGAACTGCCGTATGGTAGGCCATCTCGCGTCCCAGTTCCGTCAGGCGAACAATGCCATCCGCGCCCACTTCGACAAAGCCGTCCCGCTTCAGGCGCTTGATCGCCATCGTCACTGCGGGCGGTGACACCTCAAGCCGATGGGCCAGCATGGCCGGGATCACCTGGCGCCCTTCCGCCTCAGCCTCCAGAACCGCTTTGAGATAGTTTTCCTTCGAAACGTGAATCGAATCTTTCATGGATGTGCTCGATCCAGTTTACTCGCTGCTCGCGCCCCCCCGAAGATCATACGCATTGCCAAACCGGCCGCCCCAGATCCGCAACGATGAGTTTGGACCTTCTAACTCCACAATAACCGCGGTCGCGTTGCATCGATTGACGATCGGCACGTATCCATGCGGTGCATAACTGAAAAGTACCCTCGATGCTGATTACTCCTGTCCGCAAAAGGAAGACTTGCGGCACGTATTTTGCGTATGCTCAGATGCAAATTGGCTGGACAGTTGTAGCTCCGTAACCCGATTGTGCAATGACGCAGCCCTGTCAACATTCTGTACACTTTGCAATTGGAGTAAGTATGAAAGACAGCATTCGGCCGGACCCGCTCCGGGGAAGATTCGACGGTGCACCAACGGAATTACAGAAGATCCTGAGTGAGGCTGAGCGCCAGCACCTTCGCAGGCTTCGCGTCGCAAAGCTGGTTGAATCCCTTAACAACAGATTCGGATTCGACGCCCAGCTTGTTACTGATCGATTTATCCGCACCGACAAGCGGCCCGGACTTACCCTTACCACCCGCTTTGCGGTTGTCAAGGTAACTCGCAACAGGGCAAAGTAAGCGACGGGCTTACTTTACAGTCACTTTCGGTTCCACCGAGAGTCCCGGTCTGAGCTGATGATCGGGGTCCTCGGCCTTCAGATCGGTAAAATCAATCCGTACCGGCAGCCGCTGTACTACCTTGACATAATTCCCCGTGGCGTTCTCAGGGGGAAAAAGCGAAAGCACCGAACCAGTGGCGCCGCCGATTTGGGTTACCCGGCCCTTGTAGTCCTTGCCCGTGGCATCCACGTGAATTTCCACTGCCTGGCCCGCACGCATGTGACGTAGCTGAGTCTCCTTGAAGTTTGCGGTCACCCACAGATCCTGGAGCGAGACCAGTGTCATCAGATTCTGGCCTACCGAAACATTCTGGTTGATCTCGACACTCTTGCGCGTGATGATTCCCGCTTCGGGCGCCACAATTTTGGTATAGCTCAGGTTCAGCTTTGCCTGGTCGAGTTGTGCCTGTGCCTGCTGAACCTGCGCCTCCGCCTGCCGGGCCTTTGCATTCTGGGCTGCCACCTGCTGCGGGCCGGTCTGCGCGTATTTCAGCATGGCCATTGACTGAATTTCGCGCTGCCGCGCTACGCGCACCCCGTCCTGGGCAGCCTGCTGGCTGGCGCGCGCATCGGCAAGCGACGCGCTAGCTGCATTCGCTGCAGCTACCGCGGCGTCAAACTGCTGCTTGCTGATCACGTCCTTTTCAACCAGCGGCCGGTACCGCGCCAGATCCTGCTGCGCTTTCACGTTGTTTGCATCGGCCTGCGCCACCCGCGCTTTCGCGGCGTCAAGTTGCTGCTCGGCCTGTGACACCGCGGCGCGCGCGCCCGAAACGTCTGCGTCGGCCGAACTGAGATTGCTCCCGGTATTAATGGTCGTGATCGGCACGGCAACCTGCGCGGCTGCTGCATTCGCCTTGGCACTGGCCAGCGCGGCCTCGGCATTCTCGACGGCAACCTGATAGTCCCTTGGATCAAGCTGCGCGATCTCGGCGCCCGCGTTCACCTTCTCGTTCTCTTCCACATCCACCTTGATTACCTGCCCGGCGATTCTCGAACTGATCTGGATCAGGTGTCCGTTGATCTGCGCGTCGTCCGTGTCTTCGGTAAAGGTTGATCGCCACCAGAACAGAAGTGCGACCAGCACCGCGACCACGATGACCACGAATAGAATTCCTCTGCGGCGCGATCGCGGCCGCACGATCTCGGTGCTCTCATCCGTTTCCGGTGGAGTCGCTGTTTGCGTTGATTCCGCCACGTTTACTGCCCTCCCATCGCAAAACCGATCATCCCATTCTCCGCAGATTTTCGCTCATATCGGCGTGACCGACAGAAAGCGGCGACCTTCGAAAAACGCCAATTGGATGCTTCTTCACTGGTTTTGCCCCAGATATTTCTTGTAATCCTGTGCTGCGCCAAGCGATCGAGCCAGGCTTAACTTTGCAATGTTGTCCCGATACAGGCTGGCAACATATTGATTGTTTGCCTGCGCCACCGACTGTTCCGCCTGGCTCACCGCCAGATTGTCGCTCACCCCGTTGGCATACCGTTCCTGCGCTTCCTTCAGCGCTTCGTTAGCCAGGTCCACGCTCGATCGCGCCACTTCGACCTGCTTCTGCGCGGATTCGATATCCAGCAGCGCATCGCGCACGTCGGCCTCTACCTGCGCATTCATGTCGCTCAGTTTCGCCTTCTGCGTATCCAGTTGCGACTGCGCCACCTGCGCCTCGCCGCGCAGCCCGAACTCTTTGAAAAGGGGCGCGCTCACTGTTCCCTGCGCATCGCCGGTACCGTGCGAATGGCGAACGTTCACGCCAATGTCGCCATAATCGCCGTTGAACTGAAACGTTGGATAGCGATCCGCCGTTGCCGCCTTGCGTTCCTCTGCCGCCGCTTTTGTCTGCTCCACCATCGCCGCCAGGTCTTTGCGGTTGGCGTGCGCCTCGCGAATCGCCGCGCCCACATCGATCTGATCGAATGCAGCGTAGGGCACCTTGTCGACCAGGTTGAACCTTTGCTCCAGCGGCAACCCGATGGTCCGCGCCAGCGCCAGCTTGTCTTTCTCCAGTTCATCCTGGGCCACGATCAACTGCTGCTGCAGCGATTGATAATCTACCCGCGCCCGCAATTCATCCAAAAGGGGAGCCGTGCCAGCATCATGGTTGGCGACCGCCTCGTTCAGAGAAACTTTGGCCGTTGCCACTTGCGCCTGGAAGCTCGAGACAAGCGCTTCATCCGCCAAAACCAGCAGGTAGGCATTTCCTACTGTCAATACCACAAGGTCCTGCGCATCCTGCGCCGAAAGCTGCGCCGCGGCGAAATTATGTCGCGCCACAAGATACTCCCGCATCGATTTCACATCCACCAGCGACCAGGTCAGAGAAGCCCGCAGGTCCGTGAATCCGAACGGTCCGATGATGGTCGGGAATCCCGGAATCCGAAGGCCCTCGGCCGGCAAATCCACTTGCATTAGCGCTTCCTTTGCCGTGAAATCCACCTCAGGCAGCAGCGCCTGCAACTGGCTCAACCGCTCGCCGCGCGCGGAAGCCGTCTGCGTCCCGCTTAAAATCACGCCCAGGTTGTTTTTCAGCCCCCGCTGCATCGCGTCATCGAGTGACAGATCGATTGGTTGCGCTGTGGCCTCGCCCGCTGGCACACTGCCCTGAAAACTCGAAGCGCTCGGCGCAGTATTTGTGCCCGGAGCCTGGGTGGGAACACTCTGAGCCAGCAGGTTTCCCAGCGCCAGCAACAAAATCCCCAGCGCTGCGAGCGCAGGGGTACAACAAATCACACAATCCCTGGGGCTTTTTGAGGACATCAAAGGTCGTCTTTTTCTTCGCGATACCACGGCGCTGTTCTGCCGGAAAATTGTTTGCACTTCAGTAGATGCCACACCCTGGAATCTGGCTTCTAAATGTAGTGTATCGAATCAACAGGAACCGCGACTGTACCACCGAACACAGAGGCGGCTCGAACCTGGCTTAGACGAGCCCGTTCATAGCATGCCTCTCGTTTGTTTAGTTGAGGAACTTCGGCTTGCAATCAATGCATCGTCGCGTGGAGAAGCTGTGAGGCCAGCGAACACAATCCCTGGCGAAAAATCTCGCGGACCGGGCTTGCGTTCCAACCCACTGCCTCCGCGCCGCCATTTGCTGCCAGCATTGCCGCCGTCTCGACCGAACTGAATCCCGCCACGGCCCGCAGAACGAAGATCACGCGCGTTTTTGTTGGCAGACTCGCCAGCCACTTCCGCACCCGATCGCGATCAGGCCCGCGCATCATCGATTCCAGTTCCTCGCTGGAAACGCCCGCCGCATCCAATTCATCGTCCTCAATGCAGGTGCTTACGGGTGCGAGGTCCTCCGGCACAGCCAGGCATCCCGGCACCTGCTCGTCCAGCATCCGAATCGCCGTGGCGCACAACGCTCGCCGGCTGCTCATACGCGCTTCTGCCGCATCGTGGCACCCCGAAACTTCCGCAGTCGCGACAGCGGTTTCTATGAGCCGAACGCCGGCTTCGCCCTCGCCCACCAGCATTGAAGCCAGGTTATAGAGTCCTGCCGCAATCAAATCGAAGATGCCTTCCAGCCCTTCGAAAGCCTTGGTCACAGTTGCTTCGTCCTTTGGCAGTCCATCCAAAAGACCTTGCATGCGCTCTGAAAAAACTTCGGCCCCGGCCGGCATGGGCGCGGTTGGAATCAGGCTGTCGTCGTGTCGTTTCGACATCTGGGTCGCTCCTAATCTGCTGTTTGGGGGACTGGGAAGCATCTCCTATTATCCTCAACCCACCCGGCGGGAAGGTCAATGAGACAAAACCTGGCATGGTGCGCTCGGTCATCGCCGATGCTCCAGTTCCTCGACCCCTATGGCTATGCCGGCCCACGCCTTTACCCTGGCTCTGTTCGGGACTTTCGCGGCCGCCGCTCTTCTGCTGGCTCTGGTCGGCATCGATGGCGTGCTCTCGTTCATCACCACGCAGCGCACCCAGAAGATCGGCATCCGCATGGCTCTCGGAGCAAAGCGCAGCGACGTGCTCTGGCTCGTGCTACGCCAGGCCTTCCTGCTCGGACTCATTAGCGTCGTCGGAACTGGCCTGCCCTCGGATTTCGCCGCCGGCCGCTTCGCGCGCGGAGAGTTGGTCAACACCTCCCAATACGATCCCCTCGCTCTCATCACTGCGGTCTGCGTATTGCCGCTTCTTTCGATTGCTGCAACCTACCTGCCCGCGCCGTGCCGCCGCCACTACCCCAGTCACTGCCCTCCGCTCCAATTAAGACTTCAAGCGACGGCCGGTTCCCATAATTTTTGTCACCCCTTAACATCGTCTGACCATTCCATCTTGTATGCATATCGTGATGGCATCCAGCGCACGGGGGTGCCCGAAACAAGCAAAACGCGGTAGACTTGCCAACACGACACTCGGATGCTTGCATGGCCAAGACGGCACAGAAACAGAAGCTATTTAATGGTCGGGACTACTCCTGGATGCAGTTCAATCGGCGTGTCCTCGAAGAAGCTGAGGACCCTTCCAATCCCCTGCTCGAACGCGTCAAGTTCCTTTCCATTACCGGCAACAATCTCGACGAATACGTCGAAGTCCGCCAGGCTGGTCTCATGCAACGCCTTGAAGACGGCTATCGCGAGACCGGATACGATGGTCTTCGCCCCGAAGAATCTCTCGCCGCTCTCACTACCGAAATTCACACCTTTGTCGACGCCCAGTACCGCTGCTGGAACAGTCACCTGCTCCCCGAGCTGCGCAAACACGGCATTCGCCTGCTCGATTGGGAAGAGCTCAACGACGAGGCGCGCTCGTTCGCGCAAGGCTATTTTCAGCGCGAAGTCGACCCGTTGCTCACCCCCATCGCCATCGATCCCGCCCATCCTTTTCCGCGGGTGCTCAACAAGGCCCTTTGTCTGGCGCTTTTGCTGCGTCGCAAGCGACGTACCTCGGGTCCACAGGTCCTGGGAGTCGTTACCGTTCCCCGCGCTCTGCCCCGCTTTGTCCGGCTCCCCAACTCCGACGGCGCTTACGACTACATCCTTCTCCACGACCTCATCGCACATCATCTGGGCGGCATGTATCGCGGTTACGAAGTCATGTCGCGCGCTCCCTTCCGCGTCACGCGCAATTCCAACCTTTACTTCGAAGAGGAAGAAGCTCGCTCGCTGCTTGAAACGATCCGTGTCGAGTTACACAACCGGCGCAAGGGCGATGCTGTCCGCCTCGAAATCGAAACCGGCGCCGACGCCGAAATTGTCGAGCGCCTGCGCGTCAACTTTGAGCTGGAAGAAGACCAGATCTTTCGCAGTGACGGCCCGGTAAATCTGTCGCGCATCATGTTCCTCTATAGCGACGTGCAGCGGCCCGATCTCAAGTTTCCGCCCTTCACACCCAAGCCGTTTTTTCTCAGCCGCAAAGCCACTAACATCTTTGAAGAGCTTCGCCAGCACGACGTCCTGCTCCACCACCCCTACGATTCCTACGAACCGGTGGTCGAGTTCATCCAGCTCGGCGCCGAAGACCCCGCTGTCGTCACTATCAAACTGACGCTCTATCGCACCAGCCAGGATTCGCCCATGTTCACGGCGCTCACCGAGGCTGCGGCCACCAAGGAAGCCACGCTTGTGGTCGAACTCATGGCCCGCTTTGATGAAGCGTCCAACATTCGCTGGGCGCGCAACATGGAGGATGCCGGTGTGCAGGTCTTTCATGGTGTGGTTGGACTCAAGACCCATTGCAAGCTGGCCTTGCTCGTTCGCCGCGACGAAGACGGCGTTACCCGCCGTTATTGCCATCTCGGCACCGGCAATTACAATCCCGTCACCGCCCGCTTTTATACCGACCTGAGCCTGCTCACCAGCGATCCGCAGATCACCGAGCGCGTGCACATGGTCTTCAACTACCTCACCGCGCACGCCGAAGTCGACGACTATCGCCCGCTGCTCGTGGCGCCGCTCACTATGGCGGAGAGCTTTCAGGGCCTGATCCGCCGCGAAATGGAACACGCCCGCGCGGGCCGCCCAGCGCACATCGTCGCAAAGATGAACGCCCTGCTCGAACCCAGCATCATCGAAGCGCTTTACCACGCCTCGCAGGCAGGAGTCGAAATCGACCTTATTGTTCGGGGCCTTTCCATCCTGCGCCCCGGTGTGAAGGGCTTGTCCGATCGCATTCGGGTCCGCTCGATCGTCGGCCGCTTCCTCGAGCACTCCCGCATCTTTCATTTCGCCAACGGCGGCGACGATGAAATTTACATGGGCTCTGCAGACTGGATGCCCC
Source organism: Occallatibacter sp. (assembly GCA_035524195.1). GTDB lineage: Bacteria > Acidobacteriota > Terriglobia > Terriglobales > Acidobacteriaceae > Telmatobacter. The sequence goes on from DATKPJ010000048.1 coordinate 12,543, forward strand.
GCAATCTCTTCGAACGCTGCGAAGTCGCATTCCCCATCCGCGACCCTGGGGCCATTGCCCGCATTCATGACGAAATTCTGCCCGCCTACCTCGCCGACACAGTCAAAGCTCGGCTGCAACAACAGGACGGCACCTACCTGCGCGCCTCCAAGGTATTCAAGGATGCTCCGCCGTTTTCTGCCCAGGAATTCCTGATGAAGCTAGCCGAAGGCAAGGCCGACCTCGATGCCATCCCCAAACCAAATTTTCCCAAGATCGTCGCGCCGCGTGCCCCGCACCACTCCAGACCCACCGCTAAGAAAGCGCACGCCGCCGACTAACCTTGCGTATGCGGCCAGCATCGGATTGGAACGCCGCTTCCTGCCGCGAATCATGTTTTTACAAGGACCGCTAGATGGTACAACGGGCATCAGGTCGATGAAAACAATGGATTTAATTCCAGAGACCCGGTAGGCGCACCTGCTGAAACCCTTTGCGCACTTTCTCTGGCCCACCATCGTCCGCGTTTAAATCACGGCACCGGTACAATCGAAAGTGTGAACAAGAGCACACCAAAGCCTTCCCCGGTGGTAGGATTCGTCTCCCTCGGCTGTCCCAAAAACCTTGTCGATTCCGAGGTCATGATGGGTTTGCTCGACCGCGCCGGTGCACGCCTCACCACGCGGCCGGAAGAAGCCGAGATCCTCGTCGTCAATACCTGCAGCTTCATCGACACGGCAAAGCAGGAGTCCGTTGATACGATCCTCGAGATGGCTCGACACAAGACGTCGGGCTCGGCGAAGAAACTCATCGTCGCGGGTTGCCTGGTCGAGCGCTACCGGGACGATATCCGCAAGAGCATTCCGGAAGTGGATGCGGTGCTCGGAACCGGCGAGTTGGAGTCCATTCTTGAGGCAGCCGGAATTTCTCCACTGCAGACCGCTCTTCCATCACCCTTCAACATCCTCACTAGCAATCATCATGCGGCTGAAGCTCGCCCCGGCAGAGAATCTGCGGCGGGCACCCACAAGAATGCCTCGTCAGGAAATTCGTCGGTGGAGGGTAAGGGATTCGGGCCTCACGTTGATGCGAGCGCGAATGGCGGGGCTTTAGCTCCCGCGGTGACCTTTCGCCCAGAAGGAAATCTGCGCGAACGACAGGGCAGATTCAACCGCGACGAGTGGGCCGGCTCCCGCCACATGCTGCCAACCTATCTTTACGATGAACAGACGCCGCGCCTCCTATCAACGGGCCGCTCTTCGGCCTACATCAAGATCGCCGAGGGATGTGACCATCCGTGCAGCTTCTGCATCATTCCAAACCTGCGCGGCAAATTCCGTTCGCGCCGCTTCGAGTCGGTCGTCGCCGAAGCGCAGCGACTCGTGGCGAGCGGCGTCCGGGAGATCACGCTCATCGGTCAGGACACCACCTGCTATGGCGAAGACCTGGGCCTCAAAGACGGCCTTGCAACGTTGCTTGACGCCCTAGCCGGCATCGAAGGCCTGCGCTGGCTGCGCTTTCTCTATGCCTATCCCAACCGCATCACCGGTCGCCTGCTTGAAACCATCGCCCGGCACGACAACATTTGCAAGTATCTCGACGTACCCCTGCAGCACGCGTCCCCCGATGTGCTCAAGCGCATGAAGCGGGGAGCCGGTGCCGGCATCTTCCTGAAGACTCTCGACAAGGTTCGCACCGCTGTGCCCGGCATCGCCCTGCGCACATCGTTCATCGTCGGCTTCCCCGGAGAATCCTCCTCGGATTTTCAGGTTATGGAAGAGTTCATCAAAGAAGCAAAATTCGACTGGCTCGGTGTTTTCAGCTACTCCGACGAGGAAGGTTCGAGATCCCGCACACTCGACGCGAAGGTCCCGCACCGCACGATCGAAGCGCGGAGGCGGCGTCTGATGAAGCTGCAGCAATCCATCTCCCGTGAATCGAAACAAGACTGGATTGGCCGCGAGCTCACGGTTCTCGCGGAGGGCGAAAGCGATGAAACACCACTCCTATGGGAAGGCCGCACGCAGTTCCACGCACCTGAAATCGACGGCAAGGTCTACATCAACGACTTCGGCGCACTCGATACGCTCGAGCCCGGCAAGTTTTATCGCGCCGAGATCACCGAGGCCCATGACTACGACCTCGTCGCCCGAATTCTGTCCCCAGAAAGTTAGCAGATTTTCTCTGCCCTTCGACTTACTATCAACGAATGACCATTCCCCGGCGTTCCTTCTTGAAATCGGTTGCCTCCGCCGCTCCTGCCGCGGCACTGCATGATCTTTTCGCGCAAGCACCTGCACCGCCGCTCACATCCGCGTTGCACATCGTCGCTGCCGGCCAGGATCGATTCGGCCCTCCGCACACACTGGGCTTCAGCTCGCTCGCCTTCAAAGTCACCACAGCGGATAGCGGCGGCAATCTCTTCATCATCGAGCACACCCATCTGATGCCGTCGACGGGACCCGCTCTGCATCTGCATTTCTCGCAGGACGAGTGGTTCTACGTGATGGAAGGCGAAGTCGCCTTTCAGGTTGGCGATCAGCGCGTTTCCTTGCGCGCGGGAGAATCGGTCCTTGGCCCGCGCCGAATCCCTCACACGTTTTCCGCCGTCGACTCGCCTGCGCATATGCTGATTGCCTTCTCGCCCGCTGGCAGAATGGAGCAATACTTTCTCGATGCGGCGGCCCACCCCAAGCTCGCTGCCACTGCTGACTTCATGAACCGATACGACATGCAGTGGATCGGCCCTTCGCCCTTCTGGAAGTCCTGATTCAACGCTTGTGCCGATGCCTTATCTCGTTCCCGCGCATTGCCTTGCATAGCCCATGCGCCGCGCAAAACGTTTACCATAGAAGTTGAGAGAAATGATCACGCAGGAAATCCCATCCATGCCTGCCAGGAAAAAACGAGCCAAGGCTCTTCATTGCCCCACCTGCGGGAATCTTGTCCGACAGAAAGACGAGGATTTCCCGTTCTGCAGCGACCGCTGCCGGCAGATCGACCTGGGCAAATGGGCGACGGGTGTGTACAAGATCAGCTCGCCTATCCTCGATCCCGAAGTCCTCGAAGACCTCGGCGAATTGGCTGGTGGACCAGGCAAGGATTTCGATCGTGAGTAGTTCGTCTTCTCCGATCACAGAACCATCGTCCTCACGGAAAACCTTCTGGGCGTGGACAGTTGCCACGTTCTTCGGCGCCGGTCTGGGCAAGCCCGGTCCGGGCACCTGGGGTTCGGTTGCGGCCGTGCTGCTGTGGGCTGCTTTCGCGGGCCCCGCGCATCCCGACGCCTCCGTTTTGCTCTTTGTCCTGCTCGCTGGAATCGCGCTTGCCATCGGCTTCGGCGTACCCGCTGCGACCATTGCGGCCCGTGAATCCGGCCGTCACGATCCCGGGTTCGTGGTCGTTGACGAAGTCGCCGGCCAGTGGATTGCGCTCCTCGGAAGCCCCGTAGACTGGCGCCACGGCCTCATCGCTCTTGTCCTTTTTAGGTTGTTTGATATCACCAAACCTTTTCCTGCCCGGCAGCTCGAACGCCTTCCCGCAGGATGGGGTATCGTCTTCGACGACGTAGCCGCCGGGCTGTATGCTTTGGGTGTGGCCTCGTTGCTGCGCATTTGGATCTGAATATGCCCCGCGCCCGTTCCCAATCCGGTTCTGAAGGAGTTGTTCCCGAACCGCGAATCGACGATGTCATCCCGGCGGCTGCATTGCCATTGGGAGAAATTGAGCTCGTCGGAGAATTCCTTGGGCCGCACGAATCCGGTCCGCCTTCTGTCTACGTCGGCAGCGAACAGGCGCATATCAGGATGAGCCGGCCCGGCCGTCTCGCCTTCCGCGTTCCCGAGGAGGCACAGACCGGCCTGGTTGAAGTCCGCTCGCCCGGGGGAGTGAGCAACGGAGCGCCCCTTCGGATTGCGCATGAACTCTCAAGCGGGTTGCACCCTGTTACCAGCCCTGCGGTGAGCCGCTCCGGCATGGTCTACACCACCATCTCAGGCCAACGGGGGAAACAAACCCCCGTCTCCGTCGTTCGGGTTAGCTCCGACGGCCGCGGAACTCCATTTGTCACCGGTATCCTGAATGCCACCGGCCTGGCTTTCAGCCCGGAGGGCGACCTCTTCGTCACCTCTCGCGCCGAGGGCAACGTGTACCGCGTGGATGGGGCGGGCGAGTCGACGCTCTATGCCGAGGGCATGGGCATCGCGACCGGGGCCGCTTTCGATCAACATGGCAACTTGTTCGTCGGCGATCGCAGCGGCACGATCTTCAAAATTGACCTGCAGCGCAAAATCTTTGTCTATGCCACCCTGGAGCCCAGCGTTTCGGCGTATCACCTCGCTGTGGACGCAACGGATACTCTCTTTGTCACAGGCCCGACACTTTGTTCCAACGACACGATCTGGGCCATCGATACCCACGGTCAGACCCGCCCCTGGTATCGCGGTCTCGGCCGTCCACAAGGTCTCGCGCTCTCCACCAAAGGTGACGTCTACGTGACCGCATGCCTCCACGGGCGTCGCGGCCTGGCACGCGTAACGCAATCGGGTGAAGCCAATCTTGTTCTCAGCGGAAACAACTTGGTCGGTGTGGCGTTTTCACCACTTGGAACTGCCGTTCTGACCACCAATGAAGCAGTTTATGATGTGGATTTGGGTGTCGAGGGATTGAATCTCTTCTAAGCTTGTCTGCCAGATCCCGGTTGCCCGATGGAGGTGCTTCGGGGGCAATGCGGGCGTGGTCTGGCCGAGAGAAGCACCGTCTGATTCGTTGAGAACGCGGAATTGACAGCCAGAGGCCAGGAGCGAGCAGCCGCAATGATGAAATCCGAAATCGTCGCAATCGGCTCAGAGATGCTCACTCCTTCCCGTCAAGACACCAACTCTCTCTATTTGACGGAAAAATTGAACGAGATCGGCGTAGCCGTGGCTTTCAAGACAATTGTCGGGGATCGCCGCAAGGATCTTGTGAATGCAATCCGCACGGCTCTCCGTCGCGTCGACATCGTCGTTCTCATGGGCGGGCTCGGGCCCACGGAAGACGACTTGACCCGCGAAGCTACGGCCGAGGCGCTTTCGCTCAAGCTCCGGCGCGACGGCGCTCAGGTTGCCGCACTGCACGTTCGGGCCGCCACCTGGCGCATTTCAATGCCGGAGAACAACCTTAAGCAGGCTGACGTGCTGGAACGCGCAACCGTGTTGCCCAATGCCAATGGCAGCGCACCCGGCCAATGGATCGACACCACGTTTGAGAGCTATCGAAAGCTCGTCATGCTGATTCCCGGTCCGCCGCATGAGTGCCGTGCGCTCTTCGACAATGAATGCCTGCCTCGCCTGCGGGAGATTTTGCCGGTCCGCCATATCGCGAAGCGCACCCTCAAAGCAGCCATGATCCCTGAATCGCAGGCAGACAAGCTGCTGGCCCCCATTTACACCACATACACCGACGTGGAAACCACGATTCTGGCCCACACCGGCGACATTCAGTTGAACCTGATCTGTTCCAAGTCCAACCAGGAGGCCGCCGAGCAACGTGTTGACGAACTCGCCGGAAAGCTGGAAGAGGCGCTCGATGACTGGCTCTATTCATCGGAAGGCGACTCGCTCGAGCAGATTGTTCTTTACTATCTAGGGCTGCGCCAGGCGACGCTCGCGGTCGCCGAGAGCTGCACAGGCGGCCTCGTAGCCCAGCGAATCACTTCCGTCCCCGGCAGTTCGCGGTCCTTTCTCGGGGGCGCAGTTGTCTATTCCGATCCGCTCAAGACCAGCTTCGCCAATGTTCCGCCCGAACTCATCGCTAAACATGGGGCTGTCTCGGCCGAAGTTGCGTCGGCGTTGGCTGAAGGCATTCGCAAGCGCACGGGCGCCACACTGGGCCTCGGCGTTACCGGAATTGCCGGTCCCACAGGTGGCACGGAGGAAAAGCCCGTGGGTCTGGTTTATTTTGCTGTCTCAGATGCACAAGCGACCAACAGCTTTGACCGCTCTTTCCGCGGAGACCGCGATCGTGTTCGCCAATGGGCGTCGCAGCAGGCCCTCGATCTCATTCGTCGCAAGCTGATGTAGACCGTTCGCACCGCCCAATGCTGGCAGTTCCCTTCGAAGAGACATAGATCGAAAAGACCCTCTACGCGATTGCGCGTCGCGGTTTCAGCCGGATGCCGTTCGATCTTGAATCTTCCGATTACGGTCCCGTCTTGGGAGGCGTCGTTCCTTGAGCAGCAGGCTTCTGTTTCGCGGGCTCAGACTTTTTTTCCGGCGTTTTGGCTGGCGTCTTTCGTCTCGCTCGATGCGGAGTTGGCACACATGGCTTGGCTACTGGCACGGGTGGTGCGGGACACTTGAAACCCGCTTGCTTTTGTACGGTTGCCCGCAACTCGACAACCTGCTTTTCAGTTGCCGCTGCCGCATCCTGAATGCGTTTGTCGAGCGCGAGACGCGCACTGCTCAGGCCAAGAAGAGCCTGCTGCAATGCATCCACCTGATCGCCGGGGGCTACCACGCGCGCACCTTCCACCACGCGCAACATCACATCGTAGAGCGCGCCCACGTTGCGAGAAACCGCCAGCATCTTGCTGACGGATGCAGGTGTGCCGTCTGCATCCTGCATCAAGGCGGGGAGATTGTTCTTGATGTCTCCCAGGATCTGATCGACATTGTCGCTCGCCTCATCACGGATACTGCCCCTTTTCCACCTTTCCAACCGCAGTGAGCCGAGCGTCTGCTGCACGGTGTCGAGGGAGGGCTGCAAGATTCCGCTGGGAGGAACTGCCGCAGGGGGCATGTCCTGAACGGGCTTGACGGGGGCAGTTTGTGCCGGAGTCCGAGAAGGAGGTAGGCCCGGCGGCGTCAGAGCGGGCGCTCCTCCATCCACTGGCACCTGCGAATGAGAGAGGGTGCAGGTGCAAAGAATGGTCAGAACAGGAAAAAGAAACTGAATGCGCATGGTTGATCTCTTCCTATGACGAAAGAACGATGCTGAAAACGTGCAAGAGCCGTTGAGAGAAACCAGCCAAGGCCTATCCGAATATTGCCCGGCGCTTCCGCATTTAGATCCGTGGCGGAGCCTCGTCCTAGAAGGATATCCGATGACTCCTTTCGCTTTCCAGAACCGTAAGCCGCTCCTGGAGAGCCACCCGGCAGCCCGGTTTTTCGATCGAATTGACGCACTCCCTGGAGCTCTGCAAAACTCGAACCATGGCATACAGCGGAAGAGTTGAGTACGCGGACGCCCGCAAAATGCGAACGCGCAACAAGCGCTACTATCGCGTGTTGCACTGGCCCATCTGGATCTGGGTTTTTTTCCTCGCACCCGGTCCTCTCACATTCTCACTTTTTGCGCGTGGCTTCGGATTGGGCAACTCGATCTGGCTTGCAGCGGTTCTGCTCGGCACCGGGATCGCCGGCCTGTACGGCCAGATGCCAGGTGTTGAGCCTGCGCCCTACATCCTTCGCTTCGACGAAGACAAGCCAAATCCTCTTTATCGCAAGGTTTGCTATACCTTCGCTTGGAATGCCGTACTGAATTTTGCCCTGCTCAATCTTGCCGGGCTGCTCATCGCGTCGGTAACGGGCGTTTGGTATATGAAGCAACTTTACCAGTACGTCTATTTTCCGCTCTGTGCGCTGATCCTGTTTCTTGGCGCACTCGGAAAGCTTCCTCGCGTGGGACCATCCACCAAGAGAGAAGGAACAGAACGCCGCTACTTCTATGGCTCCGTCTGGGCTGTCACAACCGCCCAGACCCTCTTGTTGGTCCTTTGGAAAACACTTCCTCTGACACGAACCGGAAGCCTCATCAAGCTCGCCGCATACGCCGGGGCGCTGACTCTCATGGGCGCTGCTTCCTACAACGGCATTTTGCCCCGCACTCGGCCCATCCTACCCGGCGAAATCATGGTCGACTGAAGCCAATGGGCGCACACAGCCGCGCTGGAGAAGATAGAACACTCTCGACCATTCCCAGTCCAATGGAATTGGATCGACCAACTCCCCGAGACTACTTGGATTCGACTGGCGTGTAACCCGAATTCGCTGCCTTTTTCAAGGCCGAAATACCCTGGCTGACCGTGAGCAGAGGCGTCGTTTTCGTGCTCTTCAGTGCGCCTCCCGCTGCAATGGCGAGAGAAATGGCGGCGGCGCTGACATTGTTGGGCATCTCCATGATGCACACCACGTCCTGGTCACCAAATGAAAGCCAAAGGCCAACCAACTCGCCGCCAAGCGTTTCAACGGCTTTCCGCACGACCTCGGTTCGATCCTGCGGCTTCTTCATCAACGCTTGCAGCGCCTCGACAGTGTAGGACGCTTGCACAAGATAACTGGGCATGGTTCCCGCCTTTCAAGTGAGATTCGGAATTCGTGCGCCCGGGGAGGCCACAACTATACACGGGAACCTCAGCCGCTGGCGCGAATTCTTTTCGAACTGCCCTCAGCGGCACGTCGCGACATCATTTGTATCTCATCGCATACTGACCGCAGCAATGTCTCAGGCGACACGACCCGCACGTGCGATCCCAGGCCGAGGACGATGAATCTCGCGTGACCTTCACCATCAAACTCCGCTCGCAGCGTGACCCATCCCTCGCGCTGCACCGTCTCCGCGGTCTCAACTGCCGTCGTGGCACAGTGCGCTCTCAACCTTTGCGCTGCGTCGACGGTGAGGCAAAGGATCGCCGAATAGCTCTTACGCAGCCGATTGAGTTCCGCAGTCGATCGCTTCCAGTATTCTGCCAGGTCAAAATGTGCCGGCCTCTCGAATCCAATCGCCAGCACTGTCACTGCCTCCATCCGCGATACCTTGAAGGTCCTCATGCCATTGGGCGTTCGCGCTACCAGGTACCAGGTCAACCCCTTTGCCACCAGACCCAGCGGATCTACGGTGCGTGATCCTTTCTGGCCGTCGGCCCGCGTGTACTCGAAGGCAAGCTTTCGCTCGTGGGCCACGGCATCCTGCACAATAGCGAGCATCGAGAGATCCTCGCCCGTCTCGTACCAACCCGTCGCGTCTACGTGGAGGCGTTCGCGCATGGTTTCCGCGTGCGCACGCATCGGACCCGGCAAAGCCGCCATCAGCTTGTTCAATGCGCTCTCAGCCGCTTTTGCGAGTCGCGGATGACCCACAACGCGCGGCTGCGCCATCAGCAGTGCGCGCAACTCGGCTTCATCCAGGCCTGGAACTTGCGTGCGCCAGCCTTTCTCGAGTTCCCAGCCTCCCTGGGAGCCGCGAAGCGCGACAACCGGCACATGGGCTGCACTCAGCGCTTCCAGGTCGCGGTGGATCGTGCGCTGTGACACTTCCAATCGCTCCGCAAGTTCGCGCTCCGTCGCACGCCCTTTCGCCTGCAACAGCAGCAACACCGAAAGCAGCCGGTCCGCTTTCATCTTCCCCTTTCAAACATTTCCTACTTTCACTCATGATATATGACATTCCTTGTCATATATTCAGTTCTACGCTTTGATTGCCGGCCAACCGAGCCGGCCAAAAGGAGGTCCCACCCCATGTCTCAGCCAACACCCGTCCTCAGAGACTTCTTCGTCGCCAAACTTGACCGCGAAGCCGACCTTGTCCGCAAAGCGATTGAACCCGTTCCCGAAGGCCGCAACGACTTCAAGCCACACGAGCGTTCCATGGAACTGGGTTATCTGGCCGCCCTCGTCGCCGGCATCCTGGGCTGGATCGCCCTGATGATCGAGCGGGACGAACTCAACCTCGATGATCCTGCAAACGAGGGGTTCCGGACCAAGGCTATGGCGACAAATGCCGAGCTCATCGCGAGTCTCGAAACAGCCGTTGCCAAGGCACGCCGTGCGCTCGAAGCAACCGACGACGAGCACCTTGCTACTCCATGGGCATTCAGGATGAACGGCAACGTCGTTTCGCAGCAGCCACGCTCCGTCATGATTGCGGATGCCGTCTTCAGCCACCTTGCTCATCATCGCGGGCAACTCACTGTTTACCTGCGGATGGCCGGTTCCACAGTACCGGCCATCTACGGGCCCTCGGCCGACGAACGGTTCTGACTCGCGGAGCCGGCAGACCCGACAAAAAGCGCTTTCGCATTCCCCCCTTCAAAGGCTGCCGTAGCGCCTTTCGCGCCAGCACCGGTAGCCTGCTAAACTCTGTTTCGTCATGATCCTCGCTATCCTTCTGGTCGCGGCTGCTGCGTATCTGCTTGGGTCAATACCGAACGGGTACCTGCTGATGCGCGTCTTCCGCCATCAGGACATCCGCACGATCGGCAGCGGCAATATCGGCGCCACCAACGTTCTGCGTTCGGGGGCCCGCGGTCTTGGCGCCGCTACGTTTTTTCTCGACATGCTGAAAGGATGTGCCGCCGTGGGCCTCGGCGCATTTTGCGCCGCCAGCTTCATGCCTTCTGCTGCGCCCCGCGATGTGGAAGCCCTCGCGGCGGTCTGCGCAGTGCTCGGCCACATGTTTCCCGTTTGGCTGCGGTTCAAGGGTGGCAAAGGGGTGGCTACCGGCTTCGGAGTCTTCCTGGTAGCGGCTCCCTGGGCCGCATTGGCAGCGATTTCGGTCTTCTTCGTCATCCTGGCCACCACGCGCTTCGTCTCTCTGGCTTCTATCCTGGGAGCGGCCAGTTTCCCGCTGTTCGCTTGGTTCCTGGTTCGCGGAGAAAAGCCGGCGTTCTTCATCGCTGCGCAGATCATCGTGGCGGGCCTGATCATTGCCAAACACCACCAGAACATCCGACGTCTGCTCACCGGCTCGGAGAACCGCTTCGGTGCGTCGCATTCGCACGAGGAAAACCCTGCATGAGCCGCATTGCTGTTCTTGGCGCCGGCGCCTGGGGAACTGCTATCGCCCTCTCGCTCTATCGGCACGGTGGGCACCAGATCACGTTATGGTCGCACAGCGTTGATGAAGCGCGACAGATCGCCGCTGCTGGCGAGAACATCCTCTTTCTGCCTGGGTTTCCCCTCCCAGCCGAAATCGCCGTGACGGCCGATTTTGGCCCCGTGAAGGAAGCCCAGATTCTCGTCTCCGTGATTCCATCGGAGTTTCTGCGGCCAACGATAAAGCGCCTGGCGCCGCATCTGCACAATGGCCAATTCGTTTTGAGCGCCACCAAAGGCGTAGAAGATCGCACTTTTCTGCGCATGACACAGGTGATCTCTGAAGTTCTGGAACCTGCCGGGCTGCTGCTCTCCATCGGCGCGCTTTCCGGGCCCAGCTTTGCACTTGAAGTGGCGCAGGGCCAGCCCACGGCAGTCACCGTGGCTTTCAGCGATCTGGAAATTGCGGTCCTCATCCAGCAGGAATTCGGGTCGGAGACGTTGCGTCTCTACACCTCCACTGATGTCATTGGAGTGGAGTTGGGTGGGGCTCTCAAAAATGTAATTGCCATCGCTGCCGGCATCGCTGCGGGTATGGGACTCGGCTACAACTCGGCCGCCGGGTTGATGACACGCGGCATTGCAGAGATCACGCGGCTGGCCGTAGCCTGCGGCGGCAAGCGCGAGACACTGGCCGGCCTCTCCGGCGTCGGTGATCTGGTTCTCACTTGCACCGGATCGCTCTCGCGCAACCGCACTGTTGGCGAGGCGCTGGGGCACGGACGCAAGCTGCCGGAAATTCTTGAGAGCCTCGGCGGCAAAGTGGCAGAAGGTGTTCGCACCACGCGAGCCGCGCTTGGACTGGCCCGGAGATATGGTATCGAGATGCCGATTACCGAGCAGATGGAGCTGATTCTCGACGAGGGCAAGGACCCTCACGAAGCGATCAAGGACCTGATGCTGAGGCCGGGCAAAGGCGAACATTAAGCCTGGAACCCACTCTTGCGAAATGTACCGACCTTACCGCGGTGCGGCGGAATCTGCCATCGCTTCTTCTACGCTAACAACGGGAAAGAAGCGGGCGGGGTCGTTCATTCTCAAAATGAACACAAAAGCGAACTGGTGCTTCACATACCAGGCTTGAGCTTTTGAATCGAGTGCCGCCTGCTGTTCGTTTCCGATTTGAGCGGCAAGAGTATCGAGGTCGCGCTTCAACAATTTACGGCCCGCGGAACCACCCTGAAGCGCCGCCAGCTTGAAGTGATAGTAGGCGGCTGACGGATCGGACTTTACGGCTTTGCCGTCTCGCTCGCCATCGCGGGCCAGAATACCCAGCATCACGGACGATTTCCAGCTTCCCGCCTTGGCAGCCTTTTCAAGCAGAGTGCGCTGCTCTTTTGGCGAATGCGCCAGCTCCGGATGCTTGTTGAGCAACATGGCCAACGAATGCATGGCCGGAACGTAGCCGCGGTCGACCGCGCGGCGGAGCAAACTCGCGGCTTTGGCCAGGTCATGCGAATGGTATGCGCTCGTGGAGTAGACGATTGCCAGGTTGTAGGCCGCCTCGGGATCGTCCAACTTGACACCCTTCTCATACCATTTCTCAGCAGCCGGAATATCCTTCGGGACGCCGAGCCCAAGGAAATACATGTGGCCGAGGCAGGTTGCTCCCGCACCGAAGCGCTTGCGCACCGCGTCGCGAAAGAAGCGCTGCGCCATCGCCGGATCCTTGGGCATGCCTTCACCCTTTAAATAGAGCAGACCCAGGTTTACCTTGGCCCGCATCAATCCAGCGGCGGCCGCAAGCCTGTACCAGTAGACTGCGCGGTCAATTTTTGCCGGAACGCCGAGGCCGGCCTCATACATGTATGCGATCTGATCTTCTGATTCGGGACTTCCGCTGCCGGCAGCTTTTTCGTACCAGTAGGCCGAGAGCGAAGCATTCTGCGGCACACCGTTGCCGGTGAGGTACGCCGCCCCCAGCTCGATCTGGTCCTGCACGCTTCCCTGCTCCGCACGCTTGCGCGCCTGGTCAAGATCGAAGTTCGCCGCGCTGGCGAGGATACAGGAGAAGCCACCGATTAAGATTGCCAACCCCACGCTGCCGATTGGCACGATGCCCGAGGCCCGGAGAATGCATCGGCACATGACTCCCCCTCGATTGTCAGTGGGCCGATCAATGAACGCTATCTCAATGGAAGCTGTTGTGCGCAGAACCAGCCCGTGCAGGCAACTGACCGGTCTCACCGAAGCGACTGACACGCAGCATAGGGCGGACGGGGGGCTCCGGCTGTGCTCTGCGTCATGGTTGCCGGTTCAATTTTGTTGGATCGGAGTGCCGCATATGCGGCGCACACCTACCGGGGGTCTCAGCCGTTGAGCGAATACTCCTCGGTAACCCCACCCGGGGTTCGGGTATAAATTCCTTATTTTAATGATGTTACCGGGAACTAGTAGAGCTAAAATTCCTCCTAGAAATGAACTTAACCGCAGATTCCTCTCAGCAAAGGATTGAATGGTCAATTTCGGCCCTTTCGCGCTCGCGGAGTTTCGCGTAGGCTCGGCGCTGATTTGATTACGGTCGCTTGAGCAAATTAATCGGCAAGAAGTGACGACCAGGGACCAACTAACGGTTTCCCACCTTAGGCGCGAAAGATGATACGCGCCAAGGATGGAGCACCTGCTACGAGGGGGCGACTGGGAGGCATCAAGCAATAAATCCGGTCCTGACACACCGCCGAAAGCTGCTGACTCAGCCGCCGGCGATGGCGCCGATGATGAGCAGCGGTTCCTTGCCGGAGATCACCTCATCGGGCAGAGGGTTGTCGGGCGAGTCGTGCGAGAGGTCTTCTTCGCAGGCGAAGAAGCGCAGGAACGGGCGGCGCTTGAGGGTGTCGTGGTCGCGGATGGTTCCCTGCAACATGGGGTAGCGGGCTTCGAGCACATCGAGGACAGCGCGAAGCGTGACGGGCGCGGTGACTTCAAGCGTGACTTCGCTGCCCACCTTGGCGAGGTTGCGCAGGTGGTAGGGGAGCTGGACGCGGATGGAGTGGGTCGTGGACATGGTTGAGCTGCGACTCGTGGGTGTTGGCGATTCGCTATTCGCTTCTCGCGGACTCTCTGGTCGATCACGGGTGGCTCCCCACCCTAGCGGCAACAGCACCACAAGGATGGGGCACCCGACTCATTGCTCTCAGCTTTCACTTGGCTTTTCGTGGTCTGAAAATTCAGACTTGGGTACCCAATCCTCAGGATGACACAAATCGAACTTCTCCTATCGCAGCGTTTGTACTTCGACGGAGAGGACGGGCGGCAGCGATTCCACGATGGCTTGCCAGGAGTCTCCGCCGTCAGGTGAAACGAATACCTGCCCGCCGGTGGTTCCAAAATAGATGCCGCAGTCGTCGAGCTTATCGACGGCCATGGAGTCGCGGAGCACGTCGACGTAGCAGTTCTCCTGAGGAAGTCCCTTGGTGAGCGCCTCCCACTCGTTGCCGCCGGTGCGGCTGCGATAGACCTGGAGTTTGCCATCGATGGGAAAATGCTCGGAGTCACTTTTGATGGGGACGACGTAGATGGTTTCCGGTTCGTGCGCATGGACGTCGATCACAAAACCGAAGTCAGTGGGCAGGTTGCCGCTGACCTTGGTCCAGTTGTCGCCGGCATTATCGCTGCGCATCACATCCCAGTGCTTCTGCATGAAGAGCACGTCGGGCCGCGAAGGATGCAGGGCGATGTGGTGCACGCAGTGGCCAATTTCGGCGGTGGGGTTGGGGATGTATTTCGAATAGAGGCCCTTGTTGATGGGCTTCCATGATTTGCCGCCGTCGTCGGTACGAAAGGCGCCCGCGGCGGAGATGGCAATGTAAATGCGGTCGGAGTTGGAGGGGTCGAGCAGGATGCTATGCAGGCACATTCCGCCCGCGCCGGGCTGCCAATTGGGGCCGGTGCCGTGGCCGCGCAGGCCGGGAAGCTCATGCCAGCTGGCGCCGCCGTCGGTGGAACGGAAAATGGCTGCGTCTTCTACGCCCGCATACACGGTGGCGGGATCGGTCAACGAGGGCTCGATGTGCCACACGCGCTTGAACTCCCATGGATGCTGGGTGCCGTCGTACCACTGATGCGTCGTAAGCGGCTTGCCGGTCTCAGGCGATGAGTCGTACACAAAGCGATTGGGCGCCTTAGCTGGAAAGACAGGTGGGCCGGACTCATCGGGCGACACTCCAGGCTGGAACCAGGTCTTGCCGCCATCGGTGGAAGCCTGCAGAAGCTGGCCAAACCACCCGCTGGTTTGCGAGACATAAATCCGGTCGGGGTCAACCGGTGAGCCTTTCATGTGGTAGATCTCCCAGCCTGCAAAGTGGGGCCCGTCAACCTCCCACTTTTTGCGCTTGCCGTCAGAGGAAAGCAGGAACGCTCCCTTTCGCGTTCCGACCAAAACACGCACCTTGCTCATGAATGTATCGACTCCTTTGAAAGGTTGGGGCCGCATCAATGGCGAAGGCAGCCACGCTTTGCGATTCTTCCGAATTCAGTTGCGAAATGCAAGTGAATTTTGCTGGGAACGATTCGCGCGATTGGAATCGTCGACAGGCGTATGGAATGGTCGTGAATTGTCAGGCTTCAAGCGGATGAATCCGAAGTCAGGATCGGCGGCTGCTTTAGACTGAAGACAGGATATGCCAGAATTCATCACACTTTTCGGCAATCAGGACGATAAGCCGAAACAGGCCCCGGAACAGGAAGAGAAGCAGGGCCTGTTCAACCGGATGCGACAGGCCGTGACACGCACCCGCGAGTCGTTTTCGTCGCGAATCGGCGATCTTGTTGCGCTGACACGCACGGTGGACGAATCCGCACTGGAGGATCTTGAGACCGCTCTACTGACGAGCGACATTGGGGTGCAGACGACAACGGAGATCCTGGATTCGCTGCGGGAGCGGGCACGAAAACAGGCGATCGCGGGCGGCGAAGAATTGCGCGATCTGCTGAAAGAGCAACTGCGGGGAATCCTCGAGGCGCCGGCGAGAACGATCCCGGAACCGGCAACGCCGCCGAAGGTAACGTTCCTGGTGGGCGTGAACGGGACGGGCAAGACCACGACCAGCGGAAAACTGGCGGCGTGGTATCGCGCGCAGGGGTGCTCCGCACTTTTATGTGCCGCCGATACTTTCAGAGCCGCAGCAATTGAGCAACTTGAGGTTTGGGCGGGACGCAGCGGCGTGGAGATGATCAAGACGCGGCAGGGCGGCGACCCGGCGGCGGTGCTCTACGATGCAGCCAGCGCAGCCAAAGCGCGGGGCATCAACGAGCTGATTGTGGATACGGCGGGACGGCTGCACACGAAGTCGGGATTGATGGATGAGTTGAACAAGATGCGGCGGACGGCGGCAAAGCTGGTTGCGGGCGCTCCGCATGAGGTGCTGCTGGTGATGGACGCAACCACGGGTCAGAATGGACTGCAACAAGCCCGGCTGTTTACACAGTCGGCTGGCGTGACGGGAATTGTGCTGACCAAGCTCGACGGCACGGCAAAGGGCGGCATTGCCGTAGCCATTGCGCGGGAGTTGAATCTGCCGGTGCGCTTTGTCGGCGTGGGCGAGCAGATGGGGGATCTGCTGGAGTTTGACGCCGGGGCGTTTGTAGATGCGCTGGTGGGCTAGGGAGCGCTCATTAACTGATTTGATTCCCTTTCCCGCGTGCGGAAAATTCACGATCAGAGGCCACGTACACTCGCTTCACTGCGCAAGAGCCTGTTCATTCCTCTGCTGCCCGTGGAGCCGCGATGAAACTTCTTCTATCTCTCCTGCTTCTCCCCCCTTTTGCCGCATACGCGCAGACGACGGCCTGGCAGCCGTCGCCCGGACACACGCAGGTTCCGATCTGGCCCGGAGCGGCGCCCGATCCGCAACCGGTGAAAGGGCCTGAGAAAGCAACGGTCGAAACGGATCTTGTAGCCGGCGAGCCGTGGACGGCTATTGAGAATGTCGCGCAACCCACGATGATGGTCTACGCACCGAAGGAAAACAACACGCATGTCGCGGTCGTCGTTTTTCCGGGCGGCGGGTATGAGATTCTGGCCATCGACCTCGAAGGCAGCGAGGTGTGCGACTGGCTCGTTACGCGCGGCATCACCTGCGTGCTGCTGAAGTATCGCGTGCCCGCTTCGCGGTCGGCCCCTAATTGGGGAGCGTATCCTCAATCATCGATGGCCCTTGAAGACGCGCAACGGACGATGGGGCTGGTCCGGCTTCATTCCGCCGAGTGGCACATCGATCCGCAAAAAATTGGTGTTCTCGGGTTCTCGGCGGGCGGACACCTGGTGGCGGCGATCAGCACCCACTTTGAGCATCGTTTGTATACGCCAGTCGATTCCGCCGACAAACTGAGTTGTCGACCAGACTTTGCGGTGGCGCTTTATCCCGGACATTTGCGGATTGACGAGAACACATTCACATTGAATCCCAATGTTCCCGTTACCAGTCAGACACCGCCTACATTTCTGCTCCAGGCTGAAAACGACCATGTGGACAATGTGAACGACTCCCTGGTGTATTACATTGCGCTCAAAAATGCGGGCGTGCCGGTGGAGATGCATCTTTATGCGCAGGGCGGCCATGCATTCGGCCTACGGCGCACGCAGTTCCCGATTACCGACTGGCCAGCGCTGGTGGAGACATGGCTGAGGACGATCGGAATGGTGCCGCAATAGGTGCGTGAAGCAGTGTTCCAGCTGTCGGTTAAACTTGAGTGTTCCCTTCTCTTTCGATGAGATCACAGTTGGAGATCGACACGCAGTGGATGCAGCGGGCGCTGGAGCTGGCGCGGCGCGGGATTGGCGTGAGCTCGCCGAATCCGGCGGTGGGCTGCGTGATTCTTGATCGCGCGGGGCAGGTAATCGGCGAGGGCTGGCATGAATACGATCTGCTGGATCACGCCGAAGTTGTCGCGCTCAACGAAGCAAAGCAGCATGCTCTGACGCACAAAAAGGAAGACCGCCTGAAAGGCGGAACGGCGTACGTGACACTGGAGCCCTGCAATCACACGGGACGAACCGGGCCGTGTACCGAGGCTCTGATTGCGGCGGGACTAGGACGCGTGGTGGCGGCGACGATCGATCCCAATCCAGCAGTTGCGGGGCATGGCGCGGAGCGGCTCCGCCAGGCCGGGATCGAGGTAACGATTGGCGCGTGCGAGGCCGAAGCGCGGCGGCTCAACGAGGGATTTGCGCGTTGGAGCCAGCATAAGCGGCCATTTGTGCTCATGAAGGTGGCCATGTCTCTCGATGGGCGGATCGCTCCGCCGGCTGGAGTGCACGTGGCGCACGCACCCTACTGGATCACCAGCGAGGCGGCGAGAGCGGCAGTGCAGCCGCTGCGCTGGCAGGCCGACGCGGCCATGGTCGGCGTGGATACTGTGCTGGCAGACGATCCATGGCTGACGGATCGAAGCGGGCTGCGGAGACGCCGGCCATTACTTCGCGTAGTACTTGATTCTGCCCTGCGTATGCCATTGGATTCAAAAATGGTAAAGGGCGCGCAAGATGACCTGGTGATCTTTACCGTTTCAAAGGACGAAGCGCGCATCAACGAGCTTCGGGACCGGGGTGTGCGAGTCGAAGCGATGCCGGCGGAGGCCGGCCGTGTGCCTCTGGGCAAGGTGCTGGACCGGCTGGGCGAGGAAGGCATCCTGACGCTGATGTCGGAGACGGGAACGCGGCTAAACACGGCGCTGCTTTCGGCGGGGCTGGTGGATCGAGTGCACCTGTTTGTTTCGCCCCAGATTATGGGATCGGACGCAGTTCCTGCATTTCGCGGGATGCCGCAATTTGTTCGCATGGCCGCAGTTGAAGTGGAGCGTTACGGGAATGACCTCGGTCTGTGTTCCCTGCTCCGCGACCCGTGGCCGGAAAAAAAGTGATCCGCGATCAGAGGTCAGCGCCCGGCGGAAAATAGCGATTTCAGGATATCCAACTGATTGTTGGCACAAGAATGTGCCTGATGCGCACCGCGATTAAGCTAATAGAAAGAGGAGCTGGAATGGTTCTTACCCCGGAGGTCTACGCAGTCGGCTCGATCGCGGGCTTGTGCGCCATCCTGGTGTGGCGCGTGCGCGAGGGGCGGACGGCCGTAACGGCGAAGAAGCTGATTATGCCGCCGCTGGGGATGGCGACCGGGTTTTCGATGTTTATTGCGCCGGCCTTTCGCGTGCCGTGGATGTGGGGTATCGCCGCGTTTCTGATCGGGGCCATTGTGTTTGCCTATCCGCTGCTGCTGACGTCGAGCTTGCGGCGCGATGGCGATGTGATCATGATGAAGCGCTCAGGAGCATTCTTTGCCGTGGTGATTGTGCTGTTCGCGATTCGCTACATGGCACGGGGATACTTCGACAGGATCCTTTCCATTGAACAGACGGGCGCGATTTTTTACCTGCTGGCGTTTGGGATGATCGTGCGCTGGCGGGCGAGCCTCTACATGGCATATCGTGCACTGACGACAAGCGTCTCCAGCCTGGCGACGGATCGGCCGGCGGAAGAAACCGCAGCCGAGTAGCTCGTCAGGGAATCATCGGCAGATTGGTCTTTATCTATCTCATTCCGGCTTGATCTTCGAGAAATCCGGCTGCTCGGGAATTGCGAAGCCGTCGGCGCGCGGGTCGGATGCGCCGAAGTTGACGCCCGTCGCGCTGTCGCGGAGCACCACGTTACCGCGCCCCATGCGCGCGGTGTACTCCTTGTGCACGTCGAGAATGTGGCCCATTTTGGTGAGCGCATCGATGGTTGCAGGCGAGACGCGCGACTCGATGACAATGTGGCAGCCGAGTTTTGAACTAACGGTGAAGCGCGGCTCCGACAGCGCGGCCTGGATGTTCATGCCGTAATCAACCATGTTGGAGACGAACTGCGCGTGGGCCAGCGGCTGGTTCATGCCGCCCATGATGCCGAAGCCGATATGCTCGTCGCCGCGCTCCATGAACGCTGGAATGATGGTGTGAAAGGGACGCTTGTGGCCGGCGAGCGAGTCGAGCGATTTCGGGTCCATTGAAAACAGACCGCCGCGGTCCTGCAACGCGAAACCCATGCCCTGCACAGTAATTCCCGAGCCGAATGACTCATAGTTGCTCTGGATCATGGATAGGATGTTGCCTTCGCGATCCACCACCGTGAGATAGGTCGTGTCGCTTTTGCCCAGAGAGCCCGGCGCCACTGTGCAGTTGGCATGGTCCGGATCGATGAGCGCGGCACGCTTGGCTGCATATTCTTTTGAGAGAAGCTCGGCAACGGGAATCTTGCTGAACCGCGGATCGCCGTCGTAGGCCTTTACATCGGCGTAGGCCAGCTTCATGGCTTCGATGCGCGTGTGCAGTTCGCCGGGGCTGTGCGGGCCGGCGGGATCGGGCTTGAATCGCTCCATGATGTTGAGCATTTCAAGCGCAGCCATACCGTCGCCGTTGGGCGGAAGCTCGTAGATGGTCCAGTCGCGATAAGTAGTGGAGATAGGCTCGACCCATTCGGCGGAATACGACGCAAGATCATCCGCGGTCATGGTGCCGCCCAAGTCGGCAGAGGTTTTGAGGATGGCCTGCGCGATGGTCCCCTTGTAGTAGACCGACTCACCCTGGTCAGCGATGAGCGTGAGTGCGTGGGCGAGCTCGGGATTGCGAAAAACCTGGCCGCGCTCGGGCGCCTTGTCGTCGATGAGAAAGACGCGGCTGCTTTCAGGATTCTTCATCAGCTCATTGCGGCTGTCCTTCCAGACATCATCCACGATTTCAGGAACGGGAACTCCATCTTCGGCATAAACTATGGCCGGCTTGAAGAGATCGCGCCACTGCAGGCGGCCCCAGCGGTCATGCAGTTTTTGCCAACCATCGACCATGCCGGGAACAGTGACGGAATTGATGCCGAATTGCGGCATGGCGGTGATGCCCTTCGAGTGGAGATAGTCGATCGTGAGCGCTTTTGGTGCCCATCCGCTGGCATTCAGACCGTAGAGCTTGCCCGTTTTCGCGTCCCAGTAGATGGCGAAGAGGTCGCCGCCCATGCCGTTCATCATGGGCTCGACGACGCCGAGAACGGCGTTGGCTGCGATTCCTGCGTCGATCGCCGAGCCGCCCTGCTCAAGCACGCGCGCACCGGCCTGCGAAGCCTGCATTTGACTGGTGGCAACAACGCCATATCTGGTGGCGACAACGGAGCGGCCGTAGGAGCGGTCCTGGGCGGAAAGGGTGAGCGGGGCAGCGGCGAGCAGAAAAATCGCGAGCGTGTGCTTGAGAATGGGCATACGAAGGGGCTCCGAACGGGTTTGGGATTCGCAGGGAACGAGAAATTCTGCCGAGAGAATGAAGGTAACAGAATCGGCGGCGGAAACCGTAGTACATTTGCCATGTGCGTGCAGGCATCGTAGCTTTTGCCGCCTTGTTTGTTCTCCAGATCGTGGCGGCGCAGAGAACCGTCTCGTTTGCGACCGAGGACGGCGGCGTAGTGTTCGCGGACATCTACGGAAGCAGCCAACGGGCTGTGGTGCTGGTCCATGGCGGCCAATTCAACAAGGAAAGCTGGGCGCCGCAGGCGAAGCAACTGCAGGCGGCAGGATTTGAAGCGATGGCAATCGACCTGAGGGGTTACGGACCGTCGCACGGGCCGGGCGACAAGGATCCGATGGACGCGCAGCTTGAAAAGGATGTACTGGCCGCGGTGCGGTATCTGCACAAGAACGGCGCAAAGACCGTTTCGATCGTCGGCGGCAGCATGGGCGGAGCGGCGGCGGGCGACGCCTCGATTGTCTCTAGGCCGGGCGAGATCGACAGGATCGTGATGCTCGGAGCGGCGCCGAATTTGCCTGCTGACAAGCTGAAATCGCCGGCGTTGTTCATCGTGGCGCGCGACGACTCGGAAGGCGGCGGGGAGCTGAGGCTGCCTGGAATTCGCGCGCAGTACGAGAAGGCTCCGCAGCCGAAGAAACTGGTGGTGCTGAAGGGGTCGGCGCACGCGCAGTTTCTGTTCGCAACAGACCAGGGAAAGCTCGTGATCCGGGAGATTCTTGCGTGGCTGAACGCGACGCGGTAAACCGCGATCCGTGGTCAGCCTGATGCCTCTCCCTTGCTACCGGGAACTACAATAAATCCATGTTTACGGGCATCATTGAGCAGACGGGAACGCTGGTGAGTCTTGTCGATCGCGGCGGCGTGCGGCGGTTGACAGTTGAGGCGCCGGGCGTGGCGGCGCGGCTGCGCGAGGGTGATTCGCTGGCGGTGAGCGGCGTGTGCCTGACAGCGCTCGATCCTGATCCCACTTACTTTCACGCGGACCTGGCGCAGGAAACTCTGGACCGGACGTCGCTCGGCTCGCTGAAACCCGGAGCCAAGGTGAACCTGGAACTGCCCACGGCGGCGGGGAGTCCACTGGGCGGGCACGTGGTGCAGGGACACGTAGACGGCACGGGAGTGATGACGGTGCTGGACCCGGTGATTCCGGAGACAAGTACGAATTTCGACAGGCAGACGACGGATTGGACCTTGAAGGTCCGAGTGCCCGCGAACACGCGGCAGTGGATGGTGCACAAGGGATCGGTGGCCATCGAGGGAATCAGCCTGACCATCGCCGCAATCGAAGACGACACGATCACGATTGCAATTCTTCCTTTAACTTATTGGCGAACGAACTTGCATATATTAGATTTAGGCGCACCAGTCAATGTGGAGGCGGATGTGCTGGTGAAGCTGGCGTACGCCGAGATGAAATCCGAGAAAAAAGCGGAGATGGAACTGACAGCGGAGTGGTTGGTGGCGCAGGGTTACTGAGGCATAGCCTCACACTTGTCAGTTCACCGTTTCGAGTGTTGCGAGTCAGAAGTTCGTTCAGGAATAACCGCAGTCTAGCTACTAGCTTCTAGCTACTAGAAGAACAACCGCAGGTCCGCCGCGGCGGATTGGCGCAGACAATCGATGCAGCGCCATGTCCCCCGGTGTTTCTAGGGTTTGGCGGGGAGCTTGGGCGGGTCAGTGATGAATTCGTCGCCGACGCGGGCCACAATCTGATCACGACGGTCGGAAAGCAGCTTGAGTTGCCGTGTCAACTCGATAAACTCCTGTTTCTGTTCAGGAGTGAAGGTCGCTGAAGCGGTCTGCGTGAGGCTCTCCCCACCCGCTCCAACTGATCCCGAAGGTACAGCCGCCGCCTTGTTCAACGCATCGAGCCGTGCCTGGAGGATGGGAATTTCGCGGTCGATGAGAACCGGCCGGATAATCGGCTCCTTCGCTTTTCCGCTGGCGATCTGGTTGCGGTTGTTTTCGCCCCAGACGGGCAGGATGCCAACGTGGCCGAGTTCGACGCGGGTACCGCCAGGGCCGTAGTCTTGCTTGACGGCGGAAAAGAGTGCAATCATTTCGTCGCGTGGATCGCCTTCCTTGTCGGGCATTAGGCCGTCGATATAGGTGCGCGACTGGTTAGAGAGGAAGTTGCCGAGCGAGTAAAAAATGACGGTGTTGCGGCCATCAGCGGTGCGATAGGTTTCGACAGGCTGAAGGACGTGCGGGTGCGCGCCGAGTATGACAGATGCCCCTGCATCGAGCATTTTGTGGCCGATCTCGA
This sequence comes from Occallatibacter sp., assembly GCA_035524195.1. Classification (GTDB taxonomy): domain Bacteria; phylum Acidobacteriota; class Terriglobia; order Terriglobales; family Acidobacteriaceae; genus Telmatobacter. The sequence continues at coordinate 35,907 of DATKPJ010000048.1, forward strand.
CATCTTCAGGGCGCGGAGCGGGCGCGTACTCGATGCCCCAGTGGATCGAGATGATGAGAAAGTCACACTGGGCGCGCGCGGCCTTGACCGCGGCCAGAACTTGGGCTTCGTCGGCTCCGGGGGCCCCATTTGATTCGCCGGGATAGGGAAAGAAATTGACGTGAGGCTGATCGGGAGCATCGGGATTGCGATTCCCGTTGAGCCAGCGGGTCATGCCGAGCCAGCCGATCTTGATTCCATTGGATTCGGTTATGACGGGCTGCCAGGACTGCGCAGCGGTATCGCTGGTTCCTGCGAAAACCAGACCGAGGTCGCGGAGATGATCGCGCGTTTCGGCAAAACCGGCCCAGCCCTGGTCCATGACGTGGTTGTTGGCGAAGGAGACGACCTTGATGCCGACAGCCTTGAGCGCTTCCGGCAGGTCGATAGGTGCGTCGAACATGAAGGGCTTGCTGCCCTTTGAATGAGCAGGAGCGACCGGGGTTTCCATGTTGACAAAGCCAAAGTCCGCGGAGCGGAAGACGTCGGCCACGTCGGAGAAAAGAGCCTCCCAGCCTTGTTCGCCCTGTCCCTCGGCGGCGGCGGCGGCGCGGACCGCTTCGTGCGGGATAACGTCGCCGGAAGCGGCAAAGGTGACGCGGGCAATCTCGTGAGGAAAGGGCTGCGGAACGACGGCGGACCTGCCGGACAGAAACCCCGAAAGGAACAAGGCGCCGGCAGCGACGGCGACCAGTACGGCTGCACCGAGGAGCAGACCAGTGCCGCGCCGCGGTCGAGGGTCACGCCTGGTGCGCGATCCGAGAGCTAGATATTCGACCCGATCCATGCGTTGCAACTCCTGCTGCGGTTCAGGATATGAAATGCAATCAGGATACATGGGGCAATGCAGGACCGGTGCGAGCAGAGGAGTTACCGACCGGGAATTGGATGGAAGTACGGCGTTGGCATGCGGCGAACGGTCCGAAGCTAATGTGCGTCTATCGTAATGAAAGACTGATACCCTTGAACAGGAAGGCGTTACCGAGGATGGCCGGCGGCGTTTGACGCCGGCGGCTGGAGCTATGGCAGAGTTCGTAATCAGGTTGGCCGACGAGCGCGGCCGCGTGCAGGAACAGGTGCAGACGGCGGCGACTGCCGAAGAGCTGCGCGCCCGCTTTTCGCATGCCGGCTACCATGTGTTTTCAGTGCGAGCACGCGGCGGGGTGGGAGCCTTTTCGCGGCGCAAGGTAAAGCTGGAGAAGTTTCTTATCTTCAACCAGCAGTTTTTGACCCTGGTTCGCGCCGGTCTGCCGATCCTGAATTCGCTCAACATGCTGGCGACAATCCAGAAGGACACACATTTTGCCAGTCAGATTGAGGATGTTTCAAATCGAGTAAAAACCGGCGAGGCGCTTTCCGCGGCTTTTGAAGCACAAGCGGGGATTCCCGGGATCTATACAACAACGCTGTTGGCCGGCGAGCGAAGCGGCAACCTGCAGGAGGTGCTGGAACGATACGTCGCATTCCAGCGCGTATCGCTGACGTTTCGCAAGAAACTGACTGCTTCGATGATCTACCCATCACTGCTGTTGACGCTGGTAACGGGGCTGCTGATCTTCATGTTCACGGTGGTCATTCCGCAGTTTGCCGAGTTGTATGACCAGATGGGTTCGCAGTTGCCGGCTATGACCATCGGGCTGCTGAACTTCGGCAAGTGGACCCAGCACAACATCGTGTGGATTGCGGCGATCGTGCTCGGCGGCGGTTTCGGATTCTATCGCTTTTCCATGACGGACCGGGGCCGCGATTTTATTGACGGCTTTCGTATTGGGACGCCGGTGTTCGGCAAGATCTGGCTCAAGTACCAGGTGGCATTGTTTGCGCGCACGCTTTCAACGCTGCTGACGGGCGGATTGCCGCTGGTGCCTTCGCTCGAGACGGCAGCGCGATCCATCTCGTCGCGGCGCGTTGCGAGCGCGGTGATGTCCTCCATTGAAACGGTGCGCGAAGGCAAGAGCCTGGCCGATTCACTGAGCGGAACAAAGGTGATTCCAGGATTGGCGACAGAGATGATCTCGGTGGGCGAGCAGACGGGTGCCCTGCCGCAGATGCTGAATTCGGTTGCGGAGTTTTTTGAGGAAGACGTAGCCACGGCGCTTACCGCGGCCCTTTCGCTGATCGAGCCGGCCATCCTGATTGTGATGGGCGTGGTGGTGGTATTCATCTTGATTTCGCTCTATCTTCCGATCTTTTCGATCGGATCGACAGCAGGAGCACAAGGGTAGTTCATCATGGCGGACACGACCGTTCTTTCGATGCCCAACGGGCCGATTCCTGGCGGCCCTGACGAGCGCGCACAGGCAGAGGCGCTGGCGGCACGCTATCGCGCGGATTTTGTTGACCTGAAAAACTTCAGGATCCAGCATGAGTTGCTGCGAACCGTGCCCGTTGAACTGATGTTTCGTTACAACTTTGTACCCATCGAGCAGCAGGGTGACGCGCTGGTGATTGCGGTGAGCGATCCTTCGCGGCTGATGGTGCTGGACGAGATTGCGGGCCTGCTGGGACACCGGATCATCGCACGCGTGGCAACGCTCTCACAGATCACCGACCTGTTGAAGAAGACCGAGCAGTCCCAGCGCGTACTCGACGAAGCCAGCGAAGGCCTTACGTTCGATGTTCTGACCGGAGATGACAACCAGGACGAGAATATCTCGATCGAGAAGCTGACCAGCGATGAAGACATCAGCCCGATCATCCGCCTGGTAGATACGACCATTTTTACCGCGCTGGAGCGGCGCGCATCCGACATTCATATCGAGAGCTACGACGATTCCGTGCATGTGAAGTACCGCATTGACGGTGTGCTGCAGGAAGCCATGGCTCCGATCGCGCGGGAGCATCACACCACGATCCTGAGCCGCGTAAAGATCATGAGCGAGCTCGACATTGCCGAGCGGCGCGTGCCGCAGGACGGGCGCTTCAGGGTACGGTACAAAGGCAGGCTGATCGATTTCCGCGTCTCGATCATGCCCACGGTCCATGGCGAAAATGCCGTGCTTCGTGTGCTCGACAAGGAATCAATGAGCGAGAAGTTCCGCCACCTGACGCTGGACGTGGTGGGCTTCGCCGATGAGGACCTGCGGCGCTTCCGGCGCTACATTCGCGAGCCCTACGGCATGGTGCTGGTGACGGGCCCCACCGGATCGGGCAAGACGACAACACTGTACGCGGCGCTGAACGAGATCAAGAGCGACGAAGACAAGATCATTACGATTGAAGATCCGGTCGAGTATCAAATACGCGGGATCACGCAGATTCCGGTGAATGAGAAAAAGGGTCTGACGTTTGCGCGCGGCTTGCGGTCCATTCTGCGTCACGATCCCGACAAGATCCTGGTGGGCGAGATTCGCGACCAGGAGACGGCGCAGATTGCCATCAACTCCGCGCTTACGGGGCACCTGGTATTCACCACGGTCCACGCCAACAACGTGGTCGACGTGCTGGGCCGGTTCCTGAACATGGGCGTGGAAGCGTACAACTTTGTTTCAGCTCTGAACTGCATCCTGGCGCAGCGTCTGGTGCGAACGATCTGCGAGCACTGTGTTCGGACCGTCACGTACGGCGACGATGTGCTGCTGGCGAGCGGACTGGATGCGAATGAGTGGCGCGGATTTGATTTTCGCGAAGGAGCGGGATGCATCGAGTGCGGCGGGACAGGGTATCGCGGGCGCACGGCGATTCATGAATTGCTGGATTTGACCGATCCGATTCGTGAGCTGATTCTGGAGAAGAAACCGACCTCTGAAGTGCGGAAGCTGGCGCAGAAGGAAGGAATGACGTTTCTGCGTGAGTCGGCGCTGGACCGCGTGCGACGCGGTGTAACCACACTGAAGGAAATCAATAAAGTTACGTTCATTGAGGCATCCCGTTAGTGAGCGCATTGTTGAGCAAGACGAAATCTGGCATGCAGCATAGCGGTCGTCCGCCTGCAGCAGTGGAGCTTGGGCCGGAGGGTGTTCTGGCGTCGGCGCTGCCGGGAAAGAACGATCCGCCCGTGTTTGCATTCGGGGCGTTGCGTGCCGGCGCGTTGATCCCGGGGATCGCCGAACCAAATCTGCGCGAACCGGGGATGGTCTTGGAGGCAGTCCGTTCGGCGCTGACCGATGTTTCTCCACGTACGCGATCGGTAACGCTGGTGGTTCCGGATACATCGGTGCGGGTGTTCGTGCTGGATTTTGATTCCCTGCCCGCGCAGGCAAACGAAGTGGTTCCCGTACTGCGATTCCGGCTGCGCAAGATGGTTCCATTCGACGCCGAACATGCGGGAGTGAGCTACCAGATTCTGTCGCAGAACAAGAGCGAGTGCCGCGTGCTGACCGCGGTGATACCGGCCGCCATACTCCAGGAGTATGAAGAGGCGGTGCGATCGGCGGGCTACGAGCCGGGTGTGGTGATGCCTTCGAGCCTGGCGGCGCTGGCGGCGATTGACTCAGAGGAAGCGGTGCTCACCGCATGCCTAAGCCATGTGTCGCTGACGACGTCCATTACACGAGGCGACGATCTACTGTTGTATCGCACGCTCGAATTGCCCGTTGACCGATCTCAGCGTCTCCAGGAAGTGCAACGCGATATTGCGGTGGCAGCGGCTTATTTTGAAGACCGGCTTGCGACGCGACCCGGCAAGATCCGATATGGCGGCATTGGCGCAGCGCAGGATTTTGCGCGCTGGATCAGTAATCCGGAGCTCGAGGTGGTTGATCTCGCGGCCAAGCCGGTGCGCGGGGCGGCAACCTCAATGGGCAATACGAGCGTGGCTGCAATATGCGGCGCTCTGGCAGGGGCGCGATCGTGAGAATCGGAATCAATCTTGCTTCCCGCCCCTTTGCCGACATCGCTCCGGCACTGAAGAGGCTGCGGATCGCCATGGGCGTGTTGGCGGTGATCGCGATCGGCCTGGGGATCGGGTTGCACCTGATTCATGAGAGCGCCGATCGAGCACGGCTGCGCGATCACTCTCTGGATGGTCAGATTGCCACGGCCAACCACGAACGCCAGGGCTACATGGCCATGATGCGACAGCCGGACAATGCCGCAGTGCTGGCACAGGCTGAGGCGCTGAACAAGCTGTTCGACGAGAAAGCCTTCTCGTGGACGCTGGCGATGGAGGACCTGGAAACCGTGCTGCCCGGCGGCGTGCAGGTGACCAGCATTGAGCCAACACGCGACAAGGATGGCCACATCAGCCTGCACCTTCGGGTATTGGGACCGCGCGACAGGGCTATTGGACTGGTTGCCAATCTCGAACATTCGAAACGATTCCTGCATCCGCAGATCGTGGGTGAGAACGCCGAGACAAGCGGTGGACCGGGCCAGCAACTTGAGCCGGTGAGCGCATCGAACCGCGTGAATTTCGATGTCGTGGCCGAATACAATCCAGCCCCGCCGAGCGAGCTGAAAGCGCAGAAGGCGAAGGCTGTGGAGAGCGAACATGCGCCGCAGCACGGTGAACCGAAAGGCAGCGGCGTTCCCCTTAGACCGGGCGAGCACAGGATGCCCTACACGGGAACGGACCAGCCGCGAGAGTCGCGGCAACCGCGCACGGGAGGGCCGCGATGAGTACTGGAACTCCGAGTGCGTGGCGCGAGCGGCTGAACTCTCCGCTGACCTGGCACTATGCCGGGCTGGCTTTATTGGTCGTGACGGTAATCGTGCTGGCGGTGATGGTGGGGCTCGATTGGAGCGCAACTGACACCAGTTCGACCGACGCACTGGCCAACAAGCAACTGGAACTGAAGGCACTGACCATGGAGACAGTGCCCCTGCGGGGGCTGGATCAACGCGTTGCCCAGACGCGCGAGCAGATCAAAGCGTTTTATGACAGACGCATCCCGGCAAACTACTCCACAATCGCGACGCGGGTTGGCGACCTCGAGGTGAAGTCGGGCGTGCGGCTTTCGCGCCTGCAGTATGCGCAGGGCAAGACAGAGCATGGACTGACAGAAATCAACATGGACGCCGGGATCAGCGGCGAGTACCCGCAGATCATGCATTTTGTGAACTCGCTGGAGCGGGACCCGACATTTTTCGTGATCCGGACGATGACGCTGACCGGCCAGCAGGGCGGAATGGTAAATCTGCGTCTGCGCGTCTCCACCTGGCTGCGGCCGGGCGATGTACCGAGTGGAATGCCGAAGACAGAGGATCAACCGGCAAGTGCCGCTCCGGAAACGGAGGGCGAGTAGGGATGGCGATGCAGCTCGGAACCAATAACAAACGCCAGGTCTACCTGCTGCTCGGGCTGGTCGGGGTACTCCTGCTGGTGGGCGGTTACGAGTTGTACAGCACGCTTGCCGGGCCATCCATTCCGGCTAGACCGGTGCAGCGCACCGCGGCGGTTGCTCGCCCCAATGGAGGCGAAGGGCCGGACGCCGAGAAATTGTCGAATGCAGATATCGACCCAGCGCTGCATTTTGAGAAACTGGCCCAGAGCGAAGATGTGGTCTACGCCGGGACAGGGAGAAATATTTTTTCAGCAGACTCCGCGCCGGTGAAGATTGAGACGCCGGTAAAAAGTGCGCGGGAAACGCCGGCGGTTTTTGTACCCCAGGGACCTCCTCAGCCGCCGGCGATCGACCTGAAGTATTTCGGCTACAGCGAAACGGAGAACAAGGCGCTGAAGGCATTTCTAATACATGACGACGACGTGTTCATCGCGCGCCCGGGCGACATTGTCGATCATCGCTACAAGGTGGTTGCCGTCATGCCGACGAACGTGCGGATTACGGATCTGAGTTATAACAACACGCAAACCGTACCTCTTTCGTCCAATTAGAGAGGCCGGCAGATATTAGAAATCAGGGGCCGGAGATCGTCGCAGCAGCATGAAAAGAGTCATTCAAAACGTGAAGACGTCCGAGCAGGGTTATCTGTTGCTCGCGGTCATCTTCATGCTGTTCCTGCTGATGCTGTCATTGTCGATTGCCATGCCGAAGGTGCGCGAAGACATTCAGCGCGACCGTGACCTGGAGACCATGCAGCGGGGTAAGCAGTACAGACGGGCGATCCAGCTCTACTTCAGGAAATTCCAGACTTATCCGCCCAGCGTAGACGCTCTGGTGAAGACCAACGAGATTCGTTTTTTGCGCAAGAGATATATTGATCCGACGACCGGCAAGGACGACTGGAAGCCGATTCTGTTCGGCCAGAACAAGACTCCGACGGCAATGGGATTCTTTGGCCAGCCGCTGGCGGGAACGGCCGTGGCCGGCACTGGACCGAGCGGAGGCAACGGGCTGAACGGTACTTCCCCGACCGCTGGAGGCGGAATCTTCGGAAACTCGTCAAGCGGCAGCAATTCATCGGGCAGCGGTTCGATATTCGGCAACAACTCCAGTCCAGGGAGTATCACTACGACAAACGGCGCCAGCGGAACTTCGGGGACGGGATCATCCGGGGGTGGATCAGATAACGCAACGGATAGCGGAACGGGATCGAATAATGGCCAGACTTTTGGCGGAGCCGGGATCATTGGTTTTTCGCCGGCGAGTTCGAAGCAGTCCATCTTGGTGTTCAAGAAGAAGAACCATTACAACGAATGGGAGTTCACCTACAATCCGCTGGCGGATACGTCGATGCGGAATGGCAATGGCGGCCTGACTCCCACCGCGGGGGGCAGTCTGAATCCCCTTGGGACAAATTCAGGAACGAATGATTCGAACGGCAGCGGATTCAGCCTGGGAGGAGGCACAACTCCCACAACCCCGACGACGCCGACAACGCCTCAGCAATAATCAGATCGAATCGGGTGATTCCAGATGCAGCAAGGCCCGTCATCGCGGACGGGCCTTTCGCTCCAAGCTGAGACGAAGCTCAAACGCTGGGGGGCCTTAGACGTTGAACGAGGAACCGCATCCGCAGGTCGACTTTACCTGCGGGTTGTCGAACTTGAAGCCGGCGGCCTCAAGGGTTTCGACGTAATCGACGGTGCAGCCGTTCAGATACATGAGCGAGGTGGCATCAACAAATACTTTCAGGTCATCGAAATTAAAGACCTTATCCATCATGCCGCCCTGGTTCTCAAAGGCCATCGAGTATTGAAAGCCAGAGCAGCCGCCACCCACTACGCCGATGCGCAGTCCAGCAGGAATCGGATCCTGCGTGGCCATGATCTCGCGGACCTTGGCGACTGCCTGAGGGGTCAGGGTAAGAGGCGTTTTCTTTTCTGTTTCCTGCGGTATGGCTGTGACTGTTGACATGAATTCTCCCAGACGTTGGATTGCTTTGTCTTAATCGTAACTTTACTGCCCCTTCCCACCAGTTTCAAGGCTAAAGGGGAACTTTCGTTCCATTGGATGCAACGAGGGTGAGGAAAGTCGCATTCATTAGAAATGGCCAAGAGTTGATGCAGAGAAGCGGTCCTAGCAAGCTAAGTTCCATGGGCTGAAAGAGCTGTGATTTTTGTCACCACGGCAGCAGTGATTCAGAGCTATGATGGTTTGCCGTAAGGGGCCCACAGCCCACGAGACCACTGTATTCATGCGTGTCCCGCCGGCATGTGAGGTTCGTAAGTTCGCCGGAGGTGAAGGTATGACAATTGTTCCCGTGATGTGGTCCGTCTGGGGACTCCTGGTAGTTCTGACGGCTGCGCTGTATCTGTACCGGTCCAGTCTGGAGAAGGACGAAGAGGATCAGATCTTTCTCGATGATTCCTTTGAACATGAGAAGACCGCGCAGGCGGCAATCGTCGCCAAGGTCAATAAGATTCAGCCTTTGCTGCGAGTCGCGATGTGGCTTGTGGCGGTTGCGTCGCTGTTTGTAGTCGCGTACTACTGCTTCGACATTTACAACCAGTTCAAGTAAAACGCTACCTTTGTTGCCTATGCGATGGGCGGCGGTCGCACGGTCGCCGCCCGTTTGCTAAGCCACCCGTACCAGTCTTATTCCACTTCCTCGCGTGCTCGATAACCGTCGCGGGTGATGATTTCATATTTGAGTTGTTTGTGCTTCTCGTCCTGCATGCGCAGCGGGTGCCCCTCGTCGTCTACGAGTTCGACGCGCAGCTTGCGATAGGTGCCGTCCAGCTTGGCGTCGGTGGGGTGGTAAACAAGCTCGTATTTTGAGCGGATTGCCTGGTTGATGGCTCCGAAGTCGTCGGGCAGTTCTCCTTCAAACCTGGGGTTGAACCACATGCCACCGGTCATCTTGGCAAAGGTCTTCATCTGGTTATCAGCCTGCAGATAGTCCAGATCCCTCAACTGCTGATTGAAGCCGGGACCACCTTCGGTCATGGCGCGTACCCAGCCGCCGGTGGAGATGGCGAAGATGGTAACGTCGGGCGTGTTCTTGATCTTTTGCAGGATCTTGTCGAGGGTGATTCTCGACATCGTGTCGCGGCCCGATGCGATCAGGATGATGTACTTGTGGCCCGGAATTCGACTTAGGCGGTCCTCAGCTTCATAGAGCGCGTCAAAAAGGTTGCGTTCGCTGAAGCCGGGAATCACGAGCTGTTGAATGGCATTCAGAAGCTGGCGTTTATCCTGCGTGAAGTCGAGGTCGACCTGGGTGCGCAGGTCGAAGGTCATCAGTGCGATGTAATCCTGCGGCCGCAACTGCTGCGCAAAGGCCCATGCGGCATTCTGCATGTCATACACGAAGTAGTAGTTGGTGGAAGCGAACTCACACAGCATGAGGGCCGTGATGGGAGCCTCAACCCGCTTGAAGCCAATGACCTTCTGCTCGACGCCGTTCTCGTATACGCGGAAGTTCTCGGGTTTCAGGCCGGGAACGAATTGTCCTGTCTTTTCGAGCAGCACTCCGACGTCCACCACCACTTCGGGAACGTTCACCTGGATCGAATAGTTGGGCGCTCCTTCAGGATTTTTGAATTTCGGCGCTGCGGGGGCAGGCGCAGGCGTGTTATCGGGATTCTCCTTCTTCTTCGGCAGCGCGATGGATCCCGAATCCGCACCGGGCCCGCCGGCGCCTGGAACAGTCTGATCCTGTTGTTGCTGCGGTGAGGGCGGCGGAGTTGGCTGCTGCTGTTGAGACTGGCTCTGGGCCGAGTTGAGCGGCGTGCTGGCCAGAGCTGCCAACGCAACCAGGCAGAGTGCGGCAGGCCAGCGACGGAGAGCAAGTCGTGAACGACAAAATATCGACATAGTTTCCTCGGTTCTGGAGACAGGATACGGGATGAGCCGCAATCAACGGCAATTGGCAATGGCCTTCTGCCGCTACGAACACCATCTCGGAACGTCAAAGTCCCCAGAGGTTTCCGGTTGGAACTCCTGCTTCCGGAGCATCGTCCCCTACCGGTTTAATCTTATAGACGTGAGACAGCGCCTGAAGGAAACCGCACGATCCGCGTTCGCTTTGGCCATGGCAATTGGCTTGAATCTGCTGGCGATCCAATTGCCGGCTCAACAGGGAGCCATGCCCGGCAGTTCTCCGCTCAGCGAGCCGGCTCCCGCCGGTGGCTATCCCGCTCCGCCGCCGTCCAGTGGCGGATTCTATCCCCTGAGCCAGGTACATCGCGGATTGATGGCGACTGCCTGGACCGTATTCCAGGGTTCAAGGCCGGAGCCGATGCAGGTGGAGATTCTGGGCATATTGCACAATGCACGTGGGCCCGGTCACGACATGATCCTGGCGCAGTTGCTGGGGGCCAAACCGGAATATACGGGAGTGGTGGCCGGAATGAGCGGGAGTCCCGTATACATCGGCAGCAAGCTCCTAGGATCACTTTCGTATCGCATCGGCCAGTTCAGCAAGGAGCCGATCGCTGGGATCACACCCATTGAACAGATGATGGAGGTGCGCGATCTGCCCATCAGGACCGCGCCGGTATTGGATGCTGACGATTCGAGACAGAAGGCTGGCCAGGAAGTAGCCGATGGAATGACGTTTCAGGCGATGGAAACGCCGCTCGTGATGAGCGGATTCCGGCCAGAAGCGATTCGCTGGTGGCAGCAGAAGATGGCGGGAACCGGGCTGGATATGGTGGCGGCCGGCGGCACGGGATCCTCGTCCGCACAAAAGGACAATGCGGACCCGGATGCTCCATCGGCAAATGCAATCGCATCGGTGGTGCCGGGCTCAGCGGTGAGCGCGCAGCTGATCCGGGGTGACATTGAAATATCGGCCACATGCACGGTGACCTACGTAGATCCGAAGCAATTGCTGGCATGCGGCCATCCAATTCTGCAAGCAGGGCCCGTCTCGCTGCCCATGACTACCGCCGATGTCGTGGAGACGCTTGCATCTCCGTTGAACGCTTTCAAGATCATCAACACTGGACAAACCATCGGCGCGTTTACGCAGGATCGCGATGCTGCAATCCGCGGCGTGCTGGGGGCGAGAGCGCACATGATCCCGGTTCATGTTGCCATCCACGAAGGAGACACCGAGCGAAGGCTCAATTTTGAAATGCTGGACCTGCCGTCTTTGACGCCGCAGGCATTGATGGTGGCCCTCTACAACGGATTGCTTGAATCGAATGAAAGCACGGCCGACACGAGCTACCACTTGACGGGACATATCGATCTGGAGGGGTATCCTCCCTCGCCGCTCGATCTGTGGGCTCCCGGAGGCGCCTCGCCGCCGCAACTGACGGCGGCGCTGCTGACCGGCGAGCGATTTGCGATGCTCTATTCGAATGGGACCCGCCAGGGCGATGTGAAGTCAATTGATCTGCGCATTGACGCCGTTCCGCGCAACATGCAGGTGGAACTGGAGTCGGCGCGGATTGTCTCCGGCGACATTGTGCACCCGGGCGACACCGTGGTGGTTGAAGCCACATTGCGGCCATGGCAACAGGCCGCGCACAACGTACGAATTCCAATCAGGGTTCCCGTAGGAATCGATGCCGGGAATCTGCGCCTTCTCGTTTCAGACTCGGGGACGCTGGACCGAGCCCTGTTTCAGCCGCGTCTTTCAGCCCGGGCTGTGGGGCTCGATACCATACTTGCGGAGGCCCGCCATCTGCACCCCTCCGACCGCGTGTATGTGAGCCTGCTGGCTCCTGAGGCCCAGGCCGAGGTGCAAGGACAGGCACTGCCCGACTTGCCTCTTTCTGTTGCGAATGCGATGGAGCCGCTGAAGAATACACAGGACGCGAACCTGAACGGGGAGTCTGCAGTGTTGAGTGGCGAAGCGCCTGCAGGCGGACCGCTTTCGGGATTTCAAATTCTCAATCTGCACGTTGACGCCGGAGGCGGGTTAAACTGATCGTGGCGCAGCCAGCTGATGGCAGCGGCTTTCGGGGCCCGCACACATGCGTTCAAAGAGCAGCGAACCGTTTAGCCACTCGACGAGGACTTCAGAACGACAATGAGTCAAATTCAGGGACTTGCAGCTCATGCGGCGGGAGCCGAGCTTCTGCCTTTTCGCTACGATCCGGGTCAATTGGGCTCGATGGAAGTGGAGATCGGCGTTTCCCATTGCGGCATTTGCCATAGCGACGTTCATCTTATTCTTAACGATTGGGGCATCAGCCAATATCCATTTATCCCCGGGCACGAAATTATTGGAACAGTAGTAGCGGCCGGCCCTGAAGTGAGTTCGCTGAGAATTGGCCAGCGTGTCGGCCTCGGGTGGCAGGCTGACTCCTGCGGACAATGCGAGTGGTGCATCAGGGGCATGGAGAATCTTTGCCCGTCTTCGGTGGCTACGTGTGTCCATCGCCATGGCGGCTATGCGGATCGCGTCCGTGCGAATGCGCGCTTCGTCGTTCCGATTCCAGATGCCCTTGGCAGTGCGCAGGCAGCGCCGCTGCTATGCGGCGGCATCACTGTCTACAACCCCATGCGGACGCACGGCATAAACCCGTCTTCGCGCGTCGGCATTGTAGGCATCGGCGGCCTGGGACACCTGGCCATTCAGTTTGCTCGCGTATTCGGTGCTGAAGTGACAGCATTTTCGACCTCGACTGCAAAGGAAGCGGAAGCCCGGGCGCTCGGGGCACATCACTTTGTGAACACGCTCGAATCAAAGGCCATGAAAGAGATGGCGGGCACGCAGGATTTCATCCTCACAACGGTCAATGCGGATCAGGAATGGGGCATGTATCTTCACGCATTGAGACCCACTGGAACGCTCTGCTTTGTGGGCGTTCCGCCATCGCCGGTCTCGGTGAACGCGTTTCCATTAATCTCCGGAATGCGCTCGATCAGCGGTAATCCCACGGGAAGCCCGCATCAGCTCCGCGAGATGCTGGATGTTGCGGCGCGTCACGGTGTCAAGGCGCAAACCGAGACCTTTCCCATGGCGAAAGCGAACGAGGCCATTGAGCGGGTGAAGAAGAATCGAGTACGCTACCGGGTCGTGCTTGTGAACTAGAGTTCCGGCATCCGGTTCAGCGCTGCCTCGCCCTGATTTCCGTCAAAGCTGAAACGAGATGCCGTATCGCTCCGAAACATCGAGCAGTTGAGCCATATCCCAGGGCATTGATAGCGTGGAGATCTCCTCGAAGTAGTTTTCCAGCCCAGCAGGGCAGATGAAGATGAGCATTCTGCCCTCGGTCGTCCCGACATTGCGGAACGTGTGAAAGGACCCGCGGATACCCCATACGGCCTCTCCGGTCTCAATCGTGCTCCACACCCCGTTCTGAAGAAATTCGTAAGTGCCTTCGAGCACGAAGAAGACCTCGTCCTCGTTCTGATGGGCATGGGGCGGTGGGCCGCCGCCGGGAGGCGAAGTCTGAATGATGGTCGCCGAATGGCCGCCGGTCATCTCGCCGGAAATCAAAACATCAATCGGCTCACCGAACACGGCAAAGCTGGTTGTGGGAGGCAAAAGCTCTCCTTTCGCGCGCAACAAATTGGGGAGGGACAGCCAAGGCAGCATCATAGCAAATTTTAGGTTTTGCTTAGGCCTTGTCAGCATCACTCGACGATGCCGTGAAGTGGCGCGGCACTCGTCAAGAGCGCGGAGTGCTGGGGCCGAACCGGCGGGGATGGGCATGCCGATCCCGCCTGATGGGAGAAACTCGATTTTGAAGTTGAAACCGTCCTAGAACGGGCTCAGTTCCTGGGCGTGTTCTTTTCTCGATTTGAAGATTTCGGTGACACGCGCCAGCAGATCGCGGGGATGCACCGGCTTATTGATAAGGGAGAATTGATGCCCCTCGCTGCTTGCTGAAGCGAGCAGACCCGTTGTGGAAGCTTGACCGGAAAACAAGAGAATCTTGCAATCCGGAAAGATTCGCCGAATAGTGATGGCCAATTCGATCCCGTTCATTTCCGGAAGCACCACGTCGGTAATGAGCAACTCAGGCGGAGTCAGCAGCGCTGTTTCCATCGCCTCCTCTGCATCGTAGGCTGCGATGGCCGCGTAACCATTCCGGTTCAGGATCTCGACCAGGGTGTCAGCAATGACTGACTCGTCATCGACAACAAGAACCATAGTCCGGTACTCCTCGGTATCGTCCTGGGGAATGCTTTGAACTGGCACTGTGGGGAAGTTCTGTTTCTGTTTCATGGGGGAATTCAACCTCTTAAACGACGGTAGCAGGGATCCGTCAATACGAGGAGAATCTTTCTAAGTGCTTTAAAACTCCCATCTATAGGTCTGATTTCGGAAGGGATTGGATAGCACCGCGTGAAACTGCGAAAAAGAATTCCGCTAGGCCTTGCAAATTCTCGTCATCCTGATTATTCTCTCTTCGTTAGGTCAGTTTTGGGATAGTTTAGGACTACGTTAGGAATAGTTCTACTGTTCTGGCAAGTACCGCGCCGCAAAAGGTGGAGAAAACGCCATGACGACCGACTCGGAATTTAGTCCGGCAATGAAGTTTGAGTCAATTCTGCAGCTTGACGTACCGAAGGGGCGGGACGGAAAGCACAAGCAGATCGTCACCCAAATCCTGAGCGACCTCGAGCAGTTAGCGCCCGGCTCGGCGTTGAAAGTGCCGCTCTCAGTGTTGCCGGATACCAAAGTGAACATTCGATCTGCTCTGAACCGCGCGACACACCAGCGCGGTCTCAACGTGGCCACTTCCAGCGACCACGAATACTTATATATATGGAAGGTCGAACCGGAATCCTGAAGGATGAGGGCGATCTTCTGTTCACGCGCGTTGGAAAGCGATTCTCAGAAATGCCGCAAGTTCGAATCGATAAGTGGCTGTGGGCCGCGCGCTTCTTCAGGACGCGCGCGCTGGCATCGCGGGCGTGTGATCTTGGGCGCATTCAATCGAACGGTGTTGCTGCGAAGCCGGCACGCGAGGTTCGCAACGGAGACATGCTGCGTGTGCGAAACGAGGGCGGCGAGTTCGAGATCGAGGTGCTGCAATTGTGTGAAATGCGCGGTCCAGCCGCAGTGGCCCAGGCACTTTATCGCGAGACTGAAGCCAGCAAAGAGGCCCGGATGAAGCTTGCGGCCGAACGCAAAGCAATGCAGGAGTTCGCACCGCTGCCGGAGCATCGGCCATCGAAGCGTGATCGCCGAAGAATCATTCAGTTTCGCGGGAGAGTCTAGAACTATATCGATGGAGCCGGTTGCTCGGCGTTCATGAAGTTCGCCAGCGATGCGGCCTGCGGGACCACGGCCAACTTTAGTAGACTCAACGGCAGTATGTTTGATTCCCTTCCCTCGAGTTACCGGCGATCGCGCATGGCGCTGGCCGGATTTGCCGCCGTCTTTTTTGCTCTTGTTTGCCCGCTTTCTCAAGCGCAGACCACGCATCTGTGGGCTCAGTCGCGGTTTGACGACTTTGAGAAAGGCACCCCGCTCGGAGTTGCCATCGGCAGCAATGGGCATCTTCGCCAGGGGCCGGGACTGACCGAGATCGTTACGACGCCATCGACGTTCGTGTGGTCGGTGACGGTGGACAAGAATGGAAGTGCCTATCTGGGAACAGGATCTCCTGCCACCGTGCTGCGCACCGGAACACAAAAGGGCGAAAAGCCTTTCACGCTTTTTGAAACCAAGGACCTGAGCGTGCAGGTGGTTCGGATCGGACCGGACGGATCCCTTTATGCTGCGACCTTGCCGAGCGGAAAAGTCTACAAACTGAATCCGAGCGCCACGACCAAGCAGGATGCAGCGAACGCGACCTTGGTGTTCGATGCCGCAAAGTTCGACGTGAAATCAGATGGAGATGGGAGCGATCCCGCCACCCACTACATCTGGGATATGACGTTCGACGCGCAGGGTCGCCTTTATATCGCGACCGGTGGACCTGCGGCAATCTATCGCGTGGACGTGGCGAAACCAAATGCCCAGCCGGAGTTGTTCTTCAAGAGCGACGAACAGCACATTCGCGCTCTGGCATGGGACGCAAAGGGCGACCTGATTGCCGGTACCGACGGTTCGGGACTTGTTTATCGCATCAGCCCCGAAGGCAAAGGCTATGTGCTCTTCGACGCGCCAAGGCGCGAGATCACTTCGGTTGCGGTGGCCTCTGATGGAACCATCTACGCAGCAAACGTGGGCGAGAAGGGACACAATCCCCTGCCCCCATTGCCCGTCACGGGCGTCGCGACAATCACTTTTACGATCGTGCAGCCGGGATCGCTGCAGGCCGCCAACACCAGTACTTCCCTGCCCGAGGGAACCGACATTTACGCCATCAAGGAAGGAGAGGCGCCGCGCAAGCTGTGGTCGGGGAAGGACGAGGTCGTGTACGCGATTGCTGCGGAAGCCGATGGGCTGCTGGCGCTCAGCGGAAATCGCGGGCACATCTTCCGCATTCAGCCCGATGGCAGCTATGCCGACGTAGGTCATCTGAATGCGCAGCAGGGATTGTGCCTTGCTCACGTGCACGGATCGGAAGGAATGAGCGGCGTACTCATCGGCACCGGCAATACAGGAAAATTGTTTGTGCTGGGTCAGTCGGAGCGACACGAATACGCCAGCGACGTACTGGATACTGGCGCAATGGCGCGTTTTGGCCGCATGGAGATTGAGCCCGGTTCAAGCGGTTACGAGATGTGGACGCGGTCGGGAAATGTGGAACAGCCAATTCGCGGATGGAGCGACTGGCAGCCGCTGAAAGATGGGGCAGTCGCATCGCCTGCGGGGAGGTTCCTGCAATGGAAAGCCGTTTTGCGGCCGGGAGGAAATGTGGGCAGCGTGAGCGTGAATTACCTGCCCGTCAACTCGGCGCCGGTGATTGATGATCTGGTTGTCGTCCCCGGCGCCCGGGTTACGTCGCAGGCACAGCAGCCCGCGCAGCAAACGGTGAACATCGCGTTCAATTCGCCAAGCCAGACTCCTCCGGCGACGAACACCGATGAATCTGCAAATACCCCGCTGCAGGCCACCAAGGATCGCACCAGCATTGCTGTTCGCTGGGCGGCGCACGATGAGAATGGCGACGACCTTGATTATTCGCTCTATCTGCGCGGAGACGGCGAACATGTGTGGCGCTTGCTCAAGAAAAACCTGACGGAAAAGGCCTACAGTTTCGACGCCACGCGGATTCCAGATGGCGGATATGAGGTGAAGGTGGTGGCCTCCGATGCACCGTCGCATTCGCCTGACCAAGTTCTCACAAGCTCAAAGGTGAGCGATCGCTTTGTAGTGGATACGACGCCCCCTGTGGTGACGGCACTGAAGGCATTGGAGGAAGCGGAATCGTGCGTGAAGGCGCCCTGCGCCACGAGCGTGCACGCGAGTTTCGACGCCGACGACGCCACCTCGCCGATTGCGCGCGCGGAGTACTCGCTTGATGCCGGGCGCTGGCAGTTCATCGCACCCGTGGGCGAATTATCGGATTCGAAGCACGAGCATTATGAGCTCCGCCTGCCGTCCTCTGCGCTCAAGGGCGAAGGCGAGCACCTGCTGACCGTGCGCGTATATGACCGATACGACAATGTGGGACTGGCGAAGACGGTGTTTGGCGGGGAAGCCAAATAAGCACAATGCGATTTGAACTGTTTGTTGCGGCGCGGTACCTGAGAGCCAAACGGCGGCAGGCCGTAGTGGGCGTGGTCACCGCCATCTCCGTTGCCGGAGTGGCTGCAGGCGTTGCGGCGCTTATCATCGCCCTCGCTATCACCAACGGGATGCAGCGCGACCTGGAAGGCAAGCTGGTTGACTCAACCTCTCATATCCAGCTCATGCAGGTGGCTGGCCGCGGTATTCGGGACTGGCGGCCTTTGCTCGAGAAGTTGAGCCATCTGCCGCACGTGGTTGCTGCTTCGCCTGCGTTGTGGGAGCAGGTGCTGGTGTCGCACGGCCCGCGAGCGGGCGGAGCCATCGTCGAAGGCATTCTGCCCGATTACGAGAACTCGGTGAGCACCCTGCTCAAAAATGCCACGCCGGGTTCGACCCAGGCCCTGGAGCCTGCGCGCGAGCCTGCAACCGGAGAAGGTTCGGAGTTGCCGCCGGTTATTCTGGGACAAGACCTGGCGGAGACCATTGGGGCCGCGGTCGGCGACACGGTGACGTTGATCAGCCCGCAGGGCAACTTGACGCCAATTGGGCTGGAGCCCAAGTACGTGCCATACCGGCTGGTGGGGACCTACCATAGCGGCTTCTACGAATACGACAACCAGATGGGTTTTCTGCGTCTGGCTGACGCGCAGCGTCTCTTCGATGAGCCGGATTTGATCACAGTCATCAGCTTCAAGGTCGACGATCCCAATCGGGCGCCGCAGATTGCCGATGAGATCGAAAAGGCGGCCGGCAAGGAATACATGACGACCAACTGGATCGAGCAGAACCACGCACTGTTCCGCGCGCTCTCTGAGGAACGGGTGGTGTCGTTCATCGTGATCGCGTTGATCGTGATGGTCGCCGCGCTCAATATTCTCATCGCTCTCACCATGATGGTGATGGAAAAGACGCGCGACATTGCCGTCATGATGAGCTACGGGGTTGACCCCGGCCAGGTGCGGCGCATCTTTCTAATGCAGGGATTCCTGATCAGCATCGTCGGCACGGTGATTGGCCTTGTGCTGGGATATATCGCATCATGGGCGGGCGGACACTACCACTTCATTCATCTCTCAGCCGAGGTCTATTCGATTGACACTCTGCCGTTCGCGCCGCGTCCGCTGGATGGGGTCATTGTGTCGGCAGTTTCCATAGGGATATCGCTGCTGGCCACGCTGTATCCGTCATCAACAGCTGCACGCATCCTGCCGGCCGAAGCATTGCGGTACGAATGACCCTGAGAGTCGCGAAATCAGTTTGACCGGCTACATCCCTCGGGGACTCAATCCGTATCCTGCGCGGCATTTCTACCAGGCAATCTTTTCCGGCAAAAACTCCGCGAACAGCTCGTCGTAATACGGCTTGAGCTCTTTGACGTCAGGCTTCGAGTGCCCCTTGGAGTACAAGTCATACTGATTGAATTTAAGCACCCACTCCAGCATGGCTCGATCCTGCTCGTTCGTCAGGTGCTCGTACGCCCCATGCCGATGCCACGGGTAAAACGAGTGGAAGCGCAGCATGTACAGCGCCTCGGTTCGCAGATACGGCTTCATCACTTCCGCAATATAGCCGTCATGACCAAACGACATGTGCACATTCTCCAGACCACAGTTCGGCTCATAAATTCCGCATTTCGTCTGATACTCCGGAACCAGCCGATCGGGGTTCCTGGCAAAGTACTCAGGAAACACGATCGATTCTGACCACGCGCAGCCCACCGGAAACGTATCGCCCACCACGCCCCATTGCGGCTCTCCATACAGGCAAAGGCATTTGCCAAGGTCGTGCAAAAATCCCGTCAAAACCATCCACCGCGGATGCCCGTCCCTCCGGATCGCTTCCGACGTCTGCAGCAGGTGCTCGATCTGCGTCAGATCAGTGTCGGGATCGCTGTCGTCCACCAGCGTGTTCAGGAACTCCGCCGCCTCCCAGATCGTCTTCATTCCCTTGTTCAGGCCGAAGTATTGTTTCTCCTTTTCAAGGACGTAAGCGACTGTCTGTCCCTCGTGGTTCAGCCGATAAAACTCCGCTACGCCCGGCGTGGCCTTCGCATCATAAATGCGAAACTCTTCCTTCGACCTGCCCTCACGGTAACGGCCTTCGACAAAGTCATCCCATTGATCGAGCTGTGCAAGCGGTTGCGCGTGGGGAATGGTGGCGCTCATGTTGATCTCCTTCACCGTCAGCATGAATTGTCACCCGGCGACAATCCTGCTTGTCACTCTTCTACCAAGAGAGCAACGGCTTAGCAAGTCAATTCAGCCCCGAACTTGACCTCCGAAACATTACTTTTTCGGGCGGGAAACGCAGGAACTCCTCCATATCCGAAGGCTTCTGCCCACCGGAATGGGGGAGTCCTGTTCTCGGTTTCGGCTCAACGAGGTTCGAAGTTGATCTTCAGATTCAGATCCATCGGAACTGCCTGTTGATCAAGCATTGCCGGTTGAAAGTGATAACCGCGTACCGCCGCAAGAACTCTCGAATCCACCGTCGGATTTGCGGTTTTCACGATTTCGACGTTGTGGGGAGCACCTGTCACATCCACGCGAAGGTGCACAAGGACGTATTGGCTGGCCAAGTCCGGGGTAGCAAAATCAGTTGTCGCCACCCTGATCGGCAGCCCTGTCAGCAGTTTCGGGCCAACAACGCCGGAGCTGATCGGGCGTGCACGGGTGCTTTCGTAGGTTGGGGCAGCGGCGTCCATTGCGGTTGCGTAGGTGGCCGCATTACGTGCCTCCAGCGTTGCACTCTGGCCCTTCGTCGCTGTCTGGGCTTGGAGCAGCATGGCGGAGAAAGCAAGACTCAGTACAAGAAATCTGCGCATTAAAAAAGCTCCTCAAGGTCAAGAGTGACCGTCATAAATTTAAACCCAAACATAGAAGTCTGTCAATTCAAAAATAAAGCGCATTTATTTTCATAACTTTGCGCTGCGTGATTATGTTTCGATTTGAATGATTCGTGAGGCGGAGTCCAATTCGCAGGAGTCTCTGATTACCCGGCGTCAGCCCCTACGACCGGGTCTTCCAGTCTGAATTCGCAGCGTCTTGTTTCACGACCACGGTCGCGATTCGCTACCATGAACTGGATGTCCAAATCCCCACCCCGGCAAACCTTGCTTATCGACGCAGACGACACGCTGTGGGAAAACAATGTCTACTTCGAGCGCGCGATCGCAGCCTTCATCGGCTATCTCAATCACACAAGCTATTCTCCCGATGAAGTACGCAAGACTCTCAACGCTGTCGAACGCGAAACCATCCTCGCTCACGGGTATGGTCTCAGCAGTTTCACTCGTTCTCTCGTCACGTGCTTTGAGCGCCTGAGTCCCGAGCCGCTCACAGAGAAAAAACGAGCCGGTATCGTGAGCTTTGCGCAAACCATCGCCGATCAGGAAATCGAACTTCTCCCTGATGTCGATGAAACTCTGGCCGATCTCGCCACGCGGCACCGTCTCATCCTCATGACCAAGGGAAATCACGCTGAACAGGCAGACAAGCTTGCCCGCTCAGGACTCGCCTCTCACTTCACGGCCGTCGAAATCGTCCCTGAAAAAGATCCCCCAACCTACCGCATGGTCATCGAGCGGCACGAGCTCGAGCCGCATGCGAGCTGGATGATCGGCAATAGTCCCAGGAGCGATATCAACCCCGCACTCGCTGCCGGTCTTCATGCAGTGTTTCTTTTTCACAAAGAAACCTGGGTGCTTGAGCATGATCAGATCGATGCACCACCGCCCGGCCAGCAATTGCTCGAACTCGATTCTTTTTCCGCACTTTCGACGGTCTTCTGACGTCCTCGCGCGCTGGCTCGATCCCTGTTGCGGGTATCTAACTGACGGAGGGCTAACATGCAGATTCCCTTCGTACCCTCAATTCGATCAAATCTGCTCGATTTAAGCTAAGTCTGTGCTATCTTTTAGCGTTGGGAATTATGGAATGACTCCATCCCTCCATCAAACATCGATTCCCCTGGGCACAAGATTCAGCACTCTGTATCCCGCGCCCCCGCGGGTCCATTGGGCTGTTCTGCTCGTCACAATTGCTGTCGCTGAAGCAGTTGCGTTCTTGCTTGTGCCTCAGCCGTATCGCGATTTCTGCATTAATCTCGGAATCGCGGCTTGGCCGATCTATCTTTGCTTGTGGATCCGCAGAATCGACCGGCAATCCGTGTCGCTTTATTGGGCTCTCGCGTCCTTTGTCACCGGTTTCCTCTTCACATGGCTACTTTGGCTCGTGGTCATCTTCGAAGTGCGCGAAGAGCTTCTGGTCCACTACAACAAACGCGAGCCGATTGGCCTGCGCATGAATTGGTTTCTCACCCTGCTCTTCTCCTTCTTTTATTTCCAATATCGCCTTCGCCCCATCGCAAAAGAGAAAGAAAGCGATGGCGAAGAATATGTCGAAGAAGCAGAACGCTTCATCATTCCCTGACGCAAAGTTCCTGCTCCTCAATTCGCAATCCCCTGCCTCTCCCCGCGCTGAATCGAAGCATCGTCAGTTATCCGCAGAATTGGCTCTGAAGTTGCGCCATGAACGCATACAGTAAAAGCCAGCATGTACACTCCAAAGTTCAACCAGGTCACCGATCGCGCCGTCCTCATTGAGGCCATGCGAGCCTACTCTTTCGCAATTCTCTTCAGCACGCCTTCAGAACCCGATGGAACCACCTCCGCGGTTGCCACTCATCTGCCACTCGTCGTAAAAGATGAGGGTGCACACGGTGTCATCGAAGGCCACTTCGCCCGTGCAAATCATCACTGGCAAACGCTCGCCGGCCATGAAGCTCTCATCGTCTTTCCCGGTCCGCATAGTTACGTCTCGCCCTCGCTCTATGTTGAATCTTTGTCAGTTCCTACATGGAATTACATCGCCATTCACGCATATGGCACCATGCAGTTGATCGAGGACGATACTGGGAAAAACGACCTGCTCCAGGGCCTCGTCGCACAGCATGAACCCGCCTATCTCAAGCAGTGGCAAAGCCTGCCGGATGGTTTTCGCCGCACCATGCTGGCCGGCATCGTCGGATTTCGCGTTCCCATCGCGCGAATCGAAGGCAAATTCAAGATCAGCCAGAACCGACCCGAGCCTGATCGTCGCAACGTTCAGGCTGCTCAGGCTGCCGGCACCGCGGACCAGCAGGCGCTCGCCTCCTGGATGACTCGATTGATGCCGTAAGTATCGAGCTCGCGCCGTCCTCGCTTTGCTCCGCCGGCTCCACGCGTATACTCTGAAGCGGTTTCGGAAACACGTTGCACGGTCGAAGATTTAACCCGAAGCTGGCGCTTCTTTGGGTCGCGCCAGTCCAGCGCTGCTGAGGGCAGAGTCACCATTTCCAACACCGATGCAGCGCACTTCGGCAGCCATATTTCAACGAATACCCGGCAAATCGGAGAGTCACCGACAATGCGCAAATTCCTTCTTCTCTTCGCCCTCTTGCCCTTCACTCTTGCCGCATTCGCCGCCCCGCCCGACCCCGCGCCTGATTGGAGGGCCGAACTCGACCGCATCGTGCCGCTCATGGGTCACCGCAACTGGATCCTCGTCGTCGATTCGGCCTATCCGCTCCAGACAGGGCCAGGAATCGAAACCATTGAAACCAACGAGAATCAAATCGACGTCGTGCGCCACGTCCTCCGTGCAGTCGACCATTCGATCCACGTTCGCCCCGTCATCTACATGGATTCCGAATTGCCCTTCGTTCCTGACGCAGACGCCCCAGGTGCCTCCGACTACCGCAATGGAATCATCCCGCTCCTGCGGCCCTACACCATCCAATCCATGCCGCACGACCGCATGATCGCCACCGTTGCTGCAACCGCGCAGCAGTTCCACATCCTCATTCTCAAGACCAACATGACCATCCCCTATTCGTCCGTTTTCATCCGTCTCGACTGCAAATACTGGAGCGATGATGCCGAAAAGCGCCTGCGTTCCAGCATGGCCGCGAGCTCCCGATCGCCGCATTAAACCTGCGGTTCTGAGCCCGGTCGCCGATGTGGCTCAGGCGAACTGAAATGGATTGATTTTGGTATACTCAAGGGGTTCACCTTCTGCGGAGGTGGCGAAATTGGCAGACGCACTAGCTTGAGGTGCTAGCGCCGCAAGGCATAGGGGTTCAAGTCCCCTCCTCCGCACCAAATTGATTTTGTGCCCGGTTCAACCGGGCAAACTTTGAAAGCAGCGGTTACTCATGCAGATTCTCTTCTACTTCGTCATCACCGTG
The DNA here is from genome assembly GCA_035524195.1 of Occallatibacter sp. GTDB lineage: Bacteria > Acidobacteriota > Terriglobia > Terriglobales > Acidobacteriaceae > Telmatobacter. The sequence continues at coordinate 59,988 of DATKPJ010000048.1, forward strand.
CACGTCATTGTGTGCTTGTTTCTCATCGGAGTTGTCCTCGTGCAGCAGGGCCGCTCTGCCGACCTCGCCGGCGCTTTCGGCGGCCAGGGATCACAAACCGCCTTCGGCCCCCGCGCAGCCGCCAACGTGTTGACGCGTCTTACCACCTGGTCGGCGATTATATTCATGTGCACTTCACTCACGCTCACCATCCTTTACATGCGCGGACAACACGGCCACTCAGTGCTTGATAATACGACCGCGCCGGCCTCGGCCCCCGCCAAGCCCGGCAAATAAGACTGCTCGCACGGTTGTGAAACGTGGTCAAAAGGCGGACCCAGAAAGGCAGACCCATGTTGGCCTGCCTTTTCTATTCCTGTGAGGTTCGCCTGGCTGCGCACTAAAATGTCTTCATGATCCTTGAGACGTTTCCTGTCGGCCCACTCCAGTGCAATTGCACCATCCTCGGCGACGAGGCCGCCGGCGAGGCTATCGTCATCGATCCCGGTGACGAGGTGGCCCGCATCCACGCCCGCCTGACTGAGCGCGGGTTGAAGCTCAAGCAGATCCTCATCACGCACGCGCACATCGACCACGTCGGCGGCGCTCTCCGCCTCAAACGCCTTACAGGGGCGCCCATTCTGCTCAATGAGAACGACCTTGCCCTTCTTGGAATGATGGACACCCAGGCAGCATGGCTCGGCGTAAGTACGCCCGAAACGGCGTTGCCCGATCATGCCCTGGTCGATGGCCAACGCGTCGGCCTCGACGCCTATCCTGCCCAGGTGGTGCACACTCCCGGCCATACCGAGGGTTCTGTCTGCCTCCACTTCGTGCCGCTCAAAATGCTTATCGCGGGAGACACACTCTTCAATCGCAGCATCGGCCGCACCGATCTTCCCGGAGGCAACTTCGACCAGATCATCGAATCCATCCAGTCGCGCCTTTTCACCCTTCCTGATGAAACACGCGTGATTCCCGGTCACGGGCCAACCACGACCATTGGAGAAGAGCGCCGTGAGAACCCTTTTGTGAACGCGTAACAAACCCGAAGTAATACGGAATCAAATCTATTATTATCTAATTTTTACAAGAAATAGATAAACTATCACCTTACCTCGAAATCACACTTTGTTACCACCTTGATGCTTCCCTAAAGAAGCAACTAGCGTGGTTACTCCGGTGCCAAATTCCGGCTCGGGCGCGAGCATGCTCGTCACCAGCCAGCCAGATTCCGGCATGCCAAAGAAATACCCCGGATGCACCCAGATCCCCTGCTCCAGCAACTCCAGCACTGTCTGCGCGTCCGGCTGAATGGCCGGAATCCTCAGGGTCGCGTACCAGCCGCCCTCCACCTTCAGCCTCTCGATCGTCCCTTGGTCGGCAAGCTGCCGGTCCAGCTCCGCCAGGTTTCCCGCTATCCGGGCACGAATCTGTCTTTGAATCCCTTCCCGCCCCGCCAGCCACTTCCCCATCGCCCACTGCACGGGCGCGTTCATCGAGAGAAACGTATCGGCAATGATCTCCAACCGATCCAACGCCTGTTCATGCGCCGGACCGGTGGCCACAATCCACGCCGCCTTCATCTGCGGCAAACCTGCAATCTTGCTCAGGCCGCTCACAACAAAAACAGGAACTCCATCGATTCCCGATGCAAAACTCGCCTGTGCTGCCCCAAAGCCATAGTCGAGGAAAACCTCGTCCACAATCAGGGAGAGCCCAAACTCCCGGCAGATCGCCGCCAATTCTTCGGCCTCCCACACCTTGGTGAAATGCCCAGTCGGGTTGTTTGGGTGCACCAGGGCAATCGCCTTTGATTTCGGCGTGATCGCCCGCCGAAACCCCTCCGGATCGATCTGCCAGCCGTAGTCGTAGACAAGCGGAGTGGCCTTCAGGCGCACGTCGTCGAGCACGGCGAGAAAATCGAACAGTGGATAGCCCGGCTGCGGAACGAGGATTTCGTCGCCTGCATCGCATAGAAGACGAAGCAGGAAGCTGTAGGCCTCGCTGGTGCTCGTTGTCAGCACAATCTGCTCGGCATCCAGATCCACGCCGTGCCCGGCATAATACGCGCACACCGCTTCGCGTGCGGCCTGCAATCCCCTCGGCTGCGGGTCATAATCGAGCGCTCGGGCATCCGTCAGGGCCGCCAGCAGTTCGCCGTCATAGGTAAATCCGCACCGCGTCGGATTCGATGCTGTCAGGTCTGCAATCGGCAGCCCCGCCTCCTTGCGCTGCCGGTACGCCTTTGCCAATTCGCTCTCTGCGGTATTCCAGTCCGTTCTCTTCGAAAATCGCATCTGCCTGTCGTCGCATGCGCGCCCCATTTCCCCTTCACGCACGTGGATCATGCAGAATAGAAGCAGGCGCACCATCCACCATACACGGGCGTCCTGGGGGGGCATATTGGCTCTGCGCGCGGTCATCTTCGACTATGGAATGGTCTTGACGGGTCAACCGGACCTCGATGCCCATGCCGCCATGGTCCGCATCACCGGCCTTCCCGTTGAACGTTTCGAATCCCTCTACTGGGCTGACCGCCACGCCTACGACGAAGGCAAGCTCACCGGCATCCTGTTCTGGCAAAAACTGATTCGCGAAGCCAAACTCGACCTCGATCAAACCGCCGTCGAAGAGCTGAATCGCCAGGACGCGCGTATGTGGACCACCACCAATCCCGCCATGCTTGACTGGCAGGCAAAATTGAAACGACACGGCCTGCGCACCGCCATCCTCTCCAACATGGGCGACTCTGTTCTCGAAAACATGAAGCAGAAATTCGACTGGCTCTCGGAATTTGACGTGCTGGTCTGGAGCTTTCAGCTTCACATGGCCAAACCCGACCCCGCCATCTACCTTCATGCACTCAAGCAGCTCGGCACCAGCCCTGGAGAAACTCTCTTTATCGACGATAAGCAGGTCAACATCGAGGCCGCGCGCAAACTCGGTATGCCCTCGATTCAGTTCTCCACCATCGAGAGCCTGCGCCAGGACCTCATTTCGCAAAGCTTCGAACGGGAGCTACCGCTGCCCTGAGCTGCGCTGCGGACACAATTACCTTATTTGCGCCTCCCTCCGTGTTCGTCAACGGATAGCCCCATGCAGTACACTTCTTTGCCGGCAGCGAATGTCGGCCAGCTCAAACGTTTATCTGGCTGGCGCATCGCGCCGGCTGGCTTGCTTAACGGTCTCATTTGATCGCAGCAATGCTCAGCTCTTAGTCAGGGGGAAAAGGTGACGTCTCTCAGCTCGATCCAGAAAAAATGCGCATCGCGTGCGGGTCGGCGCTCGCTCGTCACGCTTGCGGCTCTTCTGTGCACCGCAACTCTCGTGCTGGCTCAGTCTGTTCCGGTGGTTACCGGCGACGAACGCGTCGATAAGCTGCTCAGCGAAATGACTCTCCAGGAAAAGCTCACTCTCATCCACGGTACGCATGAAGATCCTGCGGTCTACCAGGGACAGGCTGGTTATCTGGCCGGTATTCCGCGCCTCGGCATTCCCGGCCTGCGCTTTGCCGACGGGCCTCCGGGTGTGCTCACGCGCCATCCATCCCAGGGCGAAACAGCCACCATGGGAGTAGCCGCAACGTTCAGCGTGCGCGACGCGGAACTGAACGGTGTCGTCATTGGCCGAGAAGATCGCGCCCTTGGAATTGATGTTTCTCTGCAGCCCTTCGTCAACATCGACCGCGACCTCGAGTTTAGCCGCGGCTACAACACTTTCGGCGAAGATCCGTACCTCACCAGCCAGATCGGCGCTGCCGAGATCAAGGGCATCCAGTCGCAGCATGTCATGGCCCAGGTCAAGCATTTCGTCGCCTACGACTCCAACAGCGGCAACATCTTCGTCGATGATCAGACCCTCCACGAAGTTTACGTCGCGCCCTTCGATGCCGCCGTCAAGGCCGGTGTCTCCTCCATCATGTGCTCGTACAACCGTCTCAACGGCACCTATGCCTGCGGCAATAAGGACACGCTTACTAAAATCCTGCGCGATGAAATCGGCTTCAAGGGCTTTGTCACTTCAGACTGGGGCGCCACCCACGCGGTCAACTTCATCAACGCCGGCCTCGATATGGAAATGCCTGGCGAGCCCGATCCCAAGGCCCCATTCAATATCCCGTCTTTCTTCGACTCTAAGCCCACTCCGCCACCCCAACCGCGGCATGCCTCCGACGCCAACGAAGGCATGTTTGGCGGACATATCCCCGAAGAGCCTGCGCGGACTCGCGAGGGTGGTGGTGGCGACTTCGGCGTCAAGCTCAACCCTGAAAAAATGCCCGAAGCCCTAAAAGATGGAACGGTCAGCGAAGCCGCAGTAACCCGCGCCGCCGGCCGCGTGCTCTATGAGATCGCTCACTTCGGTTATCTCGACGGTGAATCAAAGCACGAAGTCACGGCGCAGGATATCGACGCCAACGCCCGCATCATCGAGAAGACGGGAGAAGACGCCGCCGTCCTTCTCAAGAATGACGACCACGTCCTCCCACTCAAATCCTCTGATCTCGACTCCGTCGTCCTCATCGGTCCCACCGCCGGCCAAATCGATTCCATTGGCATCAACGGCGAGCGCTCCGTCGGATTGCCGTGGCGGCAGGTCGGCCCGCTGGCTGCCATGAAACAAGTCTCGGGCGTCTCCGACATCGGCTTCGCCGTGAACGACGACATGACCGGCACAACGATACCAGCCTCGGCCCTGAGCCACGACGGCCAACCGGGGCTGCTTCGAACTACTGGCGGCACGACTCAGACCGATCCCCAACTTAACTTCACACTCAAGAGTGGCAATCCTCTTCCGCCCAACTCCGTCGTGGATTGGAAAGGCACGCTCACAGTTCCGCACGCAGGCGATTATTGGATCTACCTCCAGGCCCTTGGCACCAACGCCAGCATTTCGATTGACGGCAGGCCACTCGCCCGCACCGGCGCCTTCCAGGGCGGCGTCCATGGAGACATTCTCCAAGCCAACCAGGACAACGCCATTCCCACCACAGACGGCCTCGACGATGTTCGTCGATCCGTCCAGCTTAGCGAGGGCGGGCACGACCTCGAAATCAAGACCACCCCTGATTCCTCCAACGCTCCCGTGCAGGTACGCCTGAACTGGTATACGCCGGAGCAGCGTCAGGCAGACCACGAAGCTGCGATTACCGCCGCCAAAAATGCCAAGGTCGCCGTCGTTTTCCTTTGGACGCGCCTCGAACCGGTCTTCGGCCTTCCCGGCGACCAGAATCAGCTCGTCGACGAAATCGCAGCTGTCAATCCCAACACCATCGTCGTGCTCAACACCAGCCAGCCTGTTGCTCTGCCCTGGCTCGACAAGGTGAAAGCCGTACTCGAAATGTGGTGGCCCGGCGATGAAGGCGGTTGGTCAACGGCCAACATCCTTCTCGGCAAGACGAGTCCCGCCGGCCGGCTACCGGTCACCTGGGGCAAGAGCCTGGCCGACTATCCCGCCACAGATCCCAAACATCCCGAGCGCTCCTTCAAAGGCGTCGACGGCAAAACCACTTACAGCGAAGGCGTCAACGTCGGATACCGCTGGTTCGACAAGGAGAACATCGCTCCCTTGTTTGCCTTTGGCCACGGCCTGAGTTACACGACCTTTGAATACTCTGACCTCAAGGTTGAGCGGGCGTCTGATGGCGGGCTGTACGTTCAGGTCAGTATCAGAAACACCGGCAGCGTCCCCGGCGATGAGGTTCCGCAGGTGTATCTCGGCGCTCCCGGCGAGATTCCCGCCGGAGTGCAGTTCCCTGTCCGCGCCCTCGTCGCTTTTGATCGCATCAAGATCGATCCCGGCGCGACCCGCACCATCACCATGCATGTCCCCCTGCGCCAGTTGCAATATTGGTCCACGGCTCAAACCAGATGGGTTACTGACACAGGCAAGCGCATCGTAAGCGTGGGAGCATCCTCACGCGACCTGCGCCTCAGCCAGATCATTGATTGGGAGTGATCGCGTCGAACCGGAATGCCGGAGTTTCGACTCCGGCATTTCCATCCACTCCACCCCATTCACAGGCAATTCCTGTCGGAACCTTCAGTACCTGTTCTTCAGGGCTGCCATTGAGCGCTTCATTTCCCTTTCACGTCTATACGGTATACGATTCTCTCGGATGGGCCGGTGCGCTGGCCTGCCTAACTGAGGCTCAGGATTCCCATGAATTGCACGTACTCCCTCGCTCGCTCCCGGCATCGCGTTGCCACTCGGCAAAACGGCTTCACCTTGATGGAACTGCTCATTGTTATCTCCATCATTCTCATTCTCATGCTGGTGGCCATTCCCACCGCGGGCAAGATCCGCAAACACGCCGACGAGCTCTCCGCGCAAAAATCGCTGCAGACCATTCAGGAAGCGGAATCCATGTACGAATCCACTTATCCCGCTAACGGCTATGCGTGCAGCCTCCAGGCTCTCGGCGGCGATCCGAATGCCGGTCCGCCCAGCCCCACCGCTGCCGGCGTTATCAATGGTGAACTCGCCACCGGCATCAAGTCGGGATACGTCTTCAATATCACAAACTGCACCAAGGTAAACGTCAACAACACAGACCGAATTACCAGCTATACGGCCACCGCCGTTCCGGCCACTCCAGGCAAAACCGGCGACCGCGGATTCTGCCTCGAGTCCGGCGGCGCCATGAAGGCCGACCCGTCGGGCGGCACCAACTGCACCCAAATCGTGCAGTGAACCGTCGATCAATCGACAACTTACCAGCAGGTGCGGCTTCATAGGCCTTTTTCTTGAGGAGTCCTTTGACCCGAAGTGCAAGTACCACCCTGTTCTTTTTCGCAATTGGCATCCTCGCCTCCAGCCTCGTTGCTCAGAAACCCTCCATCTCCGAACTCGCGCAGCGCGTCGACGCGCACTACAACCAGCTTCACTCGCTCCGCGCCGGCTTCACTGAGAGCTACACCGGTCTCGGCGTCAACCGCACGGAGAGTGGTACCCTTCTTCTCCTCAAGCCCGGCCGCATGAAGTGGGAGTACAACTCGCCGCCCGGCAAAATCTTCCTCCTCGACGGCAAATATGGATGGTTCTATTCTCCCGGCGATCCGCAGGTTGAGCGCATGCCTGCCGCCAAACTCAACGACCTGCGCTCCCCGCTGCGTTTTCTTCTCGGCCACACGCAAATCGAGAAGGAGCTGACGAACATTCAGCTCTCCGCAGTTCCCGGCGGCCGGTTCACTCTCAGCGGCTTGCCCAAAGGGCAGGGACAGCGCATCCGGCGCATCAAACTCACCGTCACGCTCGACGGAGCCATCACCGCACTCGAAGTGGAGGAAACCGACGGCGCCATCACGCGCTTCACGTTCAGCAACGAGCAACCAAACGCCTCGATCGCCCCCTCGACGTTTCGCTTCACACCACCGCCCGGCGTCCCGATCATCGATTCCCCGCCGCCCGTCTAGTGCTCAATGCGCGGATCGCATTCTTGAGATGTCACTGCTTCACTCGCCATGCGAGCGAACTGCTCCTCGCTCCATCTGCTAAAGTGCTTGGCTATGGAAAACAGCGTCGCCCGGTCTGCTCTGAAATACGCTGGACATGTCCTCCTGCTCTGCGCGGTAACCTGGCCGACGATACTCTGCGCACAGTCTCAGAGTCAGCCGCCATCGGGAATCGTCGTTCCCGATTGGGCGCTGCCTGGTTCGTCGACTCACACGCAAGTCCCGCCTCCAGCCAACTTCCATCGGCCTGCAACGACGTTTGACGCTCCCATCGGCGTCTTCCAGGGCCAGTCCGATGTCGGCAGCGCGCTCGTTCCGGGCAGCGCAGCCTATGACGCGCAGACCGGCGCTTACACGATCCGCTCCGCGGGTTACAACATCTGGTACACGCGCGACGAGTTCCGCTATCTCTGGAAGAGGATGTCCGGGGATGTTTCCCTTGCCGCCGACGTCACCTTCGCCAATCCGAACGGCTACGGCGACCGCAAAGCTGTGCTCGTGATACGCCAGAGTCTCGACGACGACGCTAAAGAAGCCATGATCGGCGAACACGGCACCGGCATGATCCATCTTGCCCAGCGCCCTGAAAAAGGCGCAGACATCACCGACATGCAATATCGCTTCGGCGGCACACTCGAAGGTGTACACGCCCGACGCATCGGCATCGAAAAACACGGCGACGCCATCGCCATCTTCATCAGCCTCGAAGGCGAACCAATGCACCAGTTCGGGCCACCGATACACCTTCACTTCGACGAGCCCTTCTATGTCGGCATCGGCTTCTGTTCCCATCAGCCGGTCACCACGGACGCAGCCGTTTTATCCAACGTGCTTCTCCAGAACAGATCTGGCGAGGTCCACTAGCACGTTCTCATCACGGAGACCCGCATGACGCAACCAGGTTCAAGTTTTCCCACTCATTTATCCCGGCGCCGCTTCGTCCAGTCCGCTGCCGCTGCTGCTTTCGCTTCCAGTCCTTTCGCCCGCGCCGCCCGCTTCGCCGCGTCTGACCGCATCACTATCGGCGTCATCGGGTGGGGCATGATGGGCCCGGCAAACACCAAGGCCTTTCTCGAACAGCCCGACTGCCAGGTCGTCGCCGCCTGCGACATCCACACCGGACATCTCAAAGAAGCTGTCGACACTGTCAACAGCAAGTACGGGAACAAGGACTGCAAGGCCTATCACGACTACCGCGAACTCATGGCACGCGACGACATCGACGCCGTCATGATCGCCATTCCCGATCATTGGCACGCCATCGCCGCCACCCACGCCGCTGCGCGCAAAAAAGATATCTACGGCGAAAAGCCGCTCGCTCGCACCATCGCCGAGCAGCAGGCCATCGTGCGCGCAGTGCAGCAGAACAACGTTATCTGGCAGACAGGTTCATGGCAGCGCTCCGTCGCGCCGTTTCATAAAGCCGCCGAAATCGTCCGCAATGGCCTCATCGGCAACGTCACGCACGTTGAAGTCGGCCTCCCTGGCGGCCATCACGACTTCCCCGGCACCGTTCCCGCGCTGCTCAAGCGACTCTCCGCACTTCCAGACAAGATCACCAGTCCTGCGCAAATTGTTCCCGGCACGCGCGCATGGGATCTCGCTGTCACTAAGCCTCCGCGCGAACTCGATTACGAAACATGGATTGGCCCCTCAAAAATGGAACCCTACATCGAGGCCCGCGTCTACCAGAACTGGCGCTGGAACTACAACACCGGCGGCGGCCAGCTCATGGATTGGATCGGCCACCACGGCGACATCGCGCATTGGGGCCTCGGCTTCGATTCCACCGGCCCCTCTGAAATCCAGGGCTTCGGCGAGTTCCCGCCCAACAAAGCTGTCTGGAACTCCGCGACCAAGTACACCATCGAATGCATCTACCGCAAGGAAGTCACCGGCTACGCAAACGACGTCCACATGACCATTGCCGGAGGCAGCCCGGCCATAGCCATGGGAGCCAAATGGATCGGCACGGATGGATGGGTATGGGTCGATCGCAGCGGCTTCGATTCCTCCAATCCCGATTGGGCAAAGGGTGACAACCTTCCGGACAACCTGCGCAAAATCAGGCTCTACGAATCCACCGAGCACCGCCGCAACTTCCTCGACTGCGTCAAGTCGCGCAAGCCCACCATCGCCCCAGTCGAGACGGCGCACCACTCCACAATCCCCGGCCACCTCGGTCTCATCTCCATGCTCACCGGCCGCAAGATCGAATGGGATGTGGAGAAGGAAACGATCGTAAATGACGCGCAAGCGAGCGAACTGCTCACGCGCCCGTATCGCGATCCCTACAAGCTGGGATAATCGTGACAACTTCGGTGGATGTCCCAGGTCTCGTTTCCGAAACCTGGGACGAAGAACCTGCTTCATCGTCCCGAGGCTGGGATTCCCATGCGGCCGGCGACCCCGTCTCTCGCGCGCTTTTTATGCCTAACGATCGAGACGATACTTCATAAAGAGGACTTCGCTCAGGTACATCTGAGCAAGACTGGATGGTGCCGCATCGAACTGGCCGTCAGTACTCCTAGTCTGATGATCGGCGCTCTGCATCCGATAGAGGGCAACACTCTTTTTCGGGCATAGATATTTCTTTCCGCCCATCTCAATCGGTAGATATTCCACCGACACATCCGCCACCTTCACAGCAGCGTCCGGCTTCATATCGGCAACAACTGTAATGCGCAGAATTGATCCATCTGCGGGATTCAGGAAGACTTCCCCATGATAAGCGGGATTGTCCTGAGTATTTTGAACCCCAACGGAGGCCATGCTTCTTCGGCTCAATTGGGATAGCTTCGACGAGAAGGGGTAGTGAGACGAGTTCTGCGGGATCGCATAGGAGAAGACTGCTTGAAGCCCTGTTTCACCGAGTTCCCAATGACTCCAGTCCACTCCATTCTCTGTCGCCTCCGTCAGCACGGTTGCCAAAATTGGACCAAACTCTCCCATATCCGAGAAATCGCAGGCTGAGATCTTTTTCTTCTTTCCCTCTTCTATCGACTCGTGTCCGCCGACGTAAAGGATCGCTTTGCTGAAGTCACTGACTTTGTGAAGGGGTTCGTAGCTCGTCTTCTTGCCCGCCGGCGTATCCGCAAAGCAAGTGATTTTCTGAACGGCGGAAAAATTTGGCATGTGAGGAAACGTCTTCTGCACATAATCCAACGCTCGTGCCAGCATGACGGCTTGCGACGCTTTATCGGGTGCAGGCTGGGCTGGAATGTCCGCTGCGGGAAGATCGAGAAACGCCGACTCATCGACGAGTGCTTCCAGGGCCACCCGGTCTACTGGACTGGACAGTTCCGCCTCGATGCTTGCAAGAGGGGCGCCGCTGAGCCGTTCGGTCAGCTGGATCTTGGAAAGATGCTGCGCGATCTCTGCATCAGAAGACCCATTCGTTTTATCACGCGAAAGCCCCTGTTCCAGGTCCTCTACGCTGAACCTCAAACTACCTCCCGATGGAAGAGTTTCGCTCGTCTCCCCAAAATCGGAAGGCTTTGCTTGAATGGAGGACGATGGTTGCACCGAAGCAAAAACAGGCTGGTCTTGCGCAGTGTGTTCCACTGCCTCTTTCTGACTCTCCCCCGTCAAGATGCGCGATTCCGAACGAAACAGGTGATAGCGCGTGAAAACCACCTCATTCAGGAAGATCTGGGGAGGTCCGAGAAAGCTTCTTGTAAGATCCCATTGATCATCCAGCTCCCGGTTGACAACCCGCACTTGAGAAAGAGCAACGCTCTTCACCGGACAGATGTAATTGACGCCTCCGATTTCCACTGGGGCGTAGTCCACCATCAGATCGGCACTGGTCATTGGATCGCCTGCGTTCATTTCCGGAACAACCGTTAATCTCAGAATCGATCCATTTGCCGGATTCAGCGCAATCTCTCCGTGATACGCGGGGTAGTACCGCTGTTCCTGATTCAGGCCGGGCGATGTCACCAGGTAATGCGAAGCGGACCGGGGAACGGCATACTGAAACACTGCAAGCAATCCGGCGGCACCTTGCTCCCAATGACTCCAGGCCACTTTGCCCTTGCTCACATCATCCAGGACGACCACGAGTATTGGGCCAAACTCGCCGCGAGTTCTGACTTCTTTTGAAGAGGCTCGATACTTCTCCCCCCTGGCGGCCATCTCATGTCCATCGCGATAAAGCACCGTCACATTGGAAGCATCAACCTCTTCAAAAGGCTTGTAGGGTATCGTGTTGACCGAATTGATCCGAATGTCAGCTAACGTACTGACATAGTTGGTCGTATTCCGCGTTGCGAAGAAGTTGGGCAACTTGAGGATGGTGTTTGCCACGTAATTTCGCGCCAAGCCCAGAAGGAAGACCTGTTTTGCGTAGTCCGGGGCAGACGTGTCAGGGCAATCCGAAGGGGGAAGGTCCATAAACGCCGATGCATCCGCCAAGAGGGTCAGCCTTTTCCGAGACCTTGAACCAGGCAAACTGGCTTCCAGACGCGCAAGCCGGACTTCAGACAGGCGCTCAGTGAGTTCCAACCCCGAGAGTTGCTCCGCAATCTGAGAATCCGACCTCGTGCTGGCGGCCTTGAGCATCTGCTCAAGCTGTTCGACATTGACCCGCACTGCGGATCCTGAGGCTTGCAGCGCTATTCCTCCCAATAAGAGGAAGATTGTCAGCCTACGGACCACCGGTTCCCCTCTCGAGCGAGAATTGATTGTAGGTATCCTTCAGAAAGCCTGTAAAGTACCATCTCCGCGAAACCAATGACGTTCTGAAAAACTCGCCCTCATTCGTATCTCAGCGCCTCGATCGGGTCCAGGTTCGCCGCTCGTATCGCGGGAATCATGCCGCTCACCAGCCCAGTCACCGCCAGGATCAGCGTCGCGACGACGACGGAAGACAGCGAAATCCGCAGGTAAATATCCGCCGCTTCTGCATGCAGTGCCAACGCGCTGTAGAAAGGTATCCTCCCCACCAGCACCGAAACCAGGTAGGCCAGCGCAATCCCGCTCATTCCGCCCACGCCCGTAATCACGAACGCCTCGGCAAGAAACTGCAGCAGGATATGTCGCTTCCGCGCGCCCAGCGCCTTCTCCACCCCGATCTCGCGCGTCCGCTGCTGCACTGCCACCAGCATGATGTTCATCAACCCAATCCCCGCAATTCCCAGCGTCAGCGCACCCACCAGCGACAGCAACACTTGCAGCGCCAGCGAGAGAATGCTGAACTGATGCAACTGCGTCATCAGGTTGGCCACGTAAATTGCGTTGTGATCCGTCGGCCTGAAGCGATGGGCAGCCGCCAGCGTATTGCGCAACTGCTGTTCCACGAGCTGGTAGTCGCCGTGATAGCTCAGCCAGATCCCATCCAGATACTTCGTGTCCTTGAGGTCACTCATCGTACTGAAGGGCACATAAACCTGCCGGTTGCGGTCGTTCTGCTCGCCGCCCTCCTGCATCTTGGGCACCAGCACGCCCACAATCGTAAACAGCACTCCGTTCAGCCGGATCGTCTGGCCGACCGCCCACTGGCCCGAAAAGAGCTTGGTCTTCGCCTCCGACCCAATCACGCACACGTGGCCCCTCTGCTGTTCTTCGGCCCCATTGAAGAACCGGCCCTGGTCCACGTCAAGCTTCCAGATATGCTGGAAGGCCGGCATCACGCCGTTTACTGTCCACGTGTACGCATGCAGATCGTTCTGGACCGGGACATCCTTCTGTACTTGCGGCGAAATGTGCTCGATGCCCGGCACGCTGTTCTGCAATCGATCAATATCGTCTTCTGTAAACCGCACCTGCACGCCGGCCTTATCGCCGCCGGCCTGTTCGCTGGTGCGTCCCGGAAACGTGCCGATGATGTTCGTGCCCCACTCGGCAAAGATGGCCTCAATCGCATGGCTGAAACCTGCGCCATAGGCCAGCAGCAGCACCACGGTGGCGATGCCCCATGCCATGCCGATCATCGTGATGGCTGTGCGGCGACGGTTGTAAAGCATCGCCTCCCACGCCTGACCCCAGATATCGCGGAACATCGTTCGCTCCTGTTCTCGAGTTCTTACCTATTACCGGGTGCCATCCTTCTCGATTCTGAGACCTGGGAATCTCTGCGGATGATTCTGAATTTCACTCCCGTCTCAACGCCTCAATCGGATCCATCTGCGCCGCCTTGCTGGCTGGATACAAACCCGCAGCCACTCCACTCAGCACCAGCGAACCCAGCGCCAGCGCGGCCGACCACGGCACCAGTCGCGGCGGATCCCAGCCCGGCATCTTCCCGGTCAGCACCTGCTGCAGCAGCCACATGAATCCCGCCGACAGGGCAATTCCAATCAGCCCGCTGATTCCCGTCAGTAGTAAGCCCTCCCAGAAGAATTGCGCCAGGATGCTGTTCTTTGTCGCGCCCACTGCTTTCATCAATCCAATCTCGCGTGTCCGTTCCGTCACAGAAACCAGCATGATGTTGATGATCCCCACCGCGCCCAGTCCCAGCGTCACAATGCCCACGCCCCCGAGGAACACATCCATCGCGGTGAAGATCGCACCGATCATCTTCTCTTCCTGGATCGTGTCGAACTCGTCAAAGGCGTCCTTCATTGCTGGATCAAAGCCATGCCGCTGCGCGATGACGCGGTGAACCGCCGCGACCGCCGCATCAATCTCGCCTTTCGTGGTCGGCTGATACTGGATCGAAGTCAGCGCGTCCTGTGGAATGTTGTCGCCCTTCAAGGGAAACAGTTCCAGCATGGTCGTCACCGGAACATACACCTTCTGGTCGTCGAAATCGTTGTTGCCGCGCGTGATCTTGTCCACACTGCCCACCACCGTGAACGCTGTTCCGTTAATGGTGATGGTCTCGCCCAGCATGGGGCGTCCGCTAAAAAGCAGACTCGCTGCTTTGAATCCCAGCACTGCCACGCGCCGATTGTTGGCCAGATCTGCGTCATCAATAAACCGCCCGGTCGCCATCGGAATAAAGCGCACCGCCGGGTAGTTCGGTTCCACGCCCATCACGTGGCTCGATGTATTGCTCCACTGGCTCACTTCGTAGAGATCGCTCCGGGCTAACTCCACGGTCACGCCGCGCAGTTCGGGCAGCTTGCGCACCGCTGCAGCATCGCCCATCGTGAGCTGATAGGGACGCATTCCGGTGTGCTGGTTGGCGACAGCCGGAATGGTCCCATTCCACATCATCACCAGGTCGTTGCCCAGCGTTGCCAGTTGCCTGTGCTGGCCGCTTCTGAAACCCTCGCCCAGTCCCACCAGAACCAGCAGTGAACCGACACCCCATGCAATTCCGAACATGGTCAGAAAACTGCGCAGCTTGTTCGCCGCGATGGCGCGAAAGACCTGGCCGAGCGTGTCTGAGAAGGATTGCATGGACGTCCCCGCATTGCGTGGTTGCAATGACATACGTTCCGGGGACAGTTTAGGTTCCGCTCCCGCCAATATCCGGCCCGCTTCACTATCCAAACAGCCTGTAAAAATGGCCTGCCGGCGAACTCCGGCTGTCGCTATTTCTCGTACGTAAAGAATCCACGCCCCGACTTCCGCCCCATCCAGCCCGCGTCCACCATCCGCACCAGCAGCGGGCAGGGGCGATACTTCGGATCCCCGAACCCTTCCTGCAGCACGCGCAAAATATCCACGCACACGTCCAGCCCAATGAAATCCGCCAGCGTCAGCGGGCCCATCGGATGCGCCATCCCCAGCTTGAAAACCTGATCCACGGCCTCCGGAGTCGCAACGCCCTCCATCACCGCAAAAGCCGCTTCGTTAATCAGCGGCATCAACACGCGATTTGATACAAACCCCGGCGCATCATTCACCTCAACCGGCGTCTTGCCCAGCAGCACTGCAAGCTCATACACCGTTGCGTAGGTTGAATCGCTGGTCGCAAGTCCGCGCACCACCTCCACCAGCGCCATCACCGGCACCGGGTTGAAAAAGTGCATCCCGATCACCTTCTCGGGTCTCTTGGTCAGCGTCGCAAGTCTTGTAATCGAAATCGAAGAGGTGTTGCTGGCAAGGATCGCATCGGCCGGCAGG
This sequence comes from Occallatibacter sp., assembly GCA_035524195.1. Lineage (GTDB taxonomy): Bacteria > Acidobacteriota > Terriglobia > Terriglobales > Acidobacteriaceae > Telmatobacter. The sequence goes on from DATKPJ010000048.1 coordinate 75,437, forward strand.
ATTTCATCCAGCTCGCGAAATACTTCCTCTTTCAACTCGAAGCGCTCAGGAACGGCCTCCACCACAATCTCCGCTCCACCTAGATACCCGCGAACGACAGTCGTCTTAATCCTCGCCAGCGCCGGTTCGATTTCGGCCTGGGGTATCTTGCCCTTCGCTGCTTCCCTGCCAAGATTCGTCCTGATCTGTCCCAGCGCCCGGTCAAGAAAGCGCTGCTCTACATCGCATAGCAGAACGTCGAAACCCGAGCGGGCAAAAACATGGGCAATGCCGGAACCCATGGTCCCCGCGCCCACAATCCCAACCGTAGAAATCTCGGCCATCTACGCCTCCTCGCACAATGCAAGTGGGAGTCTAGCAGTACAGGTGCGAGGTCTGCGAATCATGCCAGTGTTGCGATTTGAAGGCTCCCCCGCCCGCCCTCGAAGAACTGCGTTTGGAGCCCTCATTTTTCGATTTCCTTGTTCTTGTGCACTGATCGGTGTCCGCTATTCCCTGTAAGCTGTCCTAATGAAGACCTTGCTTCGCACCCTCCTTTATCTCGCGCTAATCGTTTGGCTGGGCGCTGAGATCTTCTTTCCCGTCGTTGCCGCGATCACCTTCGGTACGCTGGCCAGTGACACGCACACCGCCGGCACAATCGTGGGCGAACTGCTGCGCATTCTGCATCGCATGGGTATGATCTCGGGGATCGTGGCCCTGGCTCTGCTTGCGCTGGCTCCCGCATGGGGCATCTACAGGTCGCGCTCGGTGCTTGCGCCGATGGCAGCCATTCTTTTAATGATCGCCTTCACGGCCTACTCGCAGTTCGTCATCATCCCGTCCATGGAGCGCGACCGCATCGCCGCCGGCGGAGCCATTGATACGTCGAATCCCGGCAATTCCATCACCGCGCACTTCAACATGCTGCATAATCGCAGCGAGCACGTCGAAGAAGCCATCCTTCTCCTTGGACTCGCCACCGTCGTGCTTATTGCCCACGCTGAAACCACCCGCGCCTGACGGCTCCGCGAACTGCTCCTGTATCATCGAGGAGGTCCTGAAGCACTTCTGATCTCATCTGGGCCGCAATGGAACGATCATGAAAACCGGCATTATCGGCCTGCCCCAGGTAGGCAAGACTTCGCTTTTCAAAATTCTTACCAAGGCAAAGTTGGAAGAACGGGGCTACTCGAATCCGCGTGAAGCCCACATCGGCGTGGCTCGCGTTCCCGATGAACGCCTCGACAAACTCTCGGCGCTCTACTTGCCCAAGAAGACCACCTATGCCACGGTGGAATATGTCGACGTCGCGGCCATCGGCCAGGAGGCGCTGAAAGAAACCGCGTTCCTCACCAGTCTGCGCAACGTCGACGCCCTCATTCACGTTCTCCGCGCCTTCGAAGATGATTCAATCCCACACGTCGGGCCCGTCGATCCCCTGCGGGATATTAAGAGCGTTGAATTCGACCTCATGATCAGCGACCTCACCCAGGTTGAAAAACGTCTCGAACGCGTCGAAAAAGACCTGAAGAAAATGCGCTCCAGCGAGCTCGAACACGAGCAGGCCCTGCTTCTGCGCTCGAAGGAAGCTCTCGAAAAAGAACAGCCATTGCGAGAATTAGAGATGACTGCCGAAGAGAAAAAACTCATTAAAGGCTTCATGTTTCTCTCGCAAAAGCCTGTCCTCTATGCACTTAATGTTGGAGAAAGTTCCGCTCTCGGCGTCGATCTTGACGCCGCAGTCAGCCGCTTTCATCTCGACGAGGTCGCCCACCGTCCCAATGCCGGAGCCACGGCAATCTGTGGAAAAGTCGAAGCCGAGCTGGCAGAAATGGACGAAGCCGAAGCAGCCGAATTCCTCTCCAGCTACGGCCTGCACGAAAGCGGTCTTGTCCGTCTCATCCGCAAGAGCTACGAACTGCTCGGGCTCATCAGCTTCTTCACCGCGGGCGAAGATGAGTGCCGTGCGTGGACAGTACCCGCAGGTTCCAAAGCGCCTCAGGCAGCCGGAGCCATCCACTCCGACCTCGAACATCACTTCATCCGCGCTGAAACGATCCGCTGGGACAACCTGCTCGCCGCTGGCAGCGAAGCCGCTGCCCGGTCGCTAGGCACTCTTCGACTTGAAGGCAAGGAATACGTCGTACAGGACGGCGACGTGCTGCACATCAGGCACAGCGGGTAAGCGCGGATGCTCACGACCTCGATTCTTCTCGGCATCTTCGCGGCGCTTGCCAACGTGGCAGGCGGCATTGTGCTGGTCCGCGCCCGCGGCGTGGAGCCGTACCTGCGTTACTTCGTGGCGCTCGGCGCAGCCTTCCTCATGTCCGCTGCGCTGCTCGAGATGATGCCCGAGAGCTTGCGCCTCGACCCCCACCTTGGCCCCATCCTCATCATGGCCGGGTATTGCGTGGTCCATCTGGTCGAGCACACCGTCAACGCCCACTTTCACTACGGCGAAGAGACCCATCACGGTGAATTCGTCACCTCGCACACTGGCTACTCCGTGCTCGCCGGATTGAGCCTGCACTGTCTTTTCGACGGTGTGGCCATCGGCGCGGGCTTTGAGGTTTCAAGCTGGCTGGGCTGGCTCATCTTTCTGGCCATCTTCCTGCACAAAGGGCCGGCCGGTTTTACCATGGCCAGCGTCATGCTGGCCAGCGGCCACAGCCGCGCCGCCGCCTTCTATTCCACTGTGGTATTAGCCGCGTCCACGGTTGCCGGCGTCCTGCTCATCGAGCTGGTGCCCCATTGGGTACCTTACGGGCTCCCCGTATCTGCGGGCGTGGCCCTCTACGTCGGCGCCAGCGACCTGATACCGGAAGTGAATCGCGAACCAGGCATTCGCATGGCGATGGTGTTTTTCCTGGGAGTCGGAGTGTTCCTGCTGCTTCGCCTCGTCCTGCCGGCGCTTTAACGCTGAATCGTTGCGTTACCCCCGCGCGCCCGCAATCTGCAGCACATCTGGCTTTTGGGGAGATCGATTCATCACACCGCGGATCGATTCCATCACCCGCTCCGGCGTAATCAGCCTCATGCACACGGCGTCATTGCACGCCGAATTTTTCTGATTCGCGGCCGTCACGCAGGGCGAACACGAAAGCGCCGCCCAGATGGCCTCGGTGTTTCCCAGGCTGCCATATAGCTTCGGTGTCTCCGGACCAAACAGTACAATCGACCGTATCGGTGAGATGGCCGAGAAATGCGCCGGGCCGCTGTCATTCGACACCAGGACCGTCGAGATGTTGTAGAGAGCGGTGATCGCCTTGAGCTTATGCATGCCGGCAAAGCTGCGGAAACGCGGATGCCCCACCTTCTCCTCCATGCGTTTGGCTTCCTCGCGCTCTGCAGGCGATCCGGTGATCAGCACCAGCGCATCGTCCCACTCTTTCACTACCATCGCAGCCAGGGAGTTATAGTTCTCCCGGTTCCAGCGCCGCTGCGGCAGCAGTTCTGAGCTGTTGGGATTGATCAGCACAATGCGGTGGTAATCCGGCCGGTAGTCGGGATATACCTGCTTCACCAGCCCGCGCACATACTCTCGTTCCTCTTCCGTCACCGGCTGAATCGGCACCCGAATTTCTTCGTCCGGCACAAATGTCTTCGAGTACGGCACCTCCGGCTGTGGCGCCAGCAGCGCATTCACCATACAGATAAAGTTCTTTGCCATATGGATATGGCCGTTATAGTTCACTCGATGCGTTAACATTTCGCCGCGGTACAGACCCTCGGCATGAAACTTGTGAAATCCCACGCGCCGCTTGGCCAGGGAAAGCCCCGTCAGCAATCCGGAATAACGCGAAAACAGCTCCATATCCACGACCGTGTCGATGTCCGCCTTGCGCACCCAGCGCAAAAAGCGCAACGAATCCAGTGCCAGCGTCGTCAGGCTCGTCTCTCGAATGGTGACGATATGATCCTCGGCAATCGTAGGCATCAGCCGCAGGCTGTCCGCATTCTTATCAAAAATCAGAAAGAAAAGTTCGGCACCCAATGCATCCTTGGCCTTTTGCAGGGCGGGGTTGGCAATCACTGTGCTCCCCATTTCCGACAGTTCAATGAACAGCACGCGGCGGGGCTTCTCCGGACCCTTCCGGGCGCCCAGCAGGCGCACCACCTGTGTGCACAGGAAGCAAAGCGGGATTCCAATCCAGTAATCGACGGCCCGCATCGTCTGTAGTTTCATGCCAACAACCTCTTTTAATCCAGGATCTAATCCAATTCATCCACCGCGAGTCTAACCTGAATGTAATCCCAATTTTCGGCCCGTTACTCGCGCCACACTCACGTCGCCCCGCGGACCCCGATTTCATTTGCCCGCTTTGTTATTCTGGATTATATTTTGCCAAAAGCCTTTCATATCTCCCACAAATCGGTCAGTACGGCGGGTTTGCGGTTTCTGGATTAGGAAGAGGCACGATGTTCCGCCCTGTTTACGCGTTGGGTCTGTTCGCATTCCCCTCACCCCCGGCGCAAGCGAAATCTCATCACACCCGCGCGGAGCGGAAGCCAACGGGAGTTCTGGACTGATTCGAGTGGATAAGCTTCGTAAACGGAACATTTTACTGATTCTCGCTTTTTCGTTCGCCGCCTTTGTGGTGATGGGTTATCACCCCGGCATTGAGGACGACAGCGTCTATCTTTCTGCTGTGAAAAGCGACCTGCACCCGGCGCTTTATCCCTTCGACTCCGAATTCTTCCGCGTTCAGCTCCAGGCCACCATGTTCGACAAATGGGTAGCCGGCTTCGTTCGCTTCACCCACATTCCGGTCGCGGGCACTGAGTTGCTTTGGCAGATTGCTTCCATCATCCTCATCATCGTCGGCTGCTGGAGTATCGCACGTACGCTCTTTGACGAGGACAGGGCACAATGGGCCGGTGTCGCATTCGTTGCAGCCATGCTCACGCTTCCCGTTGCCGGTACGGCACTTTACCTCGCCGATCAGCATCTGCATCCTCGAAATCTGGCGACTGCCCTGATTCTTCTTGGCGTCTCACGGATCATGGTGGGCAAGCGGTTGCAGGCGGTGCCGCTTTTCTTGCTGAGTTTCGTGCTGCATCCCATCATGGGAGCGCTGGGAATCTCTTTCGGGTTCTTTCTCACCATGGCGCTGCATGAACCGGTACATGTTTGGCTCCGCTCGTGGCGCACCACCTTTGCCCGCAACACCGTGGCCGCCGCCCTGCCGCTGGGTTGGATCTTCGAACCTCCCACGCCCATCTGGCGCAAGGCCCTCAACACCCGGTCCTATATCTTCCTGTCCCGGTGGACCTGGTATGAGTGGCTCGGCGCTCTGGCGCCTCTTCTCCTCTTCTGGCTTCTCTGGCGCATCGCTCTTAAACACCGCGAAACCCGCATCGAGCGTTTTGCCCTCGCCGTCTTCGCGTACGGCGTCTTTCAACTGGCTGTCGCTGTTGTCATGCTCAGTTCGCCCGCGCTCATTCGTCTTGCCCCGCTGCAGCCGATGCGCTTCCTCCACCTCGTTTATTACTTCATGGTGTTGATCGCGGGCTGCCTCCTCGGCAAGTACTGTCTGAAACAGTCAGTCTGGCGCTGGGCTGTTTTTCTCGTCGCGATTAACGTTGGCATGTTTGCGGCTCAACAATCCCTCTACAGCAGTAGTCCACATCTCGAACTGCCGGGCCTCCGGACCGCCAATCCCTGGTTGCAGGCTTTTGCCTGGATTCGCATCAATACCCCCACCGACGCCTACTTCGCGCTCGACCCCCATTACCTCGCTGCCCCGGGCGAGGATTACCACAGCTTCCGTGCCTTGGCCGAGCGAAGCCAGCTCGCCGACGCCATTAAAGACACGTCCGTTGTGATGCAGGTACCGGAGCTTGGCCCGGCGTGGGAGAAACAGACCGACGCCCAAGTCGGATGGAAGCACTTCCAGCTCGGTGACTTCGAACGCCTCAAAACTGAATTTGGAATAAACTGGGCGCTCGTCTCCTATCCGCAGCCCGCAGGACTGGATTGCCGCTGGCATAACGGCACCCTCGCCGTCTGCCGGATTCCATAAGACCATCGCCTCTCTCCCCCGCTTTACGTGCTCCAGCCATATCCGCGAAAATGGTAGGAGGTACCAGGCTATTGCAGATTCAGGGAACGGTCGGACCGCAGAGCTTTTCCCGGCAGGCAACACGAAACGCTTTCATTCCGAATCTTTCACCGAGATGCCGCTGCTCTCGGCCGCCCCTCGAGTTGAATTTTGCCGGCAGGATTCCAACGTTCAAACCGGAACCGGCCGCTTACCGAATGAGATAAGATGCAATTCCTGGTTTCCAGATGAAATTGCCGGCGCGGGGCCCGCTCCATGCTGAACTTTGCGCAACGCCTCATCCTTGGCTGTTTGCTTCTCGCCGCCCTCACTGTGGGCCTGGCGCTGGTCACCCGCCATGCGCTCGCCGCAGCCGGAGACTGGGGTCCGGCCATTCTTTTCTGCCTTCTGTCGCTCCTGGTTGCCGCCGCCACCATCTTCTCCGTCCTGCAGCCGATCCACATGCTCGCTCGCGACGCAAAAAACATCGCGCAGGGCAACCTGGAGCACCGCGTCGAGTGGAGCAGCCACGACGACTTTGGCGTGATCGCCGGCGAATTGAACCGCATCGCTGTCAGAATGCGCGATCTGCGCGACTCCGAGGCGGGCCGCAAGCAGATGGAATTCCAGCTTTCCGATGCCGTTCTGCAATCCATCTTCGAACCCATCATCGTCACCGACGCCAAAGGCCACATTCTCAAAGTTAACCAGGCTGCCGCAGAAATGCTGGGAGACGCCGCTTCCGACCGCATGGCGCTCAGCAGCACGCCCGGAGGCGACAAGATTCTCAACGCCATCCGCGACGCCGTCGCCATGCAGAAAGCCGTGGGTACCGAAGATGAAGCTTCCTTGCTTCCTATGCGCATCGGCAAGCAGGAGCGCAGTTATCGCCTGCGAACGACACCCATGCGCGACGCCGAGGGCCGTCTCCTGGGTGCCGTAACCACCCTCGAAGACGTCACTACGCTGCAGGACACCGACCGCTTCAAGACCCAGTTCATCACCGTCGCCAGCCGCAAGCTGCGCGGTCCTCTGCTGCAACTGCGCCGCGGCATTTACGCCCTCAGCCAGGGGTTCGGAGGAGTTTTGCAGCCTCTCCAGGCCGAGCTCGTCGCGGCCGCGAGCAGCGAATCAGAAAAACTCGACGAGCTCATGTCGGACCTCATTGACGTGGCCGAACTCGATACCGGCAAGCGCGAGATGCATTTCGAGCAGCTCCGCCCCCTCACAATTCTCGACAAAGCCCGTGACCGCTACATCGACCAGGCCGCCGAAAAGCAAATCCGCATTGAGGTGCGCGCCTTCGCCGATCTCTCCGCCGTCAACGCTGACCGCCGCGCCGTCCGTTCTATCTTCGACAATCTCATTTCCAATGCCCTGCGCTACACGCCGCCCGACGGCGAAATCCTTCTCGCCGCCGAAGAGATCAAGAACTTCGTCCAGTTCTCCGTGCACGATACAGGCCGCGGCATTGAGGCCGAACGGCTCAGCAATATCTTCGATCGCTTCAACGCATTCTCCGACACCGGCACAGGTCTTGGTCTCGCTCTCGTGCGTCGCCTGGTCGAATCCATGGGCGGACAAATCGCCGTTGAAAGCCGTCTCGGCCATGGAGCTACCTTCCGCTTCACTCTTCCTGTCGCGGTTGCAGACAGCCTTCATCATCCGGTCGAGGTGGGCTGACAATGCCAGAAATCCAGCTCGAACGGCAGCAGGAACCGGCCAGGCTTCGCGTCTATATCGGCGCCGCTCCGGGCGTCGGCAAAACCTATCACATGCTCAGCGACGCCCACATCAAGCGCAAGCAGGGCGTTGACGTTGTCATCGGCCTTGTCGAATCTCATGGCCGCAAAGAAACCGCCGAACAGGTCGGCGACCTTGAAATCGTGCCACAGCGTGTGATTCCCTATCGCGGCGTCGAGCTCAAGGAGATGGACGTCGACGCCATCCTCGCCCGCCATCCTCACACCGTCATCGTGGATGAGCTGGCGCACACCAACGTTCCCGGAAGCAAGCACCGCAAACGCTACGAGGACGTGATCGAGCTGCTCGACGCCGGCATCAACGTCATGACGGCCGTCAATATCCAGCATCTTGAAACCCTCAACGACGCCGTCAATCGCTCCGCCAACACCGTCATCCGCGAGACCGTTCCCGACAGCTTCCTGAAGCGCGCCGACGAAGTCGTCAACGTCGACGTCACTGTAGAAGAACTCCGCTCCCGCCTGCGCGAAGGCAAGATCTATGCCCCCGAAAAGGTCGAGCAGTCACTGGCAAACTTCTTTCGCAAGGGCAATCTGAATCTGCTTCGCGAACTTTCTTTGCGCACCACCGCCGAGCAGGTGGGCAACCGCGCATCGGAGTATCGCCGCAACCAGGGCCTCGAACAGGCGCCCATCCCGGAAAAAGTCATGGTGTGCCTCAGCACCCGGCCCGGTACCGAACGCCTTCTCCGTGTTGGCGCACGCATCGCCGGCCGTCTGGCTACAAACTGGTACGCCGTCTACGTCATCCGACCCAACGCCGACAAGGGTCACGGCGATCCTGAAGCCTTTCATCGCCTCGAAGAATACGAGCGCATGGCGCGTGACCTCGGCGCCCAGGTCATCACCCTCCACGAAAGCAACGTCTCCGATGCGCTCATTCGCTTCGCTCAGCAGGAAAGCATCTCGCACGTCGTGTTCGGCCAGTCTGCCCGTTCCCGCTGGGATATTCTCCTGCGCGGCTCGGTGCTCAATCGCTTCCTTTCTGAAGTTCGCGACGTCACCGTGCAGGTGGTCCCCATGCAAAAACCCGTGCGCCGTCCCTGACGCGAAGTTCTCGTGGGGGGCTGAATCCTGCCCCAATCCTCGTTCTCGACCTACTTCGTCATCGAAATTTCAAAACCCAGCGCGCTCTCGGTGATTTCTACGCGGCTGAACTCCGTCTGCGCCAGCATCTGCTCAAACTCCTCTTTCGTGTAGGCACTCTTCAACAGCATCGTCTTGAACGCCAGCTTGGTCAGGATCCTGTTCACCGCGGTCAATCCCATTCCGTCCACTTCCCTGCTGATTTCTCTCGGCGAGGCATTGCGCTTGAGGTCGATAATCAGGCCGCGCCCGCCCGGTTTCAGCACTCGGCACATCTCCCGCAGCGCACCCACCGGATCGGCAAAATTCTTGAACGCCGCGCGGCAAAGCAGAAAATCAAATTGGTTGCACTGCAACGGCATTTTCGATGCTGAGCCCTGCTTGAAATCCACCTTGACACCGGCCTCCAGGGCTTTCTTTGCTGCGATCCTCACAAACGTGTGGCTTAGATCGAGACCGGTGATCGCATACTTTCCAAGTTTGGCGAGCTCGATCGAGAAATAGCCCGGCCCCGGAGCGACTTCAAGCACCCGGCTTCCCTGCAGCAGTTCATTCGCAGTCCGGCGCGCCAGCGCGATATATTCCTTCATCATTTCTGCGGTATTCGCCGCATACCACTTCGCGACGATCCCTTCCATTCCCCGGTCTGCATGCGGCTTGTGCATGGCGATCGTTGTCATCTCAGTTCTCCTTTTTCGGGCGTATTTCGCCCCTTGGCACCCAGCACTGCCTCTGGGCACTGGTTCACTTTCGGATGTTTGGGATTGATGTTTGCTGCCGATCCGGCCTGCGTCCTTTTCTCTGTCCCCCGGTCTACTCGCAGAACACCTTCACCTTCGTCTTGTTTCCGTCCTGGCCGTCAACGTCCACCGTCAGGTCGTCAAGGTGGTCGATCAGCTCTTCAAGATTCTCCGGCTTGATCTGCGAGAGCGTAATGGGAACTCCATGCCGGCTGAACGCCTCATCCAACTGGTCGTGCGCCTGCGCTGGAATCAGGCTTGCAAGCCGCACTCCTGCGCGCAGCAGCTGCATCGGCACCCGCACGTTTACGGTTGTCAGGCCTTTGTTCCCGGTCATCGATTCATCGGCTTCAACCAGCACGCGCAGATATTTCGCTCGCGTCTGTCTAGCCGAATTCCTGTCCCCTTCGGGTCCGTTGGTTCGCGGCCCGCGCGAATCCCCAGACGCCCTCCCATCCGGCTCCAGGGCGACAAGCAGGCGCTCAGCCTCATCCGCGGTAATCTTTCCCGCGGCCAACATTTCCAGAATTTGACGCCGATTCTCGTTCATAATCCCCCTCCCAGCAACCTCGTAATAATGGCAAGCGCATGATGGCCGGCAGCAAACAATCCGGGCGTCAGCGAGTGAATCGTGTGCGCAAGTCCCGCAGCAATCTCGTGCAGTTCGGGAAGCGCCAACCATGCAATCGCAAAACCGACCGCAACTCTCAGAATGGCTTCATCGGAATCCGGTCCCATCGCCAGGAGCCGTTCGGCCTCGTGGGGCGTAATGCGCCCCATCGCAGTCAACCACAAAATCGTTCGACGATCGGAATTCATGGCACACCTCACAGAATGCGAACCGTCACGCGGTTCCCGTCCGCACACACACGGACATCGGTTCCCGGCAAACTGCAGGTGATTGCCCAGAATGTCGTCATCGCCTGCCACGGGTTGATCCGGCCAACCAGGCATACGCCCAGCACAAGCAGAAGAATCAGCGGCGACAGCAGCACGAGCGGAATCCACAGCAAAAACAACGGCAGCCAAAGCCGGATCGCCCGCCATCGCGGATATTCGACATAGACAACGGCGATATTCGGAGTCATTTCAGGGCCTCCAATTCGCGGATCGCGTCGGAGGCCGAAATCTCGCCGCTCTTCAGCCGCTCCAGCACCTCCGTCCGCGACGGAGACGGATTGGTCTCGACAAACTCCAGCTGCCCGGCAATCCGGTTCAGGCGCGCCTTGATCGTCGGATAGCTCACCCCAAACACCTGCTCCATCTCCTTGATCGAGCCGTGAGACCGCAGAAACGCGGCGATGAAAACCTGGTCCTCCAAGCTCAGCCGTGCCAGTTCCGGCAGCGTAAACGTGCCCTCAATGGCAATCTGCTTCTCCGGGATCCGGACCCGCTCGATCACCAACTCGGCGCCCTGTGCGATTCGCAATAGTTCCTGCCAGTCAGAAGCCGTCTTGAGGTTCTCATCCATGAGGCGCCATCCTCGTTTCTGAACTACACGAGAGACAATACTAAATATTTTCAATCTTTGCAAGTATAAAAATGAATTTTATTAATCTAGTTTCAAATACCAGAAAATGCGGCGAACATGCCCACCTTCCCGCCACACGCCACATCAAACCCTCCCAGGTTCATGCGCCGCAGGCTAAACCATCGAGTCAACTGGAAAGACAGCATTCGATGCCTCTCATCGACTCCTCATCTGCGGACCAATTCGGCCGGCTTCAAGCCACTTGTTTCCCCTCGGAGGCGCAATAAAGTCCAATCGAATCAGGGGCTTCTTGTTTGGCATCTTGCGTGCTGTTAGTTTTTCACGATGAATTTGATGAGGCGTGACAAATACAAAAGCTGTCGAAGCTCTAAATCCACTCTCAAGGCGCTCGCACGTTTCGCCAATCCAGTTCCCCCTTCAGGAGAACGGCCGCGCGTTCTCCTGGCCGAGGACGATGAAGCGGTTCGCTGTATGCTGCTTGCCTGGCTCGAAGCCTGGGGTTATTCGGTTGTTACTGCGGAGAATGGAGAGATTGCCTGGAAGATTCTGATGCAGGAGGAATCTCCAGAGCTTTTGATCGTTGATTGGATGATGCCTGGAATCGACGGGGTCGAATTGTGTCGCAGGGTGCGGCAGGTGGAGTCCAAGTCTTACCGTTACATCTTATTGATTACCGGCAGGAATAACAAAGAAGATGTCGCTTGTGCATTGGAGTCCGGCGCAGACGATTACCTCGCCAAGCCCTTCGATGTGGTGGATTTGCGATCCAGGCTTACGGTCGCAACTCGCATCCTCTCTGTTCAGGATGATCTGATTAAAGCTCGGGATCGTCTGCGAGACCAAGCGACAGTGGATGGTTTAACCGGCGTTTGGAACAGAGCAGCGTTTCTTGACTTGTTCCGCGGGGAGCTTGATCGTGCGGCTCGCACCAGAACAATGACCGGTCTCCTGATGCTTGATTTGGACCATTTCAAGAAAGTGAATGACACCTATGGCCATGCCGCCGGTGATGCCGTGCTGAAAGAGACGGCGACGCGCCTCAGGGGTGCTCTGCGGTCCTATGATTTTCTTGGCCGTTACGGAGGTGAGGAGTTTTTCATCGCACTTCCAAATGCCAGCAGAAGTCAACTCTGCGAAATAGCGGAGAGGGTCCGACACTCGGTCGTTACCGAACCGGTTCTTTACGGAAACATTGAAATCGCAATCAGCCTGAGCATCGGCGCAGTTGAGGTGATGCCGAGCGAGAGATCTGCTCTCGAAGCGATTGCCATCGCCGATGTTGGTCTGTATCACGCGAAGAACGCAGGACGAAACTGCACCGTCTGCTGTCAGAGATCCTGGCAGGAGCTACTGCAATCGAAGGACTCGAATCTCGCCTTCTGCCAAGAGTGTGAGCTTGAACAAGTAAAACAGTGCATAGTCTCGGTTCCAGGGCACAGTCCTAAGCGCTCAATCGAAGTGAGTGAACCTTGGATCATGTACCCCTCCATGGGGGAAGTCGATTCGAGAAAAGTGATTGGAGCCTAGATTCAAGAGTGAGCGTCATCGTCGCTCGTAGGGGACTCCCGGGACAACTCTTTGCGAAATTGTCAGCTATCAAAGATAGTTCCCAGTCATCTCGGATGAAGCGCACTCCGCTGTAGCCATCTTTGGCATCTTGAATTGAGCAAACTTCGGCGAAGCCTTGCTTTTCGAGGAGCGGCACTTTCAGGCTCCGTTTCAAAGCAAAATCGTCAGTTGCTTCCGCATCCTTGAAAAAGGAACACGAAAGTGCCGATATACAGCTTAAAACCTGTTTCCACGAGAGCCTTGGGTTCTGTCACTCGAAACAGAACAGGAACGGACAGGCGCATGGAGTCCTACTTGAAGTGCTTTGCTCCTTTACGAGGGGCGGATTGAAATCCCATTCTCTGTTTTCCAGAAGTGAGAAAGGCCGGCATCGCCCATGATCTCTCTCAAGAAGTATCTCGATATGGAAACGTTTGAGCCGCCCGAGCGCGACGATCCAACCGATTCTCTCAATTCGCAGACTACGGAATGCTTTCAAGCTTTGCTTTCTTCCATAGGCAAGAATGCGAGCCAGGTCTATCCGAACCTGGGAGTAGATCTTGAGGAGAGCCTGAAGGGGCTTCAACAACGCCTCTCCATGAGCCCAACATTTGAGTCCTTGAACTTGACGGAGAAGCAGGTCGAAATCCTGCTGGAGGAATGGGGTGGACGGACTTCTGAGTACTTCAAAGGCAAGGCAGATGAGGTCAAAGAGCTTCTAATCGCCCTGGCCAATGCCGCCGAGTGTGTCGGACATAAGAATCAAGGCCATTCACGGCATTTCAAGGAACTGACTGATCGCTTGGAACGGATTGCCGACTTGGATGATCTGACGGAAATTCGGTCCTCACTCGTCAATCGCGTGACGGAACTGAAAAACAGCGTGAACCAAATGGCACTTGACAGTCAGGAATTGGTGGCACGCCTGAAGGCCGAAGTCTCGATCTACGAAACCCGGCTCAAAGCGGCTGAACACCTGGCTTTTCGAGATGAACTGACGCGAGTGGCCAATCGCCGCAGCGTTGAAGAGCGCGTGCATTTGAATATTGAGAACAGACAGCCGTTCAGCGTGGTGATGCTCGATCTGAACCACTTCAAGCATGTAAATGACAAGTATGGACACGTTGTGGGAGACAAGATGCTGAAGCAATTTGCGAAGGAGCTGCAGCTCAATACGCGCTCGGGAGACCTGGTTGGCCGTTGGGGTGGAGATGAATTTGTGGTCGTGCTTGGTTGCGATGAAATTAGCGCGAACTCACACATTGCGCGCATACGGGACTGGGTGTTCGGCAAATACACGATTGAGTTAGAGGACAAGAAAAAGCCGCTCGAGATATGGGTGGATGCATCCATCGGCGTCGCAGAGTGGCGCACCGGAGAATCGATCCAGCAAGTGATTGAGAAGGCAGACACTGCCATGTACGCCGAAAAGAATCGTTCCCGGCGCGCGGCGTCTTTCAACTTGCTGCCGTGAAGCTTTGCCTTTGCGGACCTCGGCGATTATCAATGAAAGTGCATTGCGCAGATACCGACAAAGTGCTGGTTGCGCAGAATTAATCCACGACACATCCCCAACAATTAACGAGTCACAAGATGCCTCGACGTGATGTGGCTCGGGCGGCAGTATTGATTCAATCGCACGTTCGAGAGGTTTTTGCTCTGTTCAGCGCAAGCGTTTGGTCGCTGATGCACACCTAAGTTGTAGTAAGCAAAAACATTTTTTTTCGGCCGGACTAGAATCTTCAAATTGACCCGCCGATAGAGTGCACGCAACAACAAACCACCTGCTCCAAGTAGCGATTCTGGACCTCTTTTGTAGACGGAACTGGTTCGGTGCAGGCGGAAATCGATATAAGGAGCAATACCAATGATCAGCGTACTCAATAGCGTTTCTCAGTTGGGCGCAGAAAACGCCCTGTCCTCAACCCAAGCCTCTCTTCAGAACACCCTGTTGCAATTGTCGACCGGTCTGAAGATCAACTCCGGATCAGACGACGCAGCCGGCCTTTCAATCGCCTCCGGCCTGGGCGCAAGCATTTCGGCCCTCACGCAGTCCAGCCAGAATGCCGCCAACGGCATCGGATTCGCGCAAACCGCCGATGGCGCGCTCTCGCAGGTCACCTCACTGCTCAACCGTGCAGTTACGCTGGCGACCGAAGCCGCGAACGGCGGTTTGACAGCCGACCAAGCGACGGCAGCGCAGGCCGAATATACTTCGATCCTCACGGAAATCGGCACGATCGGCTCGACCACCAACTTCAATGGAGCGTCGGTCTTCACAGCAGATGGCAACACGGTCTTCACCAGTGACGGCACTGCCGCCGGCAACTCAACAGTGACCGTTACGCCTGGTGTGCTCACAGCCGCTGGACTTGGGTTGTCCTCGGCTGCAACCGCCCTCACCAGCACCACGACTGCCACCGCTGAATTGGCAGCGATCACCAAGGCCATCGACACAGTTTCAGCGACCCGTGGCTCCATCGGCGCCTCCGTCAACCAGCTGACAGCCGCCGAAAACGTTGAGAATACGCAGGTAACCAACCTGACCAGCGCGCAGAACAGCGTTCAGAACGCTGACATCAGCTCTACGGTTGCGAAGATGACGCAGTACAACGTCCTTGAGCAGACCGGCATGGCAGCCCTGTCGCAGTCCAACCAGGCACAGCAGGCTGTTCTGAAGCTGCTCCAGTAAGCAAACCTTAACCACAACACTCGGGTGGCGCCCCACAAGGCGCCACCATTTTATTTCCAGAAACCTGAACTTCAGTGTCCGATGTGCCGATATTATTTTGCGTTTCGAATTGAAAGAGCTGGGCGATAAATAGACGACGTCCAGTTCAGAAACAGGCAAGGTTTATGAGTTCAGTGTCGGCTTTGAATTCGCTGTTGGCGTCCGCATCCACTTCCAGCTCCGGCATCGATATCAGCTCGATTCTGCAAGCTGCAACTGGATCCGCTTCGACAGGCATCGATGTAACCTCTGCGGTTAATTCAGCGATAACAGCGGCCAGGGCACCGGAAACTTCGTGGGAGAACCAGGAGTCCACACTTCAAAGTCAGTCCGCTGCCTTGACCCAGATTCAGACCGACGCAACCAATCTCGATAACGACATGCAGTCGCTCAATTCGCTCACGGGTCCCTTGTCTGCGACCACGGTCAGCTCCTCCGACTCCGGCGTGGTCACTGCGACAGCTGCTTCAGGAAGTGCCTCGGGAACCCACACTGTCGAAGTCAACAGCCTGGCCAAGACCGCTTCCTGGGCATCAGGATACGTCACCAGCTCGACAACAGACCTTGCGGCGGGCAACTTTACGATCACCGGTGCCGATGGCACGGTCACCACCATTTCAACAGGCACGGGAACGAGCACGCTCAACGACGTGGCAAACACGATCAACAGCGATAATCTTGGGGTTACTGCAAGCGTGATCTCCGATGCGAATGGAGCGCGGCTTGCAATCGTGAGCAATACTTCTGGCCAGGCGGCAAATTTCTCGGTTAGTTCTGCGACCGGTGGAAGTTTGAGCTTTACGCAGGCTGTCACCGGCCAGAATGCCTCACTAAGCGTTGACGGAATCTCGATCGCAAGCGCATCCAATACGGTCACCGGAGCAATCGCCGGAGTGACCCTGAATCTGCTGAACGCCAGCCCCGGAACCAGTGTGAACTTGACCGTTGCTCCCGATACGAGCCAGGTCTCGACGGCCATCAGTCAATTCGTTACGGACTATAACAAAGCAGTCACGGATCTAAACACGCAATTTACGTTTAGCGGCACCTCAGAGGGCGTGCTGGCGACCGATTCTGACGTGCGCAGCCTCCAGATGACTCTCGAATCCGCGATCTCTTACACGGCTACGTCCGCATCCGGATCCACGACCGTACCGAACCTGTCTTCCCTGGGCATCTCGGTCAACGACGACGGCACTTTGACATTGGATAGCGCAACGCTGAGCAATGCACTCCAAAATAACTTCAGCGACGTGCAGAACTTCTTTCAAGGGGCTTCCCTGAACGGATTTGCCAATAGCCTCGATCAGCAACTGACCACCTATATCAGCCCCGCGGATGGCGCATTCACTCTTGACCTTCAAAGCATCAGCACGGAAGAAAGCGGCCTGCAATCCGACATCAGCAACTTTGAAACAAATTACATCACGCCGCTTCGAACACAATTGCAGAGCGAGTACAGCCAGGCTGAGATTGCGCTGCAACAACTGCCGACTGAGATGCAGCAAATCAACACTGAGCTGGGCTTGAACAACAACAATAACAATGGCTAGGCGGACACGAAGATGACTCCCACAGATCTGGCATATCGAAGGACGGCAACCGAGGGCGCAAGTGGCTTTGGCTTACTTATCTCCCTTTACGACACGCTCGCCGGCGACTTGCGCAGGGCCGCGGAAGCCGAGCGCAACAACGACCTGGAACGGCGCTGCCGGGAAGTCGATCACGCCATGCTCGTCATTGGATACCTCGAGGACTGGACGCACCGCGGTAGCGACGGCGAACTGGCGCAACAACTCATCGCGTTCTATTCATCTCTTAGACGCAAAATGATTGAAGCGCAGACCACCAGATCCATCAGGATCCTTGAAGAGCAGATGGCGTTGGTCCTGGATCTTCGCGAGCATTGGCAACAGATTGATGCTCGAACCGAGCCGGGCAATCCCGAAGTGCTGCCGCCCGTGCAAACTGCAAATTATCCCAAAGCGTTTGCAGAGCAATCCGAGCGCAGAAGCGGCAACTGGTCAGCGTAGCCGGCCGAAGTCCGCCATCGCGCAACCTGCTTTGCCTGAAGGCCGGGAAGCCTGATAAGGGCGGGCCCCTGCCGAAAAGCGAGCGTTGTCAGGGGTAAGAATGCTTGAATCTCGACGACCTGGCAGCTTCGTATTCGCTTGTTTTCGCTCGCCGAGCGCGGTTTGAGTTGCCTCCGAACGTTAGATAACGAATCCTAAGACGGCGCCGACAAATAGTTGAGGAGCGTGTCGGGGAGGACCTTCGCCGCAGCCGCCATCGCTGCGTTGTTTGCCGTTTCCGCCGAGCTCAGATTGGTCGCGGCCGTGGCCATATCGACTCCCACCAGGGATGTCTGTTGCGACGTAAGGTTGACTGTTTCCTGCTGCAAGTACGTCTCTTGAGAATTCAACTGGCCTTCGGCATTGCCGTAGAAGACACGCTGCTGGCTGACGTAGTTGAGCGCCGCTGAAACAGCGTTTGTCGCGGTCGCAATATCCGCGGAGTTACCGCTCTGGAGCGCGGAAGCAAGCGAGCTCAGCGAACCGAGGACATCGCCGCCCGAATTCGAGAAGATCTGATTACCGGGAAGATTCGTCTGCACGTTTAGCTGGTCACCCACCGCTACCGAATTCACCTCGCTGTTTCCGTTGTACGCATAACCTGACGGAGAGGAAGAACTGGCCACGTAGGGAGGCGTCGTGCTTGCCGTTCCGCCAAACAAGTAGGCGCCCTGGTAGGACGTGTTGGCTTGGGCAACCACACTGGTGAGAATAGCTTGCACTTGTTGCGCAAGCGCCTGCTGATTCGAGGCGCTCATGGTGCCGTTGGCTCCTTCGGCCCCATACGACACCGCCTGCGTGAGGGAAGTAACGACGGAACCCAGTGCCGAGTCGGCTGATTGAACAGATCCGAGCACACTCGTCACGTTTTGAGTGTATTGGTCAACCTCTCCGGATTCGATGGTGTTCTGCACCATTTCGGCCGAGGCTTCCGGATTGTCGGATGGCACGCTCACGCTTTTGCCGGTGGCCACCTGTTGCAATGCAACATTGAGCGTCGCCTGGCTCTGTTGCAAGTCGGCGATAATGTTCGGGACGAAAGTCGGATTTATGCGCATATCGGTTAATAACTCTGAGTGGAGCCCATATCGAGGGTCACGGTATTGAGTGCTTGAATTGTGCTCACGATCCGCGCGGCCGCCTCGTAAGCGGTCTGGAAACGAATCAGGTTGGTGGTTTCCTCATCGATGCTCACCCCGGAAATTGAGCCCTGCTGATTTGTAAGTTGCAACAGGTTCTGACCGATAGCGGTGGATTGAGTCGAGGCATTCGCAGTGTCGGAACCGACTTGAAAAACCATATTCGCGTATGCGCCCGCAGCCGTTTGACCAGAGGGTAAAGCTGTGGTCAACGCAGCAGAGAGATTTGCCACGTTTCCGTTGCTCCCCGCAGAACCGTCAGAACTGACTGCGATCAGGGAAGGATCGGTAATTGCCACGCTGATGCCGGCAGCGGCTCCTGCAGTGCCTGACGGAATCGTGAAAAACTCTTGACCGGCATTGCCGTTTGAATCGTAGCCTTGGGCCTGGGCGGCATTGAATGCGGTTGCAAACTGGCTGGCAAGCGTGTTGAGCTGCGAAAGGAGACCAGGGATCTCCTGATCACGGATCTGGATTGCTCCCCCGAGCTGGCCACCTTGGATTGAAGAAGTAATGTCGTTCCCGTTTGAATCCAGCACATGCTGCATTCCATCGCTGTCGGTGGTGGTTTGCAATGAGAAGCTTTGTGAGCCCATAACCAGAGGAGTTCCATTGCCCGTGGTAATGGTCTCTCCCCCGTCGCTCTGCGTGACGGAGATGCCGGTGAGCGTGGAAAGCTGCTGCACCAGTTCATCGCGCTGATCCTGCACCGTGCCGCCATCCTTGCCGGCAGCGGCCAACTGCGAAACCTGACCGTTAAGTTGCGCGATCTGGGCGGTCAGCGAGTTGATCTGGGCAACTGTCTGCGTCACCTGCCCATCCGCCTCGGACTGCACACTCGAGAGCCCCTGAGCCGTTGTATTAAAGGCCTGGGCAAGACTCTGGCCGCTGACGATCACGTTCTGCTGAACGGCCGAATCGCTCGGCGTGGCCGAAAGTTGAGTCAGGCTGGTCGAAAACGCAGTCAACGCACTTGCGATGTCGGTGCCACTGTTTGTGAAGTAAGACTGAATCTGCTGGAGATTTGAGTACTGCGTGTTGACGCTGCTCTGTAACGATGTCTGATTCTGAATCTGCAGATTAAGCAGCTCATCTCGAACGCTTTGGAGGTTGTCCAGGGAGACACCGCCGCCCGAAACGGCGCTTCCCGTATCGTTCATCTGGTTCTCAGAGAAATCCACGATTTCGCGGGTGTACCCCGGAGTGTTGGCGTTAGAAATATTGTTGCTGGTGGCGGCAAGCGCGCCCTGCGACGCTTCGAGTGCCTGCACGCCGATCAAAAGTGAGGTATTTAATCCGCCCATCGCAATTAGATCTGGCAAGACCAGGTTTGATGTTTCAACCTGGGTGCAGAACCCTCCTGGAATTGTCCTTTGAATGAACTGAAAAGCGACACCATCAATTCAACGGAACGACTGGAATGCTGGATCAGAGCAGAATATCGCTGATTTAATTTCTGCAGCGTACTGGAAGCAACGCCGATCTGCCGCATCAGATCTCTATCGAGGTGAGCGAGTGAGGGTGCGGTTGTTTCTCTAAAGTCTCTGCTCAATCCATTTGCAAGTTTCGATAGGCGAGCGCTCAACACCTGCTGGTTCGCGATACTGTCTTCAAGTTCAGGAAGGGAGTTCTGAGCGACCGCCTTCATGGCCCGTTCTAATTCACAGGCAAGCGACCGTAAGAGCTGGAGATGTTGCTCCAACTCGATCTTCCGGTCCTGTACGTCCAGTGCAATCATGCATGGAACTTTCTACGCGCATGCTCCGCTGCGAACGATTAGCCTAAGCGTGCTCGTCAATCATCGAAGAGGCAATCGCTGAGGAATCGATCTTGTATGTTCCACTGTTCACGGAATTTTTGAGATCGTTCACCAGGCCTTGCCTGATTGCAGGGGAGTTCATCGCCGTATTCACGAGAGCTTTCACAGAGCTGGAGTCAGACGTGAGAGTCGTTCGATCCCCTCCGTCAGCTGGATCAGCGGAAGTCAGATCCTGTTGGCCAATCCTTTTCGCATTCGGGTCGTTTGAGATCTGGCTCGATGTCAACTGTGTTAGATCAATTCTCATTTTCAACTCCTTGATCTGGGTCTGTGTCCCTATCGGCACCTAACTGGCGAAAGTTCAACCAAAAGCCAAAGATTCAGCGGTAAATCACTTGATTCCTGCAGATTCGCCCGTCGTCGAGGTCTTCACTGCAGCCTTATCTACCTGTGCATGCATAGCTTTAGCCACCATTTTGGCAATTCCGATGCCGCCGGATGCCGCCATGGAATTGGCCAGCGACTGCACGCCCATGCTCATCATCTGATCGCGTCCTGCCGCGTCCTCGTCGTCCTCGGCGCCCGGGACAGTGGCCATGGATTGCTCGGCCTGCTGAAGCCAGGTGCTCAACAGCATGGATTCGAATTCCATGGCACCCTTTTCAATCTTCCCGCCCGCGTCGCCGCCGCTTTTCAGCGACTGCATCTGGCCAAGCATGCGGTCTTCTCTTGCCTGCAGAAGACTGGACTGGGCCGCCAGCGAGACCGGACTCATGCTGGTTCCCATCTACTGAACCTCCAATTCGGCCTGCAAGCCGCCTTCAGCCTTGATCGCCTGCAAGATCGCCACGACGTCATGGGCAGTCGTACCGATAGCATGAAGCCCGTTGACCAGCTCTTCGACATTCGCTCCCTGATCGAGCCGCATCGACTGGGCCGGCCCGTCGTTAACGCTGAGGTTTGTCTGCGGAACCAGTACAGGTTGTAAGCGGTCGTCGCCGCGACTTCTCCCTTTGCCATCGCCCCCCTGAGCTCCCGTAGGCACAGCGGTCGGTTCGTATGTGGTCACAACTTGAATGGATAGGCTCCCATGAATAACGGAAACAGGAGTGAGTTTGACGTCGCCACCTAGAACGATGGTGCCTGTCCTTTCGTTGATTACGATCCTTGCCGGCGTCTGTACTTCGAGAGAGAGATTCTGTACGCGCGAAATCAATTCCGGAACCGAGGATTCACCGGCATCGGCCACGTTGACATCGACTCTGGTGCTGTCCAGGGCCGACGCAATATCCTTGTGAAAATTTTCATTCACGGCGTCAGCGATTCTCTTCGCAGTGGTGAAATCCGGATTGCGCAAAAGCAGAGAAACCAATTTGAATGCATGCAAGTCGACAGCTGTATCGCGCTCGACGATTCCTCCATTTGGAACCAATCCTACCGTCGTGGAATTGACTTCCTTGCCATTAATGGAACTGCCTGCCATGTATCCCCCCATGACGAGCGGCCCTTGAGCTTCCGCGTAGACCTGTCCGTCGGGACCGTGCAGGGCGCTCATCAAGAGGACGCCACCCACAAGGCTTTTGGCATCGCCGACCGAAGAAACAGTTACATCGAGCGCAGCGCCGGGCCGGGCAAACGGCGGCAACGTCGCCGTGACGAAAACCGCAGCAACGTTTTTGACCTCAACCACACCAGGAGAGATCAGGACCCCCATCTTTTGCATTGCATTCGCCAATGTCTGCACAGTGAAATATGTCTGCTGGGTATCACCGGTGCGATTAAGTCCCACAACCAGGCCGTAACCCACGAGCATGTTATCTCTGACGCCTTCAACGCTCGTGATGTCCCGGACAAGGACCTGGCGATTCGGATTGACCGAGGCTGCGCGCAGCACCGGAACAAACATGGCAACCGCAAATGCCATGGCACAGGAGGTCAAGACGCGTTGTAACAACTTCGACATTGCGAACGCAGGTTTCATAATCAGAATCCAGTGAGCCATAGCAGCGCTCGCGTAATCACGTTCGGCCGACGAACACTGTCTGCGATGATCCCTTTGCCCTTCATCTCGATTTCAAGGTCACTCAGCGCTGTTGAGGGCACGGTATTGCTGGGGCCGATGTCATTTGGCCGCACCACGCCGCGCACCGTCACGTCTTCGTGCTGATTGTTCATAAATATTTTCCGTTGCGCTTCAATCACCAGGTTGCCGCTCGGCAGCACGGCGATGACTTGCGCAGTCATACTGGTTTGGAAATTGGAACTCGAATCGGTTGCTCCCGACCCTTTCAGAGTCGTATTGGAATTGGCATTGAACAGCGAGTTCAAACCCTTGGTGTTGACATCTCCCGCCAGGCCGGTGATTCCCGAGCTCGTCTGGAAGGCGCGCTGACTATTGACGTCAGCGTTCTGGGCAGCCGTCGTTTGTACGGCGACAAGAATCACGACAGTATCATTCAGCTTTCGTGCTTTGTAGTCGACCGAGAGGCTGCTTATTTCGCTTTCCGGCGACCAGAGACTTCCTACGGTGTGGACAGCAGGTGGAACATCCTGCTCTCGAAGCTTAGCGATGTAATCTGACCGCAACTGCGCCGGATTGTCTTTTTTGCTGGTTTTAGCATGGACAGGCAATGCCGACAACGCGCCTAAAACAAGCAACGCGCACAGAGACCTCTTACTGAAGCTATGTCGGGTCGAGTTCATCACAGCTTCCCTTTCAAAAGCGTTCCATCGATTACTTCTGCGGTGTAAGTTTGCCGATGGTCCGGGCTGGTTACACGGATTCTCTGACCTCTCGCGCCACTTTCGAGGCAGATGACGGAGATCTGAATGTGCACGCGATCACCGTCAAGAAGAAGGATGGCGGGCGATCCCGAACGGATCGCGACAGTCTTGGATCGACTATTGAATGCCGGCGCTGACAGCAGTGGCATGCCCGCCTTCACACTCGATTGCTGTGGGTCATTCCCATCTTCAGGTCGAATGCTCACAAAAAACGGAAGGCATTCCTCCTGCACGTCGCATTCGAGACGAATGATGATTCGATGGTCGCTCGACTTCTCCATGGATCGTACGGTCAGCCTTGGAGCGCTAGTGGTGGCGACTACGTCGGTCAGGAGCACCACCTGTTCCGGCAATACCTGGATTCCGATTCCCGTCAATGCCGAGGCAATCAATTCCGTACGAATCGGAAACCGGCGAGATGCTGCAAATGTGGGCAGAGCCGTGAAAACGAGGAGAACCCACCCCAGAATTTGCCTTTTTTGCGTCATTAGAGGCCTTCTCACTGTGCCAATTGATTCAGTTGTTGAAGCATCTCGTCGGCAGCTTTAATGACGCGCGAGTTCGACTCATACGAACGCTGCGCCAGGATCATGTTCACAAACTCATCCACGACGTTTACATTGGACTGTTCCAGCATCCCTTGCTGGATGGTCCCCAACCCTTCAGAACCGCCCGCTGCGCCGACGACTGGATCGCCCGATGCCGTGGTCGGGAGATACATATTGTTGCCGACGCTATTCAGTCCTCCCGGGTTCGCAAACGTAGCCAGTTGAATCACCCCCACTTGTTGCGCCTGGGTCTGTCCGGGCAAAGTCACGCTCACGGTTCCATCCTGACCCACCGTGATGTTGGTAGCAGCAGTCGGGATGTTGATGGCGGGCTGAAGAGCATCTCCATTGGCGGTTACCAGGTTGCCCTGGGCATCGGTTTGGAAAGACCCGGCCCGCGTGTACCCTGTCTGGCCGTTCGGCAACAGAATCTGAAAGAATCCGCTGCCCTGGATTGCGAAATCGAGGGGATTGCCGGTACTGCTGAGGTCGCCCTGCAATTGCACAATTTCTGTATTTCCCGGGCGAGTGCCAAGACCGATCTGCAGGCCCGATGCCACGGTGGTTTGTTGCGTGGCCGCGGCGCCAGGCATGACGTCATTCTGATAGAGAAGATCTGAGAACTGCACCCGACGCGCCTGAAATCCTGACGTGCTTGAGTTTGCCAGGTTATTGGCAATGTTATCGAGATTCAGTTGCTGGGCGGTCATTCCACTTGCTGCGGTATAGAGGGCGTGAAACATTGAATCTCCTTTAGCCGATCTTTGGCAGGTCTTGCGTTGCCGTCTTGTCAATCTCTGAATTGAACATCGATAGCGCCCGCTGCATCATCTCTGCAGAACGTTGGGCGGTAACCAGCTCGACCATGCCGGCAATCGGATTCACGTTTGAGCTCTCCAGCATTCCCTGGCGCACACTTGAATTGGTCGCAGCGGTCACGGTTTTGGCGGGCGCGGAGTAATAAGTGTTGCCGGCGCTCTGCATCTCAGTCCAGGGAGCGAATTCGACAACTTTCAGCTTCCCCGATACCGCGCCGTTTGACGATATGGTGCCGTCAGGGCTGATTGAGACTTTTCCAGGCAGAATCGAGATGACTCCCAAATCGCCCATAACGGCGTCGCCGGTCGATGTGATCAACTGTCCGCGGCTGGATACCTGGAACGCGCCGTTGCGCGTGTAAACAGGGCCATTGGCAGTTTGCACCACGAAGTAGCCGGGCCCTTCAATCCCGATGTCGAGATCATTGCCGGTCTTTTGCAGAGCTCCCTGGCTTTGATCCAGCGTAGTCCCGCTCAGAATGCCGTAGCTGTTTACGGCCTGGTTCAGCGCCGATCCTGAAGCGCCTTCAGCACTGGCCAGTACCGAGCTGAACACATTGTGTTCGGCTCGGAAGCCGATGGTGCTTGCGTTTGCCAGGTTGTTGGCAATCGTGTCCAAAGCCTGGGTACGGGCTACCAGAGCTGTGCATGCGGCGTAGTATCCGCTGTCCATAGAGACTTCCCCTCCCTGGAACAATGCACGGGGGCTGCCACTTCACCGGGCAAATATTGCCCGGATTGTGCCCCAAATCGTCCGAAACGGGCCTGGATGATGAGTTATTGATGAGAACGGCCGCAGAGCGGACTTGATTCGATGAGAATCGGGTTGTTCTCACCGCAAAGAAGCTCGAACCGCGTCACAGGCTTGCCCGCCTGGCGGGGAGGCTGAACTATGCGACCGAATAGGATGGTTGACGAAGGCGGTTCCGCACCGCGCTCTCGAGATCTGACATGCTGTCCAGCTGATGAGCGACATCCACAATCACCGACCACGGATGAATTGATCCTGAAGTCTGTCCCTCGCAGAAGTACTCCCTGACGCAACGAGGCAGCGCCCACTCTTCAGCCATCCACAAGCCCACACATGCCTGATCGGCCAAAGACGGGCCATTTTGAGCCCAGCCAAGAAGCGCCGGCAATTGACCGAGTTCGTGGAACAATCCGACGAGATATGCCTCTTCGGGGTTCATTGTTCCCGACGTCGCTTCTGCCCAGAGAGCGCAATGCTTCGCAATGGACCTTGCGTGAATCCAGGCATCTATAATTGCCCCCTTCCTGGCATCGCGGATGACCGTCCGCTTCGACGCCACGTCAAGGCACGCCTGCAATCCGAGATCCGAGATGCAATCTTGAATGCGGTTGAGTCTTCCGCCGGCGGAGCCGTATTCATTTCCAGCCAGCCGGAATACCTGCAGCGTAGCTCCAAGGTCGCCCATAAGCAATTGGGTGAATTCACCCAGATTCACAACCTGCTCGTGAATCTCGAGTTCCATACACAGAAGGGTCTCCGGCAAGGCAGGAACATCGGGGAGGTGTTGCAAGAATTCGCGCTCAAACTGCTGCGAGTCGGATAGCGCGTGTCGTCCGGAACCTATTTCAACGAGTTTCTTATTCAGCACCTTGCCACCGCCAAATAACATATCGGCAACTGGTGCAAATCTTTTTACCCTAAAGCAAGAGCAGTGTCTTCAAAAAGCTCAGAATTCTCCTCAACTGTCTCGGCAGAGTTCTTCAGTTGAAAAATGACGTCAGTTTTCCCGCGTTTTCCAGACAGCCTGACCCATAGTGAGTTCTTGCATCGAGTGAAGCCGGCTTCTGTTGCACCGACTTCGACCGCCTGCCGCCCTATCGTCCTCGACATTCTCTCCGGTGTACCCGGATCATCGATCACGATTTCCTGATAATCCGGCGCGGCGGCCAACCGCCCCATTTGCATCTTAAAGTCGGTGGGGCAAATGAAACATGGCTCCGGTCTGCATCGGGTCATTTGCTCCACAGCCGCAAGGAAGCTGTGCTCTACCCGGTAGGTGAAACCCAAAAGGATTCGTTTTGCAACGACAGAATGATGCAAGGGCACAGCGGCGCAGCTTTCGAGCAGAGCGCGAGGAATTTCCGCCGCAACCTCGTGCCCAATGTGCTCCTGAGAGAGCACGGGATAGCCCCATTGAGCGGCTCTAGCGGCTGTGATTTGCTTCTCGCCGGTAAAGCCAAGGCGGATGAGAGTGTCCTCTAACTCTTCGCCGCTCCAATGACTTTGGGCCAGCGCCATTTGAAACTGCTCGGCTGTCAAATACTTCCGCTGCAGCATGAGAAGTCCAATGGAAAGACGGGGAATGCGTCGGATTTCGTGAGGTCTTCTTGTTGAGAGTTGCGCAAGCGGAACTTCCGAAGCCATGGCAAAGCAGTCCACGCTGCAATACCAAAGCTGGCCCACCCGAATGCCCGGACGGGCATGCGGAATGCATTTCATCAGCTGCTTATTGTGACACCTGGAATAGGCACATGTGGCACGGGTTCGGTCCCATCCGAGATCAAGACCAGGAACGAAAGACTTTATTGATAGACCCATGATTCCAATCCTCCCAATCACTAATTGAGAAAGTTCGCAGTCAGAGGCCGCGGAATTTCCGTGACGCGCAAGCCATAATTTCCGTCAACAATGACAGCTTCACCGCGCGCAATCAGCTTTCCGTCGAGAAGCAGTTCAACAGGTTCGTCCACCATTCGATCGAGCTCGATCACCGAGCCACTACCCAATTCCAGAACTTCGCGGAGCGGCAGTTGTCGCTGACCAAATCGAAGAGACACATTGAGCTCAACATCCATGACGAGCTTCAGGTTGATCGGGTGAACTGCGGGCTCTTCAGAATCTCCCGAGTGCCTGGCATCTGACACATGCGCCAACGATTCAAGGAGTTCGCCATCAAAATAGAGAAGAAGCGGGGAGCCTGTGACATCGTTCGAGACAGTGAGGGACACAACCAACATTCCACCGAATGCCAGCCCTGCGACCGGATCGATCTTGCACGTAGTCGCTCCATAACGTTGTGAGAGCGATTCAGCCAGGCCCGAGATCGCTGAAACGAGGATGCTCGTCACCATCTCCCGACTCTGGTCTGTGACGGCCTCTGCGGGTTCTTTTCTGATCATTGCGACCAAACTGGAGACCTGTGGCTCATAGAACTCTACGAAACAATCCCCCTGGACAGCGCCTCTCAAAGTCATGCGGAAGTGAATCGGTACATCCTTGCTGGTGGGAGGATTCGGGCAGTCCATGACCTCGAGAGGCCACGGGCCCCCGATTGCCTCGGTTACCGATCCACTCAACGTTGCAGCGAACGCCGCCGCAAATGAATGTGCGGCCTCTTTTTTAGTCTTGTTGTCCATCGTCTTTAGCCCCTCTTCCCCTCAGTTGCTGTTACACGACGACCGAGTTGCGCCGCCCTCTGTGAGCCATTGCGCACAGGTACCGCTTCAAAAAGTCCATGACCACCGGCCGTTAGCATCGCCGGAGACTGCACTGGAGCCCGAAGCTTTAGAACCGAACCGGGCTGAAGTGCAATCAGGTCTCTTACAGTTACCCTTAGCCCTATGAGCTCTGTTGCAACTTCCATGTCGCAGTCAAGAATTCGTTCACGAATTGGTGGCGTCGGGAAGTGGCGGATCGCGCCCTTCTTTTGCGGCTGGTCGAGCTTTATCTGCTTCATCAGGTATCCGGCAAACACCGTCGGGAAGACCAGCCGAAACGACGACGGCTTCTCTGCGATCATCAGTTCGAAATTCACGACCGTGACCTTCTCGTTGGCCGGGAAGAACTGGTTCAGCAACGCAGATTTGACGCAGCGGTCAGTGATTAGAGATTGCTCGGGCAAATGCCATGCCGCCTCGGCTTGACGGACAATCAGTAAAAGCACGTACTGGATGGTCTCTTCGTCTATTTCTGAGAGTTCCCGTTCCTGGCTGCGCACGTTCCCTTCTCCTCCCATGAGCAGTTCGATCATCGGGAGGACAAGATTCATATCACATTCCACGACGATAGTGCACGGAATGGCGCTGAAAGAGAACACCACGTTGTAACTGAATTGAGAAATCCTCGTGACATGGTCTTTGACCGAAAGTCGGTCGAGCGATTGCAGCTTGGTTTCGAGACTTGTTCCGAGGTAAATATCCAGAGCGCTCGAGAGATTCGCTGCAAAGGCCTCGTGGATCCCAGTCAGCGCGCGAGCATCTTCATTCGAAAGAAGGCTTGCGGCTCGAAAGTCGCAGCGGTGTATCGATCGAGATACGGGAGCCGCGTATTGGGAACCCGGCTTATGACTGGGGACATTCGTTGTCATAGCTTCATCTGTGCTAAGCGATTTCAAGGTACCCTCCTGACATCGTCTCGTTCACTGCCGGGCGATTCTGAAGGTGTGCCAGCGAAGCTTTCAGCTTGCCCATCGTGGCCTGACGGATTTGCGAAACGCGCGAAAGCGCAATGCCAACCACTTCCGCAATCTCCTTCATCGTGAGTTCTTCTCGGTAGTAAAGAGATAGAATCAATTGCTCCCTTTCGCTGAGCTTGGAGATCGCCTCAGCCAGGTGAGACTTCATCTCGCCCTCAAGGCACAGGTCGAATGGGTCGGGATCGTTGATGCTGGGCGCCGATTCGATCACATCGAACGTCTCTGTGCGGTCATTCGAAACGGCGACCTGTTGACCTGCAAGATGAAGCGAATCGATCTGCGCGACAATTTTGTGCAGTTGCTGCAAGTCGATCTGCATCTCTTCGGCAATTTCGGACTCGGAAGGATGTCGCCCCAGCCGAACTTCGAGCTGAGCCGTGACGTCCGCAATCTCGCGCCCTCTTCTGCGCATGTAACGCGAGCCCCAATCCGATTCGCGCAAGCTATCGAGGATCGCCCCGCGAATGCGAAACTTGGCAAAGGTCTTGAACTGTACATTCTTGGAGCTGTCGAAACTGCGCACCGCTTCCATTAGACCGATGACACCCGCACTGACGAGGTCTTCCAGATCGACTTGCTGCGGTAGCCGTTCACGGATTCTAGCGGCAATGTAGTAGACCTGAGACAGCTCCTGCATCACCAGGTCATTGCCATCCACCGCGTCCGTTGCGCTGGTCTTGTAAGCAATTTCTGCTTTTGTCACGTGGTCACCTCGCTAACTCTGTAAGCCTTAAGTGTTTTCATTGCACCGACCCGAGCGACATCACTTGCGTCATAGGAGGAATCTCCGAAGGCGAGATCACGACGATTTTTGGAATGAAGGGTTCCAGAACACGCCGCAAGTAGAAACGACCTGGAGACGCGCATAGAAGTATGGGAGGCGCAATGGCAATCTGGTCCCCTAACATGGCGCGGAGTCCGTCAAGTACCCTGCGAGCCACTGAAATCTGAATTGCTCCCCCGCCTGGCGGGTGCATGTTTTGGGTGGATGTACGCGCGCATTCTTCTTCGAGAGAGCTGGCCAGCGTAACCACGCTCAGCCGGCCTTGTTCATCGAGGAGAGGCCGTATGAGTGCTCGGCCCAGCGCATGCCGTGCCGCCTCAACCAGGAGCACCGGATTCTTGTTTGTTGCTGCTGCCTCGACGAGTGTTTCCAGGATCGTCCCCAAATCGCGAATCGACACCTGTTCTCTCAACAGCAGCTGAAGCACCTTTTGTACCTCCCCAAGGGTTAGAAGCTTTGGTATCAGCTCATCGATTAACTTGGGATGGGACTCGGTGAGACGGTCTACGAGACGCTTCGTCTCGTGACGCGTCAGCAGATCGTGGGCATTCTGTTTGATAAGTTCCGACAGATGAGCGGCCAGCACCGATGTGTGATCGACCACGGCATATCCAGCGGAGATAGCTTGGGCCTGCAGATCCGGAGTAATCCATCGCGCCGGAGAGTTGAATGCCGGTTCTCGTGTGTCTTGCCCCGGAAGGTCGTCGGGTTTTGGATTCGAATTGACAGCGAGAAGACGGTCGCGCCGCATCTCCCACCGCGCAATTTCGACACCGCGAAGGTAGACGACGTACTCCCGTTCCCTGAGCGCAAGATTGTCGGTGATATGAATCGACGGTACCAGGAATCCCAGGCTCTGCGCCAATGTCTTTCGCAGCGAGCGTACTCGTGAAAGTAGCTGGCCACCTTGCTTTGCATCTACCAATGGAACGAGTCCGATGCCAACTTCCAACATCAAATCGTCGAGTTTCAATACAGCGTCCATCGGGTCGACGGCAGGAACTCCCGCCTTGTCCGCCTTCGTCGCCGACTTGGCGCCTGCCGCTGTCTCGGCGGAGCTTTCGAACTTGAGCTTTGAGGCAGCAAACATGAGACCTGCACCAAGTGCGATAAACGAGAATTTGGGCATTCCCGGAATCAGCGCCAGTGCCAACAGGACTCCGCCGACGATCCATAGGGGACGCGCGGTGCGGAACATCTGCTTTCCGATGTCAGTTCCCAACGAATAATTGGAAGCGGCACGAGTAACCACAATGCCACCGGCGACTGAAACCAACAGCGACGGAATGATCGCGACTAACCCATCACCGACCGTGAGGATCGTGTAGGTCTTGAGGGCTTGCTGAAATGGAACCCCCTGCTGGAACACGCCGATAAGAAATCCCGCAACAATATTGATGACCGTGATAAGAATCGTCGCCAATGAATCTCTTTGGCTAAATCGAGCGGCACCGTCCATCGAGCCGCAGAATTCTGCTTCTCTCGCAACCTGTTCACGCCGCTGACGAGCCTGATCTGCATTGATCAACCCAGTGTTCAAGTCAGAATCGATCGCCATCTGCTTGCCGGGCATGGCATCGAGAGTGAAGCGGGCTGTAACCTCCGCTGTGCGGACCGCGCCATGACTCACCACGAGGTACTGAATTGCAATGAGCGCAATGAAGATGACAAATCCAACGATGTAGTTGCCGCCCACTACAAACTGCCCGAAGGCCTCAATGACCTTGCCCGCGGCAGATGATCCTTCACTCCCATGCAGAAGGATTCGCCGTGTGCTGGCTAAATCGAGCGCCAGCCGCATCAATGTCAAGAGCAGGATCAAGCTTGGAAATACGGAAAACTCCACCGGACGCATAACCTGGATTGCCGTAAGCAGAACCAGAACCGAAAGCGTGATACTGAGAGTGAGCAGAAGATCGAGAACGATGCTTGGCAACGGAACCAGCATCACGAATACAAGGGCAACCGCCCCTGTTGGGATGACCCACTCAGAGTATTTGCGAAAGGTGTCAAGCAATCCGGGTTTCTTTGTCACAACGGCCTCGCTTCAGTGTTGGGTGTGGCGAACGCTCTTCTTTGTGCATCGCGATTTCTAACCTCGGCCTGGGCCTTATAGATGAGGACGAGGATTTCGGCCACGGCGTGATACAGCGCCGAAGGGATGGGATCTCCCACTTCAGCGCTCTTGTACAAGGCTTGTGCCAGGGGCCTGTTTTCCATTACTGGAATGTCACGAGTCCAAGCGATTTCCTTGATTTTTGTGGCCAGGAGATCAAGCCCCTTCGCCACGACGATGGGAGCAGGCATATTGATTTCATAACGAAGAGCGACGGCGTAGTGGGTCGGATTCGTAATGACGACGGTGGCCGTTTCAGCGGCCTTGAGCATCTGCTTACGGCGGGAGTACCGTTGTAATCTTCGAATTCTCGCCTTGTTTTCAGGGTTGCCCTCCGACTGCTTCAGTTCATCCTTCAGATCCTGGCGGCTCATTTTCAGATCGCCTTCACTTTTCCGCCAAAGGAGCAGGTAGTCCACTCCCGCCCAAAGAAGAAGGATCAAAGCGGACCTCCAACCGACATCCAAAAGGAGCGCGCCCAGAAGACTCGCGCAATGCCGCGCATCAACATACGAACTCGAAAGAATGTTTGCCCAATGGTTCCGAATCGAATCGACCCCGACCCAGGCGATAGCGATGAAAGGTAGAAAGGACTTGAGAATAGGGCTGAGCCCAGAGATTGAAAACATCTGCTGCAGCTTGTTCGAGGGGTTCAGACGATCGAATTTCGGCGCAAGGGCTTCTGGAGCGAACACAAACCCGCCTTGCCCCAGTCCGGCGAAAACAGACACAACAAGGGCTACCAGAAGAACTGGAACAATCCAGCGAATCGCTTCTACGCTTGTCCAGAATAGAAGCGGCCCATTGGGCTCAATTGAATCGGAAGCGGCAAGATCGAGTGTGGTGCGAAAGAAGCGTGTCCACTGTAGAAGAGCTTGCTGGCCCAGGAGATACATGACGCCCGCGACAGCCGACAGAGACAGCGCGCTGGTAAGGTCGCGCGAACGGGTTACCTGGCCCCGTTCCCTCGCTTTTTTCCGGTGCTGTGGTGTTGCTTGTTCTGTCTTGCTCGAGTCAGCCATTGTGTCTCACAAAGCCAAATGCAATAAATGTTCGCCGTTCGCCACTGCGTTTGTGAACAGGTGGCGGAAAAGATCAGGCCAATACTTCAACGTTCCAATCAGGATGGTGAGTCCGAGAAGGCTCTTCACAGCCGGCCCCAGCAGCATGAGGGGCATCTGTGGCGAAGCCTTACCCAGCAAGCCGAGAACAATGTCGGCAACCAGCGTGGCAGACATGACCGGAGCTGCGATCTGGACACCGAGACCAAACAATTCGCCAACTGTCTTCAGGAGCTGCAGTGTAAAGAGACCACTCAAATGCGCCGTCCCCGGCGGCAAATAGAGAAAGCTTTTGCCAACTGCACGAAGCAGCCAGTAGTGCACATCCATCTGAAGAAAAAGAAGCATGACAATGCTCTGGTAAAACATGGCCATCACTGTCGTGTCGACTTGTGTCTGCGGATCGAGAATATTGACGAGCGAGTACCCCATTTGAATGCCGAGGACCTGGCCAGAGAGCTGAATTGCCTCAAAGACGATATTGGTTGCGATCCCCATTCCAACACCGATCAAGAACTCGGTGAAGACAAGCAGAGGCCACTCAGAAAGACTTTGCGGAGCAATTTCCTTGCCCACGGTTGGAAACAGCAACAGGGTCAGCGCTAAGACGAAGATAGCCTTGATGCGAGTTGGAATCACGATGCTGCCGAAGAACGGCGCAAAGAGCATAAGCCCGGTCAGCCGCACACTTATCGTGAGCAGGCCGCTGATGATCGTAAATAGAGGAATCTCGATCATTTGAGGTAGACGTTAAAGTCAGAAAGTGTTGTTAAAGTGAAATGCGCCAGATGACGCCACATCCACGGCATTGCGACAAAGAGCGCCGCACCGGTAGCAAGCAACCGGGAGACGGTGGAAACGGTTGTGTCCTGCATTGAGGTCAGCACCTGGAGAACATTGACGACCAGGCTGACGATAATTGCGACAGCCAGAATCGGCCCCGCGAGGATGACCACTTCCTGCAGCATCAAGCGTCCGAGCACTACGACCTGGTCGACGTCCATGGCGTTAACTGAGACTCCTCATGAGTGAGCTGATCAACAGATGCCATCCGTCCACCATCAGGAAAAGCAACAGTTTGAGAGGCGTTGAGATAACTACAGGCGGCAATTGCAACATTCCAACGGACGTCGTAATTGACGCGACGACCATATCGACAATCAAGAATGGAAGAAATAAAACTGTACCGATCTGAAAGCCGGCTTTCAGTTCAGACAAAATATAAGCAGGCAGCAATACACGCAATGAAAGATCGTCGGCCGATGCCGGGCGCGGTTCCTTGGCCAGTTCGATGAAGAGGGCGACATCTTTTTCGCGGACATAATGGCTCATGAATTTCCGCATCGGTGCTTCTCCCCGACTCAACGCCTCGGTGGCATTAATCTGCCCAGCCTGCATGGGAATGATCGCGTTCTGATAGATCTGCAAAGCGACGGGCTGCATGATGAAGAACGTGAGGGTGAGCGAAAGTCCAATCAGTGTCTGATTGGAAGGGGTGGATTGGAGCCCCAGAGCCTGGCGCAGGAAGTGAAAAACAATGAGGAGACGGGCGAAAGGAGTGACGCACATCAGGACCGAGGGGATCAGCGTCAATGCGGTGAGCATGAT
This sequence comes from Occallatibacter sp., assembly GCA_035524195.1. GTDB lineage: Bacteria > Acidobacteriota > Terriglobia > Terriglobales > Acidobacteriaceae > Telmatobacter. The sequence continues at coordinate 109,954 of DATKPJ010000048.1, forward strand.
CACGATGGACCAGGGGACGGAGCCGCCGGGCATGCCCTGGATCTGCAATCCGCCGCCATTCGGAAGCGTTGGGAGAGGATTTGCTGGATTGGCAGTTCCTGTGTCCGGGACGGTTACGCGCAAATCGGCAGGTCCCTCCAGCGCCGGGGCCGCGCTCGTTGAAGCCCCTGCACCAATCGATGCACCTTGAGCGGGTGGCTCTGTTTCGGGGGCATGTATTCCCCACTGCGCCTTGGCCGGAGTCAAGACCGCGGTGGACAGCGCTATCAATATCGCGAATCCCCGAATGGCGTGAAACAACCTCATGCGGGGCGCTCCGCGATTTCCTCAATGGAAGGGAGGGTATCGGCCGGTTGCGGTAGATTACTCAACTGAGTAAGAAGGCATACTCCAGAAGAGCCTCCCCCAATCAGGAACTTGTGTCCCTCCGCATGAATAATGGCGACAAAACGCTTTTCGCCAAGTGAAACTGTCTCGGTTACGCGCAACTGTTTGATTGCAGCCACACCGTACTTTCCTCGCAGCCACAGAAAAACGCGTTTCAGCACGCCAGGACCTGGCGACGAAGTGGGAGCCTTTGTCGGCGGGGATACCCTCCGCACTTTTTGATGTCTGAGTGCGTCGATCCTTTGATTGTCGGCATAGTGAATGAGCGTATCCATAAATGGACCCGGCTCAGACGCCGGATGCACCGGCTGGCTGATGGGTATCGGTCGCGCGCTCTTAAAGAACGGACTTGGGATGCGAACCTTTATCGTCATGCCTGATCCGTCACACGGACGGCGAGACGGTTACAGATCACTTCAAATTCCGTCCAGCCGATGAGAAGGTTGTTCACGCGAAGCGGCACGTCGCTGGTGTGATGGCACCCGGTCTCGACGATTGAGCCCTTCGTCAAGGCGAGAAGGTCGCCAATCGTAAACCGCACCACAGGCACATCGAGAGTAAGCGTGCACAGCAGCCACGGCATGCTGTCGAGAGGATCTATCTCTTTGGGAATCGAATCCGAAGCGAACGTCTCTGCGGAATTTGTCTTTATATTTTGAACTGCCTTGCTCATCGCTCTTCCCGCGCTCCAGGCCTCAGGGAGACTCATTTTGCGGGTCGGCAGCAGCCAACGGACCGCGCGGAGAGTCCTTCATGAGGTGTTCGTATAAGAGCTAATGCAATCGAAGGGCCGGAATGAGAGACGTGCAGACAGGAATTTACGGAATGCCAGAAGATAACTCAGGTCATTGATTCAGAGCCAGTTATGGGGCGATACGATACCGGCGGTGCGGTCCCATGGCTGGTGAGACAGCCATGAGAGCCGACAACCCAATGCGGGCATCCGCGCGGTCAAAAGCCCTTGTCGCGAAAGTCTTCTAATCCTAAATTAAGAACCTCTCCACCCCTGAACACTTAGGAAATCAGCTGGATGGTAGCTTGCGAAACCTGATCAAGCGTTGTTAGCACCTTTGCGTTTGCTTCATAGCCTTGCTGCGCAACAATCATGTTTGCAAATTCGGCGGATAAGTTCACATTCGATAGCTCGACAGAGCTGCCCGTGATGGACCCGTTACCGGCTACGCCTGCCTGCCCGATCACAGGAGCTCCTGACGAAAAGCTGGCTTGATAGTCGTTACCGCCGGTTTGCGTAAGACCCTGGACATTCGCAAAGCTGGCAATTGCAACCTGTCCCAGTGCCAATGTCTGACTATTGCTGAACTGTCCCTGCACGGTTCCATCCGGAAGTACGGAATAACCGTTTAACGTTCCGACCCCGTAGCCGTTCTGGTCGGTCGAACTGGTCGCGCTGGTCGCATCCTGTTGCGTGACGGTTGGGTTCCCATTGCTGTCCTGCAGGTTCCAGGTGAGGTTCATGGGTGCAGCCCCATCGGCCAGCCCTGAAACCGTAATTCCTGTGACCGAAGCCGCCGGCGATGTGAGTACACCCGAAGAGTTGAAGGTCAGAGTTCCTGTCGCGACAGGGGTTGGTGTTCCCGTGCCGCCTGTATCCGCAGACGGAACGCTGATGCTATAGTTCCAGGAATTCCCCCCCGCATTCGTGTATTGGACCGTGAGCACGTGCGAGGTGCCCATGGAATCGTAGACGGTGATTGGCGAGCTATATGTAGCGCCAACAGCGGAGGCCGCGTCCAGGTTGGTTTCCATCTGGAAGCTTGAAGTGGCAACTCCGGGAATGTTGGCCGCCTGGTTCACATTGATTGGCGCGAGAGCCGAACTGTTTGAGACCACACCATTGACGGCGGGATAGCCCATCACAAGCTGACCTTGCGGCGTGCAGAGTTGGCCTTGAGAATTGACCGTGAAATCGCCGGCCCGTGTATAGCTTGTTTGACCACCGCCCTGAACCACGAAAAAGCCATTGCCCTGGAGTGCCATATTCGATGGTATGCCTGTCGAACTCACGCTTCCATTGGCGAAGTTCGCACTCTGGCCGTCGACCTGAACACCGGATCCATATTGAATTGGATCTCCATTTCCCGAAATCCCCTGCATCTGGTTGAAGACATCCGCGAAGTTAAGCGTCTCGTCCTTGTAGCCATCCGTATTGAGGTTTGCCAGGTTATTGGCAACAACATTCAACGATGCGGAACTGGCCTCTAGTCCTGAAAGTGGAATTGAAAATGTCGACATCTATCTACCTCCTGTTAAGTGATGTTTGAACTGGGTTGTGGAAGCTGCTGTACAGATTCATCAGAGCCGAAGGAATTGCGGTTACCGGCGCCTCGGATGGGGTCTGAACAAAAGGCGCCGCAAGAGACGACACCGGTTTCGAACCAGTAGTACTCGTCCCGTTTGTCTGCGCCGTAGTACTTTGGGCGGTCGCGGAAGTTCCTTGCGTTGCACCCGAAGCTGTTGACGATCCGGAGGTCAAATTTCCAAGAGTTTGATTGATTGAAATGAGCTGATCGAGCTGGTTGAGCGAAACCATCTGGCTGACCATTTCAGTTGGATCGACCGGAGACGTGGGATCCTGATTTTGCAATTCGGTAACAAGCAGATTCAAAAAAGTGCTTTGCAAGTCGGAGGACGAAGTCCCTGTCGTACTGCCCGACGAGCTGCTTGCATTGGCAGTAGCCGCGCTAGCGCTCAAACCCTGAATCGGTGCGGCAATTGCCGGAACGAAGCCTTGAATATTCATTTCTTGTTCCTCTCGTTGAGTGGTCTTATTCTTTCTATGCCCTGATGTCCAACCGATAACCATCGCCGATCATTGGCGATACTCGCCCTGCTACCCTCTCGATTTCAGCCGGTGCCAGCGAGTTGACACGTTCGAGGGTTAATGCGGATGTCCTTTGTTCTCTTTGCGACGACTGTCCCCGTCCATCGGAAAATGATGCTCCGCCTTGATTCACCTCGATGGATGCATGCAAACCATATTCGTTGCCAAGCTTCTCTTGCATCGACGGAATATGTCCCGAGATGGCTACGCCGAGGTCGGCATGTTCCGTGGAAATCTGAGCCAGCATCTGTTGTTGCGAAACGGATGTGCGCACTGAGATCTCGCCAAACTCGACCGAGTGCATTCCCACGCACAACTCCGATTCGCTCATTGATTGAATCAGCCGCGCCGTATTGATGCCGCCGGGTCCCGTTGTCATCCCGGAGTTCAACTGCTCCGACGACGACCTTCCAGATGCCTCTGCTGGCAAAGATGTCCCACCGTTGTCATTCCGGACAGGGTCGTGGAACAACGTTTGATGAGGAATCGAATGCGCGATCAAAGTGCTCGTGGCTGCGAAGCCCGCACTATTTGTTGCGGCAGTCGAAGTTGCTAAGGTCGCGGTGGAACCAGCCTCGGCGTGTTGGCTGCCTTCACTGTTCGCTTGCGCACCATTGGATGATGCCCCACAGCCTGGACTCAGGTTCCCTTTGGCAGGTTCCGCCAAGGTCGTGGATTTTGAATCGGCAGAAAGGACCATTCCTGAATTCTTGCTTTGCGGTGACTTGATAGCTTGCTGGCTTGCGTTTCCGTTACTGGCGATCGCTGAAGAGTTGGCAGCATTGCCATTCAAAGCAAGATTGCCGAGCTCCGTAATTCCCTCCACCGTGGAAGCTATTGCCGAGGCAAAAGCCGCTCCGGCTGCTGATGCAGTCGGGGTGGTTGAAGGGGGATCGACCTGTTCTGCGCTCGCACTCCAGTTTTCGATTGCCCGTTCTTCGCTGAACAGAAACTCTTGCGTTTGGCTTTGATTTGAGGCGGTTGGCGCCTGTTGCCGGGATTCTTCGACCTTCGGTTCCGTGGCGGGCTTTCCCACTGTTGTGCCGGCATCAATTGACTCATCAGTTACCGAAGGTGATCCATCGGATCCCGAGACATTTTGCAGATCGCTGGCTCTCTCGCTCGGTGGCGCCTCAGGGGGGATAGTCAATGTTGGCGACGGAGACTTGGGATTCTCCTGACTTATCGGCATGGATGACTTCTCGCCCCTGTCCGATGCATGCCCATTTACATTCGAATTGGAGGCAGACCCTTCCGCATTGGACTTCACGCCTTGAATACTTGCCCAGGAAGTGCTGGCCAGAATCGGACCGAACGGCATACTCGCCTGCTGCGCGTCCCCGGGCTGCAAGGGTGCTGATCTGACAGGTATCGATTTGGCTGCAATTCGCACGCTCGTCTAGTTGCACGTGTGCGGCCACCGATAAAAGGAACCTCCGTTGCGAATGCGGAGTCTTAAACTACTGATTTCACAAAGGCTTATAAATTTGGCGAGATCGGCAGGGTTGCGTCCAGCTCTTCAAGTGGGCATCTCTTGCCGCATCAACTAGGCAATGCGTGCCTATTCGCGATGATGTTGGCTTCAACTATTTCGACACGCGAAAGGGCACACGAAGACCGTTGTCCTGCGCGTGGATCTCACATTTTGGGCAATATCAATTTCGCTGAGACCGGGAAGCAAATATCTCGTCGATGGATTTCTGCTGGGTGCGGACTTGTTCTTGCGCGTACTCGGTCTGCTTTTGAACCAGCATGTCGGTTAGCATCTGGCGATTGGTATGGGCGCTCTGGTACGCCTTCATCTGTCTCTCACGTTCGAGCTCAAGCGACTGGAGCGAAACACGCAGCGCCTGCCTGACGTCCATTGCGGCGTTTACCTCATGAAGAATCGCTTGCACCTCATATGAGTACACCGGCTGCCGCATTGATTCGTTCCTCTCGTTGTGCTTCCCCGTGATTTCATCGTTGAGTTCGTCGATACGCCGTCGAGTACGTGCTATTTCGAACTGAATTCTCTTGAGCGCAAGCTCTTCGCGTCTTTCGATGCTTTCCCTAACCCGGAGAACCGCCGCAAGTGAGAATTTGAAAGCCATTGCAATCGGACTCCTGATCGCTTGGTTCGGAATACATCAACTATTCAACGTCATCAACTGCTTGACCGCATCTTGAAAGCTCGAAAAAGAATCGGGCTTTTGAAGCAGGAACTCGTTGAGCGCGGGCAGATTCTGAATTGCGTTGTCAAGAGCCGGGTCAGTGCCTTTCTGATATGCGCCGATGCGAATTAAGTCCTCAGACCGGGCATAGGCTGACATCAGCAAGCGAAGAGCATTGGCCTTGGTGAGGTGCTGTTTTGACACCATGCTCGACATCAGTCGGCTCACGCTCTCCAGAATCGATATGGGCGGATAGTGGTTACGAAGAGCAAGGTTCCTGTCCAACACGACGTGGCCATCGAGTAGCGATCGTACTGTGTCGACCACCGGATCCTGCTGATCGTCCCCTTCCATCAACACGGTGTAGAACGCCGTGATGCTTCCCTGCGAAAAGTTCCCAACCCGCTCTACGAGCCGAGCCAACATGTTCAGGACTGAAGGCGTGTAGCCTTTGGCCGTCGGTGGTTCGCCTGCTGCGAGACCAATCTCTCTCTGTGCCATTGCAAAGCGCGTCAGCGAATCTACGATGAGGAGCACATTCTTTCCGAGGCTCGCAAAATGCTCTGCCACTGCAGTCGCGGCCAATGCTGCGCGCAGTCGCAGCAGTGGTGATTGATCGGAAGTGGAAACGATGACCACCGACCGCCGAAGTCCTTCATCCCCGAGAACTTCGAGAAACTCTCCGACCTCGCGTCCACGTTCACCGACCAGCGCAAGCACAGTCATATCCGCCGACGTGCCGCGCGCCATCATCCCGATCAACGTGCTCTTGCCAACTCCGCTTCCACCAAAGATGCCGATACGCTGCCCTCGTCCACAGGTCAGGAACCCGTCGATCGCGCGAATCCCGCAACCCAGAGGCTCCCGGATTGGAACGCGCTCGAGCGGCAGAGGAGCTGAACCATCAATAATGATGGAATGCATCGCGCGGTAGTCTCCCTTTCCGTCCAAGGGAGTCCCCGCCGTGTCAAGTACGCGGCCCAGCATCCCAGGTCCCACGCGAACGGAAGGGCGCGCACCCCAGGTCGCGATACGATCTCCAAATCGGATGCCCTGGGGTTGATCTGCGGCCATCGACAGCATCGTTGACCCGCGAAATCCAACGATCTCTCCCGAATAACTGCGGGCACCTTCTCCAAGGATTTCGCACGACTCACCCACAAAGCAGAACGGACCCTCAGATTCAATCAGGTTACCCACAACCTGAGTAATCCGACCGTTCCAGCGCAGGGTCGAGCCCGTATCGAGATGATGGGTATAGGAAGCTAGAAGAGAACGCTTCATCGATTCACCGGACGCAGCGCGAGCAGATCGAAGAAACCTTGCTCCACTTCCTTCAATTGCTTGTCCAGACCAAAGTTTGCGGTTCCCAACTCGGTCTCGACCAGGCAATCTTGATCGTTGAGACTGGCATCCTCGACCACCTCCACATGTTCCAGTCGGGAATGCTCTGCAAAATATGCTTTCCAACTCGGAGCTTTTCCGGTACTCACGCGCACGATCACCGTAGATCCTTCACGCATCTTCTCAATTGCGATTCTGACCAGGGTTGCCACGAGCATTGGATCCACCTGCGATTCGCGATGCAGAATCTTCGCGGCGATTGCAAGTGAGAGTTGGACAACTTCAGCCTCGATGCGCGCGTAATAATCGTTGCTTTCTTCGGTGAATCTTGCGATTGCGGCGGCGATAGGGGCGCGCGCGGCTGTTAGTTTCTGCTCGAGTTCCTGGCGCAGCCTTTCTTCGGTCTCGCGCGCTGCTTCGGCGCGCTCTTGCTTGATCTTTGCGGTCAGCTTGAATTCCAGCAATCGTTCTTCTGCCAGAGGCGCAGCTTCATCTGAGTAACCTGGCATTTGTTCAGACTGCACATTGCCCTTTGACTGTCCGGCAATGTCCCGATATTGGAGGGCGGACACTGGAACAGGCGCCGCGCCCGACATTCCTGCGCTAGAGGACATATTCGTCTTCTCCTTCGCTCTTCAAGACGATCTTCCCTTCGGACTCAAGTTTGCGAGCGATGGAGACAATCTCACTTTGAGCCTTGGCAACGTCCTTGCTGCGAACGGGGCCCATCATTTCGGAGTCTTCCTTCATCATTTCAACCGCGCGAGAAGACATCGTGCGGTAAATATGGCTGCGCAAATCTTGACTTGCGCCCTTGAGAGCGACCATCAGAGTCTTTTTGTCGATGGAGTTGATCAGCTCGCGCAGGTCTTGCTCTGGAACTTCAAGAAAATCTTCAAACGTGAACATCAGGTCGCGAATGTTGATCGCCAAACTCGGCTCGCTCGCTTCGATTGTCTCAAGTATTTCCTTCGCCGCGGCGGGCTCCAGCCGATTCATCATCTCGGCCAGGCTCTTCACCCCAGTACCAGAACGCTTGCTCTGGTCCCCTGCGGACCTCAAGCGACGGTGAAGTACAGTAGAAATCTTTGCAGCAACTTGCGGTGGGTACTTCCCAATCGTTGCCATTCGTCTGACACAGTCAGCTCGCGATTCCGGTTCGAGCTTCATCAACAATGCAGATGCCTGCTTTGCATCGAGATGTCCGAGAATTAAGGCTTTCGTCTGCCCCTGCTCGCCTGCTAGAAATCTTGCCAGTTGCTGTGGATCTGACTGTTTGAGCGCCTCCGCATTGAACGACGGTGCGTCGTCAGGGCGGGCACGTCTCTGCACTATGTTCTTCGCTCCCGCTTCTCCGAAGGCTTTCACCAGCAGACGCATCGCCACATCCTGGCCGCCAACAGCAATGAACTCCTGTGCCGCCATCAATTGCTGGTATTCCTCAAGGACCTGCATCGTCACGCTTATGGGCACTCGTGCGAGGTTTGCAATCTCTTCGGTAATGCGCTCCAGATCATCTTCAGACAGGTTTCGCAGAATGGGTGCGGCTGCGTCCTCCCCAAGAAACGACAGCAGAATGGCCGCTTTCCGCGGGCCGCTGGTTTGTGCACGTTCCAGCGAACTCATGATGGCTCCTCACTCATCCACGTCTGCATCGCACGGGCAGAGACCAATGGCTTTTGCTTGATGAGTTCAATAGCTTGTTCTTTTAGTTGCGTGGCGCGTAATGAATCATCTCCCGCGCCTCCGGCGCCGATTGAGAGCGAAGGCGTCTTACCCCCTGCCAGGGCAGGTTGTGCCAATGGGTCGGCTGCACTCAGTGCGTGCTTTTGTACAGGGCGAAGAACAAACAAGTACGCGAGGATGAACAAGACCAAAAGTGACAAAGGCCTGAAGATCGATGAGTAGTCGGACACTGTTTTTTGCACTTGTGTGGCCCAATTCGCAGCGGGAAGCTCGGCTTCGGCGGCGTTGCCATCGAATGACATGTTCTGAACGCTGAGAGTGTCGCCGCGCTTTGCATCGAAGCCAATCGCTGCTTCTGCCAATTCGCGAATCTCTTCCATTTCCGCTTGCGATCTCTTCTGTTTGGTGAATGTCACTTTACCGTTGCGCTCACTCCTTACAACCGCATCGTCAACAAGAAGCGCTGCAGAAACTCTTTCAATTCGCCCCGCCGGCGTGATGGTGTGGAGCACAGTTTTATTGACACCATACTGCGCACTCTCGGTTCTTGAAGACTGCGATGCGTTCGGCGTAGCCTGCGCAGCGGCCCGCTTTGCCTCCTTTGAGACTGGAACATTGCTTGCGGTTCCGGGAACACCGCCCGCTGCCATTCCTCCGCCCGCCTCGTCTTCGGATTTCTGGTCGCTCAGCAAGGCGCTCACGCTGGGGTCGTATTTCTCCTGGCTTTCCTCCGATGACGCCTGGTCATAGTCAATGTTTACGGTTGCGCGGATCTTGTCTGTACCCACTACAGGCTGAAGCGTGCTAATCAGACGCTCGGTCAGCTTTGCTTCTTCACCTTCACCCGCATTATCCATTCCATCGTGACCGACACCAAGAGACCTGTCAGAGTCTGCATCAATGATTGAGACATCCTCAGGCTTTAATCCATCAACTGCTCCAGACACGAGGCGTGAGATTGCCAGCACCGCGTCCTTCGAGATACCGCTGCGATGAAGCTTGAGGATCACCGAGGCTTTGGCGTCTCGCTGGTGATCCAGAAAGACCGACTCCGTCGGCATCACCAGGTGGACACGCGCACTATCAACATCCGAGAGTGTCTTGATGGTCCTTTCCAATTCGCCTTCGAGAGCCCGCTGATACGCGACCTTCTCATCAAACTCGGTCTGTCCCCACGACATTTTGTCGAAAATCTCAAACCCCATTCGTCCGCTGTGAGGTTGCCCCTGTGAAGCGGTTTGCAGGCGGGCGGCATCCAACTTGTCGGCTGGAACGCTGATCGTCTTCCCATCCGAACTGACCTGATGAGGAATATGCTGCGCGTCCAGTTGCGCAGCGAGGGTCTGTGCATCCGCAGGCTCAAGATCGGTGAAGAGAGGCTTGTAGTCGGGTGTGCCTAGTAGCCGAACAAACACGGCGAGCAAGACCACGGTGGCCACTCCTCCGCCAAGAAGAAACCCCCTCTGGCGGCCGTTGCGACTGGCCCAGAAGTTTTTCGCCTGATCGATTAGGTTATTAAAGCCTGCCATGGGTTCTCAATCCTAGAACTGCATTTTTTCGATATCCTGATACGCGCTGACAATCTTGTTGCGGACTTGCATCATGAGTTGGAAGGAGACATCCGCTTTCTCCACCGCGATCATTACGTTGTTCACATCCGCGCCGCCGCCTTGAAGAAGGCTGCTGACCTGGGCGGCCGCATCGTTATGCAACTCGTCGACCTGGTAAACAGCGTTTTTTAAAACATCGGAGAAACTGGGCCCTCCACTCTCGCCGGTCCCATCCATCGACGGCAGCTGAGGCGTGTATGCGCCGGAAATCCCATTCAGAACGACGTTGCTCATCATCCCTCTCCCTGATTACGACGATTTAAGAATATCGATTGATTCCTGAATCATTTGTTTGGCTGCGCCCACGGCCGACGCGTTCAATTGATAAGCCCGTACCGCACCCATCAAGTCGACCATCTCGCTGACTGGATTGATCGCGGGGTAGGCTACGAATCCACTCTTGTCCGCATCCGGATTCCCAGGTTCGTAACGCATGACTGGAGCGGCATTGTCATTTACGACCTGGGTGAGCTGAACTGACCCGGATGGAGCCGGCGCAAATCGGCCGATGCGGTTGAATACCGAACGAAATGGCGACGCGTTTGAGGCACTGAAGACCACTTCCTTGCGCACATAAGGCCCACCGGAATCTGTATGGGTCGTATCCGCGTTTGCAAGATTTGCAGAGGTAACTTCAGCACGCTGCCGCTCCGCGGAAAGAGCGGATGCGCTGATGCTCAACATGTCAAATAAACCCATAATCAGTTCCCGTCCTTGATGGCAGTGAGCAGCCGATGAAACTCTTCCTTGATGAGCTGCACACCCATCTGATATTGGAGTTGTGTTTGAGCCAGAAGCATGCTTTCGCGATCGACGTTCACATTGTTTCCATCGGGACGCTCAGGCAATCCCTCTACTTCTTGTGACACAGGCACCATGCTTACACTACTTCCTCCGTCCATCGCTCTTTGCATCTCGACCTGGAAGTTAATGTCCTTCGTGTGATAGCCGGGAGTGTCAATATTGGCCATATTGGACGCAACCAGTTGTTGCCGGTCGGTTGTGACCTTGAGATAGCCCTGGAGAACTTGAAGCATCGGAGTCGTGGTCATGTTATGCAAATCTCCTTGGCGGAAGACCGTATTCACGGATCTTGTTACGCAATGTTCTTAAGCTGATCCCCAGCATCTCGGCGGCGTGAGTCCTGTTTCCATCGGTTAGGGCAAGTGTCTTTTCGAGATGCAACTTTTCGACCTTCCAAATTGGCGTTCCAGCCGGTGCCGTGACGGGGACTGTTGACGGCATTGAATGTGCTTCAGCGACAAGGCCATGAGACTCCATTTCGAAGCATCTCTCGTCGATTTCAAGAGTTCCGCTCAGGGCCAACACGCGCCGCAAGAAGTTCGCAAGCTCTCTCACGTTACCCGGCCACGAATGTGACTGCAGACGCTCTAGAAAACCCGGATGAAGGCGGGGGGCGCCCGAATCATGCTGTGCCGAGAATTTTTCGGCAAAGTAGCGGGCGAGAATCGGAATGTCCTCACGCCGGTCGCGCAGCGGCGGTAGCGAAAGCGGGATCACATTGAGGCGGTAATAAAGGTCTGCTCGAAACTGTCCGCGCTCTACCATCGCAGCCAGTGAAACATTGGTCGTTGCGATAACGCGGATATCAACGTGCACCGGACGCCCTTCACCGAGCCTCTCGAATTCACGTTCCTGAAGCGCCCGAAGCAGCTTTGGTTGCAGGTTGATGGGCATTTCTCCTATTTCGTCGAGGAGAATCGTACCCCCATCCGCGAGTTCAAATTTCCCAGGTCTGGCTGCGACTGCGCCGGTGAAGGCGCCTCGTCCGTGCCCGAAAAGTTCGCTCTCGAGCAGAGTTTCTGGCACCGCTGCACAATTTACGGCGATGAAAGGCTTCCCACTCCTGTCACTTGAATCATGGATAAATCGCGCGAGCAGTTCCTTGCCCGTCCCACTCTCCGCTTCGATCAGGACATCCGCTCCTGTGCTGGCAGCGGCGCGGGCGCGTTGAATTGCGCGTAGCAGCAGCGGTGAACGGCCTATGATGTCCCCTGTCGCAGAGATGTTTTCCACCGGTGATTGCTTGGCGCGCTGCATGACCTGAGCTGCGGTGGCCTGTAACCGGTCAAAAGGAATCGGCTTCGTGAGATAGTCCAATGCGCCGTCGCGCATGGCACTTACGGCATCTGACACCGAGCCGTAAGCTGTCAGCAGAATTACAGCGGTTCCGGGCGAAGCTTTACGCGCTGCACGCATGACCTCCATGCCTGATCCGTCTGGCATGCGGATGTCTGTCACGACCAGGTCAAACTCGCAATCCTGAACCGTGCGAATTGCATCGCGGACGCAAGAGGCAGTCTGAACCCTCCACCCATGACGGAGAAAATTCGCGCGCAATGCAGTGCGGATTCCAGGTTCGTCGTCAACCACCATCACCGACAGCTCTGTTTCATTCGTCATAAGGTTGGAAACTCCAACTGAAATATGCTTCCCTCGTTAACTCGGCTGAAAACCCTTATTTCTCCACCATGCTGGGTCATGAGCCGTTTGCAAACCGCGAGACCAAGTCCCGGCGTTTCACCGGTGGAGCTGAATCCGGCTTCGAAAAGATGTTCAATGAGCGCATCCGGGATTCCACAACCACTGTCCGCGATCTCGACAAGAGCAAACACGGTTCCCTGCCGCGCCAAGCCACGGGTCGATACCCTGATCGTGCCTCCGGGCGGCGTGTGACGGATCGCGTTGCATGCGAGGTTCAGGATGATCTGCCGGATCGCATCTGCATTGCCCTGGATCGCCGGCGTGTCCGTCGCGGCGCGAAATGACAACAACACACCCGCCTGATCGGCGATGGGTTGTACAAACTCCACTCCACTTTGCACGCAGCTCTGGAGATCGATCGGCTCAAGGCGAGGAGTGCTTGCGCCATTCATACTGAGAACGTTGTTCACCGTTCCCGAAAGCGTGCGAATTCCAGCTCTCAGATTCGATACCCACTCGGATGGCTCTCCGCGGTCCTGATCGATGAGACCCGCGAACAACTCCATGCTGGCTAACGGATTTCTAATTTCATGGGCCAGAATCGTCGATATCTCTGCCAGGACGGTCGCGCGTCGCGCAGCTTCACGCTCTAATTCAGCCTGCTTATTCGCCGTAATATCTCTTAGTATCCAGATGCTCTGCAGCTGCGATGACCTGTCAGTCAAATCACCTGCCCCCGCGGAGCCGGAAAGCTTGCGGTTGCTGATGGAGAGCCATCTCTTTGTTCCATCGGCGACAGCACAAACCTCATTTTCAGCCTGTTCACTCGACCCACTCACGAGAGACTCGAAGTTCACCGGGCTGATCTTTGAAAGGTCCCGCAGAGTATTGACATGCGCGCAATCCAGATCAAGCAGCCTGCGTGCTTCAGGATTGATGGTGACAATTTGCTCGCATTGATTCAAAACGAGCACCCCGCAAGGCATCGAATCGATCACTTGCTGCAGGGTCGCGCGCATACGATCGTTCTCAGCCAGGCTATTGCGGAGAGCAGCATTGCGCTCGGCGAGTTCCACCCCAAGATGCGCAACTTCCTGCTGAAGATCGCGATAAGACTCTTCAAGCAGCGAGGAAGCAGAGATGAATTCAGAGAAGGCATCCGCCAGCAGCTGCGGACTGCGCAAACAGTCGGCACTCCCTGCATTCATTGGAACCACATGAGAACTCGGCAGCATTTGCCTATCTCACTTGCAAGACGAGTGCCAAACTGGCACAGGCGGCCCAAAAGAGGAATGAAACTAAAGAACGATGTGTTCCGGATGGATCGCGTCACCCGATCCCACCAGGATTGTTCCGCGCTCAATCGCGTTTCTCAGCTCGCGCACGTTCCCGGGCCATGGGTGTTGTGCCAGGACGTGAAGAGCATCCTCCGTGATCGATGTCCCAGGGCGAAACTTCGCCACGAAGGCTTGCGCCAGAGCCGGCAAGTCGCTTAAACGATCGCGGAGAGGCGGTAGATGAATGGGGAACACGGCAAGCCTGAAATAGAGATCTTCGCGAAATTGCTCCTGCTCCACCCGCTTTTTCAAATCGGCATTCGTGGCCGCAACCACTCTCACGTCGACCTTGAGATTGTCGTTTCCTCCCAGCCGCTGGACTTCGCCTTGCTCCAGAAATCGCAGGATCTTGCTCTGGACCGACACCGGCATGTCGCCGATTTCATCGAGAAACAGCGTGCCTCCATGGGCCGCATGAATCCTTCCTATACGGGATTGGGTCGCCCCCGTGAAAGACCCCTTTGTATAGCCAAAGAGTTCCGCTTCCAACAGCGTTTCAGGAATCGCAGAGCAGTTGACGACCACGAATGGCTGGTTTCTTCGCGAACTAATCAGATGAATTTCCTGAGCAACGAGGTCTTTGCCGGTTCCGCTTTCGCCGGTGATCAACACCGTCGTATTGCGAGCCGCAACCATGCGGGTCAGACTGTAGACGCGATGCATGGGCTCGGAATCCCCGATCATATTGCGCAATCTCACCCCGCCCTCGATGCGCGTTCGCGGAATCGTCCTGGCCATCTCTGAAATCGATCCGCTCCGGGCACTTGCACCGCAATTGACCAGCTCCGCAAGACTTCTTGAGACTGGAGTTGGTGATGCACATTCGATAAGAAGCCGCCCGGTATCTGGATTCAGCATCAAGACCTGCGTATTGGGAAAGCGGCTCCTTATGATCCCTTGGAACTCGCTCGGCTCCAGATCAGGCAAATTAGGATCCAGGAGCAGAATTCCTTCGTCGGTTCCCTTCCTGCGGATCAGGTCCAGCGCTTCCGCGCCCCCTGCTGCATCGTGCAGGTTCCACCGCGGAAGGCCCAGCTTTTCATGCAGACCCTGCCTGAGCTGGGGGTCGGGGCTCACAACGATCACGTCGATCGGAAATCGATTTTCAAAGCGTTCAGTTTGAATGACAGGAGAAGCCATAAGTAGTCGGTCACCAACCGCTGATCAGGAATTCGTGAAATACCGGGAAAAGAGGCTCGGGGCAGGCCGTTCCAACGAATGCCACCGAATTGCGAGCCCTTCGATCATGGCGCGCTGCGCAACTCATATCCGAACCCGCGCACCGTGTGAGTCAGCCGGGGCTCTCCCGGAAGATCGACTTTGTCACGAACGTACTTCATGTAAACATCAACAATGTTGGTAGTGGGCTCTGACGCTGTATTCCAAACCTCCTCAAGCAGAGTCATTCGAGATACCGGGCGCCCGGGATTGCGCATCATGACCTCAAGGATGGCGAACTCACGGGGGGTCAGGTCGATTCTTCTTCCGTTCCGCTCCACTCGGCGTTCATCCCGGTAGAGCGTCAGATCGCCCACCGTCGAACAGTTCGAAATGAGGCCGGAATTCCGCCGCATAAGGGCGCGCACTCTTGCCAGAAGCTCAACAAGCGAAAAGGGCTTGGTAAGATAATCGTCCGCACCGCTTTGAAGGGCCAACACCTTGTCTTCCACGCTGCGTCGGACTGTGAGCACGAGCACGGGCAATCGGGGCTGGATCGGCCTCAATCGCTGTATGAGGCTGATCCCATCGAGACCCGGCAGGTTGATCGCAAGGATGAGGAGGTCATACTTCCGTCTCTCTTCGAGCGCGGACAATGCCTCTCGACCATCGTGAATCTGGTCCACGATGAATCTCTCAGCCTGAAGTTCTGCTGTCAAAAAGTTCGTCAGAGAGGTGTCATTCTCGACGAGCAGGATGCGCCGGCCGGCGGAAGGGTCAAATTCTGTCAAATGTTTGTCCGGTGCCGAGTGATTCGCATTTCCCTCTTTGGTTGAATTCCGGCTTCTCTCGACAATTGCGTTCAAGTCGTCCAACGTGTTGCCTCCAAGGCGGTTGAATGAAAGATGAAAGTGGAACTGACACACCTATGTCCTTCGCAAACGCTCGCGCGCGAACTTTAGTAATCAGACGTTGATCGTGTCTACAGGATAGATTCTCAAAGATACAAAGTCGTGGAGTTGATAGTTACCCGAATCTTTCTCGTAAATACCTGACCGATAAGTACCTTGAAGAGAGGCGCGAGTTGAAGATCGTCATCTTGGTAACACCGGAGATCGCCGCAGATTGAGAAAAGGTAATTCTTCTTCTCATCTTGTCCTCACTTTCGCGCCAAGGATGTGACGAGGCTCACATTTGTAGGGAGAAATGTACAGTTACCATTCCACATAGAGAGACGAATCCTAAAGCCGGACCTCTTGTCCAAATCAGAACTCATATCCCGAGCCAGCGAAAATGGCGAGCTTTATTCATAAAAAGGGGAGATATCATCACAGCAATCGGCAATTTCTTCGAGGATTCTCCAGAAAAGTGCCGATAGAGTCTTTCACGCCATTACGCTCCGCACGACGCAGCGGATCTTCTCGGCGATCGAAGGGAACCATGCAGAAGTTTGATTATCGAGCTCCGCGATTCTCGGTTGATATTCCAGCGCGCTTGACGACCGAGAGTTCGACACAACTCGGACGGTGCAGGGAGATCAGCACGGAAGGCATGCGGCTGGAACTTCGACTACCGCTGCCGCCCGATTCACTGGGCAGAGTGTCCATGAGTTATCAGAGCGTGACAGTCGAATTAGGTGTACGTGTGATGCGTTCCGAAGCCAACTTCGAGGGGCTGAAGTTTCTCTTTGAGTGCGACGAGGAGCGCAATGTCATCGCCCATCTAGTCACGCTTTTAGCGGCGGCGCAGCGGCGGCCGGGGCCGGTGCTTCTTAGCTAAGCCGTGACATGGTGGTTCTCAACGAATCCACTTCAGGTTTCGACCGTCAGTTCTTGGGACTAACTGCGCTCGAGTGAGTCAATTCGCTTGGAGGGGCCACTTCGGAGCCGTCGCTGACAAGGTATTGAACGATCATCGAGATTCTGCGATTGGATGGGTCTTCCGGCTGTTTGGGCAAGCGCAGGCGTTGATCCGCAAAACCACGCACTTGTGAAACCTGGTCGGCGCGGACGCCCTCTGCCTGCATCAATCGCCTGGCCTCGTTCGCCCGGTCTGATGAGAGGTCCCAATTGTCGTAGGCTCCGCTGCCCGAATACGGTTTTGAATCGGTGTGGCCCTCGATGGATATCTTGTTGGGCAACTGCCCTAGTTCTTTCGATAGGACTTGAAGGAGATCCCGGAGTGCTGGAGTCGGTTTCGAACTTCCCAGCTCAAAGAAAGTTCCCTTGGCCGATTCCATCAATTCGATTCGAAGGCCTTCCTGCGTGATCGTGATTTCAATCTGGTTCTTGAGTTTGTCGAGCGGATCAAGATGGTGAATCGACCGAAGAAGCTCTTCCTTCAGCTTCTCCATGTCCTCTTTCTTGATCGCGACAAAATCCCCTGACCCATTCCTGTTCGTTCCAACCACCTTGGCGAAACCCCGGGGGTCCTTGAAATACCCGCCGACGGCTTCCTGAACCTGTTTGCTGGCGTTGAGCATCCACAGAACAATAAAGAGAGCCATCATCGCGGTCACGAAATCGGCGTAGGCCACCTTCCAGGCTCCGCCATGGTGACCTCCATGACCTGCCTTCTTTTTAATGATCACAATTGAGGGTGCTTCCGCCACGATACTCGTCCTTTCCAAACCCCGCTAGGCAGCAACTACCGCGCTTGGCTCATCCTTTTGCCGGCACGCTTTTTCGACTTCCTGAAAGCTGGGGCGCACATGTTCCGGGATTGCCCGGCGGGCCATCTCAATCGTGAGGAGAGGAGACATGCCCTTGATGAAAGACATCATTGCAACCCGCAGGACGTAGTAGTAGGCGTGCTCGTCGTCTATGAGCTTGGTCAGATTCGAAGCCAAAGGCCCAATGGCGCCGTAGCACAGCAAAATGCCCAGAAACGTCCCCACCAGTGCCGACGCAACTTTGTGGCCGATCTCCTCCGGGGGTCCTCCGAGCGCGCTCATCGTCACCACGACCCCAAGAACAGCGGCCACAATGCCCATGCCGGGCAAGGAGTCAGCCATTGTGGCTAAGGCGGAGGCCGGCTGGGTCGCCGCTACGTGGTGCACTTCCATATCCAGATCCATCATTTGATCGAGATCGAATGCACTGGCGCCGCCGGTAATTGCCATCCGCATCGTGTCACAAACGAAATCTCGGATGTGGTGATTTTTCAGAAATGCCGGGTATTTCGAAAATACTCCACTCTTCGCCGGTTCCTCGATATCGGTCTCAATTCCGGCCAGGCCTTCTTTGCGCGCTTTATTGAAGAGCGTAAACATCATCTTGAGCGTTTCCGTGTAACGCTGCTTCGACAACTTGGATCCGCTCAGCACCAGAACGCATCCGCTCGTGATCTTCTTCAAGACGTGTAGCGGGTTCGCCGCAAGCAACGCGCCCAGAGCAGCACCCCCAATGATAAGAAACTCGGAGGGCTGCATGAGGACCAGCACTGGGCCCTTTTCCATGAGGAAGCCGCCGAGCACGGCACCAAAAACTACAACGATTCCGATAATCAAGAACATGTGCTTTCCCTCGTGAAACCGCCGCCTGAACGCTCTCGTGCCGTTGAAATCCTTCGCCGCTTAGTCTTGCGCGGAGTAGCCCACTGTCTATCGGCATTCCGCGAAGAAGTTTCCAGAACGGTTCACTCGCGCCGCATTGAGATGAATCCCGGCAATCGCAGAATCAGACATAGGATGGCAGCCGTTTGAAATGCCTTCACTCTAGAGCCCGGCCAAAATGTGCTGACTGAATCCCTTTCGCAGATACTGCGCTATCTGGTCGTCCGCGAGAGGCTTGCTGAAGTAGAAACCCTGGATTGTGTAGCACTTCTTTGCCCGGAGAAATGCCAGCTGGGCTTCGTTCTCTACACCCTCGGCAAGGACGGTAAGATTCAGCGCCTTCGCCATTCTTATAATTGTCGCGGTAATCGTGGCATCGTTGGAATTCGCGGGAATGTCCTGGACAAATGAGCGACTGATTTTCAGACGATTGACCTTGAATTGCTTCAAATACCCAAGGCTTGAGTAACCCGTTCCAAAATCGTCAATCGCCAGTTTGATGCCCATCTCCTTCAATTCCTGGAACATGGAAAACATCATGTCGGCATTCTGCAGGAGCAGGCTTTCTGTCAACTCCAGTTCCAGGTACCTCGGATTCAAACCGGAATCTTCGAGGACACTTCGAACGAGGTCGCAAAATCCCTGCTGGCGAAACTGGAGAGCCGACACATTCACTGCCACAGAAACCGCGGGGAGCCCTTCGTCCTGCCATCGGCGCGCCTGCGAACAAGCCGTTCGCAACACCCACTCCCCAATCGGAATGATCAGGCCTGAGCTCTCTGCAATATCAATGAAGCTATTCGGCGGTATAAGCCCCACCTCGGGGTGCTGCCAGCGCAGAAGCGCTTCCAACCCAGTCACCTTTCCAGTGCGCAGGTCAACCTGTGGCTGGTACATCAGGAACAGTTCCCTCCTGGTCAGCGCAAGACGGAGATCGTTCTCCAGGTGCATGCGCTTCAGCATTTGGGCATTCATTTCTTCGGTGAAAAATTGCAGCTTGCTTGGGTCGTCTTGCCTCGCGGAACACAGAGCCATGTCCGCGTTCTTTATCAAGGTCTCCACATCCTCACCATATTGAGGAAACGTGCTGATGCCCCCATGGAAGCAAACTTTCAGAGAATAGCCGAGAATCGTGAAATCTGCGCTTAGCTTCGTCAAGAGGCTTTCGGCGACTGCGCGGACCTGGCAAACATCTTCAACTTCAGGCAGGATAACCGCGAATTTGGCCCCCGCAACCCGCGCAACGATGCTCCCTTTACCCGCTCCATCCGAGATTCTTTCCGCGATTTCTTTGAGCAGCCGATCTCCGAATAATTCCCCGAGAGAGTCATTGAAGACTTTGAACCTCTCTATTCTCAGAAGAAGGACCGCGGCTTCGCATCCTCTTTTCCTCGCGATCGCGATCACTCGATTCAGTTCCTCGTCGAAGAGAGTGCGATTCGCTAGGCCGGTAACTTTGTCATGACTTTCCCAAAAATGCTTCCGAACCTCAACCAGTTTCCGGACGGTAACGTCCTCCCCGGTTCCGTCGAATCGGACAATTCTGTTTCGATCCAGAACCGCTCGAACATTCATGCTGACCCATTTCGACCGCCCATTGGGACACCGGACCTCGACCTCGATTCCAAATCGCTCGATTCCTTCCTTGTCTGAAGCTTTCCACTCGTCCCAGCCCTTCGTGTCCATCACAATCGGGCATTCCTTTGGTGAGTCCTCACACAGAAGCTGTTCAGGCGATTCATACCCCAGTATTTGAGCCATCGCTCGATTGATTCGCAAGAACCGTCCATCCGGGCTTATTTGGAATATGCCAACGAGGGCGTCTTCAAAGATCGCCTTGTATTCCATTTCCGATTGCCTGAGTTGCACTTTGTCGGCCTCGTATCTGACCAGGTGTCTTTGCAGACAATTCATTGCCTCCTGCCACGAGTCTTCGATTGAATGGTGACGTCTGCGCTCAATAAATGGCCGCGGCGTAGGAGGATCGAGCAGGCCGTTATCTCCCTCTTGTGAGAGGGCAGCAGCATCTCGGTGGGCCTCTTCGTCCTGAACCGGCGGAGGCACACATTCGGGCCTGGTGGAATGCATGTCCACTCATCGGCCATTCGATTCAAGAATTCCATAGGCAGAAAGTTGGACAACTCAGGTTCTCGGTAGCCGGCTCTCCTATTCTTGCGCCGCGATCTTTCTCCGGCTGCAGACTCAGCCTCTGAAAGCTTCGCCGCTCCCCCACACACCCAATTGAAAATAAAGCGATTGAACACCATCGAGGTTTCCTCGCAGGATGCAACCGAAGCGGATGCCCCAAAAGTGGCATCCGAAAAACACCAAACCTCATGACCTTGCGCATTTGCGTCTGGAAAGGTCATCGAAATCTGCCGATAGTTTTGTTTCCTGACGATCGAAGCCCAAGCGAGAACGGAAAGCTGCCCTCGACACGGGCGCAGGAATGGTTGGAGAACACAGTGGATCGAAGCACCCTTGGCGGAATACTGATTGCACTGTGCGGAATCGGGTTTGGCTTGCTGCTGGAAGGAGGTAAGCTGGCGCAAGTGCTGCAGCCCACCGCCGCACTCATCGTCATTGGCGGCACAGTTGGGGCCGTGATGGTGCAGTTTCCTCTACCGATTGTGCGTCAGGCGGTCATCCAGCTTAAAGACGTTTTCATGAACCCGAAATCTGAGTCGGATGTCATCGTTCAAAATCTGCTCAAGTACGCGTACAAGGCGCGGAAAGAGGGGATTCTCTCACTTGATTCAGAGCTGGCGAAGATACAGGATCCATTTCTGAAAGAGAGCCTGATGCTGGCAATCGACGGAGTGAGCGCCACAGAGTTACGGAAAATGATGGAGTTGCAACTCGAGTATCGGGGTGAAAAAGAAGAACGCGTTCCCAAAGTGTACGAAGCGGCGGCCGGATTTTCTCCAACAATCGGCATCATCGGCGCCGTGCTCGGACTGATCCAGGTAATGCAGCACCTGCAAGACATCAGCGAAGTTGGCAAGGGAATCGCCGTTGCTTTTGTTGCCACAATTTATGGTGTCGCTTCGGCAAATCTCCTATTCCTTCCCTGGGCCGGAAAACTGAAGATCCGCCTGCGCGAACGGCAAGTCATCCAGGAGATGACTCTGGAAGCGGTCCTTTCAATTATCGATGGCGTAAATCCGCGCACCCTCGAGATGCAACTGGGCAGATTCCTTGGCACACCATCGCGCCACCGCATCGCGAAAGTGACCTCAAGATGAGAAGAAGGGCGCGCGTTGAAGAGTCGGTCAATCATGACCGATGGTTGCTTTCCTATTCAGACTTCATCACCTTGCTTTTTGCCTTTTTCGTCGTGCTGTTTGCGTCTACGTACCGCGACAATCAATCCATACGCAAGCTTTCCCGCGCAATCCATAATGGCTTCCAGACCCTCGGTGCTTTCTCTGATGAAAGCGGCAGTGGCGGCGCGTATCCTACCGTCGACACAGATGTTCTCGACAACACAACGAGGGTTCAGACAGCCCAGACTCGAGAGAACACTGCGCCTCCGGGATCGCCAGTGGACATGATCGATCTGCGGCGCCAGCTAGAGGCCGCCATGGGCCAGGAGCTTGAAAAACACGAAGTGGTCTTGAAAGTCACTCCGGAAGGATTTGTCATTAGCTTGAAAGAACTCGGTTTCTTCAACAGCGGGCAGGCTGTCCTGCTCCCAGGGGCCGCAACAAAGATCGAACGAATTGCAAAGGTGTTATCGCGCCCCGGCCTGGAACTGCGCATCGAAGGCCACTCGGACAATCAGCCAATTCACACTGCCCAGTTTCACTCGAATTGGGAATTGTCTACGGCGCGGGCCATGGCCGTTCTTCTCCTTCTGGTGGATCACGCCGGCTTCGACCCACAGAAACTCTCCGCTGCGGGTTACGGACAATATCGCCCCGTCGCCGACAACTCTACCCCGGAAGGGCGCAGAATGAACCGGCGGGTTGACCTCGTGGTGGTTCAAACAAGAACGCCGCTGCCTCGCTCTCATTGATTTGAGCCAAACGATGACCAATACAAGCTAGGGAATGGTTGCTGGCATCCTACGCGAATGCGTTTTCGATCGACGGGCACAACACCAGAACCTTGTCGGGGATAGCTCCCTGTAGTTGGAAGTTATTGAGGCGTGCAATCAGGGGAAGAGTGATTTCGTGCCCGCGCACAACAATCAGAAGCCCGCTACTGGTCAATACGTCCTCTTGTAAGATCATCCCGGTCGCCAAATCGGAAATTCGAACGGAACGCAGGTCCGTGATACAGGCATCGCTGTGAAGACCCGCTAGGCCTCGAATCAACATTGGGATCGCGCGCAAGATGTACTTCAGGCGGGCGCGCGCTTCCACATCGCCGACATTTTTGATTTTAAGATCATCGAACGCGACCGCAAGGCGCAGGATGTCTGCACCGATCTTCTGTTCTTCTGGCGCTTCTGAATCATAGGAGCCGATTGCCAGGCGTTGCTGCGCCACGATCCAGCCAATATCCTGCACCCGTGGAATCTTGCTCAGCAGATCGCGCGTGACTCCCGGATGCTTGTCAAACACGTTCTGCTGTTCCGACGTCAAGTGTAGCCCGTGAAATGCTGCGTCGATCACCTCCGTTGGAAGCGTGATGCAGCCCAATTGAGACAGAAGCGCAGCGATTTCATACTTCCAGCCCGATTCCAGATTCAACTCGGCGACCAATTGCAAAACGTATTTCCGAATGCGCGCTCCCCTGCTGAATGCCGCGGGGTTTGCAAGACTGAGAATTTCGGCGAGCGCTCTCACGCAACCGATTAATGTCTCCTCCAGGAGTTCCTTCTCTGAAGTAATAAGTCGATTCTGTTCGATGCAGGCCGCCAGCGTACTCCTGAGGGCCTCTCCATCACACGGCTTGGTCAGAAACCTAAAGACCTTCCCGTTGTTGACCGCATCCATCGCGCTCTGGAAGTCCGCGTAGCCGGTGAGAATTACACGAACAGTGTCAGGTGCAATCACACTCACTTCGGAAAGCAGCTTGACTCCGTCCATACCCGGCATGCGCATGTCAGATATCACGACCGCGTAGGGGCCATCCCTCTTGATTGCAGCCAAAGCTTCCTGGCCGCTTGTCGCGGTGTCTGGCTGGTAATGCTTATGAAGGCTCCTTCTATATCCGTCAAGAATCGCCGGTTCATCATCGACAAACAGGATCTTATCGGCCATGAGCCGCTCCTTCGCTCCTCGCCAGGATGCGCTCTTCGTGAAAACGCCGCCAAAGCGGCTCCTGCTCGTTCAAGCCCATGCGCTCCACATACGCTGCATCCAATACGCCATCGTGATTTAGCGGATATGGATCACTCACAGCTACGACCGCATCGGCACAGTGCGCCGCGGTCAGCGGCGAAAAGCTCGTATTGCGGTCCTCTGCCGGGCGGTGATGGAGCGCGACCGCAACAACCAGGGGGGCGGGAAGTCCCCAAATGCTCATCAGGTACGCGCCTATTTGTGCGTGGGTGCAACCCAGGAATTGAGCTTCGAGCGCCAGGAGCGCACCCGGCTCCTTTTCGCGATGATCCACGATGTACCGATATTCTCGCGGCAACTCAGACAGAAGTACTGCTTTACCCACGTCGTGGAGTAATCCAACTGTGAAGCACTGTTCTTCCATTGCTTCTGATTGACTCTGGAGACGAGCGATGTGCCGCGCGAGAAGAGCCACATCGACGCTATGATCCCAGAGCGGTGGCAACTCTAACGCGGCGGTGGGATTATGATCAATCTGCAAAAATACCTGAACGGACAAAGCCAAAGCGCGGATGGTCTCCGTTCCGATGAGAGACACCGCTTGCAGAAGGCTCGAAACCTGGCCCCGCGCTCCAATAAATGCTGAGTTTGCGAGCTGCAGAGTCTTGGCGGCCATCGCCGGATCTTTCGCGATAATCGACTCGATCTGCGAGAGCGAAGTGTTCTCCGAGCGCAGTGCCGCGGTCAGCTCATTGAAGAGACTGGGTAGGCTTGGAATCGATCGCATCCGAGTAACCACAGACTTGAGTGCAGGGTTTAAAAGCAAGTCGCGCATTTCGAACGCGAGGCTGAGACGCAGTTTCAGCTCGTTAATATCGCAAGGCTTTGACAGAAACTGATGAGTCGGATCGATGGAACGAATGAGCGCTTCCTTGCTTGTTTGTCCGGAAAGCACAACGCGAACCACATCGGCTTGGTGCCTCTTTACTTCTTCAAGCAGTTGCGCGCCGTCCATTCCTGGCATGCGCATGTCGGTGATCACAGCATCATAGGTTCCGCGCTCCAGTTCGGCGAGAGCAGCAGCTCCCGTATCAACGAATGTCATCTCCCATTCCAGCCGCATGCTGTGCAAGGCCCGCCGAAGCCCATCGAGCACCATCTGCTCATCATCGACAAATAGAAGCCGTCTCGGCATCATTTCTCCTCTTGCAAACTCGAAAGATCGAGAGGAAGCTCAATGAAGAACGATGTACCGCGACCGATCTCCGTGTCGAACCATATCCTTCCGTGATGCTTTCGAACGATTACGCTATGGGCTAGCGCCAGTCCTTGCCCGGTCCCTTTGCCGACTTCTTTTGTGGTGAAAAATGGCTCGAAGATTCTGGTTTGAATCGCTTCTGGAATTCCTGTTCCCGTGTCTGAGATGGATATCTCAACAAATTCCCCTCGCGCGACGGTACAAATCGTTATCTTTCCTTTCGTTTCACCTTTTTCCTTAATGGAGTGAGCGGCATTCACAATCAAATTCAGTATGACCTGATTCACTTCTCCCGGATAACAGATGACCGGCGGAAGTGTCGGATCAAATTCTGTGACGATCTCAGCGACATACTTCCATTCGTTGCGTGCAACCGTGATTGTGGATTCAATCGCTTTGTTAAGATCGATCTGCGTCTTGTCAGCCGAGTCAGGGTGCGAAAACTCCTTCATTGCGCGCACAATAGTGGCCACCCGCTTTGCGCCATCGAGGCCCTGATCGATCGCGCGTGGAACCTCTGAACAAATGAATGTGAGGTCGGCTGCCTGCTCCGCTTTTTGAAGCTTTGCAATGACTTCAGGCGATATCTCATCGCATTTCTGAATCGATTCCCGATAAGTTTCGATCAATTGCGATGCGGCCATCCAGGAGTCGCGCAGGAACACGAGATTATCTGTAACGAATTGCGTAGGCGTGTTGATCTCGTGTGCGATACCGGCTGCCAATTGCCCGATCGCTTCGAGTTTCTGCGCCTGGCGAAGCTGGGCCTCCATCGTTCGCCGCTCGCTGATGTCTTCTTTCATGGCGACAAAGTGGGTGATGGCGCCACTCGAGTTCACAATCGGCGTAATGGTTGCAGCTTCCCAATACAATTCGCCGCTTTTCTTCTTGTTCCGAAACTCTCCCCGCCACACCTCGCCCTTCGTAATGGTGGACCAGAGCGCCTTGTACCTCTCTTTTGTTGAATAGCCCGAGTTAAGGATTCGAGGATTCTTATGGATGACCTCGTCTAATGTATAGCCGGTGCACTCAGTAAATTGTCGATTCACATAACTGATATTGCCCTTGGGATCCGTGATTAAGACTGAAACAGGACTCTGCTCGACGGCAAGCGAAAGCTGACTGAGAGCATCTTCATTCCTCTTTCTTTGGGTGATATCCCGAAAGGTCCAGATGCGGCCATAGTACTTGCCGTCGCTGGCAACCACTGGAGAAGAATACCGATCCAGAATTGTGCCGTCTTTGAGCTCGATTTCATCCCTGCTGGTCTCCATCGGATGACGATTAAGATGCGCTATTTTGGCCAGAAATCCGCTCGGATCCGAGATGAGGCAAGTGACATAGTTGAGCATGATCCGATCATCGGTATTGTCCAGAATTTCAACGGGAACCTGGAATATTTCGAGAAATCTTTGATTCTGAAGGATCCGCTGCCCATTCGCATCGACCACCAGGATGCCATCGATCGTAGAGTTGATCTGAGCTTCGAGAAGCGCAGTCTTGGATTGAAGCTCGAGCTCCGCGTTTTTCCGGCGAGTGATATCGGAGAGAACTCCATCGGCATACAGAATCCCGTCCTCTTCATGAGTGCGTACCGCACGGTCATGAATCCATATCCACTCACCTCTTTTGTTCAGGAGTCGAAATTCCTCGTCAAATTCCTGCCGCGAGTCAAAGAGCGCCCTGAAAGCGCGCCTTACTCGGGGAAAATCGTCTGGATGAACTCTCTCCCGGAAGAGGTTTCGTCCGTTAGCGTAGATTTCTTGCGCGCTGAACCCGGCAACCGCTTCGATACTGGGACTGATATACACAGTTCGCCCGTCTTGATCTGCTGTCCAGCCAATGTCAGGCAGGTTAGCCAATAGGCGGCGAAATCTGCCCTCCTCCCGGCGGCGTAGAAGTTCCGTGTCATCCGTTTCAGTCGCATCTTTCGCGAGGCCTGCGATCGCGTGAACTGTTCCCTCAGCGTTCAGCAGCGGAACCGCGTGATTCACCACCCAGCGGGTTGAACCGTTTGCACTTTGAATACGATACTCACTCTTAACCGCCGTTCCGGCTAACAAACGGCGATAGTCGGTTTCAGCCCTGGAGCAATCCTCCGCAATGACCAGGTCGAACCATAAGGAGTGCTTGGAGTCTCCTTCCTGACGCTTTTGTCCCGTGAGCCCCTCGAAACCTGGACCGACATATACGAATCGGGACGCGCCGGGATCAATAATGTAAAAGACCTGATGATCGACCCCCCGCGCATTCCGCGGAGGCACAACATCCTGATCAGTGTTGATAGGGTCTGCTAAGCCTCTCAGACCAAAAACGCAAATGGCCTCAGATTTGTGATCACCCACTGAAAGCGTCAACCCTTCCACATGGAAGCGTCTGCCATCTTTTCCCCATAAGAATTCGCTTTCAATAGGATCGGGTGTGCCCTGTTTCGGAGGCGGGCAATCCTCGGCTGAATGCCATGCCCCGTCCGACCGTTGCTGAGCGCACACCTCGTGAAAGTTCTGTCCGACAAGTTCCTCAGGTGTGAAGCCGGTCATTTCAGAGAACGCTTCGTCGCAAAGAACTGCCTTGCCCATTGAATCGACGACACATAAGCCCTTGTCAAAGCGATTTAAAAGGGCCACGAGATCTGAGTTCGAGATCTCCCCTTCGCGATCTGAAACAACTTGCCCCGGCATCAACGCACTCCGGCAGTACCTATCGGCAGAAGCGGAAGGACTTTCCAACAGGCGCTCCTGTCGTTTGCGCTATAGGAATTGGCCGCAGAACGAACGTTCGTGTGCTTATGTCTCGAGAAGTACATCGTCGCTGGCCGGTTGGCGATGGCTGGGGTAGACTTAAAATCAGTGCAGGAGTTCATGGGACACAAGACGATCGCGATGACCGCCGGGTGCGCCCATCTTGCGTCGACGTTGAGGTTGCAGGCGCTGGATCCTGGTTCGTCCGGAGCCGGTCTCGGTTCAAAGTGGCCGAGAATTGGCTACTGGAGCAAGAACGGCCACTCGCAGCAGAAAACAGAATAGCACTCAGCTTATTGATTCTAAATAGGTTGAAAACGGTGAGAGCTCGTAGCTCAGTTGGTAGAGCAACGCCCTTTTAAGGCGTGGGTCCTGGGTTCAAGTCCCAGCGAGCTCACCACTCTGGCCGGCGGCCGTTGATTCCCCTCCCACCCTGCTGGTTGCCCGCCCGGCGGGATCACGCTCGACCTTTCTGGAGAGATCCATGAAGACAGCCGAAGTCGCCACCTATTGGGAAGCAAACGCCGAAAATTGGACCCGTTACGCCCGCGCCGGTTACGACATCTATCGCGACGCGCTCAATACCCCGGCTTTCCTCGCCATGCTTCCCTCCATTCGCTCGCTCTCGGGTCTCGACATCGGCTGCGGAGAAGGAGCGAACACTCGCAAGCTCGCTCGCCTCGGCGCCCGCATGACCGCCATCGACGTGGCTCCCACCTTCATTCGCCACGCCCAGGCCACCGAGAAAGCTGCGCCCCTCGGAATCACCTACCAGGTCGCCGATGGACAGGCGCTTCCCTTCGCCGATGCCTCGTTCGACTTCGCCACCGCCTTCATGTCCCTCATGGACATGCCTGATCACGGCCTCGCGTTGCGCGAAGCATCGCGCGTGCTGCGCCCCGGCGGCTTTCTCCAGTTCTCGATCATTCACCCGTGCTTTGGGCCGCCTCATCGCCGCCCGCTGCGCGACGCGCAAGGAAAAGACTATGCCGTCGAAGTCGGCCGCTACTTTGATTGCACAGACGGGTTCGTGAACGAGTGGCTGTTCTCCACCTTGCCCGCCGATGAGCGCTCGCGTGTCGAAGCTTTCCGCACGCCCATGTTCCATCGCACTCTCTCGAGTTGGGTCGACCTCATCTGCCGCGGGGGCTTCGTGATCGAAAAATTCGGCGAGCCTTGTGCCACTCCCGAGCAGGCAGCCGCTGAGCCCGTCATCGCCGACACCCGCGTCGCACCGCTCTTCCTCCACATGCGCGTTCGCAAACCTGCGTAGCGTCTCATCTTTTCTGCGCGCCCTGCAGGTTGGTTGCTTTCGGGTCGTTTAGCCCGTAGTTAGCTCCGCGGCCAGAAATGCTCCTCTGAGCACGCCCGCAGCCGCTCCGCAGCGCTCTCCGGCGTGATGTCCCGCTGTGGCATGCCCAGCATTTCAAATCCCACCATAAACTTTCTCACCGTCGCCGAGCGCAGCAGCGGCGGATAGAAATGCGCGTGAAAATGCCACTCAGGATGCTCTGCCTTGTCCGTCGGTGTCTGATGAAATCCCATGGTGTAGGGAAAGCTCGTCTCGAATAAGTTGTCGAATCGCGTTGTCGTCCGCCTCAGCGCATCCGCAAGTGCGTCGCGCTCGTCGGCCGTCATCTCCGGCATGGCGCCGAAATGCCGCTTGCTCACCACCAGCACTTCGAATGGCCACACCGCCCACCATGGCACCACGACGATGAAAGCTTCATTTTCGAAAACCACGCGTTCGCCGGCGCCGCGCTCCGCCGCAACGTAGTCGCACAGCAGGCAGCGTCCCTTCTCCGCGAGATACTCGCGTTGCGCCTTCGACTCCGCTGCCGGTTCGTCCGGCACAAAGTCCGTCGACCAGATCTGGCAGTGCGGGTGCGGATTGCTCGCACCCATCATCGCTCCGCGGTTTTCAAAAACCTGCACGTACTCGATCCAACCCGTCTCGCGCAGTTCCTCGTATTCGCTCACCCACGCATCCACCACGCGCCGAATCTCTTCGCGCGTCATGCGCGCCAGCGTCAGGCTGTGGTCGGGATGAAAGCAAACAACCTTGCACAATCCGCGCGCCGGCTCGGCCTGCAACAGGCTTGAGGCCGCCTTCTCCACCGCCGCCGGAACCTCCGGCAGCAACGCGGCGTAGTCGTTCACAAAAGTGAAAATGGAATCGTACTGCGGATTCGTGGCGCCACCTGCGCGCCTGTTGCCGGGGCACAGGTAGCATTCCGGATCATACTTCACCCCGGACGGCGCTGCCTTCTGCGCCACCTCGCCCTGCCAGGGCCTTTGCGTTCGATGCGGCGAAACCATCACCCAGGCTTGCCGCAAAGGATTCCACCGCCGGTGCGGGAATTGCCAGTTCTTTCCCATCTTCGCTCCCGCATCGATTCTACCGGCTCTGCGAGGGCGCACGGGTAAAGTCGCTGAACGAATCAGGCAAATGCCAGGTTGATATTCTCGATAGCTTCGTCGATCTCCGCCGTGTTCTTGTATCCCACCGTAACGCAGTCCACGCCCGCATGTTTGAAGGCGAAATGCATGGCCCTTTGCCGATCGTCGCGGTTGAAGACGCCTTCGCCGATCAGCTTCATGCTGATCACGCCCATCCCCGCGGCGCGAGCCTGTTGCACATGCGAAACCACCTCGGGCACGTTTCCTGTTCCGCCGCCATCCGCCACCGGCGTATCCATGCGCGTTCCCTTGTGATTCATGCGAATCATGGCCACTTCCAGCCATTTGTCTGTCGGAACCTGACGAAGCGCGGGCAAGCCATGCACTGATGCTCCGTGGCTGAGAATCGTCTTCTTCTCCTGCGCTTTCAAGATCGCGTCCTGCCAGCGAACCGTATCGGCGGGCCAGCTGCCCGTGTGCTGCCAGTGCAGCAGCATGATGTCGAAGTACTCTGTATTCGAGTTGCGGCGCATCTCGTCGAGCCTTTGCGTAGGGTCGGCGTCCGTGTCTGTCGTCACTTTCGACATCAGTCGATAGCTGTCGCGCGGCAGGCCCTTGAGCGCAACAGCCAGCATCTGCTGCGACTGTCCGTACGACTCGGCTGTTTCAAAAAAACGGATGCCGCGATCGTATGCATGGCGCACCAGGCGCGTGAACCCTTCCTGGCCGAGTTGCTGCTGAACCTGACCGCTATAGGTTCCCGTGCCGAAGGCCAGGCGCGTAACCTTCACATCTGATTTGCCAAGCTGAACCCACGCTGTCGCTGCCTCGGGCTCGGCCCTCATCGGCAGGCTGCCAACGCTCGCCACCGCGCCTGCAGCGATTCCGGCTTTCAATACATCTCGTCGTGTGAATGGGGACATGGAACCTCCACGATTGGCCGCCGAATCGGCCATTTGCGGGAATGGTAGCACAGGACGCACGCCCCCTGCGTAATCGCCCGCGCCTGGTAGCGGGTCTGAAACACCTCTACCCCGCGCCTCTTGAGGAGGTTAGGCCAACTCCTCGATTACGGCAGTTCCCTCACCCAGATGTTCCTGAAGCTGATTGGCGCGCTCTTGTCGCCGTGTGCCTGCAGCTTGATCGGCGCGCGATCGTATGCCTTGTAAAACGGCTTTCCGATGTAGAGCGTCTGCCCCTGCAACTGGAAGTGATTGTCGACCAGCACGCCATTGAAGAAGACCGTTGCATACGCAGGTGTTTTCAACGAGCCGTCTTCGTTAAATACAGGCGCCGTCCACACCACGTCATAGCTTTCCCACTCACCTGGCTTGCGAGCCGCGTTGGCCAGCGGAATGCTCTGCTTGTAGAGACTGCCCACCATTCCGTTGACGTACGTTTTGTTCTGGTAGGAATCCAGCACCTGCAACTCGTAGCCGTCATCGCCCTTGCCCGTTGACGCCAGGAACACGCCGCTGTTGCCGCGCGCCTGGCCCGATCCCGTGATGTTTTCCGGAATTCGGAACTCCAGATGAAGCTGGTAATCCTTGAAGGTTCGCCGCGTCTCGATATTGCCGGAGCTCTTGTTTACAGTGAGAATTCCGTTGGCAACAATCCAATTCGCGGGCGACTTGTCCTCGGCTGACACCCATTCGTTTTCATTCTTCCCGTCGAACAGCACGATCGCGTCCGAGGGAGGCTCCGAGCAGGTTTTCCCCGGAGTCACCACTGGAGGCACGGGCTGCCAGACTTCCGTCTCTTCCGGCTTCATCTGCTGAGAGGGTTGTTGCGCAGCAGCCTGCTGCACCACGAGGCCGGTCGCAACCACTGCCGGCATCACAATTTGAAGGAGTCTGAAAAGGGGAATCCGCGTCATCTCCGGGAGTTTACACCTTCAAGTTGCCCGTGCGTCCACCGCAAAAGCAGAACCGCTTTTGTGCGGAACAGTAAGCTGGCCTCGTTGCAGCAGGCAATACCGTGCGACCGCACCCATCACCAGCTATGCAGCCATTCCTCATCGCGGCCAATTCTCACCGGCGTATCGAAGAGTTCGCTCAGTCGCGGCGCGGTAAGAAGTTCCTCGCGCGATCCATCTCCCACAATTCGTCCGTCCCGCATCAGGATTACCCGCTCAATCTCCGGGAGGATATCCCCCAGATGATGCGTCACCAGCACCAGCCCGGTCCCTTCCGCGGCCAGACGCCGCAAGGTCTCGCGCAGTTCGCGCTGGGCAGCAAGGTCAAGCGCGTTTGAGGGCTCATCAAGCAGCAGTTGGCGCGGCCTGTGCACCAGCGCTCGGGCAATCAGGATCCGCCGTTTTTCTCCGGCAGACATTTCGCCTACCAATTGTGTCGCCAGGTGCGAAGCTTCTATTCGCTCCAGCGCCTCCGCGGCGCGCTCGCGCATCTCTCCAGTGACGTGAAGATTTGGCCAAAGCGTCGAGGCCGAAAAAAAGCCGGCGGTCACCGCATCAAGACCGGTCGTCACCGCAGTGCGCTCCCCCGGAAGGTCCGCTCCCACAACACCAAAATGCTTGCGAAGCTGCGTCAGGTCCCAGCGGTTTCGCCCAAAGATCCGAACCACCATGCCCGGCTGCACGATGGGATAGATCTGGCAGGTGATGGTCAGAATTAACGTCGATTTTCCGCACCCATTCGGACCCAGAATGGCCACATGCTCGCCGGCCTGGATGGTCAGATTCACATTGTGCAGCACAACGCGGTCGCCTCGAGCGACGTCGACGTTGCGCAGTTCCAGAAACTCCGGGTGCGCGTTCTCCTCTGCAATTCCCGATGGGGTGTCCGTCGAGCTCATCCGTCTTCCACTCTATCTGAATGGGCTCCGGCGGCGTTCGCACACGGGAAGACGAAAATCACCCCTCAGCGGTTGACAGCTAAGCCGGCAAGAGGATTCGGGATCGTCAGGCGGCGGAATGACCGCGAGCCCGCTCCTTTTCGCGATACATCACCACATCGGCACGATGCACCAGGTCGTCCACCGTGTCTTCAGCCTCGGCGATCGCGCCTCCCACTGAAACCGTAAGCGAAATGCGTTGTCCCACCCCGGTTGAAATATCCGTGTGTGCCGTGAACCCCGCACAGCGTTTCCCCATATCCCCCAGCGATTCCGGCGTCACACCGCGGATGATCGCGACAAACTCGTCGCCGCCCCATCGGCCTACCAGGTCATCAGGACGAAGCGATGCTGACAGCACCCGGGCAGCTTCCTGCAGTACTCGGTCTCCGGTCCGATGGCCATGCGCATCGTTGATCTTTTTAAAGTGGTCCAGGTCGATCATCAGCACGCCGAACGGGTCCTTGTGCATCCGGTATTCGGTCAGAGCAGTTACCAGGGCCATTTCCATGAACCGGCGATTCGGCAATTGCGTCAAATGGTCGAGAAAAGCCAGGCGGCGCATGGCTTCAATCCTGCGCCGCGAATCCGTCGCGGCCGAGTCGTCGCTGAAGATTTCAATCGCTCCGGTAATGGTGCCCGCGGCATTGCGAATCGGCTGCACTCTCACCGATACGGGCACGCGGCCCCCCAGTTTGTGCCGCAGGTAGACCTTCACTTCGCGCGGGCAACCATCCTGAAGACAATCCAATACCGGGCAGGCTTCCTCGCAAATGCGTTCCCCTAAATAGTCAATGTGACACAAAATCTCGTCGTTGCAGTTCCTGCCCACAACTTCCTCGGCCCTGTACCCGGTTAGCCGGTGAGCGCCCTTGCTCCAGTAAAGAATCTGCCGTTGCCGGTTTACAAAGAAGACCCCGTCACTCATCTGATCCAGTATGTCTTTGTAAAAATCGGGGTCGGACGGAATCATGGTGGCCCTTCTCTGAACCGGCGCGGCGGGAGGGATTCGACATCATATCGCGTTTTGCACTTTTTCCGCGCTCATGGTTCCCAGCGCCGTCGACAGGCGGTAGCAGGCAAAATCAGGTACTGTCGGACCCGGCTTGGCTGATACCTGGCTTGGCTGATGGCGTATCGAAATATTTGGATGCGGCGTGGCGGAAGAGTGGATGCTTAGCCTGCTAAAGTTAAATCAATAGGCGTCTCATTCCGGCCGCAATGGTTGCAGCCTGGAATTTGATCGCACACTTGCCTGACGATGCCGCGACGATATTCCCTCGCCGCGGATTCCAATGACCCTGGCGGCGTCACCCGGCGCCGAATCCCGAGATCGATGAGCGACGTATCCCAGTTCCTGATTCCCAAGGGTTTTCGATTTGGCGCCACCACTGCCGGCCTCAAGCAGAGCGGACGCTCAGACTTCGCGCTCATAGTGGCCGATCAACCGGCAAGCGCCGCGGCCGCATTCACCGCAAATCGCGTGCAGGCCGCTCCCCTGATCCTCGACAAGCAGCACCTGCACGTTACCGGCGGCAAAGTGCGTGTTGTGGCCATCAATGCCGGCAACGCAAATTGCGCGGCAGGACAAGCCGGCCTCGATGCGGCTCGCGCTGTCTGCTCGGCGGCGGCGAAGCTCTTCGACTGCAAACCCGAGGAGGTATTTCCCTCTTCAACAGGCATCATCGGCGTGCCACTGCCCGCGGAAAAACTGATCGCCGTGCTGCCGGATCTCGCGGCGCGACTCGGCTCTGAAGGCGACCATTTTCACGAGATCGCCGAAGCCATCCTGACCACCGACAAGGTCGAAAAGACGGCAATGCAGCATCTGCGCATCGGCCAGAGTGAGGTGCGCATCGCCGCGCTGTGCAAGGGCTCGGGAATGATCCACCCACAACTCGTTCCCCATGCCACCATGTTGGTCTACATCATGACCGACGCGGCCATTGAGCCGGACGTGCTCAGCACTTATCTGCACGAAGCAATTGATCTGAGCTTCAATCGCATCTCCGTCGACGGAGATACCTCGACCAACGACACCGTGCTTCTGCTGGCCTCTGGCGCAAGCGAAGTCACGGTTGGCCCTGAAAACCAGGAGTTTCGCTCTGCTCTCAAGAACGTGTGCACTTCGCTGGCCCGGCAGATCGTGGCTGACGGCGAAGGCATAACCCACGTCGTGGAATTGCGGATTGATGGCACGGCAACGGATGCGGATGCACTGCGGGTTGCCAAGGCAATTGCACACTCGCCCCTCGTCAAGACCGCGTGGGCCGGGTCCGATCCCAACTGGGGACGCATCCTCGCTGCAATCGGCTATTCGGGCTCGGCCATTGACCCCGATCGCATCGATATCCAATTCGGCGATCTGCCCGTGTGCCGCAACGGCGGCCGTGCCGAAGAATTTGACGAGGCCGCGGCCCATGCCTATCTCAAGCAACCGAAGTTTTCGATTTCCATCCGGCTTAACCAGGGTGAGGGCTCGTGCGTGTTTTGGACCACCGATCTGACCCATGAATACATTCACATCAACGCCGATTATTCCACTTGAGCATCGCTCCCAAAAGCTGCATCCTCAGGGAGGAACAGACATCCATTTCGCGGCAAAATGCTAGCCCATGCAACCGGCATGCACCTGCCGCGCGTCAAATCACCATCCGAACGCCAAACGAGGTCGATGCGTAAATGAAGGTAATACGACAGGCGTCCCGAGCCTCTGCTCAAAGCGCAATCCGCTCCAGGGAGGGCGGCTTCTCGCTGATTTCGCGGGCCAAGCTCATTCAACTCTATTCCGCCATGATCAAAAGCCGCATGATCGCGGAGCGGGCTGCAGCCCTCAAGCAGCAGGGAAAGCTGACCGGCGACTTGCAGAACGGATTGGGACGCGAAGGGACCGTTGCGGGTGTCACCGTGGACCTGCACCGCGAAGATACGTTGAGCCCCTCGCGCTGCGATTTTGTTTCCAGCGTCATCAAGGGGATGACACTGGAACAGATGTTTTCCCGTCTGGGCGGGAGTGCAGATTATCAGGCCCACGGGACTGGTGCCTTGATCTTCGATGATCAGTCGAATGTGATTGCACCGGCGTCCGAACTGGACTCCCGTCTTGAGGTGGTCCGTGGCGCGGCCCTCGTACATAAGATGGCAAAAAACGGCCGGGTCGTCGTGGTCACGTGCGCCAACGGATCGGCTGCAAAAGAGTGCTGGCGCGACGCCGTTCAGTTCGCCGAGGTCCACGAACTGCCCATGCTTTTTGTGTGGCACAACGACGCCGAGTACCCGCACGACCCTCCGAACACCGTAGAACGCCGAGCCAGAAGGTCGGCCGCCAAGCCTCGTTGCACCCCTGCCATCACCGTCGATGCCAGCGATGCCGTGGCCGTCTATCGCGTGGCAAGCGAATCGATCCAACGGGCCCGCCTGGGGCGCGGTCCCACCCTGATTGAGTGCAGGAAGCTCGCTCCCGCTAACGGCTCAGGCCTCAGCACGACCACGGCAGCGCCTTCCGGCCCCCACGATCCAATCGAAAAGATGGAAGTCTATCTTTCCCAAAAAGGGCTTTTCCATCGGGATCTCCGCCAGAAAATCGCGGATAGCTTCCTTCCCGAATTGAATACCGCTACCGGAATCCTCACTCCGTAGTCCAAACTCATCAGGTAAGAGCCGCCGGGTTCGCATCCAACCTGAAGGCAAGTCGCCGTAAACCAACGGCTTGACAAGAATCCAGAATGATAAAGTGAGGGGTATGAAGTTGACCA
This sequence comes from Occallatibacter sp., assembly GCA_035524195.1. GTDB lineage: Bacteria > Acidobacteriota > Terriglobia > Terriglobales > Acidobacteriaceae > Telmatobacter. The sequence goes on from DATKPJ010000048.1 coordinate 146,707, forward strand.
AGTGCGGGTCCAGACTTCCTGCAGCCGGATGTGTCGTGGCAGCCGGATTTCTCATCGTCACCGGAATGTCGCTCCTGGCCGAAACGCCTTCCGCTCCAAACGGCGGCGGACAAATAAAACCCGACGCCAGCCGCCCGCAGACAGTTTGCGAGCCCTCTCTTCTCGACTCGCCCTACATCCCCGTCGACAGCTGGGTGTACCCCGCGGTCATGCGCCTTTACTCATTGGGTTACATCGACACGGTCTACCTGGGAATGCGCCCCTGGACACGCGCCAGTGTCAGCCACATGCTCGAGCAGGCGGGCGCGCGCATCGACGACGCCGACGAGGGCCCCGTGAACGACGAAGCGCAGGAGATCTATGAGTCGCTTAATCAGGAGCTGAATCCCGATGTCGAAGGTCCGTGCGGAGCACACGAGGGCGTCACCCGCCTCGAATCGGTGTATACCGTGATGCGCGCCATCAGCGGAACCCCCTTGCGCGACAGCTATCACCTTGGCCAGACCATCATCAACGACTACGGCCGGCCCTACGAGAGCGGCTTCAATAACTACACCGGCGTAAGCGGATACACAGGCGCGGGAAGATTCCTTCTTTACGCTCGAGGCGAGTTTCAGCGCGCCCCTTCGGCAATCGGCTACTCCCTTCCCCTGGCCCAGGCGCTGGCCGCACAGGACGGAACGACCGACTACTTCGACGCCACGACGCCAATGCCTGTCAATCTCCAGTCCACCATCCCCGTGGGACCCATCGCTTCGGCCACGGATGGCCGCGTGGTCGAGGCATATGTTTCTGCTCATGTCCTGAACCACGAAATCTCCTTCGGCAAACAGGACGATTGGCTCGGACCTGGACTCGGTGGCGGTATGGCCTACTCCAACAATGCCGAGAATATCTATTCCTTCCGCATCAACCGCATCGAGCCTCTGCACATTCCCGGTTTGTCCTACATCACCGGGCCGTTTCGCTATGACTTTCTGGTCGGTTCTCTGAAGGGTCACGTGTACCCGAACTCGCCATGGGTCCACGTCGAGAAAGTCAGCTTCAGGCCAACGGAAAATCTTGAATTCGGATTTGAGCGCACTGTGATCTGGGGCGGCAAAGACCATGAGCCCATCACGCTGCACACGTTCCTCAAAAGCTTTTTCAGCTTCTCGGCTCCCAACGCGGCGGTGAAAAACAGTGCTGGCGACCCCGGAGCCCGCTTCGGCGCCTTCGATTTTTCCTACCGTCTTCCGTTTGTGCGCAACTGGCTCACCCTCTACAGCGACGGCGAAGTGCACGACGATCTCTCTCCCATCGACGCTCCAGCCCGCGCGGGATGGCGGCCCGGCCTTTACCTGTCGCACGTTCCCGGCGTCCCCAAACTCGACTTGCGTGCTGAAGCGGCATGGACCGACGCGGCCGTTTCTTCAAGCAACGGCGGCCACTTCATGTACTACGAAACCATCCAGCGCCAGGGCTACACCAACAAGGGCTCTCTCTTCGGCGACTGGATCGGGCGCGAAGGTAAAGGTGGCCAGGCTTGGCTCACCTATCATCTCAGCGGCAATGAATGGGTTCAGGTTGGCGTTCGCAATCAGAAAGCCGCAAAGGATTTCATTCCCGGCGGCACCACGCTCAATGACATCAACTTCCAGGTCGTCAAGCGCATCGGACGGGACTTCGAGGTGAATGGGAGATTCACGTATGAGCAGTGGAAAGCCCCCATCTATCCCACCGGGACTCCGATCTACCCCGCATCGCAACAGGATGTCACCAACACCACCATCCAGTTGACCTGGTACCCCGAACGCCGCGTTAGCTTCTAGTTCGCTCCGAACGCATCACCGCGCCCGCGGGTGCGTGCGGTCGTACACCTGCGTTAGTTGCGCGGACGTGAGTTGTGTATACCGTTGGGTCGTCGACAGCCGTTCGTGCCCCAGCAGTTCCTGGATCGCTCTCAGATCGGCGCCCTCCTCAAGCAAATGCGTTCCGAAGGCGTGGCGGAGCGTGTGCGGATGCACATCCGACGATAGCCCGCTCAGCATGGCGATCCGCTTCACAATGCGTCCCACGCTGCGCGTCGTGAGTCTCGCCTGTCCCCCAGGCTTGGCCAGCCCGCGCAACTGCAGATTGATGAACAACGCCGGGGTCGCGGGACCCTTCTGCCCGGCACCGGCAAGACGCGCCGCACGTTCCGCAAGGTAGGCACGCAATGCCAACGCAGCCGCATCGCCAAGCGGAACGTAGCGCTCCTTCTTGCCTTTACCGCGTACGAGAATGGCTTCGTTCGCCCAGTGAATGTCCTCGACGTCCAGGCCCATCAGCTCGGCGTTTCTCATTCCGCAGCCGTACAGCAGCTCCATGATGGCCCGGTCGCGCGCCGGCCAGCTTGCCGACACATCTTTCACTGATTCGACGGCTACGTTCATCTCTTCAATCGACGGCACGCGCGGAAGATGCTTGGGCAGTCGCGGCGTTGAGACCAGCGACGCCGCATTCTGCTCCACATGCCCGGCCTTTGCCAGCCACTTGAACCAGCTCCGTATCGCTGCCAGTGCCCGCGCCGCCGAAGGCTTCGAAAGTCCGCGATCGTAGAGCGTGCCGAGATAGGCGCGTATGTGCGTGTGCTCAATCTCGCCCGGCTGCTGGCTGCTGCCATAGGCTTTCAGAATGTGCGCCGTGAACCCATGCAATTCGCGCGCGTAGGCCCGCAGCGTATGCTCTGACGCGCCCCGCTCGTTCGCCAGCACGCGGAGATATTCGGCAACCAGCCCATCGAGCGAAGCTGTGGCTCCACCATCCGACCTTGCGCTCATTTGCGCTCCTCCACCGGATCAGAGGGCTGCAATTCCCCGTCCTGCCCCGCATTCGGCCTCTTCCCGCCTGCAATCAGGCGCAGCTTTTGGCGCTGCTTCCCGCACTCCATCGCGGATTCATCCGGCTGCACTCTGGCCTTACCGCGCGGGTGATGCTGGCGATGCACCGCTTTCAGCCGCCCCAGCGCGAGATGCGTATAAATCTGCGTCGTCGAAATGTCTGCGTGACCGAGCAGCAGTTGCACACTGCGCAAATCCGCTCCGTGTTCCACCATGTGCGTCGCGCAGCTATGTCGCAGCCGATGCGGGCTTGCCGCGTGGTTCGCAGCCTTCACCAGATGCCAGATCCACTGCCGCGTCAGCGGCATCCCTCGCAATGAAAGAAACAGGCTCGATCCATCCTGCCCCTTCGCGCCGTTCTTTCCCGTCGCCGGCCGCGCTTGCGTGGTTTTGCGCGACGTTCCAATGCGCGCCAGGTGCGGCCGGCCTTCGCGCAGATACTCCTTCAGAGCGGCAATTGCCGTGCGGCCCAGCGGCACAATCCGTTCCTTGTCCCCTTTTCCAAGTACCTGAATTCGCCCCATATCGAGGGCCAGGTCGCCCGTCGAAAGCCCGACTACCTCTGAAACCCGCAACCCTCCCGCGTAGAGCAATTCCAGAATCGCCCGGTCCCTCAGAACCGTCGCCCGCGCCTGCGGATGCCCGGCAGCCATTCCCGCACGCTCCAGCATTTCGGCCACTTCCGGCTCCGCAAGGGACTTGGGCAGCACCTTCCAGGCCTTGGGCGATTCAATGTTCACCGTCGGGTCGTGATGAATGCGCCGGTCCAGCAAGAGCCACTTGTAAAATCCGCGCAGGCAGCTCAGTTTCCGCGCCGACGATCGCGCATCGACGCTGTGCGTCCGCAGGTTTTCGAGGAATGCGGAAACATCCTCCTGCGCCGCCGTAAGCAATACCCCATGCCGCGTTTCAAGGAACTCGGCGAACATATTCAGATCGCTCGAATACGCCTCGCACGTCAGGGGGCGAAGCCCCTTTTCCACCCGCAGATACGCCTGGTAGTCCTTGAGAAGGGCGGCATTGTTCGGGATTCCCACAAGGTCGATTATCCCCTTGATGCCACGAGCCTTACGGCGACCCGGCGGTTACCGAACCACGTCCGTCAAGGAATCAAGAGCGGCAACACGATCCGTTGTGCAATCAATTCGCGCGCAACACTAGACCACACTCCGCGCTCGAAAGGATGAGGTCGCCAGGTCAATGTGCTCGCCCGGCAAGCAGCCTCTGAATGTCTCTTTCCATCAAGCCCAGATCAGCCCCGCCTTGAATCCGCTCCGCAACCTTCCCGTCGCGTGAAATCAAAAACGTAACCGGCAGTCCAAGCACCCCGCCATACAAAGTGCCGATCTTCTCGTCTCCCATCACCACGGGAAAATCCGGGTTGAGCTTGCGCACAAATGCTCGAACCGGCGCGGCGCTGTCGTCCATCGAAACGGCAATCACCTGCAGGCCCTGTGGGCCATACTGGCGCTGCCAGGCAACAAAGCGCGGCAGTTCCACCTCGCATGGACCGCACCACGTAGCCCAGAAATTCAGCAGAACCACCTTGCCGCGATAGGCGCGAAGGCTCACTCGTTCGCCGTCAAGATCGCTGCGCGTAAACACCGGAGCGGGCCTGTGCAGCAGTGATTTCTCCGGCGGCGCCGCACCAGCCACGCCCGCCCCAGCCCAGAGAGCGAACAGCCCGCACACCACGATCAAGCGGCCCGCCCCGCGAACCCGCCTATTCGCCATGGTCGGCCGGGTATCCCTTGTTCACCCAGTCGTCGCCGAAGTTGTTGGCGAGATAGAGCACCTTCACGTGGGTGAATCCAAGTTCGTGCGATCGATGGTAGGCCGGTCCGACATTCGGGCAATGATTCCACGGGCAGCAGCCGCAATAGAGCACGATGAACCGGTCCTTCCTCGCCGACGCCAGCTTGCTCTCAAGCAAACTCAATCCCGATGGCTGCGAACCCGGCCCCGCATACTCCGCTCCGGGAATATGCGCCTGCTCGAACATCACGTGCGATCCCACCTGCAGAATAAGCGGCTTGTCAGGCCCGCGCATCCGCAGCAAGCGGCTCAGCGCTTCCGGCTGGATCAACTGCGCTTGCGGAATCGAATATGCGCTCCCTGGAGAAACAGGATTGGCAGCGAACTGCGCCCTGCACTGCGGAATAAAAATCAAAATGGCCGGCAATGAAAAAAACAGGAATCTCGGAACCCGTACTGCGCATTTCATGCGATTGTCTCCGTGGATACAACATTGTCCCTTGCAATTCGACCCGCCCTCGGCGAGATGTTTGCCGGCGCGTCCAAGGATCAGAGGACCCATCATTATATGCTGCATGTCATGCTTCCAGGTCTTCGGTTGGCGCTCACTGCCTGCCTGATCTTTTTGGCCTTGCTTTTCAAAGCGCGCCGCGCTGATGCCCAGACCAGCACTTCCTCCAAGAGGAGTCGTCCTATTCGCTCAACCTGCCGGTGGATGAAGTTAGCCTTACCTTTCACGCCTTCGATGCGCAGGGGATCCCCATTACGCGCCATCGCATTGATCCCAAATCGGTTCCACCACTTCGGTTTCCTCCCTTGAGTACCGAAGTCGATTCTTCTTCGAACCTTCACGTGCAAAACCCGCACCGTTCGAAGAGAATAAGTTAGGCATATTTTTGAGCAGAAGTGAGGAAACCTTGAGTTCTGTACAGGTTGCGGTTCACAAGTGGTCAGCGGAAGAGCTGGAAAAGCTGGTTATTCAAAATCATCCCCGGGTGGCAGTTTTTGATTGCGACGGAACGATTTGGAGCGGCGATTCGGGTTACGGCTTCATGGAGTGGTCGATTGCGCAGGGCGTAATTTCGCGTTCAACCAGTGACTGGATCGACACTCGCTATCGCGAGTACCTTGCCGGCCGCGTAAGCGAACTCCAGATCTGCGGCGAAATGGTGCAGATCTACGCCGGCCTTCGCGACGAAGAGCTGCGTGATGCCGCGGCAAAATACTTTGGCGAATTCGTTCGGCCCCGCATCTTTCCCGAATTAGCCGGCCTCATCACCAAACTGCGCGCCGCCGGAGTCGAATTGTGGGCCGTGAGTTCCACAAACAAGTGGGTGGTCGCCGAGGGGGTCCGCGACTTGGGCATTCCAGAAACGCGCGTGCTTTCCGCGGAAGTTAAGATCGCCGCCGGCGTCATTACCACCGACCTGATTGATGTGCCCACCGACGAGTTCAAGGCGGCAGCTCTCAAGCGGGTCGGCCTCCCAATGCCCGACGCGGTCTTCGGCAATTCTGTTCACGATCTGGCCATGCTTGAGATTGCGCGCAACGCATACCCCATCAATCCCTCCCCCGCGCTGCTCGAGGCGGCAGCCAAGAATGGCTGGGGCTACTTCCGTCCCCAGGCCGCCGAAGGCGTCCAGGCCTCCGTAGCCGGAGAATAGTCGGGAGATTTCCGCCGGACATTCGCTCGCCAAATCGCCCGGCAACGGCTTCGCCCGTCCCATTTGAGACAACATCCTCCGCGCCCGCAGACCATTCAAAGCGTTACACTACGGGCGTGGATGAAGCACAACTGAGCCCCAATCCCCGGCCTGCCGGACCCGCCTTGCGCTTCGTGGCAGCGGCTTTGATTGTTCGCGGAGCCGAAGTGCTCATCTGCCAGCGCCGCGCCGATCAGCCGATGGCTCATCAATGGGAGTTTCCCGGCGGCAAAATCGAGCCCGGCGAAAGTCCCGAGCAGGCTCTGGCCCGCGAATTGGACGAAGAGCTGGGCATCCAGGCCACCATCGGACCCCACGTCACCCACATTCGCCACAACTATCGCCACGGCGGGGCGGTCGATCTGCAGTTTTTTGCGGTGCACAGGTTCTCGGGCGAGCTACAGAATCGCATCTTTCAGCAGCTCAAATGGGTGAAGCTTGAGGACCTCCCCGCGTATGACTTTCTCGCCGCCGACCGCGGGCTCATCGTCGATCTCGCCGCCGGCAAGCTGCTCTAGATGCGGCTGCAGGCAGGAAGATGGCTGGAGCAAAAGCTGACATCCGTTACGTTACGCATTACGCCTGCTGATGATTCGATCGGATGTCCGGTTTCAATTCTGTTATTTGAGCCGTTCGCACGCAGAGCCGAAGGCAGCTGGCCCCACCGCAGGTGGTCAGTGCCCCGGCATCAGGCTCCACAGCATCACCAGAGTCATCCCGATCACGATGATGCTGGTTCCCCACGCAATCACATTCCACAGCCGCGAATTCTTGTGCTCGCCCATCAGGTCTTTGCGGTTGATCAGCAGCAGCATCAGGATGATGACCACCGGAAGCAGAACGCCGTTGAGCACCTGTGACAGAATGGCGAAGTTGATCAGCTGCGCGTCCGGAAGAATCAGCACGGTGATCGCGCCACCGGCAATCAACAGCGTGTAGAGCCAGTAGAAGAACGGTGCTTCCTTGAAGCTCTTGTCCACGCCCGATTCGAACCCCATGCCCTCGCACACCGTGTACGCGGTTGAGATCGGCAGAATCGAAGCCGCAAACAGCGATGCATTGAATAGCCCGAAAGCGAACAGGATGAAAGCATAGTCGCCGGCCAGCGGACGCATCGCTTCTGCCGCGTCGGCTGCCACCTGGATCGCTCCCATCCCGTGCACAAACAGCGTGGCCGCGCACGCCACGATAATGAACCAGGCTACGATGTCGGTGAAGAAGCTGCCCACAACCACATCAAGCCGCGAAGCCGCGTAATCTTTCACGCGAATCCCCTTTTCCACGACAGACGATTGCAGATAGAACTGCATCCACGGAGCAATCGTCGTCCCCACCACACCGATCGCCATATACAGATACGCCTTGTCGCGCCAAACTGTCCGCCCGGGCAGTTTCACCGTGGCCACCAGCGCCGTGTGCCAGCTTGGCTGCGACAGCACACCCGCGAAAATGTAGGCGATATAGACCAGCGAGGCAACAATGAAGATCTTCTCCGTGCTCTTGTAGTTCCCTCGCACCACCATGTACCACACCAGCACCGCGCAAAACGGCACCGAAATATAGCGCGTCACGTGGAACAGGTGCAGCGATCCCGCGATGCCGATAAACTCCGTTACCACGTTGGTGTAGTTCACAAACACCAGCAGGATCATCAGCACAAAGGTCAGCCGCAGCCCGAACTCCTCGCGCACCAGGTCGCTCAGCCCTTTGCCGGTCACCACGCCCATGCGGGCGCACATCTCCTGCACCACAATCAGGGCCAGGGTGATGGGAATGATCATCCACAGCAGCGAGTAGCCGTACTGCGCGCCTGCCTGCGAATAGGTGAGGATGCCGCCGGAGTCGTTGTCGACGTTGGCGGTAATGAATCCGGGGCCGAGAACGGCAAGGAACAGAAGTATCCGGATTCGCCAACGCTTCCACATGCCCGCGGGTTCCTAGGGTGGATTCATTTTGTTTTCCTTAAGACCATAGCAGGAGAGGGCGCTCTGCGTGAAACGCTCGCGCACCCGCTGGCCCTCAAACAGCACGCTGCTTGACACGCCCCGGCGCGCGCGGCTACAACTCGCTTTCGTTGATTCATTCATCCTGAGGAGACCGCTATGCATTCCAGTGATTCTTTCCCTACTCGGCGCAAGCTGCTTGGGACGATGGCTTCGGTCGCCGGAGCTTCCACTTTGCTCGGCGCAGCCTCGTCAGCCGCCGCCCTCCCGCAAAGCCCGGACCGCGAATCCCCTGTGCCGGAAGAGTTGTTCGCGCTCGCCCGCCTGCGCAGCTACAAGGCGCGCCGCTCTTCAAGCTGGGATCGCACCGGGGGCAATGCCGATGCGGTTCCGGTCGACGTCGGCCAATCCGCAACCATCCTTGACGTCACCGCTGCGGGCGTCGTCACGCATATCTGGTTCACCATCAGTTCGCGCGATCCAATGCACCTGAAAAACCTCGTTCTCCGCGCATGGTGGGATGGCGAGTCGTCTCCTTCGATCGAAGTGCCTATCGGCGACTTCTTCGGCCTCGGCCTGGGCGAGTACTTCACCTATCAATCGGCGCTGCTCGCCGTCGCACCCATGAAAGCCCTCAATGCCTATTTCCAGATGCCGTTTGAACGCGCGGCCCGCATCACCGTGACCAACGAAGGCAGGGAAAAAACCGAAAGCCTCTACTACGCCGTCGATTACATCGCGCTCCCCAATTTGCCTGAAGGCCTCGGCCGCTTCCACGCGCAATATCGCCAGGCCGCACCCTGCAAGGGCTGGACCAATAACTGGGTCAATAACTGGGACGACTCCGTCGGTGACAAAAAGAACCTCAGCGGCGAAGGCAATTACGTCTTCCTCGAAGCCACCGGCCGCGGACATTTCGTCGGCGTTTCGCACGCGGTCCTGCAGAACCAGGAAGAGTGGTTCGGCGAAGGAGACGACATGATCTTCATCGACGGCGACACGTTGCCCACCATCAACGGCACCGGAACTGAGGACTACTACAACGGCGCATGGGACTTCGGCGGCCAGCCTTTCTCCTATCAGCACAACGGCGCGCCCTGCATCGTCGATCCCGAGCGCATCGGTGGGCGCTACTGCCTCTACCGTTGGCACATTGAAAGCCCCATCGCATTCGAGAAATCCATCAAGGTCACCATCGAACACGGCCACGCCAACCACCGTTCCGACAACTTCTATACCACGGCCTACTGGTACCAGACTGAACCCCACGCCGAGTTTCCTGCCCTGCCGCCAATCGCTGACCGCGTGCCGCGGGTCATGGCAGTCGGCGGAGGCGCGGGGGCCGAGTCCGAGCCCGGCAAACGCGATTAGCTAAGGACACAAAACTTCTGCCCCCGAAGCCTTCCCAAAATACTGAAGTCCCCACTTGACAAATTCCTCGTCCCGGACAATACTGAAGTCGTTGCTTCACTATTTCGCCCAGGGAGTACACACCATGACCGCCACCGAAACCGGCATCGTCCACAACACCTTCGTGCTCGAGCGCAACTATCCCCAACCGCCCGACCGCGTCTTCGCCGCCTTTGCCCAGCCCGCCCGCAAGCGCCGCTGGTATGCCGAGGGCGACCACGAGATCCAGGAGTTCGAAATGGAGTTTCGCGTGGGCGGCAGCGAACGCCTTCACTACCGTTTCAAGGAAGGACACCCAATCGCCGGCTCCGAGATCAACAACGAGTCGACTTACCAGGACATCGTTCCCGGCCAGCGGATTGTGATGACCGGCAAAATGACGCTGAACGGAAAACCCATCCAGGTCGCCCTCCTGACGTTTGAATTTCTCGCTTCTGCCGCCGGTACTGACCTCGTTCTCACCAACCAGGGGACCTTTATTGATTGGCCGGGTGGCGACAAAATGATCGAGGAGGGCTGGCGCGGGCTGTTCGGAAGCCTCGATAAGGCCCTGGCCGGTTGACCCGCGCGGAGGCAATGCCTTGGCCCACTCTTGCATCGACGTCGACCGCCTGTTCCACGCGCTGGGCGATCCCACCCGCCGCGCCATCCTTGACCGGCTCACGGCCGGCCCTATGTCCGTTTCGCGGCTGGCGGAGCCTCTTGGTGTGACCCTCACTGCGGTCGCCCAGCATTTGCAGGTCCTGGAGGAAGTTCGGCTGGTGCACACTGAAAAGCTCGGCCGCGTGCGCACGTGCCGCATTGAACCGGCTGGCTTCCGCGCCCTCGAGCAATGGATCCGCGATCACCGCACCGCGTGGGAACGCAAGTTTGACCGTCTCGGCGACTTACTGGCGGATGATGAGTCAGCGAAGTGACTGGCGGCAATACGCCAAGTGCCGGGGCACCGCATCCTTGGCCGTTCCTGGCGGCAAGAGCGCGAGAGCCTCATCGCTCAGCGCGAAGATCGCCCGCCTTCCATTTCACAATGCCTGCATTTGCAGCGCATGCTCCTGATCGGGATTGGTCTTCGCACGGTTTGCGAAGCACTGTCTGCACAACACGGGCCGGTTCTGTGTCGGCTTGAAAGGAACGGTGGTCTCCTGCCCGCACACCGCACACTTCACTTGAGACTGGGTCTTCGCGCGCATCCCAACGTCGCGCGATGCCCCGCACTTTTTGCACCGTTTAGGATCGTGCTTGAAGCCCTTGTCCCTGAAGAACGCCTGCTCCCCCGCCGAAAAGACAAACTGCAAACCACACACCGAACACGTCAGGTCCCTGTCCACAAAGTCCATGATCCACCCATATTTCTATCGGCCAGTTCTTCACCGAACTCAATACGCGCCTGGGTCAAGTACCTCCTGCGCTCAGCCGTCTAGAGTAGCTCTCCTCGAAGAGGCGCGTCTGTTCGGGGGCGAACATACGTCCACCCCAACGCCGATTGGCGTTTTCCTTAAGAAACGCTGCCTTCCGATCAACTTGAAGGGAAAAGTGAAGTGTGGAACCGTTCTAAGCGCTCGCGTGGGCCAGTTCCGGCTCGGCCGTCATCACCGGTTCCGCATCCACCTTGCTCAGCAGCGAACGGACCACGTCAACCGCGCTGTAGCTTGCGCGTCCCGGCTCCAGGAACTGCACCACCGTGTTCAGATCGTCGCCCGTGGTCACGAGCGCAGGCTCCGCGGCAGCATCCTTGCGCGTCTGCGCGTGGCCAATGTTGGCCAGCAGCGCGTTGCACAGGCATTTGCGGCCCACGGTGTCCTCGATTTTGCCGCCCTTGGCCACATAGTTCGCTACCGGTTCCGACGCGCACCGATAACCGATGCTGCCGTCCGGCGCGGCATACGGCTCACGCAGATAACCCAGATCGCAGACGCGCTTGCGCGCCTGGTAAACGCCCGCATCCGATGAAGTTCCGTTCAGCTGCGCTACTTTGAACGGAAATCCTGTCGGCGACGCCAGCGGATCCGTAAAAACTTCGCCGGTTCCCGCCACTGCCTGCGCCAGCAGCATTTTTTTCAAATCCGTCCGCAAGCCCGACTCCTCGCTGAACGCAAACGCCGTGCCCACCTGGACACCCGCCGCGCCCTCATCGAGAGCTTCACGCACCTTGTCTGCATTGCCGTATCCGCCTGCCAGCCAGAATGGCACGCCAAGCGCACGCAGTTCGGCCAGGTTCACACGATCCCTGTCCCCATAAATGGGCTGCCCCGAGGCACTCAATTGCAGCTTTCCCCGCGGAGGCGCATTGTGCCCGCCGGCTGTGGGGCTTTCAATCACAAATCCATCCACCCGGCCGCTGGCGCGCCTCAGCATGGTGGTCGCTAGCGTATTCGACGAAACGATCGCCAGAAATCTCGGACGCTCAAGCACCGGCAGCGGTCCCTCGACGTAATCGGCCGGATCGAAGTGCATCATGGTGTCCTGGTCCGCGGCCGCCCCCACAACCGCCAGCTTGTACTCAGCCGATCTCTGGGCAGCATAGGCGTCCAGCACGCCGGGAATATGCAGCGGAATGCCCGCGCCCATCAGCACGTAACCCACGCCTGCCAGCATCGCCCCATAAATCGACGCCAGATGCGGCAACTGGACTTTCTCAAGAAAATTCACACCAACTTTGTTGATGTGCCCTTCGCGAGCCAGAAACACCTCAACGAAATTCGACACCATGCAAAGTTCAATCAGTTTGCGCGGCTCCACGCGCTGGTGCATCGGCAAGTTCACATACGGCGTGCCGCTGGGCTTTCCGCCCGGCACGAAATACTCCTGCCAGATCCGCCGCGCCATCTCGGGAAATGGAAATGCGTCCAGCCCGCGGCGCAAGTGGCCGCCTTTGTCCCCGTCAGCTAGACGGCGGACGAAGAGAGAATCGAGCGCAGTTCCTGAAACGACACCAAGTTGGCCCAGGCGAGAAACGGTGTTGGCCAGGCGCCAGTTGGACACGCCGACGCCCATTCCGCCCTGAATAATGCGAGGAAACTGGAGCATACACGGATTGTTTCACAGAATCTGCCCGTCACCGCACGTTTCTGCCAAAAAGTCAAAATCTGGTAATCGCAGCGAAAAAAGAATCCGCTTCCGGGAAACCCGCCTTTGACCAGTTCTTCGACCTGGAGCCCGCAACAACCTGCAGAAACCTCACTCCCAGGGCGTTTCTTTGAAAGCCTGTGCCATCCCCGGATAAAAGGCCAGGTAGCCGCATACCGCCAGGTTGAGCACAATGCTGAGTGTGACTGCTCCCTGCTGTGCCGGCGTCAGCGGGTTCATCGCCCCCGCTGCATAATCAGCCGTCAAATGGACCAAAGCCGATGCCGCGCTGGCTCCCGTCACGAACATCGCACCCCAGCGTGCTCTCCAGTCGCGGCTGACCCATCGCCACCCGATGACGCTGTACAACACGGTCTGAATGTAAAACACGGCTTCCGGCGGTATCTGTTTGGGCCAGCTGTCAAAATTCAATGACAAGTATGCCGCCGTTGGCGAATCGGGCAGAGTGCCCACGATCAACCCGAATGTAAGGTAGATGGCTGCCCGTAAAAAACAAAACCAGGCAAATAAGCGGATTAGCAGCGGCACTTGCACCTTGGGAGTCTCTTTTCGCTGCCCGGCTCTCTCGGCGGGTATCTCATACGGCGGGGGCACAATACCTTTCATCTTCTCCGGCATGTTTCCTCCGTTCCGATTCGCTTGAATCGGACCCATTGCAGCCGCAGTACGGCTGGCTGATAAAAATTGGCAGAACTAATTGAACGAAGCCTACCAGAATTTGCCGGACTTTCTACAGCTTCTCGCGCAAAAAACTGATTACGTGATCGGCCTGGACAACGCCCACCATCCGCCCCTGCTTATCCACGACGGGCAGCTCGTGCAGGTTGTACTTGTCGAACATTTCCGCCAGATCATTCTGCTTCATCTCCTGGGGACAATCGAGCAGCCGCGGCTCGGCCAGCACCGAAAGCCGCGCTTCGGGCTGCGCCATCACCACCCTGGCCAGCGGAATCGCTCCCTTCAGCGTCTGCTTCTCATCCAGCAGGTAGATTGCCGTCACCGATTCGGGATCGCCGTCGAAGGCTTTCAATGCCTGCACTGCCTGGGCCACCGTGGCGTTCACTCCCACCCAGACAAAATCCGTGGTCATGGCGCCGGCGGCCGATTTCTCGTCAAACTCGAGCAGCTCCGCCACTTCCTGGCGCTCCTCGGGCTCCATCTCTTCGAGAATGGCATCCGATTGCTCCTCGGGCAGCTCCGCCAGCAGATCCGCAGCCGCGCCCGGATCCATCTCTTCCACAATGTCGGCAATCTTCTCTTCGTCGAGCTTCTCCAGCAGCGACTTCTGCAGCTTGGGATCGACCTCTTCGAGCGTTTCGGCGGCCACCTCTTCGTCCAGCGAATTAAACACCGCATCGCGCTCTGCCGGGGCAAGGTCTTCCAGAATCTCCGCAAGGTCGGAAGGGTGCATCTCAGCCAGCCGCTCATGCTCGATGCGCAGCTTCACCCGGCGTGCCGGGTCCACCTCGATTACGTCCACAAAATGCCAGGGAATCCCGCGCTCTTTGAACTTGCGCGACAGGGCTTCAAGTGACGTACGCGGCAGCACCCCTTTGAAAACCCGCCGTACCGCTCCGCGAAGACCCACCTCGACCTCGGCCACGCGCAGCAGCGGCGTCGTGCCATTCCCCGTCCACTCCAGCTCCACGTCGTTCACGCGGACAACCTTGCGCCCGTGAATATCGATGATCTGCCGGTCCACCAGGTCCTGTTGCAGGTAGAGATAGGTGCCCGGGTCCTGCAGAGGAACCAGGGCATCGGGCGACCTCAGCTCCAACGTGCCGGCGGGCGTCTCCATTACGTCCTTCGAAGCCACAATCGCCAGCCCCGATCGCGTCTTCAGCACCAGGCCCGCCACTTTGCCCGCATCGGGGCCCGTGCCCACCGCGATATCTTTCAGCTTGCCGCGCAACTCGCCTTTTGCATCCGTCACCGGGGTGCCGAGCAGCGCGGTCAGGCTTATACGCGATTTCGCGGCAACTTGCATGAGGTGAGTGTAGCCCCTCTGCTGCCAAATGGATCATCATCGGCAATCTCTTGTATCCCGCAAGCCAATGCGAACTCTTCGCGGCTTGAATCGTCCGTTCCACGAGCCGCGCAAATGGTCCCCGGACTCCATCCAATACTTCAGTCTCGTCGAACTGCCTTCTCTGCGCGCCGCACCCTTTTTCATCTGCCTTTTCATCTGCTTCTTGACACAAACGCTTCCAGCCATGAAACTTCCTCCAAGTGCCTCGCCTTGGGATTGCTGTTCCTTTTCCGGTAGAGGCGGAGACAATTCCTTGGACAAACCCAACTCGGGACCGCTGAGATTCTCGCTCAGTTCGACGATGGAGAGCGTCGGCGAAGTGGAAGCCGCTGCCGAGAAACTTGCATCCGACGCCGGGCTCGATGAGGATGAGCAGTTCCGGCTTGCCATGGCAGTCCGCGAAGCCGCGGTCAACGCCGTGCTCCACGGCAACGACTACGACCCCGAAAAACAAATTACGGCCAGCTTCCAAAACAATGGAAAATCGCTCATCATCACGGTCGCCGACCAGGGAAAGGGGCTCGATCCCGACACCCTGCCCGATCCCCTCGCTCCTGAGAATCTCCTTCGCGGCACCGGCCGCGGCATCTTCCTTATCCGCTCTTTTATGGATGAGGTACACTTTCGTCAACTGCATCCCGGAACGGAATTGACTCTCGTCAAGCATCTGGCGCCGGCAAACGAACCATCGTAAGGCTACCTGCGCAGGCGCCGTCGGGGGGCGGCCTTGGGCAATCGTTCCCGCTTCAAACGCGGTGCGATTGACTCTTCCCTCCTCCACGGCAGGCAAAGGTGCTATAACCGTATCACTCAATGAAGGAGGAATTTCCGTGGCACTTTCTATCGCTTCTCGTGAAGTGGACGGCGTTACCGTTCTTGACCTCAGCGGGCGGATTACGCTGGGCGAGGGTAGTGTGCAGTTGCGCGAGGCCATCCGCGACCTCATCGGCAAAGGACAGAAGAACATCCTGCTCAATCTCGGCGACGTCAATTACATCGATAGCTCGGGACTTGGCGAGCTCGTCAGCGCATATACCACGTCAAAGAATCAGGGCGCGGCGCTGAAACTCCTCAGCCTCACCAAAAAGGTCAAGGACGTGTTGCAGCTGACCAAGCTCTACACCGTTTTCGATATCTACGACGACGAAGCCAGCGCCATCGCTTCCTACAAGTAGCCCGCTCCGGGCCGTCCTCCAGGCCCGCTGCCCATTCAAAAGGCCATCCCCCTCACGCGGGATGGCCTTTTTATTTGCCATGATCGCTCGTCGCTCCCAGGTCCTCCGGCGAAACGGACCGCGCCGATGGCTCGGAGAATCTTGCTCCCAAAGCCGGCAGCTGGAGGCTCAAAGCTGGCAGCTTGCTTCTAGAACTTCACATTCGGCACCTGTTGCGCCGCCGGGCTGGCCGTGAAATACGCCGTGTTCTGCTTGTATCCCGCCATCCCTGCCCAGATGTTGTTCGGGAACTGCAGCACATACGTGTTGTAGATATTCAGCGCGTCGTTATACCGCTTGCGCGCTACCGCAATGCGATTCTCCGTGCCCGCCAGTTCGTCCTGCAGCCGCATGAACTGCTCGCTTGACCGCAGTTGGGGATAGTTCTCCGTCAACGCCAGCAGCCGTCCAAACGCCGAGTCCAGCGTGCCATTGGCCGCGATCTTCGCCGCCGGTCCCTGCGCATTCAGCAGTCCCGCCCGCGCATTCGCGATGTCGCCGAATACCGTGCTCTCTTCCTTCGTGAATCCCTTCACCGTCTCCACCAGGTTGGGAATCAAATCGGCGCGCCGCTCCATCTGCACATCGACCTCGCTCCACGACGCCTTCACATTCTGATCCAGCGAAACCATCTGGTTGCGGGCGCTCACATAGCTGCCAAACACCATCAGCGCCGCGAGAACAAAAACCCCCACAATTCCGAGGACAATCCAAAGTCCCTTGCTCATACCGTTCCTCTTCTCCTCCGGTTCGCCGCGGCGAACCACTTCAACAAATCTCCCGATCCCTCGTCCCTGTTCCCTGGTCCTGGTCCGAGTCCCTCGTCTACCAGCTTCCCCCAGCCCCGCCGCCGCCAAAGCTGCCGCCGCCGAAGCCGCCAAACCCACCTCCGCCTCCGCCAAAACCTCCGCCGCCCATTCCTCCACCGCCGAAGCCGCTGCCCAGCCACGGCACGCCGCGCCATCTGCTCCCAAACAGCCCCGCAAACAGAAGAATGCGAAGCAGCGAGAACCCGCCGAAGAACAGAAAGATGATCAGAAACAGAAAGAAAGGAGCAATGGAAGAGCCCCGATGAGCCCGCGGCTGCATTGCCGGCTGCTCCGGCTGGTCGCTCAGTGTCACACCCGCATCGGTCGCAATCACCTGCGCCAGTTGACCCACCGCCAGCAGCACCGCGCTGTCGTAGTCACGGGTCCGCAGATACGGCACCATCTCCCGGCCAATGTCGCCAATCTTGGCATCGTTCAGGATGCCCTCGAGACCGTATCCCACCTCGATGCGGTACTTGTGATCGTCTACGGCAAGCAACAGCAGCGCCCCGCGGTCCGACCCCTTCTTGCCCATCTTCCATTTGGTTTCAAGATCGTCGGCAAAGTCCGCTGCGTCGTCCCCGTTCAGGTTGTGCACCGTCACGATCGCAAGCTGCGCATTGGCTTTGCTGTGGTCAAGCTGCGCGCAGATGTTGTCCAGCTCCGCCACCGCCTGCGGAGACAGCACATGGGCATAATCGCTTACATAATCCGTGGGTTGCGGAAGGTCCTTGACCTGCTCGGCCCGAGCGGTCGCCGTCGAAAGAAATGCGGGAACAAGGCAAAAAAACAATCCCGCCAGCCCCAGCCGGCAGGTGAACACCCGTGCGAATCGAAATGCTTTCATCGCACTCCATTGTACGGTCCTCGCCTCGCAAAGGTTCCCTGAGAGCTCCTGGGCTCCGATAAGGTCCCCGACTGCCGGCCTCCCA
>DATKPJ010000049.1:0-54986 GCA_035524195.1 Occallatibacter sp.
CAGTCCATCGGCATCGCCGCCATTCTTACCCGGCAGGGCCTGGTGCTGCACCCCGGCATCGGCTTTACGCTCATGACCGTGTTGACCCTTTCGGCCGGCACCACGTTCATCATGTGGCTGGGAGAGCAGATCACCGATCGCGGCATCGGCAACGGCATGAGCCTGCTCATCTTTGCCGGCATCGTGGCCGGGCTGCCGCGCGGCGTAGGCGATCTGGTCAACAAGATCCAGACCGACGCCTGGGGAAGCATGAGCTTTCTGGTTGTGCTGCTGCTGGTGGCCGGCATGGCGGTCGTGGTGGCCTTCATCGTTTATGTGGAGCGCGCCGAGCGCCGCATCCCCATCCAGAGCGCGCGGCGCATCGTGGGCCGGCGCATGATGGGCGGTTCGTCGAGCCATCTGCCGCTCAAGGTCAACTCCGGCGGCGTCATGCCCATCATCTTCGCCAGCTCCATTCTTTCCGCGCCGCTGCTGTTTGGCCAGGTGCAGTGGGTCCAGAACTCGAAGCTGCTTCAGCCCATTATGCAGGCGCTCACCCCCGGCTATCCGTGGTATGAGTTCCTGACTATGCTGGGCATTATCTTCTTTGCTTACTTCTATGTATCGATCGTCATGAAGCCTGACGACATAGCCGATAACTTCCGCAAGTCGGGTTCCTTCATTCCCGGAATCCGTCCCGGCAAGCGCACTTCTGACTTTATTAACGACATCCTCACCCGGATCACGCTGGTCGGAGCGTTGTATCTGATCGTAGTTCAGCTTGTGCCCACTTTCCTGATCTCCGGCATCCGTTTCGACAAGATCTGGCTCATTGGCCGGGCCTTCGAGAACCTGCCGAACTGGATGATCCACGGCATGAACGTGAACTTCTACTTTGGCGGAACATCGTTGCTGATCGTTGTGGGAGTAGCGATGGACACCGTCAACCAGATTGAGTCGCAGCTGATCATGCGGCATTATGATGGCTTTTCCCCGCGCTCAGGCCGAATTCGGGGAAGGAAAACCTGGTAATGTCGTCTTTTGCAACATCTATGCAAACAGGCCGGGCGGCTGGATCGAAAACCACGCCCGGCCCGATTCTTTTGATGGGTCCTCCGGGCGCGGGCAAAGGAACCCAGGCCAAGGAACTGATCAAGCTCTGGGGCATTCCGCAAATTTCCACCGGCGATCTGTTGCGCGCCAACGTCGCCCAGGGCACGCCGCTGGGCAAGGTCGCGGGTGAAATCATCGGCCGCGGCGAGCTGGTCTCCGATACCGTGGTTACCGAGATGGTGGCCCTGCGGCTGCTTGAACCGGATACGGTCAGCGGTTACATCCTGGACGGCTTTCCGCGCACCCTGGGCCAGGCCCGCTGGCTCGACGAGCGGCTCGCGTCTCAGCCCGAGGCCCTGCCGGTGGTTGCCGTCAGCATCAAGGTGAACTATAATCAGTTATTGCGCCGGATTACCGGTCGCAGGAATTGTCCTGTCTGCCATACCATCTATAACGTCTATGTGAATCCCCCCAAAATGGAAGGATTCTGCGATATAGAAGGCGCAGCGCTCATCCAGCGAGACGATGACACGGAAGTGGTTTTCAAGGAGCGCATGCGCGCTTATGAGGCCCTTACCGCGCCTGTCGTGGAGCACTACCGGGCACTGAGACGATTCGCGGAAGTGGATGGAGACCGGCCGATCCATGAGATCGCTGCCGGAATTGTTGCCGCCGTTGAGCGGTTGCGCCGGTAGGGGCAGCTGAACGGCGGGTTTGTGTGCGAGAAAGATAGTTGTCAGAGATCAGGGCCGCTTGTCAGCAGGGCAGCGGAACGGAGAGCTGATAACTGAAGGTTGGTTTTGTGGCTGTCGTATTGAAGTCGTCTCAAGAGATCGAAAAGATGCGCCGCGCGGGCAAGGTGGTTCGCGAGGTTCTTGAGCTCGTGCGCAGCAAAGTCACGCCAGGCGCGACGACCTACGATCTGGAAAAGGCTGCTGAGGCGCGGCTGGCCGAGCTGGGAGTCAAGGCGGCCTTCAAGGGATACCACGGCTTTCCCTGCGTGCTCTGCACCTCGGTCAACAGTGAAGTGGTGCATGGCATTCCCTCGCCCAGGCGGGTTCTCAAAGAGGGTGACATCGTTTCGGTCGACTTCGGTGTCGTGGTGGACGGTTACTACGGCGACGCAGCCATCACCGTGCCGGTGGGCAGCATCGATGAGAAAGCGGCACGGCTGCTCAAGGTCACCGAAGAATCCCTTAAGGCAGGCATTGCGGCTGTCCGGCCGGGCGCCACGCTGGGCGATGTGGGTGCGGCAGTGCAGACGGTGGTCGAGAGCGAAGGTTTTTCTGTAGTGCGCGATTTTGTGGGCCATGGCATCGGGATCAACATGCACGAGGATCCGCAGGTGCCGAACTTTGGCGAGGCGGGTCGCGGCATGAAGCTCAAGCCGGGCATGGTCATCGCCATTGAGCCCATGGTCAATGCCGGAGCGCCGGATGTGCGGGTGCTCGACGACGGCTGGACGGCGGTCGCCAAAGATGGAAGCATGAGTGCTCACTTCGAGCACACGGTAGCGGTCACCTCTACCGGAGCGAGGATTTTGACCGAGTAGTTGAATGGATTCGGTCCAAAAGTTCAAAGCGCGGAGTGCCGCGCAGAAATGGACACGGTTTGTCGAAGGAAGATGCGATTGAGGTAATGGCGACGGTGGTGGAAACACTGCCGAACGCCATGTTCAAGGTCAAACTCGAGACCAATCACGAGGTGCTGGCCCATGTTTCGGGAAGAATGCGCAAGAACTTTATCCGCATTCTGCCCGGCGACCGCGTCGCGGTGGAGTTGAGCCCCTACGACCTGAATCGCGGACGCATCGTGTACCGGTATAAGTGAACAGTTGTCAGCGGCCAGTGCGCAGTGCGCTGAACGGCTGAACTGGAAAACAACCGCGGCCGGAACTCGGTTGCGCGGAGAAAAAGGGCAGCAATGAAGGTTCGGGCATCGGTCAAGAAGATTTGCGTGAAGTGCAAGGTCATCACCCGCCGCGGCGTGGTGCGCGTGATCTGCGAAAACGCAAAGCATAAGCAGCGCCAGGGATAAGGATCTGGCGTAAGAAGGGAAACTTCCGCAGACAGGGAACAGCGGACAGCAAGCGGTTGAAGTGCCTGCCGTAAGTACAGGCAAACGGACCGCCGATTTCTGACCACTGATCTCCGTCAAGAGGCTAGTTAGCTGGAGTCAAGGCTTGCGATGAACCTCTGGAAGTCATCCTCATAACCCGTGCGAACCGGCGAACCGCCGGACGGCACACAACCTGCAAGCAGCAAAGGAATTTCAGATGGCACGTATTGCTGGCGTTGATCTGCCGCGCAACAAACAGGCACGCATCGCGCTGACTTACATTTTTGGCATCGGCAATCCACGCGCGCTCAAGATTCTGGAAAAGGCGAACGTCGAAGCGTTCAAGAAGATCCAGGACCTGGGCGAGGACGAGGTGAACCGCATCCGCCAGGTGATTGAGGACGAGGGTGGCGTTGAAGGCGATCTCCGCAAAGACGTCGGAATGCACATCAAGCGCCTCATCGACATTCAGAGCTACCGTGGTACGCGTCACCGGCGCTCGCTGCCTGTGCGCGGCCAGCGTACCCACACCAATGCCCGCACCCGCAAGGGGCCCCGTAAGGGCACAATTGCTGGCAAGAAGAAAGCGACGGCGAAGACCTAATGGCGAAACCACAGCAGGGCGGCGCCGGAAAGGCCGCCAAGAACAAGAAGTTCAAGAAGCGCGAACGCAAGAATGTGCCCTACGGTGTTGCGCACATTCAGGCCTCGTTCAACAACACCATCGTTACCATCACCGATCAGGTGGGCAACACGCTGAGCTGGAAGAGCGCTGGTTCGCTCGGCTTCCGCGGCTCGCGCAAGGGCACGCCCTTCGCGGCGCAGCAGGCTGCCTCAAACGCAGCCGGCATGGCGCGCGATCACGGTCTGCGCTCGGTCGATGTACGCGTCGCCGGTCCCGGATCGGGCCGCGAGTCGGCCATCCGCGCGCTGGCTGCCGCCGGCATTGAGGTGAAGTCCATCCGCGACGTAACCCCGGTGCCGCACAACGGCTGCCGGCCGCCGAAGCGGCGTCGCGTATAAGTCAGCTGTTAGCCGCCAGCTTCTGGCTGCCAGTTCCATCGCGCCGACGGCTCAGTCCGCGGCATTTCGATGGAGCGCAAAGAAGCTGGAAGCTGAGAGCTGGAAGCTCAACAAGGGCCGGGACGAAGTCCGACGTGTTGGACGTAAACCGGCCGTCATCCGCAGTCAGGAGAAGAAATGGCACGTTATACCGGAGCAGTCTGCCGCCTTTGCCGCCGCGAAGGCACCAAGCTCTTTCTGAAGGGCACCAAATGCACATCCGATCGGTGTCCGATCGAGAAGCGTAACTTCCCGCCGGGACAGCACGGCAAGGACCGCAAGGCCAAGATCGTAGGCTACGGCCTGCAGCTTCATGAGAAGCAGAAGGCCAAGCGTATGTACTTCACCCTTGAGGGTCAGTTCCGCGCCTATTACGAGAAGGCCAGCCGTACGACCGGCGTTACCGGCGAGCTGCTCATCCAGCAGCTTGAGCGCCGCCTGGACAACGTGGCTTTCCGCCTCGGCTTTGCGATTTCGCGCCGCCAGGCTCGCCAGGTTGTGCGCCACGGGCACGTCACCGTCAACGGCAAGAAGGTGAACATTCCGTCCTATCAGGTGAATGTCGGCGACGAGATCGCGATCCGCGACAACGCCAAGAAGCTGATCATCATCGAACAGGCCGCGCAATACGCCGCGCAGAACCCGGTTCCGGCATGGCTCGAAGCCAACTTTGAGAACCTGTCTGGCCGTGTGCTGAGCCTGCCCAAGCGTAAGGACGTCAACCTGCCCATCAATGAGCAGTTGATCGTCGAGTTGTACTCGAAGTAACAGCTACTAGTTGCTGGCCACTGGCTTCTGGCTTGTCTGTGCTGAGTCTGAGTGACTCAGACTCAGCACGATGAGCTGGAAGCTGAAAGCCAGGAGCTGGAAGCTGCATTTCAACCCAAGGAGAACTTGCGCGGCCGCCGCAAAATGCATCGCGACGTACCTGCCGCGCGGGAAAAGAGACGAATATGTTGTGGAGAGGATTCCAGAAACCGAAGCGCCTGGCAGTCGATGCCGAGACGCTGACCGACACATACGGCAAGTTCAGCGCCCAGCCTTTTGAGCGCGGCTTTGGCACCACCATTGGCAACGCCCTGCGCCGCACGCTGCTCAGCTCCATTGAGGGCGCGGCCGTCACCGCCATCCGCATCGAGGGCGTGCTGCACGAATTCCAATCCATCACCGGCGTGGTGGAAGATGCAACCGACATCATCCTGAACCTCAAGCAGGTTCCCTTCAAGCTTGCGGGCGAGGGCCCCAAGGCGCTCTATCTGCGCGCCGACCAGCCCGGCGTGGTCACCTCCGGCATGATCGAGGCCGACGGCGATGTGGAGATTCTCGACAAGGACGTCTACATCGGCACCGTTTCGGAGGGCGGCAAACTCGACATGGAGATGCGCCTGAAGCGCGGCCGCGGCTATGTTTCGGCCGACAAGAACTTCGACTCCGATCTCGGCCTGGGCTTTATTCCCGTTGACTCCGTGCACTCGCCGGTGCGCCGTGTGAACTACGTCGTGGAGGCCGCGCGCCTCGGCCAGATCACCGACTATGACAAGCTCACCCTCGAAGTGTGGACCAACGGGGCGGTGCTGCCCGCCGACGCCGTGGGCCTGGCGGCCAAGCTGCTCAAGGACCACATGAACATCTTCATCAATTTCGAGGAAGAGATTGAAGCGGGCGTTCAGGGCGAAGCTGGGCCGGTCATCCGCAATGACAATCTCAACCGCTCCGTCGAAGAGCTCGAGCTCAGCGTCCGCAGCTACAACTGCCTCAAGAACGCCAATATTCAAACCATCGGCGAACTCGTGCAGAAGACCGAAGCCGAAATGCTCAAGACCAAGAACTTCGGCCGCAAGAGCCTGAACGAGATCAAGGAAATTCTCGCCCAGATGGGGCTCTCGTTGGGCATGAAGATTGATGAGAGCGGCAATGCTGTTCCGGGACCGACCAGCATTCCTCCAGCGACCGCTTTGGCTGCCAGCTATAGCCACTTCGACGAAGAGGACGAGCCGCTGGATTCAGTCGATCTCCAGCTGCCCACGGAGACTGAGAACTTTTAAGAGCAGCTATCAGCTTCCAGCCGTTAGCTTCTGGCTATTTCTGCGCCGGGCCCAAAGGCCGGCTGTCATCGAACAAGCTGGAGGCTAGAAGCTGGGAGCTAGAAGCTAATCCGAAAGAGAGTTTTACCATGCGCCATCGCAATGCAGGATTCAAGCTTGGACGCAACACCAGCCACCGCCGCGCACTGCTGCGCAACCTGGTTACGTCTGTGCTCACCGAAGATCGTGTGGAGACAACCGTGGCCAAGGCCAAGGCTGTTCGTCCGCACGTCGAAAAAATGATCACCCTGGGCAAGAAGGGCGATCTTCACTCGCGCCGTCAGGCGCTTAGTTTCCTTCAGACCGACGAGGCCGTTGCCCGCCTGTTTGACACCGTGGCTCCGCGCTACGGCGATCGCCAGGGCGGCTATCTGCGCATTGTCCGCACTGGTTTCCAAAAGGGCGACGGCGCCGAGAAGGCGTTCATTGAACTGTTGGGCGCCGAAAAGCAGCTTGAAGTCAAGCGCCAGAAGCGCGCCGATATCAAGGCCAAGAAGCGTGCAGAACTCGAGAAGCAGTTGGAAGAAGCCAAGAAGGAAGAGGAAACCAAGGGCGGCGAAGAAGCAGCCTAGCACCGAGTCGTACTGCAGTCCACATGGGCGATCGCTTCAGGGCGAGCGCCCATCGTCTTTTGTGCGTCATCAATCGGCCAGAATGCACGCCCTCTACGTCCCATGCTGAGTGATGTTCGGCAGCCGGAGCTTGCATGCCCCCTGGGATGCGTGCTCTCTTCGTCGAAAGGCGATGCTGGATTCGATTATTTTTTCCCCGTGCTCTCGCGGATTCTTTCGTGCAGGCTTTGTGCATCAAATGGCGCCCGGACCTTTAGATCATTGTCAAAGTAGACAAAGACATCCCGCTTCGACTGTTTCGGTCCATCGCTCATGCTTGCCTTCACGCCATCCGTGGCCTCCTCACCGTGTGACCACTTGAGGATGCGTTCCGCCCATCCGTCGATTGCCTCCGGCGTATATCCACTGGAGTAGAGCTTCTCGCTGCCATGCATCCGGCAGTACATAAAGTCGGATGTAATATCGAACAGTCGCGGCCATTGCGGGGTATCAGCGACAACAAGCGCGACGTCATATTTCCGCAGAATCGCAATGAACTCTTCATTCGCAAAGCTCTTATGCCTGATTTCCACCGCATGACGCAAGGGCGCATCGTGTTCGACTTCGAGCCAGGCTCGGGCATTCATCCATCGGTCGTGGTTCGCCGCCACTTTGGCGGCATCCTTGTGCGTGTGCGGCAACAGGCTGAAGAAATTCTCAAACGCTTCAGCTTCGAACTTGAACGTTGGTGGTAACTGCCATAAGATCGGCCCCAGCTTCTTGCCCAGGCGCAGGATTCCCTGCGCGCAGAAATTCGCAAGCGGCCCGTCGCAGTCCTTGAGCTGACGGATGTGCGTGATGAAACGCGGTGCCTTGATGGCGAAGACGAAATCGTCGGGCGTTTGCTCGTCCCAATTTTTGAAGCTTTGCGGTT
The DNA here is from genome assembly GCA_035524195.1 of Occallatibacter sp. Lineage (GTDB taxonomy): Bacteria > Acidobacteriota > Terriglobia > Terriglobales > Acidobacteriaceae > Telmatobacter. The sequence continues at coordinate 7,722 of DATKPJ010000049.1, forward strand.
TCTGCAGCGAATAGAAAGAACCATTCAACTCGATGCTGTTGAAGTGCCGCGCGGCGAATTCCAACTCCTTCTTCGCCGAGAGACCCTTGGGATAGAACGTTCCGACCCAGCCCTCGTATTGCCAGCCGGAGATGCCGATTCGAATGTCTCCTGACGTCGCCATCATCTGCTAGCATACACACCCAAAAGCGAAGGGCGAATCCCTCGCGGTAATCCGCCCCTGCTTTCCTGGTTTTCAAAGATCTGGTTCGAGATGACCAGATTTGCGGTAGCGGTGGTCGCCCGGATTTCCCCCCCTTGCTGGTATTAGCAGCTCAACGAGCAGGGTCAGCGCAACGAATCTGATTCAGGCGGCGTTGACCAGCTTCCCGGCCTTAGAATCCGTATTGCAATATAGACCACCAATTGCATGAAAACCACACCGCAGCAATCCAGGAGCACATCCCAGGGTGATCCTGTGCGCTGCGCGAGAAATGCCTGGTGGAATTCATCAATGCTGGCTACGAGCCCCGCGCCCAAAAGCGCAAGCAGCGCATCTTGGAAGAAACGAAACTCCGGTCTTGTTATGCGCCACGCGCGCAGCCAGAATAAGCCAAATACTCCGTAACCGATGAAATGGAACCCTTTGCGAATGTATTTATGTACGATGGGCCATTGCGCATTGCTGATGTGACCAAATAGGGCTTCATATAGCCAGCGGAAGGGACCGCTTGTGTGCTGCGCGCTAAAGGCATTAGAGGAACTCGTGGCGATAAGGGCGACGCCGAGCAGCACCGGCCACCACGCATAAAGCCAGCTTCTCTGCGCCCGTTCTGTTTCGAGTTGAGTATTCAAACGATGAGGCCTTTCGTCCACGGTAGATTCAGGAGCTTTTCAAGCTCCAGTTTCAAAACGGTCCTGCAAGTATGATGCAAGAGAAAATACACCCGCCGGGCACACACGCCACTTCGCTGAACCTCAATCAACGCTCTATTCGACGTGGTAATTCGGAGCTTCTCGCGTGATGATGACGTCGTGCACATGACTCTCGCGCAGACCTGCACCGGAGATGCGCACAAACTGAGCTTTCTGCTGCAACTCCCCGATGCTTCCGCAACCGAGATATCCCATGCCCGAGCGAAGACCGCCGACGAGCTGGTAAATCATGGATTCCAGCGGGCCGCGATAGGGCACCCGGCCTTCGATTCCTTCGGGCACAAATTTGGCCAGGCGATTCTGTCCGTTGCGTTCCCGCTGCACAACACCTTCCGCGCCCGTTTCGGTGCTCGCGGAATCGGAGCTCGATTGAAAATAGCGCTCCCCCGATCCCTGGCTCATGGCGCTCAGCGAGCCCATGCCGCGATAGCTCTTGAAGCTGCGGCCCTGATAGAGAATCGTCTCGCCGGGACTTTCATCCACGCCTGCAAACAAGGAACCGATCATCACGGAACTCGCTCCGGCAGCGATCGCCTTTGTAATTTCGCCCGAGTATTTGATTCCGCCATCCGCAATTATCGGGATGTCACGCTTCTGCGCCGCACGCGCCGCCTCTGCAATCGCAGTGATCTGCGGCATACCGGCGCCCGTTACCATCCGCGTGGTGCAGATCGAACCGGGACCAATACCTACTTTGATCGCATCGGCGCCTGCATCCATCAGCGCCACCGCGCCCTCATAGGTGGCCACATTGCCCGCGAGTAATCCCACCTGCGGAAACATCTTCTTCACCTGCCGGACAGCATCGAGCACCCGTGTCTGGTGTCCATGGGCCGAGTCGATGGCCAGCACATCCGCGCGCGCCCTCACCAGTTCGGCGGCCCGCTCAAGAAAATCGCCCGTCGCTCCGATCGCTCCCCCCACACGCAGACGTCCCTTTTCATCCTTGCTCGCGTTTGGATATTTCAGCTTCTTCTGGATGTCCTTAACGGTGATCAGGCCTTTCAGTTCGTACTGATCGTTGACCACCAGCAGTTTCTCCACGCGATGCTTGTGCAGGATCAGCTCCGCTTCTTCCAGCGTGGTGCCGACCGCGACCGTGATGAGATCGTCCTTGGTCATCACATCCCCCACGGGAATATCGGTACGCGTTTCGAAGCGCAGATCACGATTGGTGAGTATGCCCACCAGCCGCTTGCCGCGCGTCACCGGAACGCCCGAAATCTTGTAGCGGCGCATCACTTCAAGCGCGTCCGCAATTAACTGATCAGGGCCGATCGTCACTGGGTCAACGATCATGCCGCTTTCCGAGCGCTTTACCTTGTCGATCTCGCCGGCTTGCTCGGTGATTGTCAGGTTGCGGTGCACAATTCCGATGCCACCCAGCTGCGCCATGGCAATCGCCATACGCGACTCGGTGACCGTATCCATCGCCGCCGACAGCAACGGCGTATTGAGCGTGATTTCGCGGGTGAGCTGCGTCTGCGTGCTAACCTGCGCGGGCACCACGTCACTGTGGGCGGGCACAAGCAGCACATCATCAAATGTCAAGGCTTCAGGGAGAGATTTGGCTAGCATAATGCTCTGACGCGCCTGGCGTCCCGGAGATTCAATTCCCGGGTGCGGCAGGCGCGTATTGCTATTGTAGCGGAGGAGGCTGGGAGAGCCCGGCTGGCTCTCCGTTCTGTGCCCACCTTTCAACCGGAGCAATGGTCGGGATTCGGTCTGTAACCCCAAGGTTGCGCGCCATGCGCTCGGAGATGCGCATGCGGATCTGCTCTTCATTGCCCAGCGTCAGGACGACATACTTCCGCAAAACCCATCGGGTTCGGGACAGCCGGATCTCACTCCACTGGATCTGAAGCGGGGGATGGCCGACACGAAAAAGGAACATGGCTGAAAGATAGAGTGCATCGCTTGCAGCGGTCAGACGAATCACGCCGCTGTAGTGGCACCAAAACCGCATATAGACCGTGTAGAAAAAAGGTCCCGCAGTCCTGGTTTCCCCGTGAGGCTCTGACTTCTTGGCGAATCGCCGAGCCAGCGCAGACCAACCGCTGCAGAAACTGACGCCGAAGGAGATCAGGATCCACAGGCTGGCGAAGAAAACCGGGAAAAGCAAGGGGAAATAAGCGGGCAGTGTGTCGGAGCGACCTTGCATGATGAGCATCTTCAAACCCTTGCGGATCAGGACAGCATTGCTCGCCGCTCTGTCAGCATTCGGTCACTATACCCCCACCGGGAATGGCTTGGGGCTGGATTCGTCGTTGCTGGCCGCCGCGCCGCCGCGCCACCGCTCAAATCTTCCCTGAAGAAGGCTCATGAGCCCCGTGTACCAGTAGCCGACCACGAACAGGATGAGGAACGGCGCAGTGAAATAATTCTGGTTGGTGAAGGTGTACAGGATAGCCAGGAAGAAATAGGCACCGAAAGCCAATTCGATCCAGGGGGCCAGAACCAGGCGCTTGCGATACTTCGCCGCCTGCGACTTCTCACCTTTCTTTGCCACGCGATACTTGGGCGTACGCACAAACGCACTCTTGATGCCAAACAGCGCTTCCATCACAGCTTTGGTATTGGTCACGGTGAGGCCAATGCCGAGAGCCATCAGGAATGGCAGATAGAGGAACGTCTTCTTCCATGTTTTGGGAAACAACTCGCGCTCGCTCATCAGGTAAAACACCGCAATCGAGAATGTGGATGCCGTGAACAAGGGAAAATCGATGAGCAGCATCTGAAACCAGCCCTGATAAAAGCGCACGATCATGGCGGGAATCAGCAGCGCCGACATGATGACCATCAGCGGATAGCTCAGATTCGCAGTCAGGTGGTAGACTGCCTCGACCTTGATGCGGCGATTTACCTTTGACCGGAAGATCATGGGCAGAACTTTGATGCTCGTCTGAATCAGTCCCTTGGCCCAGCGGGCCTGCTGGGTCTTGAAAGCCGTCATTTCGATTGGAAGCTCAGAAGGGCACTCGACATCTGGAAGATACTTGAATTTCCAGCCGGCCAGTTGGGACCGATAGCTGAGGTCAGTGTCCTCGGTCAGAGTATCGTGCTGCCACCCGCCTCCATCGGAGATGGCCTTGATCCTCCACATGCCGGCAGTGCCGTTGAAGTTGAAGAAATCGCCGGTCCGCACCCTGGCGCCATGCTCCAGTACAAAGTGTCCGTCGAGCAGGATTGCCTCGATTTGTGTGAGCATGCTGTAATCCCGGTTCAGGTGGCTCCAACGAGTCTGCACCATGCCAATCTCCGGCTCTGAAAAGTGATGAATCACCTTCATGAGCCAGTCGGGTGGCGGCACAAAATCGGCATCAAAAATGGCGACAAACTCGCCTTTGGCGATCTTTAGGCCGGCATCGAGAGCGCCAGCCTTGAATCCGTGCCGGTTGGTGCGATGAATATACACAATGGGATGGCCGAGCGCCGCATAGCGTTCCACGATACGCGCGGCCACCTCGGTGGTTTCGTCAGTTGAGTCATCCAGCACCTGGATCTCAAGTCTTTCGCGCGGGTATTCCATGGCGCAGACGGCTTCGATCAGGCGGTCGATGACGAACTGCTCATTGAAAATCGGCAACTGCACGGTCACAAGCGGCAATTTCTCGAATTGCCTGGGGGGATGGGGGTTGTAATTCTTGCGGTACTTAAAGTAAAGATAACAAAGCGTGTAGCGGTGAATTCCATAGATCGACAGGATGACCATCACCGCGAAATAGGGCATCAGCAGCGTCAAGTCGAACCAATTCCAGTGATAAAGCCCTTTGAAGGTCTGGTCGGCATACTGCATTTTCAGGTAATGGCGGAAGCTGCTCTGAGGAGCAAAAAGGACCAAGTTCATGGCGTGCGGCTGCAGTCCGCGGAGCAAACTGGCGGAGACATTCAAGCTGGCTGCGAACGCGGCGAACAAAGCAGGGCCTCCATCGTCGGGACAAAACTCATTGTAAGCGATTGGCATAGGAGGGGGCGGAGTCCAGCCCCGAGCGTCGAGCCTGCACGCCTGGCCTACAATGGCGGCAGAAGGGAACTTTAGTCGATGAGCCGCGAGCGTGCCCGGACATTCGCCGCGCAGCCTTGGCATCTTGAATTGCGCGAAATTTCGGTTGGTGCCATCCTTCTCGCTTTTATTGTGATATTTGCTTTGACCCGCCTTTATCGCACCACCCCCGGATCATATTTCACGTCGAATGGAAGAGTGGAAGAAACACGGATTACCGAGATTCACCTGCCTGGAGGAGAGCAAGGCGGCGGTCTGAATCTTTTTCGAATTGAGGCTCGGGTAAGCTATTCGTTGGACGGCACCATGCGGAATCGATGGATGGCGGCATCCGAACCGACGACAGCTCGCCAATTGCTGGAAGAAAAACTCAAAACGGCACCGAAGGTCTGTATCGTGTACTGGTCTCCCAAACACCCTGAAAACCCCAGATGCAGGCTGAAATGATCGCAGAGCAGGATCTTGAAGGCAGATCGAGCGTCGACTTGATAACACTCGCTCGCCCTTGAACTGCATTGCAGTCAAGTGGCCGATTGGAGAAGAACGAACGCATGTCTACCACCGCGGTTTCTCCCGTTGTTGCAGCTTCGGGCGGCAGTTTCCTCATCGAGACGCGTACCCCAGCCGAAGTATTTACCCCGGAAGATCTGAGCGCCGAGCAGCGACAGATGGTCGCCACCGCTTCTCAGTTTGCGCGAGAAGAAATCCTCTCTTCAGCCGCGGCCATCGAAACCAAGCAGCCCGGCGTATTGCAGGGCCTGATGCGAAAAGCAGGTGACCTGGGCTTTACCGGTGTCGAAATCCCTGAAGAGTATGGCGGGATGGGTCTGGATAAGGTCAGTTCGGCGGTGATCACTGATCATATTGCGGTGCTGGCGAGTTTCTCAACTGCGTTTGGCGGGCAAATCGGAATATCATCACTGCCCCTCGTCTGGTATGGCACCGAGGATCAGAAGAAGCGATATCTTCCGCGCATTGCCAGCGGCGAATGGATCGGCGCCTACGCGCTCTCTGAGGCGACTTCAGGTTCCGATGCCATGAATATCCGCACGCGCGCCACGCTTTCGCCTGACGGAAGCAGCTATACGCTGAACGGCGAAAAAATGTGGATCACGAACGCTGGAATTGCGGACCTGTTCACTGTGTTTGCGAAGATCGACGGCGAAAAATTCACTGCGTTTCTCATCGAACGCAATACACCTGGTCTAACTGTCGGGTCGGAAGAGCACAAGATGGGCATTCGTGGTTCATCCACCTGTCCGCTCGTGCTGAACGACTGCAAAGTTCCGGTTGCCAATCTTCTTGGAGAGCCAGGCAAGGGACACCGCATTGCATTCAACGTTCTCAATATGGGCCGCTTCAAATTGGGCGTTGCCTGCGTGGGCGGCGCGCGGTACGCATTGGCGGCCATGATCACCTATGCCAAGGAGCGGCGGGCTTTTGGCAAAAGCATCGCAGAATTTGGGCTCATCCAACGCAAGATATCCGCTTCTGTCACGCGGCTTTTCGCAGCTGAGAGCATGGCATATCGTATCGCGGGCATGATGGAGGCGGCTCTCGAAGGACTCGGCGAAAAGCGACATCAGCCGCATGAAATCCAACGGTGCATTGAGGAATACGCCGTCGAATGTTCCATCCTGAAAGTGTATGGTTCGGAGATGCTGACCCTAGTCGCCGACGAACTGGTTGCTACGATGGGCGGCTACGGCTATGTAGAGGAATACCCCGCAGAGCGCTTCTACCGCGATGCCCGCATCAACCGAATCTTTGAGGGTACAAACGAGATTAACCGGCTGATTATCACCGGATGGCTCATGAAACAGGCTGCGAGCGGGAAACTTCCGCTGCTCGGCGCCATCAAGAGGGTGATGGATGAGGTGATGCAGCCGCCTTCATTCGATTCTTCCGGCGGCGAGGACTCTGACCTGGCTCGCGAAACCGCGGCTCTCTCCGCGATCAAGAAGATTACGCTCTTCTCCGCAGGGGTCGCCAGCCAGCGATTCATGAGCGGATTGCAGGATCAGCAGGAGATTATGGCGGACCTCGCCGACATGATCGTGCAGGTGTTTGCGCTGGAGTCGACTCTGCTGCGGGCACAAAAACTGGCGACCTCCTCGAAAGGTATTCTTCGTGCCGCGCAGGCAATCACAGGGTTGCTTGCTGAGGAAAGTCTAACTGGGGTGGAGGGGTTGGCCCGGCGTATTCTGGCAGCCAGTGCTGAGGGCGACATGTTACATACTCAGTTAGCCATCCTTCGCCGCCTTGCTCGATCGCTACCGGCTGACACCGTGAATTTGAGCCGCGCCGTGGTTGCGCCGTGCATTGAACTCAGCAGATATCCGTTCTGAACGAGTGTAGCCGGCCCCAGGCGGCTTCACCTGGAGCCGGGTCTTTTTTTGAGATGGCGATCTCTCAAGCTGCGACGTGATGATGCGCGCCCTGAGATACCGATTCGACGATTGCCCGTTCAAAGGCTGGAATGTCCTCTGGCTTGCGGCTAAACACAAATTGTCCGTCTGTGACGACTTGCTGATCGACCCAATTCGCACCGGCATTCTTCAAGTCGGTTTTCAGTGACGGCCACGAAGTTACTTTTTTCCCTCGAAGCACATCAGCTTCTATCAGCGTCCATGGGGCATGGCAGATCGCCGCCACCGTTTTTCCGGTTGAAACAAACTGGCGGACGAAATTGACTGCCTTGGGGTCGGTTCGAAGGCGATCGGCATTGATTACTCCACCCGGCAACACGAGTGCATCGTATTCATTGGGATTTGCGTTCTCCAGGGGCTTGTCGACTTTCACCTGTTCTCCCCATTCTTTCGATTTCCATGCTCTGATCTGGCCATCTTTCGGCGCGATCAATACGGTTGTGGCTCCTTCCTGGTCCAGGGCTTTGCGTGGCTCCGTGAGTTCTGCTTGTTCAAATCCGTCTGTTGCGAGAATGGCGATTTTCTTCCCTTTCAACGAATTCATGTAATTCCTCCCTTGGGTCTCCCACCAGGATGCAATAGCGACGGTGTGGGATTGCCGCCGGTACCGATCGGCAAAGCCGCGACATAAAGAGTGATGCGATTCAGTACGAGCGTGAAAAACGATACAAAGGCTCCCGTCTGAATGACGGGAGCCGGCTCTCCTGGAAGAATTTGGATCGGGTTATTGACTGACCATAAGCGTCAAATTGACTGGAGACGATATGGTGTGGTGGTCCAGCCGCGCAGGACGCCAGCGGAACCGATATGCCTCTGCGATTGCGTAAGGGTTCAAGATCGGATCATTCGAGCTGACGATGCGAACGTCGCGTGCATTGCCATCCCTGGTCACATCCAACTTCAGATGAATCATAGCCAACTCGGGAAAACTGAAATTGAATTGATCTGAAGGTACCCTTATATGCCTGGGGCGATGCAACACTCTGACAGGAGTCACTCCCGTCGTGATTGGATTGTGCTGCATTGAGGTTACCGCGTCAATCGCCGGCTGGCTGGCGACTGCCGTCGTGGCGAAAGCCAACGGAACGAGCAGAAGACTGACAACGAGCATTGACCGCATTGTTTCCCTCCTTGCTTCTAGCATAGACCTACGGGGAAGATAGTGTGTGTTATGCAAGGTGGCTCATGACTTCGATATTTCTATAGTTTATGAGATCGATTGGTTCGTATAACTCGACTTAGCTTCACGGTGTAATTCTGTTTTCATGTGCCGAAAACTCACCGCCTGGGTTGTTGCATGGTTCGTTGCGATTCGAGCCCTTCCTCAAACCAGCGGCTCAATACACAAAGGGAATCAACTTGCGCGTCTTTCGAGCATACTCATCGAACGCTCTGCCATAGCGCGCTTGCAGATGGGCGTCGAGCGTCGGTACGTTGACGAAGACGAATCCGGCGAGCATCAGCAAGGGAACAATCGCTGTGTACCAGCGGTCCGCAAGAAAACACAGTCCTGTGAAGGAGAGAAGGTCGCCGAGATAATTTGGATGCCTCGTGTAGCGGAAAAGGCCCTGTGTGTAGAGCATTCCGCGATGCTTCGGCTGTCGCTTCCATTTGTGCCGTTGGTACTCGGCATAGGAATTTATCCACGAGCCGAGTGCGAAAAGGGAAACGCCGGCCAGAGAAGCAGGCCCAAGGGCTGCGGGGTTCGTTCCACCGCAGAAATCGAAGAAAAGATACAGGCAGAGCACCCACGGCGCGATTGTAAAGACTTCTGTCCAACTGATTCCACGTTTGAGGAAGACAAAGTCGGTAAACAAAACGCGCACAAAGTAGATGGAGAGCGCAGAGGCGATGTACGCACAGCGGAGCGGGATGCCAGCGACCAGGTGCAAGCCAAACCAGGCGCCGGCGATCGCAAGTCCTCCGTCCCAAAGCAGCCACCATGTCAGCGCGACACATAACGCGAGTGAAGCCGCAAGCGTGACGCGCTGGGCCCTGGTGCGGCCAGTTACTTCATACATCTGCTGCTGCAGGCTCCGCGGTTGCACGAATCCATTTTCGCTGCACGTCGGCCGGTATATCAAATGCCAGCGGTCAATTTCGCGAGCTTGATTGGCACGAGCTGGACGCGGCGCTTGGGACGCTTGGACGTAGGATCTGTTCAGGGCGGCGTTTCAGATTGAAATGACTTTAGTGGCGAGGCTGGTTCCGAGGGTGACGGCCTGAGTGATGAAGTCGAGGACCTTGTTCATGTCGCCCATTTGCTCGACGGCGGATTTGAGATTTGTGTTGGCGGCGTTGAGCTTGGCGACGAGGCTCGTGACCGAGGGATCGTCGTCGTGAAAGGCCTTGTTGATGCAGGACCAATAGTTGGCTCGTATGGCGACGTATTTCGACATCAGGGCGTTGATCTGGTCTGGCGTTTGGCAAGCGGCGCTGAGTTCGGCTATCTGCGCCTGCAACGTGAAATAGGAAGTTTCCAATGCGGAAAGAGCGTCTTGCATGAAATTGACTCCAGAAGCGAATTTTGGACTACTTCTGACTTGCCGGCACAGCGGACGCAGGTGCGGCTGCGTGTGTCGAGGGAGCGCCGAGAATATCCGCGCTCCATTTTTCCACGTTGCTGAGTGTAACTGGAGGCGTGCGTACTGACATGGGCTTGTCGTCAGCGACCGTGTGGATGCGTGCAACCATCTCTTTGAGGGACTCTTCCATGGAGTTGCCGGCGCTCTTTTGTGCCGCCTCAAGCGCGTCGGCTTTCTGGTTGATCTGTTGCTCCGCGATGGTCAGGATTTTGGCTTTGAAACCAGCGTCGGTGACATGTGCCGTGAGGCTATAGGGATCGAAGACCACTTTGAGCAGGTCGGAGGGATCGGTCTGACCGTGTTTGACCAGATAAATCGCCATCGACCTCGAAACTGCGACATAGCTCTCGCCGATCGAGTTGCAATCTGGCTCTTCCGTAGCAAAAAAGGTTGTAAGCGCTCCCGTGAAGATCTCGATCGCCTTGGCGGCTTCGCGCTCCTTGTGCTCCTGAACAGCCTTGACGAGTGACTCGATCGCGATCTTCATCAGATTCTGCTCTTCGGAATTCATCGTCGTTCCGATCGGTTTGATGGACGCGACTTCAGTCTCGAGATTTGAAGCTGAAGCGGCAACATCGGCCGGTGCTGTGGATCCTGCGAGTCTGGCAAACGACTGAGCGAGCGTTGTCAGGCTAGCCGCGATAGCCTCGCGCTTCTTGATTTCAGCGCGGGTGTTCATGACCAGACCCCTGGTTGCGGCGTCGTATGGAGCGGCAGCAACGAGGGCGCCCTGAATTGTGTATAACTGGTCTGTCTCACCCAGAATGGTGTCGAGGGCGGAGTAATAGTCGGTCAGGCCCTTTGCAGTCGCTGTCAACTGGGAAGCCGCAGCGGTGGCGTCATCGGAGGTCTTGCATCCCGAAGCAAGGGCGATGCATGCAAGGAAGACACACGTGGCGGCTAACCCATATCGGCGAACCCGTGGAGATGCCATGGGCCTTTCCTGCATCAGAGATTCCTTTCTCGTCGGCGAACGGATAGTTGGGTCACAGATGCAGCAAGATGCTGAGAGCCGGCACCTAAAGGGGGAAGCAGCCAAACTATCTCACAACCGGTGAGTGAACGCAATCAATACCGGGCAGTGCAGGCAGAAAACTGATCAGCCCGCTCCTCGTTCAAGAAGCGGGCTGGAGTTGATGGGACAAGCCGAAGTTATGCTTTGGCCGAAGTAAGCGCTCCCAGGTCGGCCGCCATTTTCTCTGTTGAGAATGCTTCGAGAATGTCGCCTTCCTTCAAGTCTCCAAAGTTCGCGATTCCAATGCCGCATTCCATTCCGTTGGTTACTTCGCGCGCATCGTCTTTGAAGCGCTTGAGCGAGCCGATCTTGCCCTTGAAGATCTCTTCTCCGTCGCGCATCACCTTCACTTCCGAGTCGCGGCGAAACACGCCGTCCTGCACGCGGCAACCGGCAATAGTTCCGACCTTGGGAATCCTGAAGATGTTGAGCACCTCGGCACGGCCGACGTAGTTCTCCTTGAACGTGGGTTCGAGCAGTCCCATCATTGCCAGGCGCATCTCGTCCTGAAGTTCGTAGATGATGGAGTGGAGGCGGATTTCGATGCCCTCGTGTTGAGCCAGTTCCGCAGCCTTGCGCTCCGGGCGCACGTTGAAGCCGATGATGATGGCGTTCGAGGCAGTTGCCAAGTCCACGTCGCTTTCGGTGATGGACCCGACGCCCGAGCGAATGACCTTGATGCGCACCTTCTCGGTCGACATCCGAACGAGCGAGTCGGCCAGCACTTCGACCGAGCCCGTCACGTCGCCCTTAAGGATAATGGCAAGGTCTTTCACGCCTGCCTGGCGAATCTGTTCGCTGAGGCCTTCAAGAGTAATACGGGAACTCTTCGCAAGCTGAGCTTCGCGTTCCTTCATCTTGCGATACTGCGCGATCCCCTTGGCCTTGTCGCGGTCCGCGACCACGAGGAACGTGTCCCCCGCGTCGGGCATGGACTCGAGTCCGAGCACCTCGACCGGCGTCGAAGGTCCGGCTTCCTCAAGCGGTCGTCCGCGGTCGTCGAACAAGGCGCGGACTTTGCCAAAGGTATTTCCAACGATGTAACTCTCGTTCAGGCGCAGCGTACCGTCCTGAACAAGAACCGTTGCGACTGCGCCCCGCCCGCGGTCGAGCTTCGCTTCGAGCACGGAGCCAACCGCCTTGCGCCCTGGTGTGGCCTTGGGCGCCTTGATGTCGGAAACGAGGCAAATCATTTCAAGCAGCAGATCAAGATTCAGCCTTTTCTTAGCGGAGACCTCGACAAATACGGTTGAGCCCTCGCCTCCGCCTGCCCACTCTTCTGGAATCAGTCCACGATCGGCGAGTTGCTTCTTCACCCGGTCCGGGTTCGCTTCAGGCTTGTCGATCTTGTTGACGGCCACAATGATAGGCACGTCAGCCGCCTTGGCATGGTCGATCGCCTCAAGTGTTTGCGGCATCACGCCGTCGTCTGCTGCGACCACGATGACGACAATGTCGGTCACCTTGGCGCCGCGTGCCCGCATTCGCGTGAAGGCCTCGTGACCCGGAGTGTCAAGGAAAACGATCTCGCGGCCGGATGCCGGCGAGCCTTCTTTGGTGAAGCGCACTTTGTAAGCGCCGATGTGCTGCGTGATTCCGCCAGCCTCACCTGCGGCTACATCGGTTTCGCGAATCGCATCCAGCAATGAGGTCTTGCCGTGGTCCACATGGCCCATTACGGTGACCACAGGGGCGCGTGGCACTTCGAGTTCATCTGAATTCGGAGCTTCGAGGACCTCCTCGATCGCCTGATTTGCGAGTTCCTCTTCGTAACTGATGACTGTGGCAGCCGCTCCAAACTTGGCCGCTACATCCTTCACCATCTCGGCATCGAGCGACTGATTCACAGTTACAAAGACGCCGCGCATGAGCAGTGTCGCGATCAAGTCCTTGGCGCGAATTTCAAGCTTCTCTGCGAGATCCTTTACGCTGATGCCCTCGGTCACTGTAATCTCGCGAGTGATGGGCAGCGGCTCATTGCTGAATTGGGCCGCGCCGCCAAAACGTGGAGGCGGCACAAAGCCCTTCATCGGGCCTTCCTTGGTCTTTGGATACTGCTGGCGGCCTCCGCGTCCCTTCGAGGGTGCACGCTGCGGACGCGGCGCTTCTCCCGGAGGCGGCGCCCCGCCCGGTCCTGGGCGTGGTCCTCCGAAGCCGCCTGGCCGCGGCCCTCCAAATCCCGGGCGCGCGCCGAATCCAGGACGAGTCCCGGGCGCTCCAGAACCGCCGGGTCCGGCATAGCCTCCGGGGGTGGTGCGAGTCGGGTGCTTCGGTCGAGGTCCACCCGGAAACTGTCCTGGGATGCCCGAGGTGCGCTGCGGAAATCCTCCGGACGGACCTGTCGCGGGGCGTCGATCAAAGATGGGCTTGCCCCTTTGAATCCCACCGGCCTGCGCCGTCGGGGGATTCGGCCTGGGAGGAAGAACTGGGGCCTTGTATACCGGTCGCGGACCTGTCTGAGGCATCACAACCCGGCGAACCGGCGGAGCTGGCGGAGTCTCTTCGCGCGTACGTTGAACCTGCGGCGAACTCATCGCCTCTGTAGCGGGGGCGACAGCGTGTAACTCTGGTTCAGCAGGTATCTGCGATTCATCGATAGCGGGCGCAGCTGCCTTTGTGGGTGTAGCAACCTCTGCAGGGGACGCTGATTCGGGAACTGAGACTGGCGGCACCGAAGGTGCTTCTGCAATTGGCGCGGGCGGCGGAGCCTGCACTGGCTCGGCCACAACAACCGGAACGGCAGAAGGTGTTTGAGGCTTCGTTTGGGTGGCCGCCGGTGCTTCGGTGTGTGGGACCTCGCGAGAAGGCGACGCAACCGGCGGCTTGACCACCACCGTGCTCGACGGATGCACGACTGCAACGGCAGGGCGCGTTGCGGCCGCACCAGCGGGAGCTTTAGCTACCACTGGACCCACCGGCGGGCGGGATGCAATCGCAGGTGTCGCGGGCGGAACGATTGAGGGCGCCGGCCGCGGTTGCGGAACCACTCTCCGCGGTTCCGGCTTGGCGGGAGCTGCTACCGCAGGCTTGGCGGAGGCGACAGGCGGGGCCGGTTTCGCGGGTGCCTTCAGAGGCGGAGGCACAGTCCGCGCGGGCGCATGGCTGCGGCGGGCTTCCTCTTCCTCCTCGTGCTTCTTGGCCAGGATAGCCTTCATCACGTCGCCAACTTTGGTGACGTGGGACAAATCTATTTTCGGTGCAATCGCCTGCGCGGCCCGCGAAGCCGCAGTGCCGTGGGCGGCGGAATGGGCAGCGTGTTGAAAATGCGCGCGAACCTTATCGGCTTCGTGATCCTCAATCGAGCTGGAGTGGGTCTTGCCTTCGCCCAGGCCGAGCTCCGCCAACACGTCAAGTATCTGACGGCTCTTGACTTCCATCTCTCGCGCGAGATCGTTGATTCGAACCTTACTCATCCGCCTCTTTTCGAAAAGTGTTGCCCAAAGCCTTTAGTCGCTCATAGCTACCTCAGTGCAATGGTTTGTGGAACTTCCATTATCGCTTGAATCCGGTTGAAACGGACCGCGCATCTTATGCGCCGCCCTCATTGCCGGATTCGCTTTTTCCTGAGCCGATCTCGTTCTCTTCCTCTTCCAGTTCCGGGACCTCGACGTCATCCGCCGGCGGGACATTCTCCACAGCCAGCTCAGCGGCTGTTACGCTTTGCGCCTCGGCGTTTTCTTCCGCGAGAGTTTCGGTACTGCCGGAGGCAGCGGCAAGCTCTTCGGTCTCCGCTTCGGCCGCTCGCACGCTTTCAGCTTCCTCGAGAACTTCGGCGGAGTTTTCCATTTCCGCTTCTGCGCTTCCCGCGACGGACTCTTCTGTCGGAACCTCTGACTCGCCTTCCGATAGTTCCCCGGTATCCGCAGCGGCTGTCAATGCCGCGGGCTCATCGGCCGGTTCCTCGCCGGTCGCAGCGGGAGCGCCTTCTTCGCCCTCTTCAAAATGACCGAAGTAGTGGCGCACCGCTACACTGATGCGTTCCAGGGTTTTCTCGCCAATTCCCGGAATCTCTTCGAGCTGTTCGGGTGTCATGTCGGCCAATCCCTCGACCGTCGTGATGCCCGCCGCAATCAGCTTTTGAATGATGCCTTCGCCAAGCTCCGTAACCTGCTCGATGGGAGTGGTCGGCCCGCCGGAAAGCGCTTGCATCTGCTGTTCCACTTCCTGGCGCTTCTCTTCTTCGCTCTTGATGTCGATCTTCCAGCCCAGTAGCTTGGCCGCCAACCGCACGTTCTGGCCCTTCTTTCCAATGGCCAGCGAAAGCTGCGTGTCGTCCACAATCACTTCGAGCTGCTTGTCGGTCAAATCAGCAATGGAGACGCGGCTCACCTTAGCGGGTTGCAGCGCCTTCTCGGCAAACGTTGTGATCTCATCGCTGAACTCGATAATGTCGATCTTCTCGCCGCGCAACTCCCGAATGATCGACTGCACGCGCATGCCTTTCATCCCCACACATGCGCCAACAGGGTCCACGTCTTTGTCGCGGCTCTGAACGGCGATCTTGGTGCGTTCCCCGGCTTCGCGCGCAATGGCACGGATGACAACGGTGTTGTCGTAAATCTCAGGCACCTCGGACTGGAACAGGTTCTGTACCAGTTCCGGCGCGGCGCGCGAAACAATCACTTGCGGACCTTTGGCGGCGCGATCCACCTTGAGCAGCACGACGCGAACACGCTCGCCGACCGTAAACTGCTCCAGTCGTGACTGTTCCCTCTTCGGGCAGCGAGCCTCGGCTTTGCCCAGATCGAAGATGACATCCTGTCCTTCAACCCGCTTCACCGTCGCATTCAGAACTTCCTTCTCGCGGTGGGCATATTCATTGAAAACGGTATCGCGCTCCGCCTCGCGCACCTTCTGGAAGATAACCTGCTTGGCCAATTGCGCGGCGATGCGGCCCAGCGGACTGGTGTCGCGATACATGCGGATCTCGCTACCCACTTCAACGCCGGGGGCCAATTCGTTTGCCTCTGCCAGCGTGATCTGGTTGACCGGATCTTCGACCTGGTCCTCGTCTGCGACCACGGTCTTGTATATGTAGGCGGTGATTTCCCCTGTTTCTTTGTTGAGCTCTCCGCGCATATTCTCCTGTGTCTTGTAGTACTTGCGCGTGGCCAGCGCAATGGCTTCTTCCACGGCGCCAACCACGATTTCGGGCTCGATGCCCTTTTCGCGGCTCAGGAGTTCGATGCTCTGATACAACATGCTGCCCATACTTGCTTGCTCTCTCAATGTTCTTGGACGGCGAAGCCATCTCGGCCTCGGCCGCCAGGTTGAAATCGATCGATTATCAGACTTGGCGCCGGTCTCAACGGGGGTTCAGATTCCGCTCAAATCTCCGGAATCAGGTGCGCTTTTTCGATGTTCCCGATCGCAATCTCGACGGTGCTCACACCAGTTTTCCGGCTCTTGCTGTTTTGAGTCATGGCCGAGAGATCCAGGGTTACTGTTTCACAGTCTCCGGGTTCCAACCGCCCCTGCCAATGGCGGTTGTTTCTAATCGGTTCAAAGGTCTGCACCTTAACAAGACAGCCGGCAAACCGCTGAAACTCTTCGGGTTTTGTCAATTTCCGGTCCAGCCCCGGCGAACTCGCCTCGAGTACATATTCTCCGCCCGGGACCAGGTCTTCTACGTCCAGCATCACACCAAAATCGCGACTGAAAGCGGCGCAATCCTCATGTGTGATGCCGGAAAGCTGCTCAATGCTCAGTTTTCCCTCTTCCACCCGTTCAGGCAGGTTCTGTGCAAATGCCAACTGCTCTTTCAGACTCTTTCGACCCTCGGCGTTCTTCTCAAGAAAAACGCGCAAAATTCGTCCCTTCGCGGGACCCGTGAGCTCAATATCCACTACGTCAAGCCCGTGTGAAGCCGCCACCCGGCTTGCCGCCGCCCGTATTTCGTCCAGCTTTGCCGTCATTAACCTTCTTGCCGCCCGGATCGTTCAAGCCCTAAGTTTTGCCCCAAATAAAAAGTGGGCTTTGAGCCCACTCATCTCTCCGCCAGCCGGCGTCCTCACGGCGAATGCAGCGGACAAACTCGTTCGCTTCTCTAGAATACGGCGAATCGCGCCGAAATTCAACGGCCACGTGGTGTTTCCGCGTCCATGGCCGCTCAAATCGAGGCTATATGGCCCGAAAGTGCTCTTGTGGATATTACCGAATCATTAGAGGATAGGGGGTCCAATGATGCGCACTTCTGAGCAGCGGGCCGTCCTTGCCCTTTGTGCAATCGCAATCGGCATGGCCCTCGGAATCCTGGGAGGAAGCTGGCTGGGTGAGGCAATTGTTGTCGGGCAGTCTGAAAGCCGGCTTGACCAGTACGCATCACGCATTCTGAGTTCTGGCGATTCATCTACTGCTGAATCGCGCATGGTCCTCGCAAAGTTGAACGCTTCCCCGTACGGGTTCTGTTCCGATGCTGAAATAGCCTACTTTCGCGAACTTGTGTTCCAGTCCCAATACCTCAAGGGAGCAGGGCGCATCCGCGATGGGAAGCTTGCATGTTCCACTACGCAAGCACGTGGCGACCGATCGGACGCTCCATTACGACCCGATTTCACCCAACGGGACGGTACTTTGGTATATCGGAATCTTGCCCCCTTCCAAATAGGGAATAAGACGGTGATTACGGTCCAACTGGGCGACTCTTTCATCGTGTATAGCCCATTCACCGCCAAGGGGCTTCTGTCTCCTTCGATGCATTTCACTGTGACTGATCTTGACGCCCCAACTCATCAAATGGGCCGGTTGCTTGGCGAAACGCCCGAACTCGACGAAGAGACCCTCACTTCTTCGGGCATGGCCCGAAAGAACGGAATGATTATTGCAACGCGGTGCGCGCCCGACGGAGTGGTTTGTACGACGACCTACATGTCTGTTCCCGAAGCGTTGCGTACAAATCGGATCGAGTTAGCTGGATTTATCGTTCTGAGCGGCGTTACAGGCGGATTGATCGGCTTTTTCTGCTTCCTGATTCATCGCCGGAAGAAAGGTCTTCACTATCAGTTGCAGAAGGCGATTCGCCGCGACGCGCTGGGGGTTGTCTACCAGCCAATTGTGGACCTTGCCAGCGGCCGAATTGTCGAGGCTGAAGCGCTGGCGCGATGGACTGACGAGGACCATCATGCGGTCACTCCGGATGTGTTCATCAAGGTCGCCGAAGAACATGGCTTTGTAGGCTCGATCACGAAGCTCGTGGTGCGGCGGGTATTGCGCGAATTTGGAAGCACAATGCGTGAGAATCCCGGCTTTCGCGTCAATGTGAACATTGCCGCAGCCGACCTTGCAGACCCTGATTTTCTACCCATGCTCGAAGAGTCTCTCGAACAGGCCCGGGTCCCGGCGGAGAGCCTTGGAATCGAGATCACGGAAAGCTACACCGCGCGTCAGCAAGTGGCAAAAGACACGATTCTTCGTCTGCGGAAGCGCGGACACGTGGTTCACATTGACGACTTTGGGACCGGCTACTCCAGCCTGGCCTACTTGCACGACCTGGCCGTCGATGCCATCAAAATCGACAAGGCGTTCACCAGGGCAATCGGGACCGAGGCCGTGACCATCTCAATTCTTCCCCAGATTCTGAATATGGCGGACGTACTGAAGCTGCGCGTAGTTGTGGAAGGCATTGAGACCACCGAGCAGGCCACCTATTTCGCTGCTGCCAGCCCAACTATCTACGCACAAGGATGGCTCTTCGGCCGCCCTGTCCCGGCTGAGGAGTTTCGACGCCGCCTGAGAGAGAGCAAGCTTGATCTTTCGGCGACCATTGCGACGATATCCGGAGATGAAGAGCCTGCGGTCGCGCTTACGAATTGAAGACTCATCTCGAAACTTCCTCATTTGGCAAAGAAGCACGCCAGCGAAGACAATAGAGGGGTGACGTCCCTATACGGCATTTCTTTCGCTGATTCTGCAGCGTTCACCCTGTTTTGCGCGCTGCTTATACACGCCAAGAAATGCTGAGCTTACGTCCGCACCGAATGCGATTCTCTTGTCTGTCTGGGTTGCGAACTGAGGGTTTCCACGCCGGACTTGCAGCATACGCAATGAAGTGAATCGGCGACGCGCAGAAAATGAGTGACAAGACAATGGATTCGAGGGGGCAAAGCCCATTTGAACAAATAGAACCGTTGCAGCGGGTCTTTGCCGATCAGTTGATGGCATGCCTTGAGGAATGCGCACACGGTCGTCGAGGTCTTTTCTCGGACGTTGAACTCACCGCCGATGACGACCAAAGCCACGCGTGGTCTGAGGCTGCGCGCCTCCGCGAGCTTGCGATTGCGCTCCAGGCAATCCTGGCGCAGGAGGGCGAGCGCAATGCACTCTGCGACGAGTTCCTCGACTTATGCACCATACACGGCGAAAGTCATCCTGGCGAGCCGCGGCTGGCACGCATGTTTCTTAAGCGCATCGAGCGTGGGGAAGTGGGAACTCCAACCGAGCCGGAGAAAAAACCATGGTGATGATGCACGCATTCCTTGCGCTGGCTGCCGGCTTTGTCTCGGTCATGCTCGTCGTATTGGGGCTTGGCGAATTGCTCCAGTGGGTGGCGCCGAGCCTGACAGGCACGCCGGCGCGGACCGGTTTGAGCTATACCGTCGTAAATCTGGGCGTATCTCTTCTGGCTGGCGCAACCGGTGGATACATTACGGCTTGGGTTGGTTTCGCCAATCCGCTGATTCATGTTCTTGCGCTTGCGGTCATCGTCCTGGCACTTGCCGCGCTCAGCGCGTTGCAGAAACGAGGGCAACAGCCCATCTGGTATCAGTTGGCCCAGGTGGCCATTTCGCCTCTGGGAGTGCTTGCCGGGGGACTGATCAGATTGCGCGTGCTGGGAATCATTTAGCTTGTGTGAGTCGACTTAAATGCGCACGTGCCGGGTACAGGCGATACCGCACCTGCGACTCGACTGAGCAGAGTCGCAAGCGCGGTTCCGGGGGGAGAGAAAAGCTACCAGCGAATACCGAGAGTGATGGGAAGCACCTTCGTGTCCGCGCCAACAGTAACAGGGGGCAGGCCATTTGCTGATTTGCCGATGATCGCCGGCGACAGGACATCGAGGTAGCGGACCTCGGCGAAAAGCTTCATCCGGCTATCGCCGTACATGCCGCCCATTCTGTGAATGTACCCGCCGCCGATGTTGAAGCCACCTTGGTTGCTCGAGAAGTGGCCGACTGTCCCAGGTGCGTATCCGTAGCCGCAATAAAAGTAGCTGCAATACTCAGTGGGCTCCGGAAACGTGAATATCGTAACCTTGCGGTAGAATCCGCCTCCGCCGGTGACATAGACATCATTTGTGCTTTTGGGAAAGAGATCGACAACTGGATCCACGGTGAATGACCAGATGTGGGCATGCCCGGCGTTTGCGGCCCCATTCGTCTCAGCGATCAGCGCACCCGGCAGCTTATCGTCGAGGAACTGATATTCCAGCAACGCGCTGAGCATCCGGTTGAAGCGATAGCCGCCACCCACGGTAAAGTTGCCGCCCCAGGTAATGTAATCTTTGTCGCCGGCCGGGGCATTGGCGCCGCCTCCCACTTCATAGGTCAAATGGCTCCAGAAGCTGTGCGATTGATACCCGCCGTTGCGGTTATACCCACCATTCTGATCCTGGCCGCCGGCCGCCTCCGCCGGAGCAGGCGCGGATGGCAGCGCCGAGGCGCCGTCGGTTCCATCATCAGCCAGCAGTTGATGCGAACTCGAACTTGATTCGGTTAAGGCATCTGACGCGGAGCTGAATGAGTTGGGAGAGGGTGCGTACTGGGCACTCGCAAAAGCGGCCGGGAAGACCGCCACAAGGAACACTACACCTAAACGCCTTGCAAGAGGCATCTGTCTAGAACATGACATGCCGGTAACCTCGCCATTCGATTTGTTAGCCGCTATCTGTTCATCGTGCGGTTCGGGAAGTTGCACATAGCCTGACCAGTTAGACACCGAACCGGGGCCGGAAGTTGCGTCTCCTGTGCGAGAAAGCCAAAAAGCCGGAGTGGTGCTCCGGCTCTTGGCATTGATCTGGAATTGTGATCTTTGATCAGCCCTGGATATCGAATTGCTCCGGATGCAGCGTCGGATCGCTCTTCACCAGAATGTTTTTGCCGACAAGCTCCTCGAATTCGGTCAGCCAGCGGGCATTGTTTGACTTGAGTATCTTCACGGTTTCGGGATTCACACGCAGGAGCACGTCGGCACTTTCAAAGTGGCGGCGCATTTTGCGGAGCTCGATGAAGATCTCATTGCAGACGGTTGCGGGGCTCTTCACCATTCCGGTTGCCTGGCACGTCGGGCAAGGAACACTCAAGGTCCGTTCCAGCGACTGCTTCACTCGCTTGCGTGTAATCGCCACGAGTCCGAAGTCATTGAACTGCAAAACTTTTGTCGGCGCGCGATCGCTCTTGAGCGCTTCCTCAAGTGCGGCCATCACTTTGAACCGGTTCTTCCGCTCATCCATGTCGATGAAATCGATGATGATAATTCCGCCAAGGTCGCGCAGGCGGATCTGGCGAACGATCTCCGGCACAGCATCTAGATTTGTCTTGACGATCGTGTCCTCAAGCCGCGCTGATTTACCGACATATTTGCCGGTGTTGATGTCGATAGCCACCAGAGCCTCGGTCTGATTGATCACGATCGAGCCGCCGCTCTTGAGCCACACCTTCGAGCGCAAGGCCTTCGAGATTTCGTCCTGAATACCGAAATGCTCAAAGAGCGGAATCTCCTTGGTATACAGCTTCACGCGGCGCACCAGGGACGGCGAGAACCGGTTGAGAAACCGAACGATGCGCTCGTAGTCAGCTTCCGAATCGACCCAGATCGATGAAAAGTTGGAGCTTACCTGGTCGCGCAGGATGCGCTCAATGAGCGAAAGATCGTGATAGATGAGCGCAGGCGATTTTGATGATTCCGAACGCTGCCGGATTTCGTCCCAGAGATGAATCAGGAAGCGCAGGTCAGCCCGCAATTCTTCTTCGGTCGCGCCTTCGGCGGCAGTGCGCACAATAAAGCCGCCCGAGGCGTCGCCACGTTCGCTGATCAGAACACGCTTCAGCCTCTGACGTTCGTCGTCCGACGCAATTTTGCGGCTCACGCCAACATGGGTCACGGTGGGCATGTAAACCAGAAAGCGGCCGGGCAATGCGATGTGGCTGGTAATCCGCGCGCCTTTTTTCGCAATCGGCTCTTTGGCAATCTGGACCAGGATCTCCTGACCCGGTTTGAGCAAATCGCTGATAATTGGCAGGTCTGACGTCTGCGCCGAGCGACGTGTCTGGGGACGGCGATCACCTGGACGCTGACCGCCACGTCCGCGGCGCCCACGTCCGCGATCGCGCTGCGGACGTGCCGGAACCGTTCCGGCGGTCGGGACTCCGGAGGTCAGAGCCTCTTCTTCCTCTTCTTCGCCCTCGAGAACTTCTTCATCGCCGTTCTTATTGTCGAAATCCAGCTGGATACGATGATCGAGGTGGGCCTCCTGCAGCATCTCGCCCAGGGCTCCTGAGCGGATCTGGGTCTGCAAGGTCTCTTCCTCGTATTCGTCCAGATCGTGATCCTCGGTCCTGTGATGATGAGGATGATGAGAGACGTCGAACTCCTCCCCTTCAATCACCTCTTCTTCAACCAGGCCTTTGCCCGGGGCAAAAGCCGCAGGAGTTGCGGGCGCCGGCTTGGGCTCCTCGATGGCTCCCCTGGCGGGTTCTTCTGATTTCTTCTTCTTGCCGCCCAGCCCGAAGAGGCGGAATCCGCTTGGCGGGATGGGATCGACGTGGTGCGATGCCTCGCGACCATCTTCTGCATCGTCAGAAGTCGCTTCGGTTGTGTCTGTTACAGCGGAGGAGGCACCTGCATCTTCACCGCTGTGCATTGCCGGGGCCAGCATCTCCGGCTCTCCGGCGCGTTTCTCCTCGACTTCATATACTTCACTTTCCATGTTCCCGGAGTGGAGGTCTTCGACTTCCCCGATGGCCGCAGCTTCAGGGAGGTGAACCTCCTCGGACATTTCCTCGACCAATTGCTCTTCTTCGATCAGGTCCGCCGCTTCCACCGCATCCTTCGGCTCCGGAGCTCTTTCATCTGGTTCCGACCGGTTGGCATGCTTCGAGATCGATTCCCCCGGCAGCAAGCCACTGCCATCCCATTGAATAGGTGATTCGACCAGGGTTGATGGCTTTGAGGTAAAAGCCGGTCGAATTCTCGAAGACATCTGGCCAGCCGGTTTTGATTCCTCTTCGGCAGGGGTACCGCCATACCGGGAGAGCGATTCACCGGGGAGAACGAACGGCGTCGATGTGCGGTCTAAACGGGGCGGCTGCGACGATGCGGTTCGAGTTTCAGAAGTCGGCCTATGCTTCTCTTCAGCTGCTGCAATTGTGTCGTGAGACTCTTCAGCTGCCGATGCATTTGTTGGTGCTTCCGTGGCTCCACGCCCGCCCCGGCGACGGCGGCGTCCGCGCCAGCGTTTCGCGCCCTGACCTTCGGAATAGCCTTGTTCGCTCTCGGTCTGTTCCGGCTCAGGGCTCACGGAAGGCGTTTCAAATTCCTCTTCTGGAGTGAAAGGCGTAACTTCGATTGCCGGAAGTTGCGAGCGCTCGGGTCGATCCGGGTGCCTATTATCGTTCTGCTCGCGACGCTGGCCGGCCCGTTGGGAATTTCGATCGCCGCCGTGACGCACTTCCCGCGGAGGCTGGTTGGGGTTGTTTGCTGCAACCCTCTCCAGTTCCTCAGACTCTTCCTGATCTTCAAGTTCAAGAAAGTCCGTTACGTAGAGGAAGGCGTCGCGTTCAAGGCCAATGTCAACAAAGGCCGATTGCATGCCGGGAAGCACCCGGGTGACGCGCCCGTTGTAAATGGAGCCCGCAAGCGTATATTCATTTTCGCGTTCGTAATAAACTTCCGCGAGTTGATCGTCTTCTAAAATCGCAAGCCGAGTTTCATGCGGCGTGCTTGAGATACAAATTTCCTTTGCCATCGTACCTTTCCGCCCAGCGGCTGTCGCCCACTGGGTCCTGCGGCAAGGCCTGACGGAAGACTGCAAAATCGGAAAGGATAGGGGTGTGCGGGAGGGATCTTCTTCTCGTTGCTCGCCTGCCGTTAACCGCGGAGCTGCCCGACTCCTCGGGCGATGTCCAACCGCAGATGTCCTGAACGTCAAGACGGACAGACCGAACAAACAATCTGTGAGGATGATCTACCAGCAGAGATTTTGTGGCCGTCGTTGCCAATTCAAATGGCTGGGCCGTTTCCACACCAGCAACTGCACGAACGTGCCACACAACCCGGGCAGGGATGAAATCCCTAACGCCCTCTGTGCGCTCCGCGCAATCTGTACGCTGCCAGCGGATTCCGTGTCCCCAACTGTACATCTCTGTGGTCGGGGCGGAACGGTCTTCCCGTCTCTGCGTGCCCATGAACCCAATCCTGCCGAGCTCTGCGATCCATCGGGGACCCGGCCGGCGAAATACTTTCAAAATCGTCTCCTGCGGGCCGGACCGCTCCGGGGGGACGCAAGAGGTGTAGCTATCAAATTTTTGTTCAGTTTACGAACCGGCGCATACGCACATTCATCGCTACGCCCAGCGCCAGGAAGGTAAACAACACCGAAGATCCGCCGTAACTCATTAACGGTAAAGGGATACCGGTGACCGGCATAAAGCCTATGACCATGCCCACGTTGACCGCGATCTGGAAGGTCAACACAGCCACGATACCCATAATAATCAGGGAACCGGACAGGTCGGCGGCTGTTTGAGCGTTTTGAATCAAACGCATCAATATGAAGAAGTATAGCAGCAGGACGAAAATCGCGCCCACAAAGCCGTGCTCCTCGCTGAATGCGGCAAAGATAAAGTCAGTGTAGGGAATGGGTAGAAAATAGCCCTGGGTCTGTGTTCCCTTCTCCATCCCTTTGCCCCAGATTCCGCCGGAACCGACCGCAATGAGCGATTGTCGTACTTGATATCCGCTGCCTTTCGGGTCATTGTCGGGGTTCACGAAACTGGTGAGCCGTGCTTTCTGATAGGGCTTTAGAAACTTCCCGCTCGACCAGACCCCGCCGATGAGCACGATGCTGCAAGTAATGAGAATCGCTGCCTGTTTGAAGTTGATGCCGCCCAGAAAGAGACCCGCGACGAGGACCGGCGCGTAGGTGAGCGTCGTCCCCAGATCCGGCTGCTTCATCACCAGAAGCATGGGAATGCCGACCATGGCGAAGGCTTTGAGAATATCCCGCCAAGTGAGGCTGCGCCCGCCCAGATTGGCGAAGTAGCGCGCTACGGCAAGGATCAGGATGAGCTTTACGTATTCGGAGGGCTGGATCAGGATCGGACCCGCCTTGATCCAGCGACGCCCACCCAGCGCCTTGTGCCCAAGAGGAGAAAGCACGGCCAGCAGCGCGACCAGTCCTATGCCATAGGCCCATGGAGCCCAATCGAGCACTCGGTGATAATCGACCTTGGCGAACAGGAACGTTCCGATCAGTCCGGCGACGATCCAGAAGACCTGCTTATTGTGAAAGTCGGCGAACCGCGTATGGATGGTTGCCGAATAGATTTCAAGCACCGAGACAGTGCACAAAAGCAGCACCAGGCCGAGCAATGTCCAATCGAAATCCCGATAGCTCAGATAGCCGCGCCGTGGGCTCATGGCTTCTTCCAGGGCAATTCCGGCAGCAGGGAACCAAGTTGTGTGGGACTGCCCAATGGATGCAAAGGGGTGGAGATTGCCTTGGCCGGCGGCGCTGGATGGTGAGGGAACTGCACCGGTTGATAGGACTCAGCCATGACGGGGGCAGCCGGTTTGGGATCGACGAAGAATCGGCCTGCATGGAGACGCGCGACCACCTTGCCGTCCTTCAAGCTCTTGGGATCGGGTGCCGACCAGACAGCTCCCACTTCTACGGGCTTGTCGGAGACGGGTTTGTTCGGCGCCAGATTATGCGCAAGGCTACGTTGTTTTTCAACGTAGGCCGCAACCACGCGCGATCCAATGCGGGCAGCGTAGTAGCTGAAATCGCCGTGCATCCAGAGTACTGCCACCACCAGCTCCGGATTGCGTCGTGGCACCACGCCGACAAACCAGACATTGGGAATGGTAGCCCTTCCCTTGATTCCCGACGCTTTGAGTGCGGCATCGCTGATCGTCTCGGCCGTGCCGGTTTTCCCCGCCAGGTCGATGCCGCTCAGATGCGCCGAAACGGCCGTGTGGAAAGGACCGGGCTCTGTCACCTGGGCCATCGCATTTGTGATCGTCATCCAGTCTTGCTGGTCGATCGGAACGTCGGCATCGCCGGACCCGGGAAAACTGTCAACAATCTCCTTGCGGAATTCTGGAGGCAACTGATCCTGAAAAACTACATGCGGTCGAACCATGCGTCCGTCTGACGCTACCCCGGCAATATATCGCGCGAGTTGGATCGGCGTTGCCTCGATGGCGCCCTGCCCGATGCCCACTGAGATGGTCTCGCCCGCGTACCACCGATGGTGGAAATTCTTCAAGACCCACTCGGCGGAGGGTACGAGGCCAGGTTCCTCATTCGGAAGGTCAATACCCGTCTTCTCACCAAGGCCGAATTCTGTTGCGTACTTGCTGATGCGGTCGATCCTCAATTTGTCGGCGAGCGTGTAAAAGAACGTATCACAAGAATCAGGAATCGCCGTCTCGATGTTCTCCGGCCCGTGATGTCTGTCGCAATGGTAGAAGTGTCCGTAAAAATCAGCCCCTCCGTTGCAAAACACATGCAGGTTCTGTGCAATGCCTTCCTCAAGCCCCGCCACCGACATAAGGATCTTGAAAGTGGATCCCGGCGCAAGCTGAGCCTGGATGGCCTTGTTCATCAGGGGATGCTCGGGATCGGTGATCAGCTTGTTCCAGTCGGCGCGATCGATCTTGACCGCGAACTCGTTGGGATCAAAGCTGGGGCGCGAAACCATGGCCAGGATCTCGCCATTGCGCGGGTCCATGGCGACGACCGCGCCTTCGCGGCTGCCCAACGCCAGCTCCGCTGCACGCTGCAGATCGTTGTCGATGGTCAAGCGAATATCCATGCCGGGCTTGGCATGCTGGATGCCCAGAAATCCGACTTCACGGCCATGGCTGTCGACGATTACATCGCGTGCACCGTCCTGCCCCCGCAGCAACTGGTCGTAGGTCTCTTCCACGCCCGCCTTGCCCACCACATCGCCCGGCTCGTAAGCAGCGTAGCGCGGGTCGTTGAGCATGTCTTCACTTACTTCGCCCACGTAGCCAATGAGATGCGCGGCGAATCCGTCTCGCGGATAAAGACGGCGGGCCTCGTCAATGGTTTCCAGCTCAGGTAACTCATTCCGATGGGCCTCGATGAATGCCTGCTCGTCGGCAGTGATGTCTTGCTTGATCGGAATCGGCTGGTATCCCGGCGATCCGCGAAAGTGCTGCAGCGTGGCACGAAGCTGGTCAAGATCGAGGTGTAGCCCTTGTGCGATCAGCGGCAAATCCGCTTCCACATTGTGATTCTGTTCGCGAACCAGGAAGCACGACACGGATGGATAATTGTCGACGATGAGCCGGTTGTAGCGATCGAAGAGCTTGCCGCGCGCAGCCAGGATCGGCACTTTGCGGATGCGGTTCTGCTCCGCCAGAACGCGAAAATTGCTTGCGCCCAGCACCTGCAGCCGCCATAGACCCGCGGCCAGCGCCAGCATCATCAGCAAAATGCCGTATTGCACGGATGTCAGCTTGAAGCTGGAGACCTTCTCGCCACGCGTGTACTTCTCAAAAACCATTTGCCTGAAGCCTCAGAATACAGCCTTTTTAATCCGCGCGGAGCAGTTCCTATCACTCCGTGTTTAGTACATCAACCTCTCCGAGACGGTTAATCCCTTATCTGAAACCGGTCGAGGAAAGGGAATGCCAACAGCCCGATGATCGAGTTGCCGATAGCCTTGAACAACTCAGTCAGCCAGACAACGTCCAAAGGAAGACCCAGTAGAAAACGGTAGATAAAGATGTAAATTGCGCTGGACAAGAGCGAAAGCATGAAAATCAAAGCCAGCCGGATGGTCTGGCTTTCGACGTCGATTCGCACTCCAACCGACGCCGCGAGAAAGCCGACCACCATCTTCGAGATCCCGTGAACGCCGATTGCATGATCGGTCAGCGCATCCTCAAAGACGCCGAGCGTCATTCCCATGATTGTGCCCTGGATAGGACTGCGGCGGCCGAGTGCAAAGTACACCGTCACCACCAACGGCAAATCGAACCAGGCGTAACGGCCCATCACCCTTGGGAGCCAGGCCTGCAAAACCAGGGAAGCAATTGGCACCAGCGCATACACGAGAACTGGATACCGATGGATCTCGAGGTCGCGCCGGGTGTCTGCCGTAAGGACCGACATGCTTACGGTTCCCTCCGCGGCTGATTTGGGGCCTGAGCCGGGCCCGGTGCTTTCGTTCCCGCAGTCTTTAACGGAGAAACCGATGTGCTCTTCTGAACCGCCGTCCCGGTTGCTGGACTGGTTTCAACCGGTGCAGCCGCGGGCGTTCCCGACTGATCCGATGCCTGGGGAGTGAAACGGTCTGGATGCAATGGCGGCGGCACATGCCCCATGGGATTCGGATTGCTGTCGTCATTCAACGGTTGCTGATCTGCCGGCAGATTGGGATCAAGCAGTCCTGGAAGCCGCTCGGCCATGATGTCTGAGGCTTTCTTCTGCGCCTTTTCTTCCTCCACCTCGGAGCCTTTGAGCGCGTCGCTCGTAGCCATGTCCTGCTTCTGGTCTTGCGGGAAGCGCGGCTCGGTTGAGGTAATCACCAGGACCTCATCCAGCTGATCGAGATGGGCGGCTGGTTTCACGATCACGTCGATAAAGGAGTCACGATCGGGATCTGGAACCACCTTCTGGACCACGCCGACGGGCAGTCCACGTGGGAAAATCAGGTCTCCTCCGGCCGTAAGAACCGTTTCGCCGGGCTTGATCCGTTGGTCAGACATGATGTCCACGATCTGGGGCTGCCCGGCCGCATTACCTCGTAGAATGCCTCGCGTTCGCGTCGTTTCGAGAATCACGCCGGCTCCGCTGGTTGGATCATTAATCGCCAGCACCTGGGCTGAGTGCGGAAACACGTCGCGCACTTTGCCCACGATCCCGTCCGCAGTAATCACGGCCATGTCCCGGGTGAGCCCATCGTCTTTGCCCTTGTCGATATTGAAAACGCGCGACTGGTCGCTCCCGCTCGTGCCGAGAACTTGCGCGGCGACTGTCTTGTAGATGTATTTCTCCCGGAAACCGAGCAGCCCTTGCAGACGCTCGCCCTGCCTCGCATCTTCCAGTAGCGCAGCCTGCTCCAGCCGAAGCCGGTCGACCGTACTCTGCAAATCCTGGTTCTGCTGGCGCACGTGCCGCAGGTCAAAGTAGTTGTTCCATACCCAGGCCACGCCCAGCGCCGAGGAATGAATCAACTGCTCGGGGGGAGAGACGAGAGCGTTGGCCCACAGCCGGATTAGCCGAACGCCGCTGCTATCGCGTGGATCGAGACTCATGCGCCCCGTGTCAGTCCGATGCACCTGAACGGCAAGCCCGATGATCTGCACCAACAGCAGGGTGACCAGCACCACTAGGTTTCGATAGCGAATGAAGAATGATTCCATATACAAAAACAGGGGCCGGGCTCCAGGGACCGAGGGCCTAAACCAAAAGCGGCAAATGTTCCTCGCAAGTCAGGTACATCTCGAATTCGGCCAGAGGATCCAAGCCGCTCAATCCCGCTCTAGTCCATATGCCCTGGGTCCTTCAGATCCCGCGTTAGTCGATCTTGATCTTGCGCAGCAGGCGGAAGTCGGAGAGCATCTTGCCCGTTCCCAAAACGACTGACGCCAGGGGGTCATCAGCCACCGAGACGGGCAGGCCGGTTTCCTCGCGGATGCGCTTGTCAAGGTTCTTGATCAGCGCTCCGCCGCCGGTGAGCACAATACCGCGGTCGCTGATATCGGCGGAAAGCTCGGGAGGCGTCCGCTCCAGCGCGACGCGAATGGCATTCATGATCACTGCGATGCACTCGCCCAGCGACTCGCGAATCTCTCCGTCGTCAATGCTGATGGTCTTGGGAACGCCTTCAATCAGGTTGCGCCCCTTGATCTCCATCGTCAACGGCTTGTCAAGTGGATAGGCCGATCCGATATCCATCTTGATCTGCTCGGCTGTACGTTCACCAATAAGCAGATTGTACTTCCGTTTGAGGTAGTTTGTTATGGCTTCGTCCATCTGGTTGCCGGCCATGCGCACCGATCGTGAATACACGATGCCCGAAAGAGATATGACGGCAATGTCCGTTGTACCGCCGCCAATGTCGACCACCATGTTGCCGCCAGGCTCCGTAATCGGAAGTCCGGCGCCGATGGCCGCCACCATGGCCTGCTCGACCAGATAGACTTCGCTGGCTTTGGCCCGGTAAGCCGAATCCTCCACCGCTCGCTTCTCCACCTGGGTAATCTCTGAAGGCACGCCGATGACGATCCGCGGATGCACGAGCATTTTGCGGTTGTGGGCCTTCTGGATGAAGTAGTTGAGCATTTTTTCGGTGACTTTGAAGTCGGCGATGACGCCGTCCTTCATCGGCTTGATGGCCACAATGTTGCCGGGTGTGCGACCCAGCATATCCTTGGCCTCCTTGCCGACGGCCTCAACCTCACCTGTGTTTTTGTTGATGGCGACAATCGACGGCTCGTTGACCACGATGCCCTTGCCGGCGGCATACACCAGGGTATTGGCGGTGCCCAGATCAATGGCCAAATCGCTGGAAAACATGCTGAAGAGCGAGCGCAGTCCATGCGATCGCGAAGAGCGCGAAGGATATCCGTTCAATGACATCTGTAAATTGAATCTACCTCTCCCGTATTGTACGGCCAATAGGGCAGCACGCCAGCGAAACAGTGTGCAACACAGTTACGAGCGTGCCTCCCTTGCAACGGGTGCGTTACACTCAACTGTTTGCGGTGGATTAGCGGCCTTTCGCTTGCATGGCGGGGGTGCGGGGAGTCGAACCCGTCTGCCGCGGTGCCGCCGTCTGATTCACATTCCAGGTTGACAGCTTTTCGAGGTTCTCATGACTTATCCCACGTACCACAATCTGATCGGCGGCGAGTGGATGCCGGCCGCAAGCGGGAAAACCATCCTAAACCTGAACCCAGCGGACAACTCCGACGTGGTGGGAGCGTTTCCTTCGTCCCACGTAGAAGACGTTGACCGCGCCGTGGCCGCGGCGAAGAAGGCCTACGCCACTTGGCGGCTCGTTCCCGCGCCCAAGCGGGCCGAGATCCTCGTGCGCACTGGAATCCTGCTGCAAAAGCGCAAGGAAAAATTTGCCCATGACATGACTCGCGAGATGGGGAAGGTACTGGCCGAGACGCGCGGAGATGTGCAAGAGGCCATTGACGAAGCCGCCTACGTCGCCGGCGAAGGGCGCCGCCTCTTCGGGGTCACGACCCCGTCGGAACTGCAAAACAAATTCGCCATGAGTGTGCGCATGCCGGTTGGCGTCGTCGGCCTCATCACGCCGTGGAACTTTCCGATGGCGATTCCGAGCTGGAAGCTGTTCCCGGCATTGGTTGCAGGCAACACATGCGTCATCAAGCCCGCCTCTGACACACCGCTCTCGGTCTACAACCTCGTTCAGACGCTGGTGGACGCCGGACTCCCTCCGGGAGTTGTGAACATTGTCTGCGGAGGGGGCGGAGCTGTCGGCATGGCGGTTCTCGAGCACAGGGACGTTCGCGCCATCAGCTTTACCGGGTCCAGCGAAGTGGGGTCGCTTGTTGGCCAGCGTGCCGCGGCCACCTTTAAGCCTGTTTCGCTGGAGATGGGCGGCAAGAACGCGCAGCTTGTTCTCGATGACGCAAATCTCGACCTCGCTCTCGATGGCGCCCTTTGGGGAGCCTTCGGGACCACCGGCCAGCGCTGCACCGCTACCAGCCGCATCCTTCTGCAGAAGGGAATCGCGGGAACCTTCACGGAGAGATTCGTTGCGCGCGCCAAGGCTCTGAAGGTCGGCAACGGCCTCGATGAATCGGTAGAAGTGGGTCCGCAAGTGAACGCCGGGCAGATTGAGACGTCAAAAAAGTATGTCGAGATCGCCGCGGACGAGGGCGCAACGGTGTTGTGCGGCGGCCACTCGCTTACCCACGGATGCTATGCCAAGGGCACGTTCTTTGAGCCCACGGTGGTGGGCGGCGTGACGCCAGAGATGCGCATTGCGCGCGAAGAAGTCTTCGGGCCGGTGGTGAGCCTTATCGAGTTCGACACGTTCGAGCAAGGGGTCGAGATCGCGAACTCCATTGACTACGGTCTTTCGACATCGATCTACACCAAGAATGTGAACCGCGCCTTTGCCGCCATGCGCGACCTCGAGTCGGGAATCACCTACATCAACGCGCCGACGATCGGCGCGGAAGTTCACCTACCCTTCGGCGGCGTGAAGCAGACGGGGAACGGGCATCGCGAGGGGCTCGGCGCGATCGACTTCTTCACCACGTGGAAAGCAGTGTATATCGATTATTCCGACAAGCTGCAGCGGGCGCAGATCGACAACGCGGAATGAACCAGGGCCGATTGTAACCTATTTTTCGAGCTGTTCGCCTGGCGATTGCTACTCGTTCAGCCGCGCGGAAATCGCGGTCGCCGATCCCGCATGGATCAGGGCGCAGTTCGCGCGCTGGTCGCACTTGTAGTGGAAATGCGCATCATCGGCAGCCCACGAGGCGGCGATTGCTTGCGCACTCTTTCCGGGCACCAAAAAGGTCCGGTTCATGCTCGTTACCAGATTGCCGCTTGACGCCTCCCAGCCGGTCGCGGTGTCATCTCCTTCAACATAGAAAGCGGATCGCAGCTGATTCGAAGCCTTCCGCTTATTTCTCGCCTCGGCGGACCCCGTAAATGCCAGCAGGTCCCGGGGATGTTTGAGCAGGCGATCCTGTTCTTCCATAGAGGGAAAGTTCGTCGAGAAGTCCCAATAGTCGAAGCGTTTGAACTGGTCTGCGGAGCAGGGAAGCACGCCCTGAGCGTCCATTGCTCTCACCGTGCCGTCAGAACCAATCTGATTGTGAAAGATATCCTTGCCCCGCTCGCGGTCCTGTTCTTCGGCCTGCAGGATCAGCAGGTCCTGCTGTTGTTTGGCAAGTTCGCCCGAGATCCCGCCGCCTGTCAGAGCCGCCTTCTTGAGCATCGGAAACTCTCGCGACGGATCGAACGGCATAATGATCTCTTTGCCGCACAGCGCGAAACCTGATGAATCCATGATGCGGATGTTGATGGAGATCGGTTGCGGAGGATCGCCCGCCACCTGCGCAAACCCGGCGTTCGAACGCGGATCAATGGCCTGGATCTCAAGCTGATACTGAGTTTGCCCCTTCTGCCATCGCGTCAGCAGATGGCCTCTCAGCCCCGAAGAATTGAAAACGCCCGCTCCCAGGTCGTTTCCGCCGGCCTTGCTCTTCGGAAGGTTGAAGAGCAGAATCACAATCGCCACGACAGCCAATGCTGCGACGCCTGCATACAGAATGAAATATTCCGAATGTTTGGCTTTTGCTGATGCTGGCGGCTCTTCGACTGGCTCCTGCGTCCGATCGCCCGAATCGGCATGGAAGACGAGGTCCTTCAATTCTCCCGAGGTCGACCCTTCTTCGCTCGCTTGAGCTTCGGCAGGAGAGTTCGTTTCCCCGCTTGTCGATTCGCCGTTCTCGGCGGGCTGATCCGTTTCCGCCATACAAACTTCCCTTCGAATGCTCAAAACGACCCGAGCCGAAGCGACCTGGCGGCCTCAGACCCGCGCGTTTCGCAACACCTTCAATGTGCCCCCGTCTCTCTCACGGTTTTCCGGGGGCGGGCATGAATATAAAGGTTCTAGCCACGCCCGTTCAAGAAGTTCCAGCGCCCACCACTCCGCGTTGGTAACGTGCTCCTGAAGTGCGCGTTGCCGGTCGGCCTAGTCCATTGTGTCGCCTTTGGGCTTCTTGTGTTCCATTTCGGGTGGGGCGGAGGCTTCCGGCTTCGCCGGTGCTGCCGCAGCGGGCAGCGCGGGCAATTCCGGATGATCGTACACATACAGCTCGTTGAACAGGTACTTGTAGGTGGCGTGCGACTGCCCTCTGAACTGGGGCTTGAACCCGTACAATGCGACCCTGCCTTTGCCGTATGCGAGTTCCATTGCCGCCGCCTTGCCTTCGATCGCTTCAGGATGCAGAAGCAGGCCACTTTCCAAGGGATCAGTTTCTTTCGGATAGCTGGCTAGAATCGCGCCATGGAATCCCGGCATGGGTTCGAACGCCGGTCCGCTCTGGAACATCACCACCGGAGAATCGGAAGTGCCATAATTGGCCGGCAAGTCTGCATGCTCGGTGTTCACGCGCACCAACGCGCCCGAGCAGAAAAACTTGTCGCTCTTCACTCCTTCAAGTACGTTCTTTACCGGCAGCGAGAACAGCGGAATCAAACTGTCTGCCGACTTATTGAGGGCCACAAGGGTTCCTCCCTCGCGCGTGAACTCGCGAAGGTTGTCGATCCCGGCTTCGCTTATCCCGCCCGCGTACTCGCCCGGAACAATACCCACGCCAAATCCATCCAGCATCTGCTTCGACGACATATCCGGCAGAATGATCACGTCATACCGGTCCCTCAGATTGGCCGAACGAACATCCGAGTTGTACAGGCTCTTCGGCTCAAAGCCGTAGTTCTCGAGAATCCACCGCGTCCAGCCTTCATCGATGGAGGGAGCCCAGGGCCGATACAGCCCAACTCGCGCCTTTTTCAATGGCAGCGTATGTGCCGGGGCGCTCACGGCGATCGCTGAGACAGCATATTGCTTTGTCAAATCGCCCAGGGATGTGCGGCTGATTCCTCCGATCAGAAACGCGCCGGTCTCCATTCCTTCGCCGGCATTCACAGGTTCTTCTGCCAGCGAAACCGTCGCTCCTGCCTTGAGCGCCGCATTTACAAGCTCGAAGGATGCATTTGCCTTGTGGGTCACGGCGAACAGCGTTCCCGGCCCTTCCACCGATCCCGCAGGCAGTTCCACCTTGTCAATCTTCGTCAGCAACGCCCGCTCATCGGCTCCCAGCGGATCGCTTACCGCATCGACATTCACGCCCATCTGCAATGGGAGCGTCCATCCGGTCACGTCATAGGGAAGGTCGACCGCCTTCGACGTTCCAAGCGAGATTGCATCGGGATAGCGCTGCCGCTCAAACAGCTCTTTCGCCAGAGGCGAAAAAGGCTGATCCATCGGGATCACCCAGGAGCCCGCGGGATACTCCACACGATTCGCCTTAAAGCCGCTCTTCGTCGTGTAAACGTCGAGCCCATTATCGATCATCTTTTGTGCCAGCAACCCTGCCTCGGGTATATCGGTCTGCTTGTCGCTGATGACGTAGGCAAATGGTGGTTCTTTGCGGAAGTGCTCGATATTGTCGCGCGCCGCCTGGTAGCGGTTGTACAGCAGCGTTTCACGGTTCTTCGCTGCCAGGTCCAGCACGGACATATCGGCGCCGACCATATAATCGACTGCATCTTTCAACCGCCACCAGCCGCCTTCCCATGGCGTGGAGTACATGCTTAGCGCGCGCAGGTCCTGAAAGTCTTTCGGAAAATCGTGGACTGTGTAGAAGTGCGGCGTCGCGTATTCGTACAGGGCAGTCTCGGTAAAGAACGAGATCTCGTTGCGGAAGACATGCGCCCAGTCGGTGAATCCCGCATACCAGTTATCAAATCGCGACTCAGAGATCGCTCCAGGCATCTGATGCGCATTCAGATAGGCCGTCATGTTTGCGCCGACCAGGTTGAGCCAGCTCCGCACCAGCGGGCTGATATTGCTCGAAATCGGATCGGAGAACGGTGGAATCCAAATGCGCGCGGGGAACGGAGCAGTCTGATGTTGGCAATAGAAGATCTCAGGGCTGTACTCGAGCTGCGTCTTCACTACCACCTGCTCTTCCTTCATGTTCATCATGTAGCCGTCGCGATTGTTATCGTGACCGACATACTTCTGGTAGAGCCACGGCATCGGGGATACTTCGTATTTCGTCCCCACGTTCTGCCGGTACCAGTGGACAACCATATCTTGGCCGTCGGGATTAAGAGTGGGCCAAAGCACCAGGACGACATTGTTGAGAATGGCTTCGATCTGCGGATCGTTCTGCGCAGAGAGCAGCTTGTAGGCCAGGACCATGGTGTGCTGGGTGCCCGCGACCTCGGAGGAGTGCAGCCCACCATCAATGTGGACGATCACCGGCGTCGCTCGCGCCAATTCTTTTGCCTGGTCGTCGTTCAGGTCAGTCGCGTGTGCCAGTCGGCCGGCAATCTGCTTCGTCGCATCCAGCTTGGCAATGTTTTGCGGCGATGATATGACGGCGATCTCAATATCGCGGCCTTCGGTGCTCTTGCCCACCGTGAACATCTTCATTCGATCAGGCGCGGCAGATGCTAAAGCATGAAAGTACTTGATTGTGTCTTCGTAATCAGCGAGGTAAAAATCGTCCCCGGGATTGTGCCCAAGCACCGAGATCGGCGTAGGCAATTGAGCCGAGGCCATGAGCGGCGCGATGATGAGAGCAGTTGCAGCAGCACATACGAGACAGAACCATTGGCTCATCCTGAAACAAGACATCGACTCTCCCCTTTGAAATCGAAGATTTTGCTCAATCGACCGGGGAAGGAAAATCCTTCCCGATTCCTGACCGCGTGATCGAGGGTACGGGCTTGAGCCTGCACGGGAAGCCTGCAAACGAAATGAAGTTTCTGCCCCTGAAGCGGAAGCCTCTGCATTTTCTTTCTTGCGTGTTTCCCAATGTAACGCACCACGCGGAGACCGCAAAGAAAGAATGAAGCGGTTGCCTCGCTATGCCTTCCCGGTCTCCAGCACGTCCCTGAGCGCAAAGCTCGTCTCCAGCCGCGTCACTCCCGGTAGATGTGACAATTCGTTCTGGTGCAGACGCCCGTAGTCGTCGATATCGGCCACGCGTGCTACCAGCATGTAATCGTATTGGCCGGCCATCAGGTGGCAACTCACGATCTCACGGCAGCGGCGGATCGCCGTCTCAAACGCTCCAAGGACCGAAGCGGACTGTCGCTCAAGCGTGACGCGGATATAGACCGTCATGCGTTTGCCCAGCATGCGGTCGTCGATCAGCGCACGATATCCGCGAATTGCGCCTTCGTGTTCCAGTGCGAGGATGCGGCGCGATGCAGCGGACGCCGAGAGACCTATCGCATCGCCGACTTCAAAGTTCGTGGCTCTTCCGTGGTATTCCAGGTAGCGAAGAATGGAAGCATCGAGCTCGTCCAGCTCAGTATCCGGGGCGTTATCGCTTATTTTGTGCGCATATGATCTGTTTAAATCACGTTTCGTTCTCATTTCTCCCTTTTACCACCAACTTTGCACACATTGAAAGCGAAATTCGACGTACGATTCTACGCAGTTGGTAGCGATGTGACTTGCCGCGCCGGATCAGCCCTCCTCCAATGATCGTTTACCCGGCGCGGCTTCCTCATTCACAACTGCCTTCCCCGGGCGCGCGTCCAACAGATCAGAATCTATCGATTCATATAGAGGAGCAGCGGCGATGATCATTGGCGTGCCCAGGGAAATCAAAGACAACGAAGCGCGGGTTGGAGTGACTCCGGCGGGTGTCAAGGCATTGGCCGAAGCCGGTCACCAAGTGCTGGTGGAAACACAGGCCGGCACGCTCTCGGGCTTTGAGGACGCCGAGTATCAGAATGCCGGGGCAGAGATCGTGGGCGATGCCGGTCATGTCTGGGGCAAGTCCGAGATGATCGTCAAGGTCAAGGAGCCTATTGAGAGGGAGTATCCCTTCTTTCGTGAGGGCCTTGTGCTGTTTACCTATCTGCACCTCGCGCCTGTGCCCGATCTCACCAACAAGATGCTCGAGTCCAAAGTCATCGGCATCGCTTACGAAACTGTGCGCGACCGCCAGGGAACACTTCCGCTGCTGACCCCGATGAGCGAAGTGGCTGGTCGAATGAGCGTGCAGGTGGGCGCCACGTATCTCGAAAAGGAACGAGGCGGCCGCGGCATCCTCCTGGGCGGCGTCCCCGGTGTACCGCCGGCTCACGTGACCATCATCGGCGGAGGGATTGTGGGCACCAATGCGGCTCGCATCGCTCTGGGATTTGGCGCAAAGGTCACGCTCGTCGACGTGAACCTGAACCGTCTTCGCGAACTCGACGACATCTTCGGCGGACGGCTCTACACTCTGGCCTCAAACAGCTACAACATCGCGCAGGCCACGCGCGAGGCCGACCTGGTTATCGGCGGAGTTCTCATTCCGGGAGCCACCGCACCCAAACTGGTGACGCGGGCCATGGTGTCGCAAATGAAGAAGGGCGCGGTCATCGTCGACGTGGCCATCGACCAGGGCGGCTGTGTCGAGACCGCAAAGCCAACTTCGCATTCCCAGCCCAGCTTTGTTGTCGATGGCGTGGTGCACTATTGCGTCACGAACATGCCGGGAGCGGTGCCGCACACCTCGACCCTGGCCTTGACCAACTCCACCTTCCCTTATGTGCTTCGGCTGGCGAAACTTGGCGCTCGCCAGGCCCTTCGACAGGATGCGGGCTTCGCAGAAGGCCTGAATACGTGGCTGGGCAAGATTACCTATCGGGGCGTTGCCGAAAGCCAGCATCGCGAATGGACAGATCCGGCCGGGGTGCTTGGGTAATCCTCGATGTGCTCTCACTCTTCTTCGCCTACGACGACGTAATCGCGCGTTTTCCCGTCAGCAAACAAAAACTCGTAGGTGCGCATGTACTCATAAGGGCGAGTGGTTTCGTCTTTCACGATTTGGGCCTTGTAGTCGCCAACGCGCAGCAGGTCAATGCGATCGCTGTTCTCGCTGAGTTGATATTTCTTTCCGCTGATGACCGCTTCCATCACTTCGTGCCATCCGCAGAGGCCGCTTGAGCACTGCATCACGAGATGGGAGGCCGTCACGTGGACGGCAACCGTGTAGTGGGCAGGGCTGGGTGCCGGTTTTTCGCCAAGGAACAGGCAGGGAGCGGCCAAAAGAAAGGCCCAAACAGCTCTCTTCATGAACGATCCTCTTTCTCTTCCGACGAAAGTACGGTCGTGGAGGACGCAGTTTTGGGCGAACTACTCCACCGGGTCGCGCTCGCGATCAAGTCCTCACGCGTGACCCACATCACGCTGAATCGCTTCAGTTGTGCCTAGAATCGGTGTCGTGAAGGCGCACGGCCATCTTCGTACTCGCGTGGTTTTGATTCTTGCGCTCTGCGCCGCTTTCACTTCGACCCCGGCACTCGCCGAATACATCGCCTCCGTGCGGACCGCTTGTCATGGTCAGATGCCTTGTTGTCCCGTCTCTGGCGGCGGCATGGGCTGTTCTCACCCCCATTGCGGCGCCGTTGCGCGCATTCACGCAGAGCTCGTTTCCATCGTTCGGGAAACATCAGCACTCAATCCCGCGGTTGTGTCCCGTGGTTGGATGCCGCGCATGGTCGGTTTTCCCGGCCCCTTGCCGGTCGCGTTCGATCCGCACCTTGCCCCGGTTTTTCGTCTCAAAGAAGATCTCAGGATTTAGACATTTCGGTGTCCCGGCTCGCTTGATTCTGCGCCTCGGCGCAAGCGTTCAACCCATTCACACCGAAAGGATATTTCCATGAAGAAGATGTTTGCTGTTGTCGTTCTCACCCTTGCTTCACTCTCAGCCTTTGCCATCACGAGCGACTCCTGCTGCAAGCCCGGCGCGAAATGTTGCACCGGCTCGTGCTGCACCTCGAGTTGCTGCCAATCCGGCTCATCCTGCTGCAAGAGCGGTTCCTGCAAGAAATAACCCGATCTCCGGGCCGGCTCGTGCTGGGTGTTCTCGGCCGTGCCGGCCCGGCCCGGCTAACTTCTTGCGTTCCATCCCCATCTCGAATCTGGCAGTTGCGTTGGTCCACGCCTATAATCGGCCCATGACTTTCCTCGGGGATCCCAGAAAGCGGTCGATTGCCCTTTTCGGCGCGGGCGCGCTGCTGTTCTTTGCGCTTCTGGGAGCGCTCCAGGCCTTCAATCTCTCCAATGTGCGCTACCTGAATCCCGAAACCGCGGGAGAAACTCTGGCATTCACCGGCCTGACCGTCGTGGTCTTTCTGCTCTTGCTGGTGCTGCTCATTCTCCTGCTCCGCAACATCCTGAAAATTTACGCAGACCAGAGCAGCAGTGCTCTCGGAGCGCGGCTTCGCACCCGCATGGTGCTTGGGGCCGTCATGATTGCGCTCGCCCCTGCGGTTTTCATGTTTCTGTTCAGCTTCCAACTGATGAACCGCTCGATTGACCGCTGGTTTTCGCCCAATACCTCAGAACTGCGCGAAGACTCTACGCGAGTGGTGCTGGAACTGGCGCAGTACGTCACCAGCAACGCGCGCGGAGAAGCTGAATCGATCGCCGCCACGGGCTCGCCTGACGGCGACCTGGCGACGCTCAAGAATGTGCTTGGCTCGCATCGCATGACGCTCGACGGCGGATTCGCGATGGTCTTTGACAAGGATCATCGCGTGATCGCCAGCTTTCAGGCTCCTCCAGAATCGACCAAGATAAGTCTGATTCCGTGGCTTCCCGATCGAACGGACCAGCGCAGCAGCGCTACAGCGATTCCACTTTCGGGCCCGCTCTCGGCAAGCATTCTTACCTCGGCACAACGGACCGACGAGCCCGTCATTCGCGTCGCTGGTCAGGATTACGCGCTTGGCATGTCGGCGACCAACTCTGGAAAGATCGTTGTTGCCGCACTGCCCATGCCCCAGGGATTGAGCCAGACTACCGCCCGGATTCGCGAGGGCGCTGCCCAGTATTGGGATCTGTTCCGCACGCGGAACCGTATTCGCTCCACCTTCTTTCTCATGCTGCTGCTGATCACCGTAGTGGTGTTCTTCTCGAGCGTCTGGCTGGCATTATTTCTTTCGAAGCAGATTACCCGGCCGGTGGAAGCGCTCGCCGATGCCATGAACAAGATCGCTGCCGGGAAATACGACCATCGCGTTGCACAAGTGACCACAGGCGAGATGGCGGAACTGGTTCAATCGTTCAACCACATGGCCGCAGACCTTGAAGCCAGCCGGCAGTTGGCTGAGAGTTCGTCGGCGCAGCTTTCGGCAGCAAACCTTTCCATCGAGGAACGGCGACGTGAATTGGAGACCATTGTCGAGACCATCCCCAGCGGCGTTGTCACGCTGGACTCTGTCGGGCAAGTGCTTCAGGCCAATCGAGCCTTTGCCGTGCTGATGGGCCAACTGGAGGATTCCGGGCTCCGCGGTCAGAAGCTTGATTCGTTGATTCCCGCTGAATGTGTCGACGGTCTGTCCGGAGTCATCCGCCGGGGCCAGCGCATGGGCGCCGCCTCCACAGAAATCGAGTTCCACGCGCGCGGCCGCAACATGCATCTTGCAGTTACCAGCGCGCGTCTGGAACTGGCCGACGGAAAGGCAGGCACAGTCCTGGTCATCGAAGATACTTCGGAGCTACTGCGCGCACAGCGCCAGCTGGCCTGGAAAGAAGTCGCTCAACGCGTGGCGCACGAGATCAAGAATCCGCTTACCCCCATCGCGTTGTCTGCCGAGCGCATCGGACGCCATCTCGATCGCAGCCTTCCCGATTCGCCAGCGGTCATTCGCAAATGTAGCGAAGTGATTCTTGGTTGCGTGTCAACGCTGCGCACGTTAGTTGACCAGTTCTCCGCCCTGGCACAATTTCCCGCGCCGCAACCGCGCGCCTGCGATATGAACAAGGTTTCCGAGGAGGCTCTGACGCTCTTCGCCGGCCGCCTCGATGGCATCACGGTGCGGCGGAATCTCGAGTCCGGCCTGCCCATGGTGCTTGCGGATCCCGAAGCCATTCGCCGCGCACTTGCCAATCTCATCGACAATGCTGCTGAAGCCATGCAGGGCAGCCTTCTGCGTGTGCTCGATATTCGCAGCGGCCTTAGCGAAGACGGCGCGGCCGTTGAGGTTGCTGTGTCCGACACCGGCCACGGGCTCACCGATGAGATACGCGAGCGGCTCTTTCTGCCGTTCTATTCGACCAAACAGCGCGGCACCGGCCTGGGCCTCTCGATTGCGGCCAAGATCGTGCAGGAGCACGGCGGCTCGCTCCGCGCCGAAAGCAACAGTCCCAAGGGCGCATGCTTCCTGATGCGTTTGCCGCTCATGGAACCGCCCTCGCCGCCTGAGAGATCCGAATCGGACGCATCTTCGCCACTCACGGAGGCGCGATCTTGAACCACGTCCTGGTGGTGGACGACGAGGCGGAAATTCGCACGTCGCTCGAAGAAATTCTGCGCGAGGAAGGCTACGGTGTTGCGTCGGCGGCTACCGCGGCTGAAGCGTTGGTGCTGGTTGAAGATGCACCCTATGACGTAGTCCTCCTGGATATTTGGCTGCCTGACCGCGACGGCCTCGATGTGCTTGCCGACATTCACAGACTTGAGGCCGAAATGCGGCCTGAAGTGATCATTATCTCTGGCCACGGCACCATCGAGACGGCGGTCAAGGCAACCAAGCTGGGCGCCTTCGACTTTCTTGAAAAGCCGCTGTCTCTCGACCGCACGCTGATCGTGCTTAAGAACGCGGTCGAGGCACGCCGCCTGCGGTCAGAGAACCATGAATTCAAGCGCCAGTTCGGCGTGGGCTCGGTTTTGACCGGAGAAAGCGTTCCCGTCAAAGCCCTGCGCCAACAGATTCGCCTTATGGCTCCTACCAACGGTCGCGTTCTCATCTATGGCGAGTCGGGTACAGGCAAGGAGCTTATCGCTCGCGCCATCCACGCCGAGAGCCAGCGGCGCGACCGCGTGTTTGTGGAACTCAACTGCGCAGCGATCCCCGAGGATCACATTGAGGCTGAACTGTTCGGCTATCGCCGAAGTGCACAACCGGGAGGGCCGCCGGAACAGCGCGGGACGCTCGAGCGCGCCGACGAGGGTTCGCTCTACCTTGACGAAGTTGGGGACATGAGCCTCAAAACCCAAGCCAAGGTGCTTAGCGCCCTGGATGACCAACTATTTACCCCGGTCGGCGGCACGCAACCGCTCCGCGTCGACGTGCGGTTGATTGCTTCGACCAACAAGGACCTTGAAGAAGAGATTGCCAGGGGGAATTTTCGCGAAGATCTTTTCTACCGTCTCAACGTGGTGCCATTTTTCGTGCCGCCGCTGCGCGAGCGAAAGCAGGATATCCCGCTTCTCTCGCGCGAGTTTCTCGCCGAATTTGGTCGCCAATACGGCCGACCGCGGATGGAGATCAGCGAAGAGGCGCTGGAATCCCTGTCACGCTATCACTGGCCGGGGAACGTGCGCGAACTCAAGAATGTGATCGAGCGCGTGCTGATTCTCAATCCGCGCGTCCTGCGCATCGAGCGCAAGCACCTTCCTCCGCTTACACACAAATCCGGCGCGCGCTCCAACGAAGATTTTTCAACTCTTCAGCAGGCCCGGGACGCGTATGAGCGCGACTACATCTTCAAGAAGATTGAGGAAGCTCGGAATAACATGAGCCGCGCAGCCGAATTGCTAGGCTTGGAACGCAGCCACCTTTACCGCAAAATGAAAGCACTTGGCATCAGCGTGCGCGAGTAGGTGTCACGCTCTCTGCAACCGGTCGGTTGCTCTTCGTCCCACCACGTTTACTCGCCGGTCGGCAGAATTCACGCGTCGATCCGAATCCCCCATGGCTGTCGGCAATACGATCGGTGTAACGCGTGATGTTGGAGCGCGCTGGGTGGAGACAAAATCCGCGGCTGAGGGCATTCTGCCGCTTGTGAGCAGCCTGTTCAAAACCGGAATCTGCGTTCGCTGCGTCTCCACAAAATCGACTCCGTCCGCCGTCAACGTGAAATCGGAGTTATCTGCCCGGGTGATAAACCCCTTCTTCACCAGGTACCACGTCGTAAAATCCAGATAATCCCGGGGAAATCCCATTCGCTTCTCGATCTCGGCGAGTGAAACTTCAGGGAGACGCGGATGTTCACGCCGGCGAAAATAGAGGACCGCCAGCACCGCAAGACGGCGGTTCAACTCGCCGTCGACGGTGTCCATGAAATCAATCGAATCCGAAAAAGGTGTGAACTGACTCATTTCGCGGACCCGG
This sequence comes from Occallatibacter sp., assembly GCA_035524195.1. Classification (GTDB taxonomy): domain Bacteria; phylum Acidobacteriota; class Terriglobia; order Terriglobales; family Acidobacteriaceae; genus Telmatobacter. The sequence goes on from DATKPJ010000049.1 coordinate 51,778, forward strand.
GTCGCGTTGTATTCTGCGCGCCGCAGCGGGTTCGACAGCACGTCATATGCCTGCTTCAACGTGCGGAATGCATCTGCATCACCGGATTCGGGATTGTCCGGATGAAGCCGCGCCGCTAGAAATCGGTAGACGCGGTGAATCGTATCTGCATCCGCGTGGGGGCTGATTTGCAGGAACTCGTAATAATCGACCATTCCGATGATTCCTCATTCGGGGACGCCTCGATTGAGAGAGGGACCTGGCAACGGTTGTCGAATTGTACCCATTTTCTTCTGGTTTTCAAAGGATAACCCGCTGCCAGTGCCCGGCTGTGTACCTCTCGGTTTTGAGTGGTTTGAAGCAGGGCCATTCCTGGCTGCTGTTCAGTAACGAACACGTCCGAGCAAATTCGCTCACGATGGGGTGCCTTCCAGATCGTCAAAGGCTGAACCATCCTATTCAAACTGAATGACTTGAATGCAACGATGTCGCCGCTCGATTTGGCAGTTAAATTGCTTTTAGTCACGCCAAGGAAATTCCGCCCGGAGGCTTGCAATGGCGTATTTTGAGCGGGTCCGCGATGTGATTCCTGCAACGGTGAGCGCCGATATCATCCGCCAGCGCATCGCCGCAGGCTGGCAGATGGTTTCGATCGACTGGCGGCGCGAGCTACCTGATTCCGAAGCGCCGCCTGAAGGCGCATTCAATGAAGACATTCCGTATGGCCTGAGGATCTCCGATGATTGCAAACGCCTCGAGGTCGATCCCCATGAGAATCAGGTTCTACTCCTGATGATGGACCTTCTGGCCCAGGATTTTTCATACTCCAGCATCGTTAGCGATCTGAATGAGAAAGGCTTCCGCACGCGCGACGGCCGCCCCTGGAGCCGAATCGCTGTGTTTAACATGATGCCGCGGCTGATCGAGGTAGGGCCGCGTATCTTTTCCAGCGAGGAATGGGAACGGCGGAGAGACAAAATCACTCGCCGGGAAGCGCCATAGACTGTTGCTCGACGTATTTGCAGGAACTGGCTCGCCGGCTGTCCTTCGTCAGACAGGGGTTGTTCCGACTGCGCATTTTGAGCCCACGGCGACCGGCGCTATTTGAGGATCGGTCCCAGCGCCGCGGGATTGTCACCGAGTCGCGGGTCCACACGGAAATCCCAAACCGACTGATTGACATCGGAGGGGGACAGGATCTCAACCAGCGCGTACTCGCCGATGGTCAAGTGAGTCTCAGGGGTAAGCTTCATCCAGTGCTTGCCCGGCAGGATTTCGACTTTAGTGGGAATGACATCTTCGCTCTGGGTTACGTTCCCCGTGGGGCTCACGTGGATAGCTCCGACAAGCCGCACCGCGCGGCGCTCGTCCAGTCGCACAATGGCGAAACCTGACTCGGCCGACTGGGCGCCGTGGGGGCCGTTGGCAATGTCCTTCGCGCCATGGGTATTCACTGTCATCGCGTGCGCCATTGCGGGCTCGGTACCGTCACCGCCATCCAGTGAGAGATAAATCGCCGGATCGTCGACATGGAGGTGGACTTTCGCGTTCGATCCCTGCAACTCGATGTCTTCCTTCTGCCCGGCCATTGGATTCAAGACGGACAACCCGTGCCGCGTCCGCCCGCGCAGGTCCAGCTCAACAGGATCCAGTTCCACCAGTTCCGGCGTGCCCTGATATGTGTCGAGCACGAAGACGCCGCTCTGATCCGGCAGTTCAAGGCCCTTTGCCACTTCAGGCATGCGCGCCTTTTGCTCGGCCCGCAAGGCTGCCTCCTCCTTATCAAGGTCCGCGGCTTCCTTCATAGCGGGGGAGTTGGCATCCTCTGGCTGGCTGGTGTGGTCGTTTTCCCATTTCCGGGTCGCGTCCCAGTCCACCAGGTCTGCGGGTATCTCCTCCCAATCGCCTCGTTCTTGCGAGAGAAAGCGCACACGGTCGCCCACGATCTGGTAGGTCCGGACCATCTGATAACTACCGTCCTTGAGGATCAGGCGGTGGTTGGAACCCATTCCCGGGATGCCGGGCTTTAGCGGAACCGGTTTCTGATCTTGAGTGGACGATGATTCCTGGGCGACCGCGGCCAACGGCATCATCAGCCCGGCCGCCGCGATCATGAGAAAAAGACGCGAATGAAGTAAGCGTTCCATCGCCCTCCAAGTTTAGACGAGCGCGGGCAGCGAGGGTTGGCGGCGTCCGGCCACAAACACTTTGGCTAAGTATCCGTAGGATCGAGCCGAAGGGCCCGGTAGTGCAAAAACTGTCAAACTCCCGGCGCGGCAACCATTGCACAAACCAACCTATTTTTCGCTATCGAGCACGCGCATCTGGTGCTCGTCGTAGCGAGCCCCGGCGACAGATTCGGGTGGAATGGCTGCTTCTAGCTCCTTGATCTCGTCCAGCGTGAGATGCACATCAAGCGCGCCACGACTTTCGGAAAGTTGCACGCGTGTGCGTGCTCCAATGAGCGGCACGATCGAGCCATTTCCCTTCGCCAGCACCCAGGCAATCGCAAGCTGGGACGCGGTGATGCCTTTTCGCGCTGCGATTTCTCTGAGCCGTGTCACGATCTGTTCGTTGCGGTCAAGGTTGCCCTGCTTAAATCGTGGAAACCGGGTGCGTATATCGCCCGAAGCAGCGGGACGCGAGCCGGAAAGCAGCCCGCGCGAGAGCACACCGTAGGCCGTTACCGCAATGCCGAGCTCATTGAGAACCGGAAGAATCTTCGCCTCGGGTCCGCGACTCATGAGCGAGTACTCAATCTGCAAGTCGACAATTGGATGTACCCGCGCTGCCCGACGAATCGTCTCCGGTCCCACCTCGCTCAGGCCCACGTAGCGTACGTAGCCCGCCTGGACCATTTCGGCAATCGCTCCCACAGTGTCTTCGATCGGCACATTGGGATCGAGACGCGCGGGCCGATAGATATCGATGTGGTCGACGCCAAGCCGCTTGAGAGAATACGCAAGCGCGGTTTTCACGGCTGCCGGCCGGGCATCATAGCCAAGCCATGAGCCGTCGGGTCCACGCTGCGCGCCGAATTTAACCGAGATGAGCACCTGATCACGAACGAAGCGCAAGGCAGTCCCGACGAGCATTTCATTCTGGCCCATCGCGTAGAAATCACCGGTATCAATCAGGTTGACGCCGGCGTCAATGGCGGCGTGGATGGTGGCGAGGCTCTCCGACTCGTCGGCTGGTCCGTAGATCGCGCTCATGCCCATGCACCCCAG
>DATKPJ010000050.1:0-17566 GCA_035524195.1 Occallatibacter sp.
CTTTTCAGCCACGCGATCGTTTCGGTGCGAATGTCTGCAATGATCTTCTTCCGCTTCTCCACGATGCCCGGCTCGAGCAGGCTTGCCTTTGCTGCCGCGACAGCGGTGATCGGCAGCGCGTTCTGTCCGCCCAGCGGCGTAATTTTCGCCAGCAGATCAGGACGCCCAACCGCAAATCCCATCCGGATGCCCGCCATTCCGTAAAGCTTTGAGAACGTGCGCAGTACGATCACGTTCTTGCCTTCCTTCACAAAGTCGAGCGAGCGGGGTGCGTCACAGAGGTGAATGTAGGCTTCGTCAATCAGCAGAATGGTGTCTTTTGGCGCGTTCGCCACCGCGTACTCAATGTCCGCGCGAGGCGTGCAGGTTCCCGTTGGGTTGTTGGGATTGCAGATGTAGATCACGCCTGGATTCGAAGCAGCGGCGAGCATGGCCTTGATGTCGTGTGTGGCTGCGCCCTTGGGATCGGCAAGCGGCACCTTGATCACGGACGCGCCGGAAACCTGGGCGGCCCACATGGGCGCCTCATAGCCAGGATCTGCGATTACCAGGGGCCTGTCTTTGCTCGTAAAGGCCAGAACGGTGTAGTGCAGTGGCTCGGTCGATCCGGCGAAGGGAATCACCGACTCCGGATCAAGACCTTCCTGCTTGGCGAAAATCTCTGCGGGCTCGATTTCCAGGGGAAAGAGATAGCGTCCTCCGCGCGGAACGATGTCGATGATTGCCTGGCGCGCGGATTCGCAGGGGCCCATGGGATTCTCATTCGCATCGATGTGGATGCCAATATTGGGATCGCTGAAGTGAGGACGCGCTGCCCTTGCAAGCTCTGGTTCCGTGAGAAGGGGCATGGTTGCGAGTGCGGAAGCGCCCGCAGCGAAGCGGAAAAAGGTACGGCGGGAGAAACCACTACAGGCAACTGGATCGGGTGTCGTATGCATTGGAAAGACTCCTTGTGGTGAGAAAGAACTGGGCAGCGAATCGCCGCGTACGCAAGAGAATTGCGATACGGAGATTTTGGGTTGGAGTGAGACCGGGAAAGCGGAGTCCCATAGCTAAAAGTAACGTTGAAGCGGCATGAATACAAGAAAGAAATGCGCCCGAACACGCGCATCCTGCTGATTTAAACGATAGCGGCGACTCTTCGAATAAAGATGGCATGAAGATCTTGCTTCGAGACGGAAGGTGCAACGGCGAGTGCCCCTGTCCGGCAGCCGCTCGCTTTGGTTTCCGGCAGGGCGCCGGTCAGTCGATGCAGGGTACGGGCCTCAGCCCGTACAACCAAGCGTCGTCATCAAGCTGGGCTCTCTCGCTCGACGTCTCGCAATCCCCGCTAATCCGCCGCTCCCATCCCATATGTGGCTCCTGTGCTACACTTTGCCGGGCAAAAACTCGCCCGTTTGAGTCTCCCATGAACCTCCGCAAATCCAAGTCGAGCGGCTTCACCTGTTCGAAGATGCTTGGCTTCAAGATCACGGTTCCGGCTGCTCCTTGTCGCTTGACAACTTATCCAGTAAACCCATTTACTTAGGTGCGAACATCTAACGGCGTTTTGGATGACATCGCCCTGAACAGGTGACTGAATGTTCGGATTGGTCGCACTTACCACCACCGGGTCCTTCACAGCGCATCCTTCTCTTCTTGCCCTCGACGCCTCGCCACTGGCACATCTGAGACCGCTCGACATTGCCGTGATCGCGATCTATTTCGCGATGGTGATCTGGATCGGCTTTTATCTCAAAGGCTTGTCGAATACCAGCGAAGACTTCTTCATGGCCGGCCGCGAAATGACGGCATGGATCGCGGGTCTGAGCTTTGTTTCAGCCAATCTGGGCTCGCTGGAACTGATGGGCTGGGCCGGTTCCGCATACCAATACGGCATTCTGGCAACGCACTGGTACTGGATCGGCGCCATTCCGGCCATGATCTTTCTCGGCCTGGTCATGATGCCGTTCTACTACGTCTCGAAGACTCATTCCGTCCCCGGCTATCTCAAGCTGCGGTTTGGCGAACATGCCCGCGTACTGGCCGCCATCTCCTTCGCCACGGAGATGATTTTGATGAGCGGGGTGAACATGTTCGCGATGGCCGTCGTCATGAAGGTCGTGCTGGGATGGAACATCAGCTTCAGCATCCTGGTGTCGGCCTTCGCAGTCACGCTCTATGTTGCCCTGGGCGGATTGCGCTCCGCCATCTTTAACGAGGTTCTTCAGTTCGTCCTCATCTGGGCCGGCGCGCTCCTCGTCCCGATCCTGGGATTGATGCAGAGCGGTGGATTCGAGGGCCTCAAGGCCAGAATCATTGCCAATCTTCAATCAACCGATCTGCACGTTGCCCCCGACAGTTACATTCACCTATGGCGCGACACCGGCCATTTTGCCTCCAATCCGATGGGAGTCCATTGGACCGGCATCGTCTTTGGCCTCGGGTTCGTCATCAGCTTCGGCTACTGGACAACCGACTTCCTGGTGGTGCAGCGCGTGCTGGCCGCGCACAACCTGCGCGCCGCGCGCATGGCGCCCATCATTGGATCCTTCTTCAAGATGGCAGTTCCCTTTATTGTCATTTTGCCCGGTCTGCTCGGCCTGGTGCTTTTGCAGAATCCCGACGGTAGCCGCCGTCAGCTGGTGCCCCAGGAAGCGATTAAGGGCTGTGCACCGCTCGATATACCTCCAGGGACGCCATCAGCTGAGATGTCTCAGGCCATCGCGGCCAGAAGGACCGCCTGCGAGAACGATTTGAGCACCGCGGGCACACTCACTCCGGGCTTCAAAAAGGCAATCCTCGACCAGAAACCGGGGCCTGCGCTGGAACTACACAGCTTCAACGAGGCTTTGCCACTCATGATGGTGCGCTACATGGGGCCCGGTCTTCTCGGCCTCGGCATCACCGCGCTGATTGCCGGCTTTATGAGCGGTATGGCTGGAAATGTCAGCGCCTTTTCCACCGTATGGACGTATGACCTGTACAAACCCCTGATGAACAAGAAGGCAACCGACAGCCACTACGTCATGGTGGGGCGAATGTCGATTGTGATCGGCGTGGCCGTCTCCATCGGCGCGGCCTACCTCGTCATGCACGCGGCTGGCATCATGGATTATGTGCAGGCGCTCTTCAGCATCTTTATTGCCCCGCTGCTGGGCACAATTCTGCTGGGCATGTTCTGGAAACGCGCCACTGCGCTGGCCGGCTTCCTCGGCCTCTTGATCGGCATCGCCTTTTCGGCAAGCTTGTTTGTGTGGGTCAAGTTCAATCCGGCGGCCCTGGCCACCGTAGCACTCTCGCCCGACGCAAAGCCGATGGCCGAAAATGTGTATCGTGCGCTGTGGGCGTTCCTCATCACAGTCGTGATTGTCGTTTTCGTCAGTCTTTTCACCAAGCCAAAACCGGTTGCGGAACTCAACGGCCTTGTCTACGGAGCCACCGTCCTGCCCACCGAGGAGCCGGTCCCGTTCTACAAAAACGAATACATGTGGGCGATTCTGGCGGTACTCATCTTTGCGGGCCTTAACATCCTGTTCTGGTAAGAGAAAGACCGCAAGTGACGTTGCAAACGAGTTTGTTTCATTTGAAGGCGAAGGAAAGGGATTAGACCTATGCATGGTTCCAGAATTCCCATCTGGTTCTTTATTGGCGTTCAGCTGTTGATTTATGGCGGCATGATCTGTGCCTATGGGATCTATGAGGCGTCCACCGGAAACTATCCACCCGCGGTGGAACTCACCAATCTGCACACACCCATCTGGTGGGGTGGATTATTGTTCCTCCTCGGCGTCTTCTACATATTGAAGTTCCGTCCTGGAAAAAGCAGTCACTGAACTGTGTGCGCAGTTGCGCACGCGCAAGGAATCTGATCTAACCGTAGAGTTCTTTGGAGAAAAGAAAATGGCAGTGCAAAGAAAAATGACATTTGGAGTGATCGTAGGCAATCGCGGATTTTTCCCGGATCATCTTGCCAAGACCGGCCGCGAAGAAATCATTTCCGTGCTCGAAGCAGCGAATGCCCAGGCCGTGGTGCTGGGCCCTGAGGAATCGAAGTACGGTGCAGTGGAAACGTATGCGGAGGCACAGCGCTGTGCCGAGCTTTTCAAAAAACACGCTGCCGAGATTGATGGCATCATCGTAACCTTGCCTAACTTCGGCGAAGAACGCGGCATCGTCGATGCCATTCGTCTCTCCGGCCTCAAAGTGCCGGTTCTGGTGCAGGCCACGCCCGACCGCTCTGATGCCATGACCATCGCTACCCGCCGTGACAGCTTCTGCGGCAAGATGAGTTGCTGCAATAACATGATGCAGTACGGCATGCAGTACTCCCTTACTTCGCTGCATACCGAGAGCCCGAATTCTCCCCAGTTCAAGGCGGACCTGGAATGGTTCTCGGCCGTCTGCCGCATCGTGAAAGGCCTCAAGAATCTGCGCATCGGTTCCATCGGCGCGCGTCCCACGGCGTTCAATACCGTTCGTTATTCTGAGCGCATCTTCGAAACGAGCGGCATCACCATCGAGACCATCGATCTCTCTGAAATCTTCGGCCGCATCAACCGCATGAAGGACAATGACGACGCTGCCCAGGCCAAGCTTGCCGCTATCAAGAAGTACGTCACCACTGCGGGCATCGCCGAAGAAGCCCTGCTCAAGATGGCGAAACTCGGCGCGGTCATCGACGGATGGATGAAGCAGGTCCACGTCACCATCAGTGCCGTGCAGTGCTGGACGTCGATGGAAGAATACTTCGGCGTGGTGCCCTGCACCATCATGAGCATGATGTCGAATGAACTCATTCCATCGGCCTGCGAAGTGGACGTTCCCGGCACGCTGAGTATGTACATGCTGGCTCTCGCCAGCGGAACCCCCTCGGCGCTGCTTGATTGGAACAACAACTACGGTAGCGATCCCAACAAGTGCGTCTGCTTCCACTGCTCCAACCTGCCCAAGCACTTCTTCAAGGATGTGCGCATGGATTATCAGGAAATCATCGCCGGTACGGTGGGCAAGCTGAATACCTTCGGCACCTGCGTAGGCCGGGTAAAAGCAGGCACAATGAGCTTCGCACGCTACTCCACCGACGACCGTCGTGGCGTCGTGCGCGGCTACACGGGTGCGGGCCGTTTTACCGACGATCCCCTCGAAACATTTGGCGGCGCGGGCGTGGCAGAGATTCCCGAATTGCAAAAGTTGCTGCGCTACATTTGCCGTGAAGGATTCGAGCATCACGTCGCCGCGAACTTCAGCGACGTGTCAAAGGCCGTGCACGAATCCGCGCGCTACCTCGGGTGGGAAAGCCATTATCATCCCGCGCTCGAGGACTGATCGAGAAGACATGAAATAGGGGGCCCGCTGACTTCAACGTCGTCGGCCCTCTCTTTCGAAGGAGATTCCCATGGGGACGGCAATCACCACGAAGCGAATGAATAAAGGCCTGGTCGCGCATGGTTCGACCATCGTCACGGAAACGGCATGGAACGCAGAGCTGGATGCAAAGCACCAGAAGCTCGTGGACTGGCTGCATGCCATGAAGCTCTCCGGTGTCCTCATTCGCCGCAACGAAAACGTTGCCTGGCTCACCGGAGGCGCTGTCGAACTCCGCGTGCTCACTCCCGCTGAAACCGGCGTTGCCTCGCTGCTGGTGACCGCCGACGGCAAGCGTTACTACTTCACGACCGAGAACGAAGCGCCTCGTCTGCATGATGAGGAATTTGGTGCGCTCGATTTTGAGCCGGTTCTGTTCCCTTGGTACGCCGACGATACGGTGGCTGCCGCGAACAAGCTAGCCGGCGGTCCGCTCGGCTGCGACACGCCTTTCGCCGGGCTGACGCCGGTCGATCTCTATCCGCTGCGCGCAGCGCTCAGCGAAACTGAAATTGCGCGCTATCGCTGGCTGGGCGAGGAAACCGCGGCCGCGACCGTCGAGGCGCTTCACCAGGTAGAACCTGGCCTGAGTGAATACGATCTCGAGGCCATTACCGCGGCCGGCCTGCTGCGCCGCGGAATTCTGCCCTCGGTCTACCTCTATGCGGTTGATGACCGCATCTACAAATACAAGCATGCGGTCGCCCGCGGCACGCGCCTGAAACAGTATGGGATGCTCAACCTGTGCGCGCGCAAATGGGGGCTGGTGATCTCCATTACTCGATTCATCCACTTTGGAGCGTTACCTGCCGAGCTCGCAGCGCGATTCAACTCTGCCGCACGGGTGAACGCCGCGCTGCTCGACGCCACCCGTGTCGGTGCAACCTCGGCGGAATTGTTTAGGGTTGCGCAGTCGGCCTATGCGGCCGAGGGTTTCCCGGGCGAAGAGCGATTCCATCACCAGGGCGGGGCCACCGGCTACGGCGAGCGCGAGTGGGTGGCAACACCCACCGGCTCAGAAACCGTCGTCAACAACCAGGCATTTGCCTGGAATCCGAGCATTCGCGGAGGCAAAGCCGAAGATACGGTGCTCCTGCGCGACGGCAGAATCGAATGGCTTACCGCAACGCCGGAGCTGCCCATCATCGAGGCCAGCGCGAATGGCGCTGTCTATCCCGCGGCGGGCGTTCTTGTGAAGTGAAGGCAGGATTTGGAAAAGGAGCAAGCAGGAACTTTTCCAGCGCTGTTTTCTGCTTAGTCCTTGGCCTCTATTTCGCTCCTTGTTATGGGTTGCAGAGTCACCCGTGCGGTCAGCACGACCAGCGCAGCCCACAGTGCATCAGCACCCAGCAGATGAGTCACCTGCAGCCATACCGGCGCCAGAAGCACGACGTCCAGTACCCCGAGCACGTACTGTGCCGCCAGCAATAACAGCACCAGCGCGGAGAGGCCGCGATTGTCCCAGTACGCCGTGCGTTGCGCCGCGCGTACCAGCAGCCAGATCAGAAAAATGCTGGCTAAAAAAGCGAACGCAGGATGCGTCCAGCGCCACCGCACGAGCCAACTGCTGGTCGAAGAAAAATCCTGTGCGAGGGCCGTGCCGAGCGAACTAACCGGAAAGAGCGTGTCGCCCAACGCAGCCAGAGAGCCGGTCACGCCCACAATCAGCACCGCGACCACGGCCAATATGGCGCCCGCGGGAGCCACAACGCGCACTTCACCGCGCATGTACCCATGCTTGCGGCTCAGCATGTGTGCGGTCAGGGTCAGCGAAGCAAGCAGCAGAAGCGTATTCGTCAGGTGCAATGCAAGGTACGGCGCTCGCAAGGGCGAATGGCTCTGCGCGGTCAAGCCCAGCTTTACCAGGAACGCGCCGAGAATCGCTTCCACCAGCGTGAAAACAACCGTTGATCCAGCAGCCGTGCGCGCCAGGTGGCCTCGCGCCGTGGCGGCAAACGTCCATGCCATTAAGCCCACAGCCAGAAAAAACGAAAGCCCACTTGTAATCCGATGCGTGAACTCGATCATCGTGTCCACGCGCGGCGAGTGTTGAATCATCGTGCCGTTGCAGAGCGGCCAATGATCGCCACAGCCTGCTCCCGACCCGGTCGCGCGAACCAGCGTTCCCCACAGGATGACGGCAATGAAATAGACCAGCACCGCCCATGCAAATCGTCGCAGCGCAGTGGAGGGAAGTTGTTTGTTGCCCACGGGAACCGCGGCCAGGGACATGACAGGGAACTCCAGCTTCAACTATCAGTGTAGAACATGGCTCGATGCCGCGAACCCAACGCGTAACGCCTCACCACTCGTCCAAGGCTACTCAGCCATCAGCCGCACCACATGGTTCACGATCATCAGGTCTTCCGCAGGCGGAATCACGCGCACTGTGACCGCCGAGTGCTCGGCTGAAATCACGGCATCGCCACGAACGTTGTTGCGTGTCGCATCCAACTCAATCCCCAGCGCGCCCAGCCCGGCGCAGATCTCTGCGCGCGAAGCAATATCGTTCTCGCCGATGCCCCCGGTGAACACCAGCATGTCGAGCCCGCCCAACTCGGCAAAGAATCCGCCAATCCACTTCTGAATTGTCCACACAAACTTGTCTACGGCCAGGCGCGCCTTCGTGTCGCCTTCCTCGATCGCGGAACGCAGATCGCGCATGTCATTCGAGCGCTCGCTCATTCCAACCAGGCCCGACTTCTTGCTTACAACTGTCTCGAGCTTGTCGGCCGCGTCCATCGCACTCGGTGTCGTCTCCGCGATCTTCTTCAGGATGAAGAGCAGCACGCCGGGATCGATATCCCCGGTGCGCGTCCCGCTGATGATACCGCCCGTGGGTGTAAGTCCCATCGACGTGTCAACGCACTTTCCGTCGCGAATCGCAGAGATCGATGCACCATTGCCGAGATGCGCCACGATCATTCTCGCCGGTATGTTCGGCTGCAATTGGTACACGATCGACTCGTAGGAAATGCCGTGGTAGCCATATCGCCGCACCCCCATCTCCGCATATTCCCACGGAATCGGCATGTGCATCACGACTTCAGACATGGTGCGATGAAAGTACGTGTCGAGAATCGCGAAGTTTGGGATCCCGGGAAACAGCCGCAGCGCCTCGCGCATGATGTATACGGCGATCGGGGTGTGCAGCGGCGCCAGGTCCTGATAGCTTTCAATTTCGTCGATCAGCTTTGGCGTGATGCGCTGATTCTCCTGGATATCGGGACCGCCGCAAACAGTGCGATGGCCAATCGCCGCCGGGGCGGGGAAGTCGCCCGAGTGCAGCGCGTCGCCTACCAGGGCGAAAGCAACCGAGCGCGTGGGGACCGCAGGCGTCTTGTCGATCAGTTTCTTCCCCAGTGCGTCCTTGATCCAGAACTTTCCCAGGTCGGTTCCGATTCCGTCGACCGCTCCTTCAAAGAGCTTGCCGCGTTGGCCGTCGCCTGCTTCGTACATTGAAAACTTGATGGAAGAAGAGCCGCTGTTCAAAACCAGCACGGGCAACGACATGCAAGAGCCTCAAGTCTTTCAGCTGAGTAAGTCAGCATGGAGAGGGCAAGTTCCGCAGGCGGAACATACCCCGGTTATCCAATTGACGGAGCAAGGCGAAACTCAGTTCGCCGACCAGCGCCAGTTACGAATCTCCGGCAGGTCCTCTCCGTTTTCCGTTACATACAGGCGGTGCCGCTGGATTTGCTCGGAATACCATTGCCTTGCGGCGTCAGACTGCGAAGCGAGCCGCGGCACGCGAAGGATGGCGTCGAGCGCCAGTTGGAACCGGTCGATATTGTTCAGCACGCACATGTCAAAAGGCGTTGTCGTGGTGCCTTCCTCCTTGTAACCGCGCACGTGAATGTTGTCATGGCTGTGTCGGCGATAGGTAAGCCGGTGAATCAGCCACGGATAACCATGGAATGCAAAGATGATCGGCACGCCGACCGGGAACAGTTCATCGAACTCCTCGTCGGGAAGGCCGTGCGGATGCTCGGATTGAGGTTCAAGGGCCATGAGATCGACCACGTTCACCACGCGGATTCGCAGATCGGGAACCTTCGCTCGCAGGATCGTCACCGCGGCCAGCGCTTCCATGGTCGGCACATCGCCGCAGCAGGCCATCACCACTTCAGGGTTGCCGTCGTCATTCGATGCCCACTTCCACACGCCAAGGCCGGTCGTGCAATGCGCCACGGCCTCATCCATGTTCATCCACTGCGGTGCAGGCTGTTTTCCTGCGACGATCAGGTTGATGTAATTCCTGCTGCGCAGGCAATGGTCGGCCACGGAGAGCAGCGTGTTTGCGTCCGGCGGCAGATACACGCGCACGACGTCCGCCTTCTTATTGACAAGGTGATCGATGAATCCCGGATCCTGGTGCGAGAATCCGTTATGATCCTGCCGCCATACCAGCGAACTCAGCAGGTAATTCAGTGACGCAATCGGCTTTCTCCACGGAATCTGTCGTGTCACCTTCAGCCACTTGGCGTGCTGGTTCACCATCGAATCGACGATGTGAATGAACGCTTCGTAGCAACTGAAGAAGCCGTGTCGCCCGGTCAGCAGGTAACCTTCCAGCCATCCCTGGCACAGGTGCTCGCTCAGCACTTCCATTACATGGCCGGACTGGGACAGGTTCTCGTCCACAGGAAGCGTCTCGGCCATCCACGCCTTGCCGGTGCCTGTGATCACATCGCCAATGCGATTGGAAGCAGTCTCGTCGGGTCCGAAGACGCGAAAGTTCTTCTCGTCCTTGTTGGCCTGCATCACTGCATGCAGCAAGCGGCCGAGCACGCGCGTTGACTCCACGTCGTTTTGCCCGCGCCCTTCGATCTTCACTGCGAATTCGCGGAAGCTGGGCACCTTCAGTGGCACCAGCAGCGATCCTCCGTTGGCATGCGCGTTCATGCCCATCCGCCGCCGGCCCCTGGGAGCAATTTCCGCCAGTTCCGTTCGAAACGCACCTTTCTCGTCGAATAACTCCTCGGGCTTGTAGCTGTGCATCCACTCTTCCAGCAGGCGCAGGTGATCCGGTTTCTCGCGCATCTCGCTGAACGGCACCTGGTGCGCGCGCCACGTGTTCTCCACGGGCTTGCCATCGACAAACTTCGGGCCGGTCCATCCCTTGGGAGTGCGCATGATCAGCATGGGCCATGCCGGCCGCTCAATCTTGCGATTCTGGGATGCAGCTTCGCGGGCTTCCTTTTGAATTGCGGCAATGCGGTCAAAAATTGTTTCGAATACGGCCGCTGCCTGCTGGTGCATCGTCGCGGGATCGTCGCCCTCGAGTGTGAAGGGCTCGTACCCGTATCCACGCATCAGGCTCTCAAGCTCGGCGTGCGGAATCCGCGCAAGAACCGTTGGGTTGGCGATCTTGTAGCCGTTCAAGTGCAGAATGGGAAGCACCGCGCCATCAGTCGCAGGGTTCAGGAATTTGTTAGAGTGCCAACTCGTCGCCAGCGGTCCCGTCTCTGCTTCTCCGTCACCCACAATGCAGGCAACAATCAGGTCGGGATTGTCGAAGGCCGCGCCGTATGCGTGCACCAGCGAATAGCCCAGTTCGCCGCCTTCATGGATTGACCCTGGCGTCTCCGGCGCGACGTGGCTGGGCACGCCATAGGGCCAGCTGAATTGCCGGAGCAGGCGCTTGATCCCATCGCGGTTCTGTTCGATGTGGGGATAGATCTCGGTGTACGAGCCTTCGAGATACGTGTTCGCCACCAACCCCGGCCCGCCATGTCCCGGCCCGATGATGTAAATCATGTCCAGGTTGCGTTCGCAGATCAGGCGGTTCAGATGGACGTAAAGAAAATTCAGCCCGGGCGTCGTGCCCCAGTGTCCCAGCAGGCGCGGCTTCACGTCATCCAGCGTCAGCGGCCGCTCGAGTAGCGGGTTGTCTTTCAGGTAGATCTGGCCCACTGAAAGGTAATTGGCTGCCCGCCAGTACGCATCCATTTTGGCCAGTGTTTCCGGGGATAGAGGGCCGGCGCTTTTTGCTTCGGCCCGAACCTCTTCGGGCGTCGCGTTGCTCATGGGGCACCTCGATAGATTAGGTTTTTGACAGTTCAGACTAGCAGCCGTGTGTTAAAAGCAGGGTGATTGAAGTCACACGCGCATGGGATGGCAAATCACGGTATGGGACGGAAAGTGTCCCGCTTAAGCAATCTGATGCAACCGAGCGGCTAGAAATACCGCTTGAGTTTCAGGATACGCGACTCGAATCCATACCACAGGATCGTTGCCGCTGCCGTCGATGCGGCAAGCCGGAACGCCACAACCGCCAGATTCCCGGCAGTGCCGTAGCGATCCATCTTGAGATCGAACCACCCGAAATAGATGAAGATCATGATGTGAATCATGTAGAGGCCGTAGCTGATGCGGCCAAAAAATGCCAACGGTCCGCGCCGCAGCACTGCATTCAGCGGATTCCGCGCGCCCGTCGAAGCCATTGACGCCAGCACCGCGCCGCCAAAACCCACCGCCAGCGCCGAATCGAGGAATGCCGTTCCGCCTGCGACTGTTCCAGCCGCAGCAATGCCCACCACCAGGGCGCCAAGGCCGATAAACAGCCAGCTTCGCCGGCTCAACCGGAGAGTGTAAAGCCCCAGCGCCAGCAGGCTGCCCAGCGCGATGCCGTCAAGGTGGATCAGCGTATGCGTCGGCGTCATCCATGCGTGATGCCCAAGCCGAAACAGCGGCGAACCGATCAGAGCGCAACCAAGCACCGCCGTCATCCTCCGCGGCCTTCGCAGCAGACGTACCAGCGGAGCCCATAGAAAGTAGTACTGCTCCTCGATTGCTAGCGACCATGTCTGAGAAATGGCCGGAGGCAGCGCAAGATGAAACAAATTCTGAAGAAACAGAACGTATGCCCACCATGGCGCCGTCTTCACTGCGTCCCAGATGCCTGGCCCGATGAACCACGGCGCATTCAGGTAGCACACAACCAGCACCAGCACGTACACCGGCCAGATGCGCAGCGCTCGGCGCGCATAAAAGTTGCGAAAATAGCGCGGCTTCTCACGCGCCTCCAGCAGGATCGACGTAATCAGGAATCCCGACAGCACGAAAAAGAGATTGACGCCCGCCCATCCCCACAGCGAGCCGTAATAAAGCCACGTGCCTTCCAGCCGCGGGCGGCAGTGATAGATCACGACTCCCAGAACGGCGAGTCCGCGCAATCCCTGCAGTTCAGGAATGTAGTTAGGCAGCCAGGTTGGGCGTTCGATTGGCAAGTCCGCTGCCCTATCCCGCCGCCAGTTGTTTGGCCCTCTCCGTGGCCCGCATCACGGCCTTGATCAGCGTCACCCGCAGACCGCCCTCTTCAAGCTCCAGGATTCCGTCCACGGTGCATCCCGCAGGCGTTGTCACTTCGTCCTTCAGAAGCGCGGGATGGTACCCCGTCTCCAACACCATCTTGCCCGCGCCGAACACCGTCTGCGCAGCCAGTTGTGTCGCTGTATCGCGCGGCAGTCCCACCTTCACGCCCGCCTCCGCCAATGCCTCAATGATGATATACACGTATGCCGGTCCCGACGCTGAGAGTCCGGTCACCGCATCCATGTGTTTCTCATCCACAATTACAGTGCGGCCCACGGTCTCAAAAATCCGCTTTGCCAGTTCCATTTGCTCCGGCTTCACAAATCGCCCGCGGCACAATCCGGCAATGCCTGCACCCAGCGCCGACGGCGTATTGGGCATGGCCCGAATCACGCCAATCTCTATGCCTGCCGCCTCTTCAATCGCGCGCGTCTTTACCGACGCCGCAAACGACACCAGCGTCTTGGCGGTCGTCAGCGCCGGCCGGATCTCTTCAATCACGTCCGGAACCTGAAATGGCTTTACCCCCAGCAGGATCAGGTCCGCCTGTTTGACTGCGGAGAGATTATCTGTGCTTACGTCAACGCCCCATTGCGCGCTCCGTGCCAGCGCCTTCTCAACGTGCGCCACGGTGGCGTGAATCTGATCGGCAGCAAACAGGTTTTCCTTGAGAAAGGCCTGCAACAAAATGCCGCCCATCTTGCCGGCGCCCAGCACGGCTACGCGAACATTGGGCAATTGCGCGGGCGCATTGTTGGCCTCAACGGCTATCTCCGCCATAGTTTTCCTTGTCTTGAATGAGGGTGGTGGTACAACTCTCAAGGATACGCGCACTCACCAAACCGACGCCATCACGACGCTCATCCTGAACCCGGCGGTCGCCTCCGCTCCCTTGCAAATGGGCAGCTTTGACCAGCTTACTGGGTCATCAGTTCCTCATTTGCAAGGAATCCTCTGAAGGCCTCCTCTGCCATCTTCTGCCGCTCTTCCGGCTGCCAGGCGCGGTTCCACATCAGGTATCCGCCCGGCGCCCTCAAGGTTTTAAGCCCTCCGCCGATCGCAGTTAGCGTTGCCGTTTCCCAGGCATGCGACTCACGTTCATAGATGGTTGCCGGAGCGTTGCCGGCACCAGGGTTTCGGATATCGGCAATCTGCGTCCCGACCAGCGTGATCGCGATCGTTTCAGCACCGCCTTTCAGGCGCGATGCATCAAATTTGCAGTTGAATAGCACGCCATCCGGGGAGTCAGCGCTTCCTTTCCCCTCGTCGCGAGTCGACGCTTCGTTTGCAACACCGAACGAAATGACCACGCCATTCTTTTCCCCTTGCTTGCCAAAAGCGGCCGCAGCGCGCTCCACCGTATCGCCTGCAAGGTTGCCCGCTCCGAACGCGACCGCCGCCTTATGCGCGGCTGCCACCGGATCCCCATTTGCATCTTGAACCGAATCGTCCTTCGTTGACGCTGTGGTCTTGGAATAGTCAATCTCATGAGGCGTAACATCGGAAACCGATTGCAGCACCAGCCGTGCGCTGTAGGCGTTTAGATTCCCAAACCCCTCTATGCTCACGATCTTCCCCGTGCCGTCGCGATGAATCCCAGGGACCGCACCGTCCAGCCGTCCCACCATCGTAGCGCTCACTTCGTAGCGCGCGCAGCCCAGGCACATCCCGCCACCGCCCTTGTAGGGCGAAGAGAGAAGGGAATCGAATTGCTTGAAGTTCTTGTCCTTCTCAAGCGTCACCGGAGAGCGCTCAACGGCCGCAATCGTTCCCCCGAAGTTTTGCGCAGGCTGCAATTGCAACATCGCAGCCGGGCCTGACTTGGCCTTCGCACCTTCCGGATAGGAGAGCCAGATTGCATTTACCGCCTGGCCGCAGCCTGTCCCTTTGATTACAAAGTTGTCGAGCCCAGCTGAAGCCGTTCCGCTTACGCGCACGGTCTTTCCATTGAACGATTGGGGGCTTTTCAGAATTTCACAGACAGTTGTATCCACCACCTGGGCATGCAGAACGCAGGAAAACGCACACCCCAATCCAATTGCAAGAAGCCCTCTCATCCGAATCTCCTCTCTCGAAGGTATGCAAGCTGTGCGCGCTCACTGCGGCAGCGTACAGATCGCCTTCCCGTCGAAACAGTAAAGCTTACCATTTCGTGGAGATCGGATGCCGTGACCGGGGCTTGGGCTGATCCTTAATTCGGACTTTCAGCTTTCTGACTCGCAATCCACGCATCGATTCGATCACTCAACAGATCCAGCGGCAGCGCGCCTGAGTCGAGGACTTCATCATGGAACGCTCGAATGTCGAACCTGTCGCCGAGAGCTTTCCTGGCGCGATCGCGCAGTTGAAGAATTTCCAATTGGCCAACTTTGTACGCCAGCGCCTGGCTGGGCCACGCAATGTAGCGATCCACCTCCGATTGCACGCTCGTATCGTCCACGTTCGAGTGCCCATGGAAGTAATCCACCATCTGCTGTCGCGTCCAGTGCTGCGAATGTACGCCTGTATCCACGACCAATCGGATCGCCCGCCAGATGTCACCTTCGAGCCGCCCATAATCCGAATACGGATCCTGGTAAAAACCCACGTCCTTTCCCAACCGCTCGGCATAGAGACCCCAGCCCTCGGTGTAGGCCGTAAAGCGCTCATATTTGCGGAAATCGGGAATGTCAGTGAGTTCCCGCGCAATGGAGATTTGCAGGTGATGTCCTGGAATCCCCTCGTGGTAAGCCATGTCCTCGACGATGTATAGATTGCGGTCCGTCGCATTGTAGGTGTTCACAAACAGCCGTCCTGGCCGGCTGCCATCCGGCATCCCTCCCTGGTAATACGCCGGTGCCGCGCTCTGTGCCAGATAATCCGGAACCGGCACAACCTCAAATGGCGTCTTTGGCAGGTGTCCGAAAAGCTGCGGCAATTTGGCCTGCATCGGTTTCAGATCGTCACGGAACGCATCCAGCAGCGCCTCGCCCGACGTTGGATGCAGCTTCGGATTGGTCTTCAAACTGGCGCGAAATGTCGCCAGGTCCTTGAAGCCCAGTTTCTGCGCGATGGCCAGCATCTCGGCTTCGTCTTTCTTCACTTCATCCAGGCCGATCTGGTGAATCTGGTTTGCGGTCAGATCGGTCGTTGTGGTCTGACGAATCAAAAACTGGTAGTACTTCGCGCCGTCTGGCAGCGACGAGATGCCGGGATCGGCGCGTCCTGCGGGAATGTAGCTCACTTCGAGAAAGCGCGCGAAACGCTGGTAGGCTGGCAGATCCTGCTTCGTAATCACACCGATCATTTCGGCCCTGATGCGCTCCTGATCGTCTGCGGAGATTGAAGAAGGGAACTTCTTCAGCGGCATCGCCAGCGGCGAATCTTCCGGCTTCTGACTGGCCAGCTCCTTCACTTCCACCAGCGTTTTCTCAATCAGATACTTCGGCGGCACGCGCTGGTCTTCCATGCCGATTGACATGTTGGTCGTGACCTGGTCAAAAGCCGCAGGCATCGCACGCAGCCGCGCGATCCAGTCGTCATAGTCTTTTGCCGAAGTGAAACTCAGTTCGGCCACCAGCCGCGGATACTCAGAGTAGATGCCGCCCATCTGGTTCACCGGCATCTCCCATTCCTTGAACTCCGCCCCCTCTTCATCGTCGGCAAACTGGCGCAGCAGCAGGTCGCGGCTTGTCTTTTCCTGATCCGTAAAGCCGGTCGGATCGATGGCAGCGAGCCGCATCATGTAGTTCTGTTCCTGTTCCAGCCAGTCGTTCACCGCTTTCACGGAGTAGTCGGAGATCTTGTCGTTGAAGCGCTTATCGCCGATCGTCGAAGCGAACTCAGGCGAGTGCGCAAGGTCAGCGTCCCAATACTCCTTGAAGAGTCTATTGAGCGCAGCGCGGCGGGCCTCAACCGGCTGGAGTGGCGCCGGCGTCGCAGTCGATGCCGCCGGCAGGAACAGAAACAGGAAAGCAAGCGCAGCGACAAAAGCACTTGCGGGAGTATAGACAAGTGATTTCTTCAACGAAACCAACCTCGACGAAGTTTTGGAAAGGATACCTTCCATCGAGTTTAGTGTACCGGTCATCTCCGGGCTTAAAATTTACCTGAAATAATGCTTGAAAAGGAAACAGTTTCCAAGTAAATTAAAAACATGAAACAGACGAAGGCTTCTTCGGCGGCGGTGAGCGACCTGAAAAAGCATGTTGGGTTCTGGCTGCGCTTTGTCTCGAACCATGTTTCGCACGCATTTGCGCGCAAGCTGCAGGACAAGGGAGTGACGGTTGCCGAGTGGGTAGTGATGCGGGAGACATTCGATGAGGAGGAGACTTCACCGAGCGTGGTAGCGGAGCGGATTGGGATGACGCGCGGCGGGGTTTCGAAGCTGGTGGACAAGCTGGTGGAGAAGCAACTGATCACACGGCAAGAGCGCAGCGACGACCGCAGGTTCCAGTCAATTGCGCTAACGGCGGCTGGGCGGCGGCTGGTGCCGCAACTGGCGGCGCTGGCGGATGAGAACGACGAGGAGTTCTTTCATCCGCTCACGGCACGAGAACGCACTGAACTGATCTCCACGATGAAGAAACTGGTGCAGTCACATAACCTCGAGAAGATTCCAACTGAGTAAAGGAGAAGAGATGAGCAAGCAGGCGATTCACGAAGCAGCAATTGCAACACAGCAGGGGAAGATGACCTTCCCGCAGGTCGTCCAGCAACTTCTGGTGGCCGGAGTGGAGTCCTACCGGGTGGACTTTGCGACGGCGGAGAAGACGCATTACCTCGGAGATGGAACGACGGTGACGGTGCCCATGATCCTGGAGCCGGGGCCGATCGCGGGAGAGTTCAACGGAGCGGGGCTGATGGAGGCGATTCGCGGCGCGCAGGCCGATACGGTGCGCTATCCCGAGTTTGTGAGCCGGTC